>NZ_RPSJ01000002.1:0-598331 GCF_003946765.1 Bacillus sp. 2D03 | reverse complement strand
GCTTAAAAGGAATTGAAGCGAATGAAGATCGCTTAAAAGAGTATGTTGAGAAAAGTGTAGGAATTATTACAGCCGTGAACCCTCATATCGGTTATGAAGCAGCAGCTCGCGTTGCGAAAGAAGCAATTGCAACAGGGCAATCTGTTCGAGAACTTTGTGTGAAAAATGGTGTATTGTCACAAGAAGACTTAGAGTTAATTCTAGATCCATTCGAAATGACACACCCAGGGATTGCAGGAGCAATTCTTTTAAAGAAAAATTAAAAGAAGAGGGGGGACAAGTCCCTCCTCTTTTTTTCAATATAGGGATGCTATATGTGAATAGAGGTAGGGATGTTATGAGTAGCTTCTAATGCTTCATTAGAAACGACATTAAGAGGAGCAGAATTATAATTAACATCACTTTTAAATAAAGAGGATTTATTTAAAACATCCTATCATATTAACAACAAGCTTACATGAATCTTTATAAAGAGCTATGGCCAACCACGAATAAATAGTTGGCCATAATGATCTTAAAGATCCATATCTTTTAATCCGGGACTATGCTCATTTGGCATTTCAGGAAGTTCTGGTACAGGAAAACCTTTTGGTGGGTCAGTTACTGTTAATGTTCCTTTATTTCTACTTGGAGATTCACCTTGGAATATTTCCCCCATTCTTGTTGGATCTAAACTAAAATTAAATTGTGCGTTATGGAATCCCATGTCTACATACTTTCTGCACTCTGGGTATTTATTAATATCATAGTTCGGCACAGGGAAGAGTTTCCCCCATTCAACGCCTAATGTTTCTAAAGCTTTTGCGAAAGCATTTTGATGTGCATTATCACGTACAATTAAAAATGCAAGTGTTTCTCTAAAAGTTTGATTGGAACTCATTTCATAAATTCTAGTTTTTTGAAGTACACCTGTAGATTCAAGTACTACGTTATCTAATAAATCGCTAATTAAATTCCCATGACTATATACCCAAGATCCATTCCATGGGTTGCCAGCTGCATCAACAGGCAATGAACTTTGAGCACCTACAATAAAGTGGTGAGGATTTGCATGTTTAACCGCTTCATCAAGTGGTGCGTTGTCAATACCAGCATTTCCTGGCGTAGGTTCACCAGATCCAGTTAATAGTTGATTAATTGTATGTTGTACAAGTTCTACATGGCTTATTTCCTCTAAAAAAACACCTCGAAGTAAATCGCGATATTGCTTCTCTTTGCCTCTAAAATTTGAGCTTTGGAAGAAATATTGCATCATTGTACGCATTTCACCATAATGCCCGCCTAATATTTCTTGTAAAACTTTTGCGGCAGCTGGGTCTGGTTTATCCGGCTTAATCATATTAATTATTTCTTCTTTATAATAAAACATGAAGGACACCTCTTTTTAAGTTAGTTAACATTGTTATCGTGTCCGCTAGTTGGTTACTTAATACTTAAATTCATTTTTTTACCAATAAATCGTTACCTTAAAATGCAAAGTCTTTTGAAATAACTCTTTTCGATGTGAGATGAAAGTGAGGGAATAGCTACTTAGCATGTAATAAAAAAAGATAAGATTATGGAGTGCAATCTTACCTTTTTATAAAGAATAACAAATTGTATCTTCAAGGTTTCAAAATGACTTTTATACAATCATCTTCACGATTATTAAAAATTTGATAACCGTAGCTCGCTTCTTCAAGGGGGATTTTGTGTGTAATAATCTCTTTTGGATCAAATTCTTTATTTGTTATTTTTTCAAATAGTTCTGGCATAAAATGAATGACAGGTGCTTGTCCCATTTTAAGATTAATATTTCTAACC
This sequence comes from Bacillus sp. 2D03, assembly GCF_003946765.1. Taxonomy (NCBI): domain Bacteria; kingdom Bacillati; phylum Bacillota; class Bacilli; order Caryophanales; family Bacillaceae; genus Bacillus; species Bacillus sp. 2D03. The sequence goes on along the minus strand of NZ_RPSJ01000002.1, from coordinate 596,528 downwards.
CAAAATGCTCCGAGTGGAAATGCATTATAATTGCCACCATAAACGCCAGTCATTTGAACCGTTCCATATTTTCTTACAGCTTTTGTAGCAATTTGAATAGGGCCGAGAGTTCCGCCTTGTAATTTCAATTTTTGTTCCAGAAATTCTAGTGGCGATTTCTTTCCATCCATTCCCACGCAATCAATGACTACATCGGCACCGCCATGTGTAATTTCCTTTAAATGTTCTCCCATATCTGGAAATTTTGTAAACTCAAATACCTCAACGTTGTTAATCTTTTTTGCATAATTCATCCGATAATCTAAGTAATCCACTGCAATTACACGTTTAGCGCCTTGCATCCAAGCAAATTTTTGTGTCATTAATCCAACAGGTCCACAACCAAGGACGATAACAGTATCACCTGGCTTAACGCCTGCATTTATTACACTCCAATAGGCTGTAGGTAAAACATCTGATAAAAATAGTAGGGATTCATCTTCAAGCTCGCATGATTCCGGTATAACAAATGGAGTAAAATTTCCAAATGGAACTTTTAAATATTCTGCTTGTCCGCCTGGATGATTACCAAATTTCTCCGTATAACCAAAGTATCCACCAGAATCGTAATGAGGGTTTGAGTTATCACATTGACTTTCCATTTCATGTTGGCAATAGAAACAATGTCCACAAGAAACGTTGAAGGGGATGACAACACGATCGCCTTTTTTCACTTTAGTGACATCTGGCCCGACTTCTTCAACGATTCCCATTGGTTCATGGCCGATAATGTATCCTTGAGGTAAGGGCATGTTACCTTGATATAAATGTAAATCAGAACCGCAAATAGCGGTTGAAGTAATCCTTACAATAATATCATCTTTTTTCTCTAACTTTGCATCATCAACTTGTTTAACTTGTACTTGGTTTGGTCCTTGATAGGTTACAGCTTTCATCTCATATCTCCTTAGAAATCATTTTTCATAATTTATATGTATCTCTTGGCAAAACAGAAATCTTTAGTAAAGAGAAATTTACACATATTGTTGTTATGAAAGTACGTTATAGCAACTCTTCTTTCTTATGTCTTTTGCTCTATTTTAAGAAGAAACTCAATATTTATTCACAATAAAATTTCCATAAAAAGGATAATTATTATTTCATAATTTGTAACATATTAAAAACATCGGAGGTGAAATAATATGGCAAACAATAATAGTGGAAATCGTAATGAATTATTAGTTCGAGGCGCTGAACAGGCTCTTGATCAAATGAAATATGAAATTGCACAAGAGTTTGGTGTACAACTTGGTGGAGATACAACAGCTCGTTCAAACGGATCTGTTGGTGGTGAAATTACAAAACGTTTAGTAGCAATGGCTGAACAACAACTTGGTGGTAGAGCTAACCGCTAAGTAAATGGGCATACAATATAGCAGGTATGTAAATCAATTTCTTTTGTATATGTATAAAAACAAACCCTTATAGTAAATGAATTCTCACTCAAAGATTATCGATAATCTTCTTTCATAATCTTTGAGTATTTGATTTGTAAACTACTTTCCTAAACAATAAACACACAGTGTTGGAAAGGTGTTTTCCATGCATAGTAGAAAATCTTTTGCAGGAAAAAGCATACTTAAAAATTTGGTTTCAATATTGAAATCAATATTTATTATGATATTTTCGAAAGGGAGGAATTTAAAGATGGGTATTTTAAGTGGAAATCCTCAAAATGAACCGTTACATTACGGAGAAGTATTTGATATTTGGAGTTATCTTTTAGCTGCACAAGGTGCAATTGCAAGCCATCAAGTGTTTATGAATCATACAGGTGATGAAGATTTGAAGAAGTTTTTAGAAGGCTTAATTGAAAATGATATGAATTCGGAGATAGAAGAGTTAAAAACTCTTTTAAAGGTTAATGGCGTAGCTTTACCACCTGCTCCTCCAGAACGACCAGTTGCATCTATCGAAGACATTCCCCCAGGGGCACGTATTAATGATGTTGAAATAGCAGCAGCTGTTGCTACAGGATTAGCAGCTGGACTTGTGACATGTAGTCAAGTGATGGGAAAATGTCTTCGAGAAGATGTAGGCATGCTATTCGGACAATTTCATATGAAAAAGGCGCAAGCAGGTGTAACTTTGCTGCGTTTAAGTAAGAAAAAAGGGTGGGTAGTACCACCTCCGTTACATGTAAGAAATTCTGATCAAGCTTAATAAACAAAAATAAAAAAGTGGCGTTGGCCACTTTTTTATTTTTTAGATGTATCCTCAAGCTTGGATTTATTTATTGTGGAAGAATCCATATATTCATCTGACATTTCCATAGCATATTTATCATGGCGAATATGATTGTGATTTCTTAATTCATCGTCGTTATGCAGTACTAACCTCTTCATATAAATGTGGAAGAAAACCTCTATTCCGCCAATAATTAATGTGGCCATAAATGAAGAAAATCCAATATTACGAGTAGCATCTAAATTAGTAAATAAGGATGTTAAAAGCCAAATTCCGAAGAAGGTTAAGCCAAAATCTGCCATTGTAGCAATCATATTTCCGTATTTAGGCAAAATGAAGAGATCGCCAATTAAATAGGCAGCTCCTGTTAAGAAAAGAGAAATGAGTAATACTCTAGGAATGGAAATGCCTTGAAAGATACCAAGTACGATAAGTAATACTGCAGTTATCGCTGTGTATTTAATTAATAAAGCAACAATATGTTTCATTATTTTCCTCCATTGTTTAAACGTATATGGAATAAAAGATTTCATTAAAAACGGGTTATGCTATATAGCGTAACCCACTTTAATCAACCTTTAATGGTAAGAAGTACAACCTGGGTAAGAAGCAGGCTTATACTATGGATAGTATTTGCGGAATATCGAGCTTTATTCATAAAGGGTAGTTCCATTCTTATAATAGAGATGTTGCCTAAGTACAGTGTTTTTTCATATTAAACTTAATATTCGTTGGTGTTTTGATTCATTAATATAAAAATAAACAAAGTATTTCCGCATTTAATGCATCTTTTTATCTATATATTTTCCGTAATCAGGTACAGCAATTTTATCAAACTCTTGAACCAGTGTTTTGAGGCTTGTTGATAGCAATTCACCTGACATTGGTATCCCATGTCCAGTAATAGCGACTAGAGGCTTTAATTCTTCTAATTTAATGACTGATTCTTTAGCTGCTTTCCAGTCTGTTGTTAAATAACGAGGCGGACCGCTTATTTCCTGTTCTTGAGTTATTACTTTATACAGATACTCCTGTTTCACTGTAACAAAAGCGTCCCCAGCAATTAAAGTTCGGTCTTTCTCTCTGAATAATGAAATATGCCCAGGAGTATGCCCTGATGTATGAATCCATCTAAACTCTGGCATATGGGGAACAGTTCCATCGGTAGGTAGTGCTTTTACGCTATTTCCTAAATCAATCGGTTCATTAGGGAACAGGGGAGACATTTTCGCTACCATACCACCTTCAACTGTTGGATCTGGTTCAGGATAGCTTTGTTGTCCAGTCAAAAACGGTATCTCCATTTGATGGGCATAGACTGGAACATCCCAATATTTAATGAGTTCAATTATTCCTCCAACATGATCAAAATGGCCGTGAGTTAAAATAATTGCTTTTGGGCGACTATTGGTACCAAATCGATCCTCAGCGATAGAGATAATTTCATTTGCACATTTAGGCATTCCAGCGTCAACTAAAACAAAATCATCGGTATGCGGATTCCCAACAAAACATATGTTGACGATTTGAATCGTGTAGCAAAACAAATCAGGCAATACTTCGATGCCATGACCACTTTCAATTGAAGTTGCTGGAATAAACTTGTAATCACTTCCGTAATTCATCTCATTGTCCACTTTTTATCCCCCTTACTATATGTTCATACGACATTATAGTTCCCTAATTTCTCAAATCCATTTTGGAGGATTTGAGAAAAGAATGAGTGGGGGGATTAAAAAAGCAATAATTTACTCCTAGAATTAAGATGGAGACATATCAATTTATATAAAGTGCAAACAAAAAATATTGATTGTAAAGTCGTAGTTTCTACTATTATTTTGAGTTTAAGTGTATATCTTTTAAGAGGATATACCAAGTTCTTTTATTTTGATAATTACTTGAAACTTGAATAGGGAAAACATGATCAAGCCCCCATTCTAATTCGTTTATTTCATTTTCAAGTCCTGTTGGATAGAGTAAAAGAATCTTAAAATTATTTTTAACAATATTTGATAAAACGGTTTGTAATTCTAGTGCTTCAGTCAAGTTTCCGCCCCATCTAACAAATAAAATGGATTGTGAATGATGAATTTTTTCGTAAAAGTTATCAATTCTTCGATCTAATTTTTGTTTAAAATCATGGTATGTGATGAACCAATCTTCATTTGGAACAACAGGGAAATCATGATAAGATGTTACGTTATATTTTGTGTCTTTTATAATATGAGAAAAAACAGGTTGTATCACACCATCATTAAACACAATATTTTGTTCCTGCATTGCGTGCATGTTTTTTAAATCCATAAAGTCTATAAAATTATTTTTCAATAATGTGTTGATAGAAGAAAGATTCGGTGATTCAAACCAATCTAGAGGACCTGAATATTTCCGCAGCCTATATTTTTTTAGATGAATAGCGGTATAACAATTTTCCCCTAAACTAATAACATCATCATAAATTCCTTGAAGTTTTTTCATTTCCAATACAATCATCCTTTTTTTGGAAAGTGGGAGAACTAATTCATTATAAATAATATATGTATGTATAAAACCTCCTGTGAAAAGGCTCACAGGAGGTTAAACTAAAGCGTATTTCGAGTTATATACTATTTGTCGAGGTAAGAATTGTGTGTGATAATTAATGGCGTGTTATAAAAAAGGAGAAAAACAGAAGTACATTGAAGTTAGTTGTGAATAAATTATAATTTAAAATTGAGCGGAAATAAGGAGCCCCAGTTACTTCATTATGCAACTGGGGCATTTTTTAATCTCTTCCTAACTTAATTATATCATGTAAATCAAGTTCGAAATAGACTGTTTCTTCTCATTTACTACTGTTACAATCAAGTACACATGCAAAGTAAGGAGAGATGTTACATGAGTTCTTTCGTTCTCGATTTTCAGGAAATAGAAAAAACGCAGCTTTTTCTCGTCGGTGGAAAAGGATTGAATTTAGGGGAGTTAACAAACATTCAAGGTATACAAGTACCCGAAGGTTTTTGTGTTACAACGGTAGGATATGAAAAGGCTATCGAGCAAAATGAAGAGCTTCAAACTTTGTTGCAGCAGCTAACAAAGTTGAAAATGGAAGAGCGTGCTCAAATTGGTGAAATGAGTAAGAAGATTAGAGAAGTCATTATGGCAGTAGAAATCCCTACTGATGTAGTGGAAGCAGTAGCTCATTATCTCTCGCGTTTTGGAAATGAACATGCGTATGCCGTGCGTTCGAGTGCTACGGCTGAAGATTTACCGTATGCTTCATTTGCAGGTCAACAAGATACGTATTTAAATATTATTGGAGAAGAAGCGATTTTACAGCATGTAAGAAAGTGCTGGGCGTCTTTATTTACAGAGCGAGCAGTTACGTACCGCATGCAAAATGGTTTTGAACATAATCAAGTTTCTATATGTGTTGTCATTCAAAAAATGGTTTTCCCTGAGGCTTCAGGGATTTTATTTACTGCGGATCCGATTACTTCGAATAGGAAGGTGTTGTCAATCGATGCCAGCTTTGGACTTGGCGAGGCGCTAGTATCTGGATTGGTTTCTGCCGATAATTATAAGGTAAAAGAAGATGAAATCGTCGAAAAGGTCATCGCAACGAAAAAATTAGCCATCTATGGACGAAAAGAAGGCGGAACAGAGAGAAAGAAAATTGCTCCTAATCAGCAAAAACTTCAAACATTGTCTGAACAACAAATTTTACAACTAGCAAGTATCGGAAGACAGATTGAAGCTTATTTTGGTTGTCCGCAAGATATTGAATGGTGTTTAGCCCATAATACATTTTATATTGTCCAAAGTCGCCCCATTACGACTTTATATCCAATTCCTGAAGAAAATGATGGGGGAAATCATGTATATATATCAGTTGGCCATCAACAAATGATGACTGATGCGATGAAACCACTTGGGTTATCTTTTTTCCTGTTAACGACTAATGCTCCTATGCGTAAAGCGGGAGGACGGCTGTTTGTTGATGCTACGCAACAATTAGCTTCACCTGCTAGCAGAAATTACTTAATAAACACTTTAGGAAAATCAGATCCACTCGTAAGAGATGCATTAACGACTATAATCGAGCGAGATAATTTTATTACATTGTTGCCGGATGATGAAAAAGAAAAGATTGTTAGTAAAAATAAGCAACTTGCAAATTCGCAACCAGAAATCGAAAATAATCCGGCAATCGTTACGAATTTAATACAGAATAGTGAAGCATCAATCAAAGAGTTAAAACGAAACATGCAAATGAAATCAGGGGTGGATGTACTTAATTTTATTTTGGAAGACATCCAGCAATTAAAAAAAGTATTATTTAACCCGCAAAGTATCGCTGTTATTATGGCAGGAATGAATGCTTCAGCATGGATGAATGAAAAAATGGAGCAATGGCTAGGCGAAAAAAATGCAGCAGACACGCTTTCTCAATCGGTACAAAATAATATTACATCTGAAATGGGTTTAGCATTAATGGATGTCGCTGATGTGATTCGGTCATATCCAGAAGTTATTACGTATTTACAACATGTAGAAAATGAGAACTTTTTGGATGAAATAGTTCAGTTTAAAGGTGGAGAAGAAGCTCGAGATGCCATTCTAACTTTTCTAAATAAATACGGAATGAGATGTAGCGGAGAAATCGACATTACGAAAACGCGCTGGAGTGAAAAGCCAACTACAATTATCCCGATGATTTTAAATAATATAAGAGATTTTGAATATGGTGCGAGTAAGCGGAAATTTGAAGAAGGACTGCAAGAAGCTTTAAAAAAAGAAGAAGAGTTAGTAAATCGATTACAGCACTTACCGGGTGGAAAACAAAAAGTAGAAGAAACGAAGCGAATGATTCGTAATATCCGTAATTTTATCGGCTATCGTGAATATCCAAAATACGGTATGATTAATCGTTATTTCATATATAAGCAAGCGTTACTGAAAGAAGCTGAGCAACTTGTGCAGAGCGGTGTCATTCATGAAGTTGATGATATATACTATTTAACTTTTGAAGAACTTCACGAAGTAGTTCGCACGAATAAACTAGATTATGAGCTTATCCAAAAACAAAAAAATGATTACAAATTATATGAAAAACTAATGCCTCCTCGTATAATGACGTCTGATGGAGAAATCATTACAGGTAAATATAAACGAGAAAACCTCCCAGATGATGCGATTGTAGGTTTGCCTGTTTCTTCAGGAGTGATTGAGGGGAGAGCTCGCGTTATTTTAAACATGGAAGAAGCGAATTTAGAAGAGGGCGACATATTAGTTACAGCTTTTACTGATCCGGGCTGGACACCATTGTTTGTGTCTATAAAAGGGTTAGTCACTGAAGTTGGCGGACTTATGACGCACGGAGCAGTAATTGCACGTGAATATGGATTACCGGCAGTTGTTGGAGTAGAGAATGCTACGAATTTAATAAAAGACGGACAACGAATTCGGGTACATGGAACAGAAGGGTATATTGAAGTGTTGTAATGAAATAAAAGAACATCCGCTATTATAGTGGATGTTCTTTTATTATATAGCTAAATTATTTCTTTAAGCCAGCTGCATAAAAAGGCCCATGAACTGCGATTGTTGATAAAAAGTGAGCAATTTCCTCTGGTGTTTCTTTTTGCCCGTTATTTAGCCATTGCTGAATCACACCAATATGAGCAGATGCCATATTTGTCATTGGGTTCGGTCTTACATGGATCGCGGATGGTATGGTAGGGGTAAATATTTCGAACTTCACAGATACGGCACTGTTTCTATCTATTACATCCTTTAGTTTCTTCTTAATGATATCGGCGGTACTTTCATTAGTTGGACTAAAGGGAATCGGTGTATTCGCTCTCTTACTATTCTTCGGGGCACCGTTATTATCGTTAGCACCGGAAATGTTGTTACCATTTTATCAAGACTGGGTGTACGCATGGTTGCCAATGCGATTTATGATTGAAGGGCTTAGAGAAATATTCTTCTTCGGAAAAGGATTAAGCTGGAGTACACCTCTTACTGTGCTCGTTTGGATTGGTGCAGTAAGTATGATGATTATTTTAGCGACTGCTTTCAAACGTAGTGGAGTAAAGGAACAAAAAACTGAAGTGAATGCATAAAAATTAATAAAGGAAAAACCGTTTCACTAGTAGTGGAGCAGTTTTTTATGTTGAAATACATGTAAGTGTACAAAATATATTGATATAATGAAAAGGGAGTTAGTTGTTTGTTGAACTAACTGTCCCTTAGCTAGGCTTGGGATGTAGAAATCCTCCTGAAAAACCTGTTGTACTATATAATGATTATCTCTGATATGCTTTAATTTTGTTAGTTTTTCTGCATTTTCTACCACACAACGTGAAATCGTAGAGGGTGTTGCAAAGTTAACAAAATATAAACATGCAAAAATAAATGCATAAAGAAATATAGTACTCAAGATTATTTTTAAAAAGTAAGGATTTCATAATAAAGCTCTTTGAAGAGGGGATAAACAAATAGACTAGTTTAAAATTGAACGTATGAAAAAGGAATGAGAGGAAGAGTAAAATGAAGCAGATTTCAATATTAATAGCGGATGATGAGGTGGAAATTGCGGAGTTAATTGGGATACATTTAGAAAAAGAAGGTTATCATGTTGTGAAAGCTACTGATGGAGAAGAAGCAGTTCTTATCATTCAATCGCAACCAATTGATTTAGTTATTTTAGATATTATGATGCCAAAAATAGATGGTTATGAAGTAGCAAGACAAATTCGTATCAAACATAATATGCCAATCATTTTCCTAAGCGCGAAAACATCTGATTTTGATAAGGTGACAGGTCTTGTACTAGGTGCGGATGATTATATGACAAAGCCTTTTTCACCAATTGAATTAGTTGCACGTGTAAATGCACAATTACGCAGATTTCTTACGTTAAATCAACCGAAAGTAGAGGAGAAGAAATCCGTTTTAGAAACAAGCGGAGTGGCTATTAATCTTGATCAACGAAAGGTAAATGTATATGGCGAACAAATTGAATTAACTCCAAAAGAGTTTGATATTTTATATTTATTAGCGAGTCATCCGAAGAAAGTGTACAGTGTGGAACACATTTTTCAGCAAGTGTGGACGGGTGATTATTACGATGGTGGAAGTACGGTTGCGGTACATATTCGTACTTTACGAAAAAAAATTGGGGAGGATACAAGAAAGGATAAGTTAATAAAAACGGTATGGGGGGTAGGTTATACGTTCAATGGCTAACATGATGAGAAGTTTTCGTTTTAAAATGATTGCCTTGTTTGCGCTAAGCATGGTATTAGCAGCTGGTGGAACATATATAATTTATAAAGTATTACAGCTTTATTATAGAACGATGGTACGTTACGAAGATTATTTAGCTCAATTTAGACCAATTGTAGATATTAAATTCTTTTTAATGTGTTTTATCCCACTATCTGTTGTATTCTTTTTCTTTTTAACAAAACCATACTTAAAATATTTTAATGAAATTTCTAACGGTATTCACCATCTTGCTAACGGTGATTTTACAAAGAGAGTTCATATTACTTCAAATGATGAATTTGGCGAGATTGCGCGTGAAATAAATATAGCGAGTGAAAAACTAAAAGAGGCTGTTGAGAGAGGTGACTTTGCAGAAAGTAGTAAAGATCAGCTCGTTGTTAATTTAGCTCATGACTTAAGAACGCCTTTAACGTCTGTTTTAGGTTATTTAGATTTAATTCTTAAAGATGAGAGTTTATCGAAGGAGCAAATTAAACATTTTTCTATGATTGCATTTGCGAAATCGCAGCGACTTGAAAGTTTAATTGATGAGTTATTTGAAATTACGCGAATGAACTATGGCGTGCTAAAGTTAGATAAAAAAACAATTAATATAAGTGAATTGCTTATACAATTAGATGAGGAATTATATCCATTATTGGAGAAACATCATTTAGAAGCTAGGTTGAATGTTAATCCTCATTTATATATTTATGGTGACGGGAATTTGTTAGCTCGAGTATTTGAAAATCTTGTAACAAATGCGGTTAGATACGGAGATACTGGCCAATTTATTGATATGAATGGATATATTGAAAATGGAGAGGTTATCATACAAATTATTAATTACGGAGATAGCATTCCAGAAGAAGATTTGCCCTATCTTTTTGACATGCTTTATACAGGTGATAAAGCAAGAACAGGGCAACAAGGTGGTACAGGCCTTGGGTTATTTATTGCAAAAAATATTGTTGAACAGCATAATGGAACGATTTCAGCAGAAAGTAATGTAATTAGAACAATATTTGAAGTAAGATTGCCAAAAGAAGAGAGTTCAAGAATTTAATAAAAATTTAATGTTTACCCCACTTTTTATTTAATTAGTTTTTTCTATCCTATACGTATGTTAGGTCAAGGAGGAACTGGTAATGAAAAAGTGGGGCTTTTTATATTGTACATAGTATGTACGAGGCTTTATATATCATTTTCAAAAACGTTCAAAAATTATTAAAGAAAAGGACGTACAGTTTCTAAAAGTAAAACACATGAAAAAGTGAGGATATTATGATATGAAGAAAGCAAAAAAACTAGTCATCGTTGGTATGGTCACAATTGGTTTAGGAGTAGGGTCGTATATGACATTTGCAGGAGAATCTGAACCAGTTGAAACTTATAAAACATATGAAGTGACAGAAAAACAAATAGAGGAGGAGCAAAAATTAGGCGGAGAGGTTATCCCAAATGGTATAGAAACAATTTCATTCGATCCAACAAAAGGTACGTATGAAATAGCTGTTAAAAAAGGTGATGAAATAAAAAAAGGGCAACTTCTTTTTAAATATAATGACCCAATTACTAAACAAGGTGTAACAGAAGCGGAAATGCAAAAGAAAATTGCGCAAAAAGAAGTAACATTGCATCAGAAACAAATGGATGCAGCGAAGCAGAAATTAAAAAAAGATAAAAACGCTGGTCTTCCTGAGGGAACGTTAAAAGCATCAGAAATCGAAGTACAACAATTAGAATCACAAATTGAAATGAAAAGGTTTGAAGTAGAAAAAGCTGATGAAATGATTAAAGCAGCAAAAGAGAAAGTAAACACACTTTCAGTAACGAGCCCGGCTGATGGTGTAATTGATGACATCGTCAAAAATAATGATGCTGGAATGAGTGGGATTACGCTTCGTCACGCTGGTCCATTTAAAGTAAAAGGTCAACTGTCTGAATATGAGCTTGCGAGTGTGAAAGTTGGACAAGAAGTAATAGTTTCATCAAAAACTGTATCTGGTAAGACGTGGTCAGGAAAAGTTACAGAAATCGGATCTACACCAGTAAAGAATATGGATGAAAACAAAAGAGTTTCTAGCTATCCATTCACTGTTACATTAAACGAGAGTGAAGGATTACAAAACGGTTTCCACGTAAACGTGACAAATAAAACAGGCGAAGCAACAGGTACAATCGTTCCGAAAAGCAGTATGGTGAAAAAAGGTGACAAAGATGTTGTATTCGTTGTCAAAGATGGAAAAGCGAAAGAACAAGTAGTTACGGTTGAATTTGAAACGGATCATGAAGCAAAAGTTTCTGGAGTGAAAAAAGGTGTACAAATTATCTCTGAACCTATGAAAAATGTAAAAGATGGTATGGAGGTTAACACAAAATGATTCATTTAAAAGACATCACGAAATCTTTTCAAAACGGTACAGAGTCCGTCCAAATATTACATGGAATCGATGTAATACTGAATCAGGGGGAATTCACTTCCATTATGGGACCATCAGGTTCTGGTAAGTCAACCTTAATGAACATTATCGGTTGTTTAGATAAACCAACTGCAGGTACGTATGAGCTAGCTGGTCAAAACATTTCAACTATGTCTGAAACAGAACTTGCACACGTACGTAATAAAGAAATCGGCTTTGTATTCCAAAATTTCATGTTACTACCAAGGCTTACAGCCCTTCAAAATGTAGAATTACCTCTTATTTATGCAGGAGTTGATAAAAAAGAAAGACGCGAGCTTTCGTTAGCTGCTTTAACGAAAGTTGGGTTAGCTGAACGTGCTACTCATCTTCCAAGTGAGTTATCAGGTGGTCAAAAACAGCGTGTTGCTGTAGCGCGTGCAATTGTAAATAATCCGAAATTTATTTTAGCCGATGAACCAACTGGTGCACTTGATACGAAAACGAGTGAACAAATTATGGAGCTCTTTTACGAATTAAATAAACAAGGTTCAACGATTATTATGATTACTCACGATCGTGAAATCGGAGAAGCAGCAGCACGTCAAATTGTAATTCGTGACGGCAATATCGTACAAGATTGGAGAGAATAAATTTGAATACGAATGAAAATATACGCATGGCCATATCTTCTATTTTTGCGCATAAAATGCGATCTATATTAACAATGCTAGGTATTATTATTGGAATAAGTGCAATTATTACAATTATTTCAATGGGAGATGGACAGACTGCAAAGATGCAAAAGGAACTTGCAGAGAATCAGCATATAGATGAACTTAAAATAGAATACTTCAACCCGGATTTTCCGACAGAAAAAGCAAAAATTACACCACATATGGTAAAGCAATTGCAAGTGATACGAGGTGTAAAAGATGTGTATCCCAATGTGCATAGGGACGTAAAAGTATATACGGGATCAAAAAATGTTTCCTTTAGTTTAAATGGGGGAACAGGAAACTTTATGCAGGACTTTAAAATGAAGATGGTGCATGGGCGAGAGTTAACAACGGATGAACTGAAAAAGCCAATTCCTGTTGTAATTGTAGCTGAAGATTTATTTAAAACACTATTTGATACTTGGAAAGATTATTTGTATATAGATATAAAAGGAAAACCATATAAAGTTGTCGGGGTGTACAAATATGAAGACGGTTTTCAACGTCAATTTAAATTGTATGAAGGATATACATCTATCGACAATGCATCTTTAATTGCAGGGATTGAGGAATACGATACAGTGAAAATTAAGTTATCTTCTCCAAGTGAGCGAGAGGCTGTAGAAAAACAAGCTATATCTGTATTGAATGAATTGAAATCCCCAGAATTTGAGCATTCTTTTACAGTGGAGGATACGAAAGCATATGGTCAAAAAATAGAAGAGTCAACACGAACGATGAAAATAGTATTTGCTAGTATTGCTGGGATTTCCTTACTTGTAGGTGGTATTGGTGTGATGAATATTATGTTAGTATCCGTTACAGAGCGTACACGTGAAATAGGTATTCGAAAAGCGCTCGGTGCAACGAGAGGAAAAATATTAACACAATTTCTCATCGAAGCATGTATTTTAACGTCATTAGGCGGGGCGATTGGTTTTGGATTAGGTATGTTTTTTGCTTGGATCGCTTCATCAATAGGTGAATGGCCACTAGTTATTTCTGTAAGTCTTGGATTACTCTCAGTTGGAATATCGATGTCAATTGGTATTGTCTTTGGCATACTGCCGGCTAATAAAGCGGCTAAATTAGATCCGATTGAGTGTTTGCGATATGAATAAGTGAAAAGGTAATTTTTTAGTAAGGTGTTTTCAAAAAGTCATTGATGTAATGTCTTCTATTTCTGGAGGGCTGGCTGGTGACCTTATCTAGCTGTGCCCTTTGTCATATTTTACATCAATTATTTCCTGGAGGTTCAGATAAATGAATTTATTTGATATAGTTCAACGTAACATACGGCGTAATTTTAAAGAGTATATACTTTATTTTGTATCGTTAGCTTCAAGTATGCTTATCTATTTTATATTTGCATCACTTCGATATAGTACTCAAATAAAAAAAGAAATGGTTAATAATGTGATGATTAATAGTGTTCTTCAATCTTCAAAAGTGATTCTCATTATTTTTATAGCCATATTTATTATTTATTCTACTAATTTTTTTATAAGGAAACGTAAAAAAGAGGTAGGATTATATTCTTTACTAGGAATAACTAAAAAACAAATTGGTACGATGTTATTTTGTGAGACTATGATAATGGGAGGCTTTGCTTTAGTAGTTGGCATACTGATTGGCAGTATGAGTTTTAAGTTATTTTTAGAGCTGCTAATGAGTTTAATGAAATTAAATGTACCTATTCATTTTGAGTTATCTATAAAAGCAATAATAGACACGTTCATCGTCTTTTTATCTATTTTATTATATACAGCATGGAAAAACTCTCGCATTATTTATAAATTTCCATTGATTGAAATGTTTCAAGCTAATCATCAAGGAGAACGGATGCCAAAAGGTTCTGTACTTAGGGCGTATATAGGTCTTATTTTAATGGGATTAGGATATATATTAGCAGGCTTCTTCCGTGAAGTAGTAAATATTGTGCGGAATCCCATTGATCCTATGAACCCTATTATAAATCCTATAATGATTCCAGTTTTTATTTTGCTTTTAGTTGTTTTTGGGACATATTTTCTATTCACTTCTTATACAGTTATTGTTTTAAAGAAAATTAGAAGTAAAAGAGAAATATTTTATAGCGGTATAAATATAATAAACATTTCGCAATTACTATACCGAGTAAAAGGGAACGCTAAGTTACTTGCAACAATTGCTATATTAAGCGCTACAGCTTTAACGGCAATTAGTACAGTCGCAGCAGGGTATTATGTAGGGCAATCTGAAACAAATGGAGATTTTATGCAACTGTATGGAGTTGCGTTATTTATTGGAAGTTTTTTAGGGGGAATATTTGTTTTGGCGACAGGTTCAATTATATATTATAAACAATTATCTGAAGCGTATGCTAATCAGAGATATTATGAAACTCTTCGGAAAATAGGTGTTACGAAAAAAGAGGTAAGAAAGTCAATTTCGAAACAAGTTAGCTTTAGTTTTATTTCACCTCTAATAGTCGGACTTGTTCATAGCTTATTTGCGATACCGATAATTAACAATATACCTATAAATAACATCATTATTCCAATTTTAATTAGTAGTGGTGCATATTGCATAATTTACTTTGGGTATTATGTATTAACTGTTTATTCCTATTTTAAAGTTGTGTATAAATGAAATGTGTAAAAGATAAAACCGGTTCACTATTAGTGAACCGGTTTTTTTTGAATTCATTATTACTCTATAGGAAAATAAAGTAGTGATAGATAGGTTTTTTAATTGAAGAGTTCGGATTTGCGTTTTCCTTTTATATACATGCTCCTGCTATTTCAAATTGCATAAAATGTTATGTGAAATAATGGAGGGGATACGATGTATAATTCGAATGATTATGATTGGTATAGGCAAAATGATAAGTTGATTCGTGATATTGAGAAAGCAATTAATGGAGAGTTTAGTGCAATAAGTTGCTATGCGAAATTAGCCAACATGGCTCCAAATGCGGCGGAACGAAATCAAATTCTTGAAATTCGTAACGATGAAATAAAGCATTTCCATCATTTTGTACAGATCTATACAAATTTAACTGGTCAGCAGCCTAAACCACAAATTACAGAAGAATGTCCAAATACGTACTTACAAGGATTAGAATTCGCAATACAAGATGAACAGAAGACAGTAGATTTTTACTTGGAAATTTCAGATGAAGCATCGGATGCACATATGAAAGAGTTATTGCGCAGAATAGCTGCCGATGAACAAAATCATGCGGTGTGGTTTTTATATTATTTTGTGAAGACGAAGTGAGCATTAAGAATAAATGGCTGATGTGATGAATATATTAGAATTTATTTTAAAGCGCAGTGCAACAATTGCATGAAAAACTTAATAAGCATAAAGAAACCGTTTCATAAGTAGTGGGACGGTTTTTTTTCGCGGTGAAATACAAGTTACATAGATATCGACAAAATATGGTAATTGAATTTGGTATATAATGTATGAAATGAAAACGAAAATAAATAAGCTAGGAGCAAATAAATGAAAAGAGGAATTACAGTAGATATTCCAAATGAATATGATAATTTACTTTGGAAAGTGTTAAAGCCAATTGATATTTCTTCATATGATTGGTGGGTAGGGAGTGAGGAGTCATACTTAATAGCACGTGGTGGATTGGATGAGGCATTATTTCCAGAAGAACCAAGTATAGTGGAAGGATCAGATTTGAAAATATTATTTAAAGACAATATATATTATGTTATTTTTGCAGATTTAAAAGCGTATTCAAAAGGAGAGGAAGTAGTAGATATTGAAACATATGAAGAATTTAAAGAGAGTAAGTGTGAATTAGTTTTACTAGTTGCGGATTGTACATACGTCACAATTTACGCTAAAGATCAAAAACAGATTGAATTGATGTATGAAAACGCAAGGAATCAAGGTTATTATGTTGAATACGTTACCGACGAAAATGACGGTAGAACGCGTTTATCAGTATGATAGCGATAGGAAAGGGGAACAGCGATATGGAGAGAAATACAGTTAAAGAATATACAATTCGAACTGCTACTGAAGAGGAAAGCGATAGCATTATTACTCTATTAAAAGAAGTAGCACAATGGCTACAATATAAAGAAGTGGATCAGTGGCAGTATCTTTTAGGAGAGGAAGCTACGGCTGAAATACTAAAATGTATAAGAGAGAAATATACGTATATTGTTATGAAAGAAGATGAAATAGTTGGTACGATTACAGTTTCTCCTAAACAAAATGAATGGGATGAACATATTTTTGGTAAAGAGGAAGTTTCTAATTCATTATATATTCATAGATTTGCGGTGAAACGGAAGTATAAGGGGAACGGAATTGGAGAATGGATTTTACAGTGGATAGAAGAGAATGTGCAACATGACAAAGAGTATTTGAAGTTAGATTGCGTGGGGCATAATCGTACGTTAAATGATTTTTATAAGAAAAATGGTTTTGAATATGTTGGAAGTACGGATGGGCTTAGTAAGTTTCAAAAGAAAAGGAGAATGTGAATGCATCCAATTAACGTAAGTTTAGTTGAAAAGTTAATACAGGAACAGTTTCCCGAATGGGCCCATTTAGAAGTGAAACCTGTAAAGTTTAGTGGGCATGATAATAGGACGTTTCACTTAGGGTATGAGATGAGTGTAAGATTGCCAAGTGATGCGGCATATGCACCGCAAGTAGAGAAAGAAAATAGTTGGCTTCCTATATTAAGTAAGGGGCTTTCTTTACCGATTTCTACCCCACTTGCGAAAGGAAATCCGTCTGAAGCGTATCCATTGCCTTGGTCTATTAATAAGTGGATAGAGGGAGAAACAGTTACGAAACAAAACGTTCGGGATTTAAATGAATTTGCGGCGGACTTAGGATCTTTTTTAGTAGAATTGCAATCTATCAATGCGAGTAACGGACCTTTAGCTGGAACACATAATTTTTACCGAGGCGGACTTATATCTGTATATGATGAAGAGGCGAGAGTTGCTATTGAAAATAATAAGGATGTTTTTGACGAGGCATTATTAAAGCACCTTTGGAATGTAGCACTTAGTTCAACATGGGACCGTAAGCCAGTTTGGGTTCATGGAGATGTAGCACCGGGGAATTTACTCGTTAAAGAGGGAAAGCTTTGTGCCGTAATTGATTTTGGTATTTTAGGAGTAGGGGATCCGGCTTGTGATGCAGCGATGGCATGGACTTTTTTTGATAAGAATAGCAGAAACGTATTTAAAGAAGTGTTACGTATGAATGAAGAAACATGGAATAGAGCAAGAGGATGGGCACTTTGGAAGGCGTTAATTACATATGATACGAATAGGGATAGTAATGAAAAAGTAGCAGAAGAATCGTATCGTATCATTCAAGTGATTGTGGATGATTATGAGAGGTAATAGAAAAGCCTATTTTAAAATAGGCTTTTTCATATGATTAAATAGTAGAAATGGAAAGAAGGAATATAACATAATTATACAGAATATTTAGATAATAGGAGGTGTCGAATTTTGAGTGAAATTGAATTAAAGAGTAATGTAATTAAGACAGGGCGAGAGAAGGGGATTATTCTTCGGTTTATACTTGCTAGTCTCGTTGGAGTGTTTATGTTTTTCGTTCCTGTTACGATAAACGGTGCATCGTCTATTATGATTGATCATATCGTATCGTGGATTAGGGCTTCGGTTCCAGGCGTAGTACCTTATTATGCATTGTTCGTTATGGCGATTGGTGCGATTTATCCATTTTATACGAAGAAATGGAATGCATCTATCGTAGACATTTGTTTTTCTATTTTAAAAGTAGTTGGCGTTGTATTTGGCATATTATATTGTTTAAAAGTAGGACCAGCTTGGTTCTTTGCGCCAGATGTTGGACCGTTTTTGTATGAGAAGCTAGTCATATCAGTAAGTTTGCTCGTTCCAATTGGCTCGGCGTTTTTAGCGTTATTAGTCGGATATGGATTGCTTGAATTTATCGGTACATTTTGTCGGCCGATTATGAGGCCATTATGGAATACGCCGGGGAGATCGGCAATCGACGCAGTTGCGTCCTTCGTTGGAAGTTATTCGCTTGCTCTCCTTATTACGAATCGCGTGTATAAAGAAGGAAAGTATACGACAAAAGAAGCGGCGATTATCGCTACAGGATTTTCTACAGTATCCGCTACATTTATGATCATCATCGCAAAAACATTAGATATTATGCATTTATGGAATGTTTATTTTTGGACTACACTTGTTGTAACATTCATCGTGACTGCTATCACCGTAAGAATCCCACCCCTTAGTAGAAAACCAGATACATATGTAACAGAAGAAGGGTTCCCAGAGCCTGTTTATAAAGAGAAAATGTTAGAACGTGCTTGGGAAGATGCGTTAGAAGTATCAAAATCTGCACCGAGCATTATGAAAAATATTGCAGTGAATTTAAAAGATGGATTTATTATGACGATGGGAATTTTACCATCTATTATGTCAGTAGGATTAATTGGTATCGTCTTAGCGAAGTTCACGCCAATATTTGATTGGATTAGTTATATTTTCTATCCATTTACATGGCTATTACAATTACCGGAAGCAGAATTAGCTGCTAAAGCCGCATCAGTTGGTATTGCAGAAATGTTTTTACCGTCATTATTAGTAGTAAGTGCACCAATTGTGACAAAGTTTGTCATTGCAGTTGTTTCCGTATCATCTATTTTGTTTTTCTCCGCTTCCATTCCTTGTATATTATCAACAGATATTCCGTTAAAAGTGTCTGAACTTATTATTTTATATGTGCAGAGAACGATTTTAACGTTACTTATTATTACGCCGATTGCTTATTTATTGCTTTAAAGTTTTAATAAGGTAAAGTTATAAAAAAGAAGCCGTTTGTAAAAAGAGGGCTTCTTTTGTTTAAAAGCGGGATATTCTTATTTATTTTTCGTATACGACGTAACGCTTCTTAAGAAGATTCCTAGTCCCGCAAAAAAGAACCCTAAGCATAATAAGCTGCCTGGCGTTCCCCAAGTAATTTGATCTAGCATTTTTTATCCCCTCCCGTTTATCATTATATAGAATTTATTGGAAATTATCAAAAAATTATTTTTTTAAGGGTTACTGATGGGTCTTCCTACCTTATACGAGAAGAATATATTTGAAAAGAATTCTTTTCGTTATATTTTTTTATTCTTATAATACGTTTTTGATTCTTATGATATAGTAACAACAAAGGGGGCTTAAAAATGGAAATTATTCACGAAAGAGCAAAGTTGCGGTTAATGGATAATACTGATGTCGAAACTTTGTTTTCGATTGTAGAAGGAAATCGGGCTATTTGGGCGTATTTAATCTCTAAAATGGATAGTGTGCAAGATATGCAACAATACGTTCAAAAAGCGATAAAAGGTTACGGAAGAGGTACTCAAATACCTTTCGTAACCGTAGATCAACAGTCGAATAAGATTGTAGGAAGTACACGTTTATATAATATTTCAGTAGAAGATAAGACAGTTGAGTTAGGGCAAACGTGGTATCATCCGAGTGTGCAACGTACGAGTATAAATTCAGAGTGTAAGTATATGCTTCTCCAGTATGCTTTTGAAAAACTGCATATGCTGAGAGTGCAAATTAAGACGGATGCAAGAAATGAAAAAGCACAACGAGCAATTGAAAGGTTAGGAGCAGTAAAAGAGGGTGTGCTTCGAAATGAAAGAAAATTACCGAATGGTTATGTGAGAGATGCGGTGGTGTACAGTATTATCTCGAGTGAATGGCCAGGCGTAAAAGAACAATTGTTAGAAAAATTAGAGTTATATAAAGAAAAGTTATAATTCGTGTTTTGAAAGGTATATTGTTCGTGACATATGAAAAATATACCTTTTTTCTTACAAAATGCTACTTTATTTTAATTCCTTTTGTTTCATCGTTCCCTTCTGAGAAAAAATTCGTTACAATGTAGTTGTATGGTAATAAACTTATGAATTTAAAAAATGTAATGAAAACCGCAAATGAAAATGAATTGATAATCCTCAATTTTAAATGAAAACCCTTTTATACATAAATAACAAGTAAAGTTCCTTCTTTTAAATAAACTCAAACAAAACGATTTGATATAAATGTTTTTTATAGAAGTATGGATGATGTACGGAGGCAATTACAAATGAAAGAAAATAAGAAGAGTAAGAAAAGACGAATCTTTCAAGTATTTTTACTAATGATTTGTTCTGCTATTTTATATGTAAGTTATGCAGCTTACGATATTTGGAGTTATCGTTTTAAAGCAAATGATGACGTGAAAACGGATGCTGGTATCGTACTAGGAGCAGCTTCGTGGAACGGAAAACCATCTCCTGTATTTAAAGAAAGAATTAATCATGCGATTTCTTTATATAAGAACGGAAATATTAAAAAGATTATTTTTACAGGTGGTACAAAGTTCGAAGCAGAACTTGAGGAAGCACGTACTGCAAGAGTATATGCAATGAAACAAGGTGTAAAAGAGGAAGATATTTTAATTGAAACTAAATCCCTTTTCACTGAAGAAAATTTAAAAAATGCGAAGCAAGTTGGAATAGAGAACGGAATACGCACATACACGATTGTAAGTGATCCACTTCATATGAAACGCGCAATGAGAATTGCAAAACATATTAATATTGAAGCGTATGCTTCACCAACGCCGACATCAGCATATAAAACGTTAGACACAGAAATTCCATTCTTCTTTAAAGAATTATTCTCGTATATTGGATATGTAACCTCTTTGCCATTAAAGGCATTGAAGGGAGATTAACATAAGAAAAGAACCTATCCTTAAATAGGAACTTTTCTTATTAGTCAAAAACATTGTATTTTTATCGGAATAGTGAAACAATAGAGAGGTAGCTTCATATAATCATAATGAAAAAGTGAGCGGTTGATGAATCGAACATAAAGGAGATTATAGTATGGCACTCTCATTTGTTGAAACAGAAGAACAATCTTTCATTATTGCACAAATAAATAAATTGATTCCGAAGTTCATGGAAAGGGAGCATCAGCTAAGTGAATTAGGATCATTTCCGTATGAAAATATAAATGATTTGAAAGATATCGGATATACGAAATTAACGTTACCGAAGGAATTTGGTGGTAGTGCGATTTCTTTATATGACTTTGTTTTATTTCAAGAGAAAATCGCGGAAGGCTGCGGAGCTACTGCATTATCGATTGGCTGGCATCTTGGCATTGTGAAAGAGCTAGCGGAAAATCGCTCTTGGAATGATGAGATGTTCAAATGGTTTTGCGAAGAAGTACGTAATGGTGCGCTCTTTAACAGGGCAGCAACAGAACCGAAAACAGGGAGTCCGACGCGTGGCGGCAAACCAGAAACAATAGCGGTTCAACAAGGCGAGAAGTGGGTTATAAATGGAAGGAAGACTTTTACAACGATGGCGCCAGTACTTGATTATTTTATTATTTCAGCAAGTATGGAAGGCCAAGAAGAAGTTGGTGAGTTTGTTATTCCAAGAAATACACTCGGTGTATCTATTGAAGAAACGTGGGATAGCGTTGCAATGCGAGGGACTGCTAGCCACGACCTTGTCTTACAAAATGTAGAGATAGAAAGTCGCTTTTTTACAGATATAAAAGGTGGGAAAGTAAAACAAAAGGGTGTTGGCTGGTTGCTACATATACCAGCATGTTATTTAGGAATTGCACAATCAGCAAGAAATTATGCAGTTCAATTTGCGGAATCATACAAGCCAAACAGTTTAAACCATTCTATTAGTTTATTGCCGAATGTTAGAAGATTAGTTGGAGAATTAGAACTCGAGCTTATGCAAGCTCGTGTCTTTTTATATCAAATTGCGAAAAAGTACGATGAGGCAGAAGATAAACTATCACTGCAAGCAGAATTAGCAGCTGTGAAATATGCTGTAACAAATGCGGCGATATCTATAGTGGATAAATCGATGCGCATCGTAGGGGCAAAAAGTTTATCAGAAAAAAATCCGCTCCATCGTTACTATTTAAACGTCAGAGCAGGACTGCATAATCCACCGATGGATGATGCAACATTGTCTATGTTGGCGGATGCGGCGTTTCGGTCGTAGTTTTTAAAGCTTACATTTTATTGTTTATGGATACTATAGTTATTTTGAAAGCACGGGTTTGATTAGTAATCAAACCCGTGCTTTTTATGTGTATGAAGTACTTAGTTGAGATGTAGGTTTTTAATATAAATGATTATCATGGTTTTTTGATTGTTTCTTGTTGAAAAATTCTTATTGTAATGCCAGTTTGGAGGTTGTATAAACATTTTTCGTATTTAATCCCAAATTAATGGTCTTTCTAAGTTAACCATTCGTAAATATTGTAAAAATTGACCTGCATGGACCGCATCATGATAGGCAATTCGTAATAGCATATCGCCTAAATATCGTTGATAGCCAACATCGCTTCTATCAATAAGTCTTGAATCTAGCTCGGCTATGCTTATTGATTGAACATATTCTATGAAGTCAGTAAAGTATGATTGTGCCAATTCAATTTCTTTTTTTACACAAGTAATCGGCTCGTCATCATACGGGATACATATGTCGTTTATTGAACCGTTGTTTTTTATAATCATATGGTAGTAAAAAGTTGAACTCCACACATGACGAATCATCTCACCAAAGGACATAGCCTCAGGATCAGGCTTCCAATTAAGAAAATTATTAGGAAGAGAATTCCATAACTTTTCTGAGCGCCTTCTCGTTTCTTTCAAATTTAATATACTAAGATCAATTGCATTCATAATAAATTCTCCTTTACTATTAAACTTAAAATAATTGTATCAATTTAATAGTTAGGGTATCATCGAAATATGAATGTATATCCGAATATCTCATATATAGCTAAACTAATTGCTGAACCTACAAGAGCAATCATATTAGATTGTCTAATGAATAATCAGGCACTACCCGCTAGTGAATTGGCTTATATGGCAAAAGTGTCACATCCAACAATTAGTTCTCATCTTTCTAAATTAGTAGAAGGGAATTTACTTACAGTTGAACAACATGGTAGACATCGTTACTATCGACTTGCTAATCAAGAAGTTGCAGAAGTGCTTGAAAAGTTAGGGACAATCGCACCAACAGTTCAAGTTCGCTCTTTAAAACAATCAAGTCAACTAAAACAAATTCGTTATGCTCGAACTTGTTATGATCATCTTGCAGGCAAACTCGGTGTAGAGATAACTGAAAAATTACTAGATAGGCAATTTATAATTTTAGAGGATGGAGAATACATTGTAACAGAACAAGGTAAGCGGTGGTTTCTGAATTTTGGAATAAATGTTGATGAGGCAGATACAAAAAGGAGGGTATTTGCAAAACCTTGCCTTGATTGGAGTGAACGGCGTTATCATATTTCTGGTTGGTTAGGGTCTGCAATTGCAAAACTGCTTTTTGAACAGGGATGGATTACGAAAATGGATAAGAACCGAGCTGTCCATCTTACAAAGAAAGGTGTAAAGTTATTGGAAGATCAATTAGGCATTGATATGAAAACTGAGGAAAGAAAAGCTTGAAATTAGAAAAGTCCGTCAAAATGACGGGTTTTTTCATTATGGTAGGAGTGTACATGAATAATAGGATGTTACCAATAATTGTTGCCAATAAAAAAATCTTTCTTTTCATTCTTCTTTTTTAAGTTTTAAAGGAGAAAGCTAGGCTTCTTATTTTTACTAATGTTATAATAAGAAAAAAGCACGAAAAGAGGTCATCTCATGCTAGAGGTTATTGCAACATGTTTAGAAGATGTAAAACGAATTGAAAGCGCTGGCGGGAAGCGGATTGAATTAATTTCATCTTATACAGAAGGTGGTTTAACACCGAGTTATGCTTTTATAAAAAAAGCGGTAGAAGCGGTAAGTATACCAATTCATGTTATGATTCGTCCGCATGCGAAGTCTTTTACATATACGGAAGAAGAAATTGAAATGATGAAAGAAGATATTATAGTTGCACAGAAGTTAGGAGCAGCTGGTGTAGTATTAGGCGTATTAAATGAACGAAATGAAGTGGATGAAGAGAAATTAGCGGACTTACTATCTGTTGTAGATGAAATAAATGTAACGTACCACCGTGCGATAGATGATATAGAAAATCCAGTAGAAGCGATGAGAACTTTAAAGAAGTTTCATAAAGTGACTCACGTTTTAACTTCAGGTGGACAAGGAAATATAGTAGAGAATATTCCGGTGCTTACAGAAATGCAAAAGGTAAGCGATGGTCAAATTCAGCTTGTAGCTGGAGCTGGCGTGACGAAAGAAAATATAAAGCGATTGCTAGATGAAACTGGAATCACGCAGGCGCATGTCGGTACAGCGGTAAGAGAAGGAAAATCATGTTTTTCTGAAATAGATCCTAATTTAGTAAAAGAATTAGTTGAAATAATAAAATAAGTGCTTAAGAAAGAGGAGAAACGATGAAGGAAAATACGAAGAAAGAATTATTCTCATGGGCTAAAACGATAGGGTTTACCCTTGTATTAATTGCTATTATTCGCGGTGTTTTATTTACACCTTCTTTAGTACAAGGTGAATCGATGATGCCCACTTTAGAAAATAACGAACGAGTTCTCGTGAATAAGATTGGTTATAGTATAAGTGGATTAGATCGCTTTGATATTATCGTCTTCCACGGAAAAGAAGGATACGATTTAGTAAAACGAGTAATTGGTTTGCCAGGCGATACAGTTGAGTATAAAAATGATGTTTTATATGTAAACGGAAAAGCGATGGAAGAACCATATTTAAAACAGTTTAAAGAAAAAGCAGTAGGCCGTGTATTAACTCCAGACTTTACGTTAGAACAAATCACAGGGAAAACGAAAGTGCCAGAAGGCCAAGTATTTGTTTTAGGGGATAATCGTGAAGTTTCTAAGGATGGTCGCATGTTCGGCTTTATTTCAGAAGATGAAATTGTCGGAAAAGGACAAGCTGTTTTCTGGCCGTTGAAACAAGTAAGAGCGTTATAAAGTGTGGTGAAGTATGGGAGAGATATTCTTCCATGCTTTTTTATTTGCTTAAAATCTATTGATTGAATTGAAAGAATATTTTATAATTTTAAATTATATGTTTGTTTCGAAAAATGGAATTTAAGTTCCGTAATTTGGAACGAAAGGGAGATAGAATGAGTATAAATAAAACGGCAGTTAAGACAATGGATATTTTAGAGTTGTTTTATGAGCATGAAGAGCTAAGTTTAACTGAGGTGGTTCGGCTTACAAATATGCCGAAAACATCTGTTTATCGTTTAATTGGCTCGTTAGAAGAGATGGCGTTTTTACAAAAAAACGAAAAGGGGAAATATCGTTTAGGGGTTGTATTTTTACGGTTCGGTCAACTTGTTTCACAACGATTATCAGTAAGAAATATAGCAATTCCTTATATGAAAGAACTTAGAGATAGTTTAGGACAGGCAGTTAATTTAATAATTCAAGATGGTAATGACGCAATTTACGTTGAAAAGATGGAGGGTGTTCAGCCGGTACGCGTGTATACGGCGGTTGGAAGAAGAGCACCGCTTTATGCTGGTGCATGTCCAAGAATTTTACTATCGTATTTCTCTGAGGAAGAGAAACGGAGATACATAGAGGAAGTGGATTTAAAACAGTTTGCAGATGGAACAATCGTGGATAAGGAACAATTGTTAGAAGTGTTGCAAATGGCAAAAAAGGAAGGCTACACAATTAGTTATTCTGAGTTAGAAAATCATACAGCCGCGATAGCAGCACCCATTTTCGCGAGCGATGGAACGGTTGTAGCAGGCATTAGTATTTCAGGATTAGCAATTGAGTACAGCGAAAGTAACATTTCATATTTTATTGCGAAGGTGAAAGAAACAGCGCATCGCATTTCGAAAGAACTCGGCTTTTTGGCATAGAAAGAGGGAGTAGGATGAAATTTTCTGCGTTAGGGGATCAAGCAATTATTGTTACATTTGGTGAAGAAATTAAGATGGGTATATATGAGAAAGTACAGCGGTTATTTCAAGCACTGCAACAACATCCGTTTGCAGGAATGATTGAGTGTGTTCCGTCGTTTACTTCATTAGCTGTTTACTACAATGTATACGAAGTATGGAAGAGAAATGAGAGAAGTGAAAGATCATATGATTACGTTCGCCAGTATATAAAGGAGCTGTGTGATTCTTATAAAGAAGAAGTAAAACAGGATGTGAAACATATTTCTATACCAGTGTGCTACGGGGGAGAATATGGACCTGATTTAGAAGAGGTTGCACATTATAAAGGTTTACAAGTAGAAGATGTGATTCGAATACATAGTGAAACTACATATTTTGTATATATGTTAGGTTTTACACCAGGGTTCCCGTATTTAGGAGGACTATCAAAAGAATTAGAAACACCTAGAAAAGAAACACCACGGTTACAAATCTCTCCTGGTTCAGTAGGTATTGGCGGAAATCAAACAGGTATATATCCGCTTGAAACACCAGGAGGATGGAATATTATCGGCCGAACACCTATTACTCTATTTAATCCGAAAGAAGAAATACCAACATATATTCAAAGTGGTATGTATTTACGATTTATCCCGATAACGAAGGAAGAGTATGTATCTCTTGAGGGGGCTAAAGAATGGATGTAGAAGTTTTGCATGCAGGAATGTTTACAACAGTCCAAGATTTAGGGCGATCTTATTATCAACAGTTTGGTGTACCTGTTGGGGGTGCTATGGATAAAAATGCGCTTAGGCTCATCAATATGTTAGTCGGTAATGAAGAGAATGAAGCAGGATTAGAAATGACGATTTTAGGTCCTAAATTGTTAATAAAGAAAACGACTTTACTCGCAATTGGTGGGGCTGATATGGAACCGTTGTTAAATGGAGAACGTATCCCATTATGGCGTCCCATTTTAGCGGAAGAAGGTAGTATGCTTTGTTTTGGAAAAGTGAAAAGTGGTTGTAGAGCGTATGTGACTTTTGCGGGTGGTATACATATTGAGCGTACAATGGGAAGCAAAAGTACGTACATACGTGCTGCGATTGGTGGTATAGAAGGAAGAATGCTGAAAAAAGGAGATTGTTTTCAAATTGGTACGTACTCAGAAATGGCGAATCGTTTCATTCAAGACTTACAAAAAGATGAGCGAATAAAAACGAAATGGGTAATTAGCAACAGCGTACTACCAAAGTATAAGAAACATCCTAAGCTTCGTGTCATAACTGACTTTGAATACGATCAATTTATCGAAGAAAGTAGAAAGGCATTTTTTACGAAAGAGTATAAGGTATCTAATTATGCTGACCGTATGGGCTACAGGGTTGAGGGAGAAGTTTTAAATAGGATTGAAGAAAAAGAGATTTTATCGAGTCCTGTTACATTTGGAACCATTCAAGTTCCTAATGGTGGACAGCCGATTATATTAATGGTAGATAGGCAAACGACAGGTGGCTATCCGAGAATGGGAAATATCATTTCAGTAGATTTACCTCTTCTTGCCCAGCTAAAGCCGGGGGACTATGTTTCTTTTGAGAAAATTACGCTTGAAGAAGCGGAACAATTGTACATAGAACAAGAAGTAAATAGCAATCTATTAAAGAGATTTATCGCTTTACGAAGTTAAAATTAGGAGGAAAACAGTGTGACTACAATCGATTTAAACTGTGATTTAGGAGAAAGTTTTGGAGCTTATAAGATGGGGAATGATGGTGAAATTCTTCCGTTCGTTTCCTCTATAAACGTTGCTTGCGG
Organism: Bacillus sp. 2D03; assembly: GCF_003946765.1. Taxonomy (NCBI): domain Bacteria; kingdom Bacillati; phylum Bacillota; class Bacilli; order Caryophanales; family Bacillaceae; genus Bacillus; species Bacillus sp. 2D03. Next base: position 568,212 of record NZ_RPSJ01000002.1, on the reverse strand, counting down.
TTTTCATGCGGGTGATCCGTCTGTTATGCGTCAAACTGTTGAAAAAGCTTTGGAGCATAACGTAGCAATAGGGGCGCATCCTGGATTTCCTGATTTAATTGGATTCGGTAGAAGAAACATGAATGTTTCAGCAAGTGAAGTATACGATTATGTTTTATATCAAATCGGCGCATTAGACGGGTTTGTAAAAGTGGCTGGCGGGAAGATGCATCATGTAAAGCCGCACGGTGCCTTATATAATATGGCGGCGTCTAATTCGGAAATTGCAGATGCAATCGCAAAGGCAATTTATCGTATAAATCCAAGTCTATTACTTTATGGATTAGCAAATAGCGTGGCATTTATACAGGCTGCAGAAAAATACAAAGTAACTCTCGTACAAGAGGCTTTTGCGGATCGTACATATAAGCAAGATGGTACATTAACGAGCCGTACAGAAGAAAATGCGCTTATAAAAGATGAAGACGAAGCGATAAAGCAAGTACTTCAAATGGTGAAAGAAGGCCATGTAAATTCGATCAATGGAGAGAAAGTAGCAGTTCAGGCGCAAACGATTTGTTTACACGGTGATGGGGAAAAAGCAGTGCAATTTGCAGAAAGAATATACAGAACATTCGAACATAATGGTGTTTCTATATGTGCACCGAAATAAAAAATGAGGGGAAGTGTTGGAATTGGTGAAATTAATCGGAATATTATTAGTGGCAGTGGGCTTTTTATTTAGATTAAACACACTTTTAGTAGTTATGGTTGCAGGTATTGTTACTGGTATGGTTTCAGGATTAAGTTTTTATGATGTGATCAGCATGTTCGGTAAATTTTTCATAGAAAATAGATATATGTCTATGCCAATTATATTAACTTTACCTGTAATCGGAATTTTAGAGCGTTACGGTTTAAAAGAAAGAGCTGAAGCACTTATAACGAAATCAAAAGGAGCAACAACTGGAAGAGTATTAATGTCATATTTTACGATAAGAGAATCATCAGCAGCACTAGGGCTTAATATTGGTGGGCATGCGCAAACAGTAAGGCCGCTCGTTGCACCGATGGCAGAAGGGGCCGCGCAAGGTAAATACGGTAAACTTCCTGAAAAATTAAGAGAAAAGATTAAAGCAAACGCAGCTGCTGCGGAAAATACAGCTTGGTTTTTCGGAGAAGATATTTTCATCGCAACTGGTGCTATTTTATTAATGAAAGGATTCTTCGATTCAGTAGGTATGCATGTCGGTGTATGGGATATGGCACTTTGGGGCATTCCGACAGCAATATCTGCACTTATTGTAAGCTGGATTAGATTTAGAAGGTTTGACAAATATATAGAGAAAACAATGAAGGCAGAAGGAAAAGAAAAGAAGGAGGCAATCTAATATGAACATCATCACAATGGATACAATCTATTATGTATTAGGGATAATTGTTGCTTTTATCGCTGTTCGTATCGCATTCGATCGTGAACATCCAAACAGATTCGGTTCTAGTTTATTTTGGGCATTGTTTGCAGTTACATTTTTATTTGGAAATGTAATTCCTTCGTTTTACGTGGGCTGTATCGTGCTCGCTATGGTCGTTTTAGCCTCGCTAAATAAAGTGACAAAATCAGAGGAAAAAGAAGTTCCAGTACAAGAACGTGTGAAACATGCTGAGAAATTAAAAAATAAAATTTTTATGCCTGCACTATTAATTCCTATTTTTACAATTATCGGTACGTTAACGTTAGGGAAAATTAAATGGGGAAATGTCTCTCTTGTTGATCCAGATAAAGTAACGTTAGTAGCGTTAGCGCTTGGTGCATTACTCGCATTCGTCGCGGCGATGCGTATTACAAAATCAAAAATAACAACGCCTGTTCAAGAAGGAAGCAGACTATTACAAGCTGTCGGCTGGGCTGTCATTTTACCACAAATGTTAGCAGCACTTGGCGGTATTTTCGCGAAATCTGGCGTTGGACAAGTTGTTTCAGATTTAGTCGGTCAAGTATTACCGACAGAGTATCCGTTCGTTGCTGTTATGGCGTACTGTTTAGGCATGATGCTATTTACAGTCGTAATGGGAAATGCATTCGCAGCGTTTGCTGTTATTACTGGCGGAATTGGCTTACCTTTAATAGTTCAAATGCACGGCGGAAACCCAGCAATTATGGCAGCACTCGGTATGTTTGCTGGATATTGCGGAACGCTGCTTACACCAATGGCAGCAAACTTTAATATCGTACCTGCGATGCTTTTAGAGCTAAAGGATAAAAATGCGGTTATTAAAGCGCAAGTACCAATTGCTCTTTCAATTTTTATCATAAATATGTTTATTATGTACGGCCTTGTATATCGTTTTTAATTAGGAGGATAAAACTATGAAAACAGTATTATTAACAGGGTTTGATCCGTTTGGCGGAGAAAATATCAATCCAGCTTGGGAAGTAGCAAAAGGTTTGCATGAAAAAACAATTGGAGAATACAAGGTAATAAGCAAACAAGTACCAACTGTATTTCATAAATCAATAAGCGTATTAAAAGAGTATATAGAAGAACTAGCGCCGGAAATTATTATATGCATTGGACAAGCTGGGGGCAGACCAGATATTACGATAGAACGTGTTGCAATTAATATTGATGATGCAAGAATCGCAGACAATGAAGGAAATCAGCCGGTAGATATACCGGTTGTAGAAGAAGGAGCGATTGCGTATTGGTCTACACTTCCGATGAAAGCAATCGTAAAAAAACTTCGCGAAGAGGGCATACCGTCATCTGTTTCACAGACGGCAGGCACATTCGTTTGTAATCACTTATTCTATGGACTTATGCATGAACTAGAGAAACATGATAAGAAAATAAAAGGCGGATTCATTCATATTCCGTTTTTACCAGAACAAGCGAGTAATTATCCAGGGCAACCGAGTATGTCACTTTCTACTATTAGTAAGGGAATAGAATTGGCAATTGAAGTAACGATGACAGTTGAAGTAGATATTGTAGAGATTGGGGGCGCAACGCATTAAGTAAAATGAATTGTACAACACCTCCTGTAAACAACTGGTATAATAAGAATAGGAAAATACATAGAGGTGATTTTTGTGCAACAATTTGAAGAAGTACGTTCAATTTTAGAAAAAGCGAAGAAAATTACAGTATTAACAGGCGCTGGTGCAAGTACGGAAAGTGGTATCCCAGATTTCCGTTCAGCAAATGGATTGTATGCTGATGCGAATGTGGAGATGTACTTATCAAGAGGGTACTATAACCGAAGTCCGAAAGAATTTTGGAAGCATTATAAAGAAATCTTTCAAATTAATACGTTCCATCAATATAAACCAAATCGTGGACATCGTTTTTTAGCTGAGCTAGAAGAACAAGGGAAAGATATTACGATTTTAACGCAAAATATTGACGGTTTACATCAATTAGGTGGCAGTAAACATGTCATTGATTTACATGGAACACTTCAAACAGCACATTGTCCGAAGTGTAAAGCGGGATATGATTTACAGTATATGATTGATCATGAAGTGCCGCGCTGTCAGAAGTGTAATTTCATTTTAAATCCAGACGTTGTTTTATACGGAGATACACTGCCTCAATATCAAAATGCAATGAAACGTTTATATGAAACAGATGTACTTCTCGTTATGGGAACGTCATTAAAAGTACAACCTGTCGCTTCATTCCCACAAATCGCAAAGAGAGAAGTAGGGGCAACAACTATTTTAGTAAATGAAGAGTTAACAGGACAGGAATATAACTTTGATTATGTTTTTCAAAATAAAATTGGTGAATTTGTTGAAGAGGTATCTTTAATGAAATAAGTTATCGAAAAAACTGAGGTAGATACCTCAGTTTTTTATTTGAGTAATCGCTGTTTTAAGCCATATGAAAACATTTTGATAATGTAGTAACAACATCTCTATAATTTATAAAAAATTGTTTCATAGGTAAAATAGCAGAGTAAGAAGTAATATTATCTTTAGTGAATACACAATCGTCATAAAGTAAGCTAATATGTAGCTGTTGTAAAGGCTCTATTTCGTTTTGCTTTAAGTATAAAACTAAGTCATTATAAAGTTGTACACTATAATTACTTACGGAACATTCTATTGAAAGCTGACCTACTATGCTAGTCCACCATACTTTAAAGCTACATATTAATTCTTTAAATGATTCCTCATCACATAAATTAGCGTCAAAAAGTTTCTTGTAAAATATATGATTCTCCTCGTGGAAAATTTGTAAATCATATCTGTCGTTAGCAGTTTGCTTACGAAGAGTCAGCCATAATTCTTTGAAATTTGTTTTAAAGTCAGTGGAGAAATGTAATGTTTTTGTTATGTAAGGAAAACGAAAATTTTCTTTTTTTCCTTTTTGATTGAGATAAATATTTTGAATGTAGATCATAAAGTTTAAACAATGTGGCGTTTTAGTATGTATGATAAACGAATCTGTCATTTTCGTTCTCTCCTTAAGAATGTCTTTTATGAATTTATTTCTTTAGTATACAAAGAAATGTAAACTAATGGTATAAAAATAAATTTGCCCCATTTTTCTTTTAGAATAATATTCATTTTATTGTGCATTAAGGGAATGGTAATAAATAGGGTATAAAAATAAAAAACTGAAAATTAAATCTTTTATTTCTTTTATAATTAATATAAAATTCTATATATATCATATAAATAAATTTGATACATAATGACTTTGCGTAGAAATGTTAATAGAATGAAGCGAGGGAGCGAAATGAGACAGAAAAAGGAGCAGAAAAAACTATCGAAAAAGAAAAAGACTCATATTCCATTTCGGTTAAATGTACTATTTTTTATTGTCTTTCTTTTATTTTCAGCTATTATAATTCAATTAGGTAAAGTACAAATCATTGATGGAGAAACGTATAGAAATGAAGTAAATAAAAAGGAAGATGTAACGGTAAGCACTCCCGTTCCTAGAGGGAAAATGTTTGATCGGCAAGGTCACGTTATTGTAAATAATAAACCATTGCGAACCGTTACATATACGAAAATGAGAGGAGTAGACTCGAAAGAAGTTTTACAAGTAGCAAGAGATTTAGCTAAGCTAATTGAAATGTCGCAAGAGGACATAGACAAGTTAACAGAAACAGATAAAAAGGATTTTTGGATGCAGTTAAATGAAAAGCGGGCAGCAGCGAAAGTAACGAAAGAAGATGAGAGTAAATTTAGAAAGCAGGAGATAGAAGGGAAAGAATTAGATAAAAAAGTTGAAGAGTTACGTAGGGAAAGAATTACACAAGAAGAATTAAGTGAACTTTCAAAAGAAGACCTAGAAGTACTAGCCATTAAAAGCAAAATGAATGCGGGATATAAAATGACGCCGCAAATCGTTAAAAAAGATGTAAGTCAAAATGAATATGCTGTCGTTAGTGAAAGGTTGGCAAGTTTACCGGGGATAGATACAACAGTAGATTGGGAACGTGAATACCCAAATGATAAAATACTGCGCTCTATACTAGGTAGCGTTTCTAATGAAAATGAAGGGTTGCCAAGAGAACAATTAGATTATTATTTAGTTCGTGATTATAATCGAAACGACCGTATTGGTAAAAGTTACATCGAAAAACAATACGAAGATGCACTACACGGAACGAAAGAACAGTCTAAAAATATTATGGATAAAGCAGGGAAGATTGTTCGAACAGAAAAAGTGACTGAAGGAAAAAGTGGAAATAACTTGATGTTAACAGTCGATATGGATTTACAGAAAAGAGTAGAGGGAAGCCTTGAAAAGAATTTACGAGCCTTTCATGCTGCAGAGCCGATGATGGATCGTGCGTTCGTAGTAATGATGAATCCGAAAAACGGTCAAATTTTATCAATGGCAGGAAAGAAAATTGTAAATAAAGATGGCGGTATGCAAATAGAAGATTATGCATTAGGAACGATGACAAGTTCTTATGAGTTAGGGTCAACTGTAAAAGGTGCTACTTTATTAACTGGATATCAAACAGAAGCGATTAAGCCGTATACACATTTCTTTGATGCACCAATGTATTTTAAAGGAAGTTCTAAGCCGAAGAAATCGTGGAAAGAATTTGGGGATATTGATGATTTAAGAGCTTTGCAAGTGTCATCGAACGTTTATATGTTTAATACGGCTTTAAAAATGGCAGGCATTAATTATGTCCCAAATAATCCATTAGACATTAAACAAGAAACATTTAATAAAATGCGCTACTATTTTAGACAATTTGGCCTAGGTGTGTCGACTGGTATTGACCTGCCAAATGAATCAATTGGTCAAGTAGGTAGAACTGATAACATACCCGGATTTTTACTTGATTACGCGATTGGACAGTATGATACATATACGCCGCTGCAGCTTGCACAATATATTTCAACCATTGCAAATGGCGGTTACCGAATGAAGCCACAAATTGTACAAGAAGTTAGAGAGCAACCAAATAGACCAGAGGATGTAGGAAAAGTCGTTCGGTCGATTGAACCAGTTGTATTAAATAGAGTGGATATGGACACTTCGTACATTAATCATGTAAAAGAAGGATTTAGAAGAGTTTTTCAAGAAGCTGACGGAACAGGTACCGGAACGTTTAAAGGTCTACCATATAAACCAGCGGGAAAAACAGGAACAGCTGAGACAGTATATGGTGGAGAAAGTGATATTGGAAGAGATGAGAACAACAACCGAAAAAAATGTTATAATTTAACTCTTGCCGGTTATGCACCATATGATGCTGATCCGGAAGTAGCTTTTTCAGTTGTTGTACCATGGGTGAATGATGATAAATCAGGAATTAATTCTGCGATTGGTAAAGAAATTTTGGATGCGTATTTTGAGTTAAAAACAAATAGATCAAATGCAAATTCAATTCCAGTAGAACAACCGAACAAGGCACAGTAAAAATAGTATCACTGCATGGAAACATATTGTGCAGTGATATATTTTTTGAGTTAAAAAGCGCTTTATAAGGTGGGAATGGATATGAAAAAGGAGATTAAGAGAGGCTGGGGAAAGTACATACTATTTATATTGGTGATAGTCATAGGCTACCATTCTTTTACTTTATGTAAGGTGGAAGGGGAATCGATGCAGCCCACTTTATATGAAGAAGACTACGTATTTGTAAATAAAGCAGTAGTACGTCTTTCTAATTTACAACACGGAGAAATTGTCATTATAAAAGAAGAGGATGAATCGAAATATTATGTGAAACGTGTAATAGGGCTTCCTGGTGATGTAATTAACATAACGAACGGAAAGGTATATGTGAACGATAAAAAGCAAGAAGAACCATATACAAACAAAGATTTATTTAACAACACACAAGTGTTTTATAATTTTCAAAAGACAAAAATTCCGCCAAATAAGTTATTTGTAATGGGAGATAACCGCGAAGTAAGTAGAGATAGTCGAAATGGCTTAGGATATATTGAAGAAGATAACATAATTGGCAAGGTGGAATTTGTATATTATCCTTTTTCAAAAATGAAAATAATAGAATAAGTGGGAGAGGAGCAAAACCCCACTTATTAAAGTTTCACTTTATTTTCTTTAAAAAACCTTTTGGATTAAATGATATGAAAAATTTATGTTTAGACTCGTCGATTATGAAGTTATTATTTTTAGTTAAAAACTCATCCACAGCCTCCATCGGGCCAGGCCCCCAATCGGGAAGAAGCGGATGTCCATTAATGGAGGTATCTTCTACAATCATATAACTGCCAGTAGTGACGATAGATTTATATAGTAATAGTTCTTTGGATACATGCTCTTTACTATGATCAGAATCTAAAATAACTAAAACCACATCATCAGGTTTGCGCATGCTTACTATTGTTTGGACGGCCTGTACAGAAACAGAAGATGCTGTTAAATACGTAATCCGATTATGTGATGGTCGATTTGGCTGCGGAGTTATATCGATAGTAAGTACGTGACCTTTTCCAATTAAATCTAACATAGAAGCTAAATACAGTGCACTACCACCGTGAAAAGTCCCGCATTCAATAATTAAATCGGGCTTTAATTCATAAATAATTTCTTGATACAAAAAGAGATCAGAGGGAAGTTTACAGATTGGAACCCCGAACCAGTGTGTATCGTTTAACCATACGAGGCTGTTGTAATATTGGTTTAGAAATTCATTGCTTATAGTATCGATTTTAAATTCTCCTTTCTAAAAAGGATTCTCTCGTTTGACGTAAAGTGTTTACGCATGAAAGTTGTACTATATATTATGTAGTAAGGAATTGTAAGGCGAGTGTTTTTACTTGAAAATAAGCCAAATAACTCATGTGGAAAATGAAAGGAAATGATCGTATGTACAAATACACAATTTGCTTTATTAGAAAAAGCGATAAAATACTGCTATTAAATAGAAATAAAAAGCCGAATATGGGGATGTGGAATGGTGTTGGAGGAAAAATAGAAGATAATGAAACGCCATACGAAGGAATAATTAGAGAAACATTTGAGGAAACGGGCATAGAACTTTCAAGTGTAACGTATAAAGGGACTGTTGGTTTTAAAGGTAAAGATGAGCCCCAGGCTAGTGAAGGAATGTATGTGTTCGTTGCTGATTTGCCAGATGGAATGCAAATGAATATACCATTACGTACGGCTGAAGGTCTATTAGAATGGAAAGAAATTGATTGGATATTAGATGGTGATAATAGAGGAGTAGTTAGCAATTTACCAAAATACTTACCGACAGTATTAACAGAAGAAAATAAGTTAGAACATACGTTTACGTATGATAACCGGAATATTATTCATTACACAACTGCATGTTTGACAGAAGATGATGCGAACAAGCGATATGAAAAACAACTCATTTCTCAATAGAAGAGGAAAGTGAAAAATCACGTTTTTGCTCTCATCCTATATGCGAGTTGATTATATGTTTCAGAAATACAATTCATTGGTCATAATTGTAATATGCATGATATAACTTTTCTTATTATGAAAGAGTAGAGAACATATGTAAACGGAGCAAAAAGGAGGTGGCTTTGCCACCTCTTTTTGTTAGCTACAAATCGCCTTAATCATAAAACGATGTTGTTTCACATCAAAATATCCATTTTGCAAAATAATCTCATGTATACGATATAACTCCTCAAAGTACCTTTCGACAGTAAAATCAGGAACTTGCCACGGAATTGCTTTTAAATAATAGACGATAGCGCCAATATCATAAAAGCGTTGGAAAGGGAATTCCTCTTTTGCATCTAAGATAGTAAATCCATTTTGCTTTAACTCACTGCATGCGGTTTCGAGAGACCAACTTGCAAATTCGCTATTTAGTGGTGAGCCAAACTGCTCATTAAGTTCCGCGCAATCAAGACTGCCAACTTGTTGTGTAAGAAAAACGCCACTTGGAGAAAGAATTCTGTTTACCTCAGAAGCAGCATACGATTCATGTTGATTTATAATTAAATTAAATTGACCATCTTGAAATGGCAAAGCAGTATCATCGGTCACTTCTACAACGGTAACCCCTAAAGACTCTAATTTCTTTCGAGCAATTGGCACATTTGGAGCGTAGCCCTCAGTAGCGAATATAGTTGACGGGAACGGTTGTAACATAGATAAAAACTCTCCGCCGCCAGTACCCATATCGAGCATTGATTCTGCACGTTGCATAAGCTGAAAAGCAGTACTGCCGTATGACCACGATAAAGGCTCGCTCTTCATTCGACCTGTTTCTGAAATGAAAGAAAAATCCCAGCCGTTAAAATGTGTATTTGCACTTTCTAATAAAGTTAAAAATAATGGATCACGTTTCATAATTATGTCCTCCTATTTTTTTAATGGATGATATGATGAGAAAAGAAAAAGGGAGGACCTCTTATTAAAGTGGAACGGTTTTATGTTTCGTGTTCGAATAGATTCATATAAAGTTACTCCTTGTGAGAATTGTTATTTATATATTCGGGTTAATTGAGTGAAAATCCTTTGAGGGTATAAAAGAAGGCAGTTGTTTAATGAAAAAATAAATTGAGTTATCTAATTTTATAGTGTAATTGTTCATCCATACGCATAAAAAAATTATTCTCTCCATAAAATAGTAAAATTATATTGGAGGTTGAATTATGAAAAAATTTAGTGTATTTTCAATAACATTGATGACTTTTGGAATGTTATTATTTGGATTAAATAGGATAATAGATAGCTATTCTGAGCCTATTATCCTATTAGGGTATATTTCTTTTTTAATTGGAGTGGTTCTGAGTATTATAGCGATTGCTAGACGTGAAGATGGAAGATTAAAATTCATATCACTTATCTCTTTCTTTGTTCTCCTGTTTTTCATTACTTGGTTTGAGTCGTTTCAGGTACTACGAATTATTACTTGGCTAAAAAATATCTATTAAAATTTAAATTGTTGGTAAAAATGGGAAACCTTAAATTTAGGTTTCTTTTTATTATATTCGATTATCAATATTAAAACTTATTAGAGCCATTAATAAAAGAAATAGATATATAAACCGAGTGTAAAAATATTTTAATTCTTTGAAAACATTCAGCGATTTAGTATTCTTTATATATGGAATATTTTGTTTATGAAAAAAGAGGGCAAGGTGCTATATGAAAAGAATGAAAAATGTAATGTTAGTATTGTTATGTTTCTTATGTTTAAGTGGGTGTAATTATAAAGATGACGATCAGGTGAAAAAATATGTGAAAAAAAAGCACGGAATTGATGTGATTGTAACACATTGGGGTGCTATAAACGAAGGGAATATGGGGCATACATATCATACTGTTCAAGCAAAAAATAACAAAAATATTCAATTTAGAGTAGAGGTAGATGGCTTCCTATATTCAAGAATAAAAGGTGATGAATATCAATACGGAAAAAAACATATGAGGAATATAAGAAATTTAAACTAATGCTAGAAGAAATTAAAAAATTAGGTTACGTGGAACCTGAAAATAAAAATGTTTTTCAATATATAGTGGATGATGATATAGAGGAGAAACCAACGGATAAGTTATTATTAACTTTAAAAACGAGTGACAAGATTGATTACAGTCAATTTGAATCAAAAGAATTAGATCGTTTATATGCTCTAATTCAATTCATTCAGAAGAGTAATAGAAAGATAACAACACTTGAAATTGAGGATTATAATGGTGAATCTATAGGTTTCCCTTTTCAAAATGTGCAAAAAGCTATAACGAAAGAAGAACTGCTTTTAACAATGAAAAACACAGTAAGCGGTTATTGGACATATTTGATTCAAACTGAAACAAAAGTAGGCGTAAGGTTAAATGAAATTCAAAATGATCGTTTTATAATTGAGGATATTACTTGTCCACACCCGAAAGACGGCAATTGTCTAGAGTATGAATTGACTTTAGTTTTCAATGACAGTGAGATAAAATATAGAAATGATCCATATGTAATAGATGATTTGAGAAAGGTAGTCACTATTCTTAAAGAAGAACTATATAATAAGGAATTTAACATATATTTAAGGAACAAGGATGGAACAAGTTATTCACTCTGGCTATCATCCGAAAAAATTAAGGAAAGTAATAACATAGAAGAGTTAGTAAAATAATGATATAAAGAAGAAATTTAAAGTACTTTTTATGTTTGTTATTTCTGTATTCAAAAGGAAAACCGCTTATGCTTCATTTTTGAAGCATAAGCGGTTTTGTTTAAAATACTTAAAAAGAAAAATTTTTTGGTAAAGTACCACTTTTTATTACTGTTCTTAGCCCATGTTTTATAATCCAAGGATTAATAGGATGCTGTTTATCACGTAATTGCTGTAACCACTGAAAAACGAGTTCTTTATCTTCTTTCGTAATATCGTTAATATGATTGGCTACAGATTTTTGAACATATTTAGAAGGGTCATTCATTAATGGTTCAAGAAGCTGTAAATTGTACTTAAAATCACCTTTTAGAGCTCCTGTTTTTTTAGCCCAAGGAAGTCTTGGTCTCGTACCTTCAGAAACTAATCTTCTAATGTGGCTGTTTTTATCATGAATCCACTTTTGTAATATGTTTAGTGTGTCTTCATGGTATGTTTGAAGAAAAGGCCGAATGGCATATTCAGCAGTATTCCTTTTTGTTATTTCATACATGGCGTTGAATGAGGTTTCAAAGTCGTTAAGTCCATATTTTTCAATGTATTTTGCAAGAGGCATGTACATATATCCGTTTGTAAATGTGCCTACTTCTGTTGTATTTTCTGGGCCTAATGTTTTTAGTAATATATGTATTGCTTCATTAAAATCTTTTTGTAATGCATTATGTAATTCATCTGCTATTACTTCAATACGTTGTTTTAACCCTAAACCTTCAACTTTACATGTTACAGAGGATACAAAGTTTTTTTTAGAGAAATTCGGATCGTATTTACAAATAGAATCAGCTATTTTTTCTGCTAATTCTTCGCTAAATAAAAATTTTAACGGAACATAATTACCCATTTTTTCACCTCGGTGGTCAAATGAAAACAATTTTTATTTTTTAATCGACAAACCATAAACTAACGTCTCACTCGGAGTCGTAATACTAAAACCAGTCGTCTTATAATCAAGCTTCACTGTATCACCAGTGTAGTCTTTCGTGAATGAATCCATTTGTACGATAAGATCTGCATCTTCATATACAACATCATCTGCGTTATATGTATCCAAAATTAAATCGACATCAACGAAAATACTACAAGAGTTCGTCATTGTTCCTCTAATGCGAACGATCTTTTTATCTTCAAGTTCTAATCTATGTATAGCTGCTTTCGCTTCATCAGTAATGCGAATGTTCATTGTATCCCAACCTTTATTTATATTTCCTTTATTATTGCAAAAACAGGAGCAATAGGGAAGCAAAGAGGTTTGCAACAAAAAACGAGCAAACAAATTTGTTTGCTCGTTTCACTTTATTTTAGTTCACATTTATCAAGTGGAATCACTTTCGTTTTTTTCGTAAATTTATATCCTAACCATAGTACTAAGAAGAGTGGTAAACCGATGTAAGAAACAAGTACGCCGTTCCAATCGATTGATTCACCCATAAATGCGCCATAGTTTTGTCCTAAAATTACGATAATACAAAGAGTAAATGCGAAGAGTGGACCGAATGGGAACCATTTTGCTCTATATGGTAAGTCATTTAAATCTTTTCCTTGTGCGATATATGCTTTACGGAAACGGTAATGACTAATTGCAATTCCGACCCATGCGATAAAACCAGACATTCCGGATGCGTTTAATAACCAAATGTATACAACTCCGTCACCGAATAAAGAAGCAATGAAAGCAATACTACCAACAATTGACGTTACGATTAACGCGTTAACAGGTACACCGCGGCTATCTAATTTACCAAGAAACTTTGGTGCTTTTCCTTGGCGAGCTAAATCCCAAAGCATACGAGTTGATGCATACATACCAGAGTTACCAGCAGATAGTACAGCAGTTAAAATAACAGCGTTCATAACAGAAGCAGCAAAGGCAACGCCCGCTTTTTCGAAAATAAGTGTAAATGGACTTACTGTTACATCACTTGCGGCAAGACTTTCAGTTGTATAAGGAATTAATAAACCGATAACGAGAATCGCAAGAATATAGAATAAAAGAATACGCCAAAAGATCGAACGAATTGCTTTCGGAATATTACGCTCTGGATCAGAAGTTTCACCAGCAGCTACCCCAAGTAATTCAGTTCCTTGGAAGGAGAAACCAGCTGCCATAAATACACCGATAATTGCCATGATACCACCGTTAAATGGTGCATCAGCAACAGTGAAGTTTTTGAAGCCAACAGTTTCGCCCCCCATAATTCCGAAAATCATCATAAAGCCGACAATTAAAAAGATAATAATTGTAACTACTTTAATAAGTGCGAACCAATATTCAGATTCACCAAACCCTTTAACAGATAAATAGTTTAAAAGGAAAATAATAGCTAAACATAATCCGCTCCAAATAAGAGAAGGGGTATCTGGGAACCAAAATTTCATAATTAATGTTACGGCCGCTAGTTCTGCCGCAATTGTAATCGCCCAGTTATACCAATAGTTCCATCCAAGTGCAAAACCAAGTGATGGATCAACAAATTTTGTTGCATACGTACTAAAAGATCCAGTAACAGGCATGTAAGCTGCAAGTTCAGCTAAGCTTGTCATTAAGAAATATACCATAATTCCAATTGCGGCGTATGCGATTAGTGCACCGCCAGGACCAGCTGAATGAATGACACCACCGCTGGCAAGAAATAGTCCGGTACCGATTGTACCACCGAGAGAAATCATCGTAAGGTGACGCGATTTTAATCCGCGTTTTAATTCACCTTGTCCTTGTGTAGTTTGCGTTTTAGAGGTAGATTGATTTGTTGCGCTATTCATGTTCAACACTCCTTTTCTTGTAGGTTAGGAAGGAGCGGGGGAGAAAAATACAAAAAACCGCCAAAGGAATTTGGCGGAACGTTTCACAAATAACCACCCCATCATACCCTTCCGTTAAGATAGCACCCCACGTTTACACGGTAATTTTGTAAACGTGACAGTTCTGTTCCTTTCGGAGACAGCCCCAGCTCATATTTCCAGAGAAGAAATATAAACTTCGGCAACTTTTCCTTTCAAACGGAGTCAGTGACATTCTCTGTGTCTCGTCCGTTTTACTATTAAAAGTCGCAACCTCTACCTCATCGGATTGATGAGGATTTATATATTGCTAAGATTTTTAATATATGGCAATTGTAATGACTTTCTGAATATATTGCAAGATATTTTGTTAGGAAAAGTCAAAAAATATCGGTTATTGTATAGGAAACGCTTGCAAAACTCCACCCGAACCTACTATTATGTAGCAATAAGCAAAGAAAAAATTGTTATACAAATGTTTCGCAAAAAATATTGAAAAACCCTCTAAATAAAAAGAAAATTCAGAAAAATATAATTCGACATTCATGATAAAGTCATATTATTTGTTATAATTAAAGTAACGTTTAAGCAAAAAGGGGAAATCAAAATGAAATTAGAAACAGAAAGGCTCTATATAGTGCCGTGTACAGAAGAGAGTATTCAAGTCGCTAACGAGCAAGGATATAATAGCGGTCCGCATATTGTAGGGCATGTAGAGAATGTAAAACAAGATTCGGCTTTATTACCATGGGGGGCGTGGTATGTTCTTCGGAAAGAAGATGATAGCGTTTTAGGTGATATTGGGTTTAAAGGGAAACCAAAAGAGGATCAAACAGTAGAAATTGGCTATGGATTCATTGAGAAATATTGGAATCAGGGCTATGCAACAGAAGCTGTAAGAGAACTAATCGATTGGGCTTTCAAAACAGGAGAGGTAGAAACAATAATTGCAGAGACACTCATAGATAACTATAGTTCGATGCGTGTTTTAGAAAAGTTACATATGAAGAGAGTAAATGCTACAGAAACGATGATTAATTGGAAAATAGAAAAATAAAAAATACCGCTCTAAATTGAGCGGTATTTTTTTATAGTTATGGTAGCATTTGCTTCTGATCATTTGGATACTCAGCCGTTGATGCGTTAGGACGATTGGAATGATTTCGAACAGCAATGAAAATAGAAATAATAACGACAAGACCAACTGCAACGTAAGAAAGTGAAATAACAGTTGGATCCACTTTAAATGTAGTAAGCAGTGTACGAATATTTGTAAAGATAATAAGACCACCAACTAATACGCCAAGTAAATGGGGTGGAACGATGCGGACTAACCATGCAGCAATTGGAGCTGCGACAATACCGCCGAGCATTAAGGCAAATACCCAAACCCAGCTTACTTGTTCCCAGCCAAGTGAAATGAAAAAGCCGATTGTTGCAGCGAGTGAAACAGGAAATTCACTCGTATCTACAGATCCAATAACTTTTCTAGCTTCATTTCCTCTTGCTAGAAGAACAGGTGTCGTAATGGGCCCCCAACCACCGCCACCAGTTGAATCAACGAATCCAGCGAATAAACCAAGCGGCACAAGTTGTTTTGCAGACATACGTTTATTTGAAGTGACAATTTGTTTTTGAATGATGAATCGTAATAAAATATAAACCCCTAAAGTAAATAAAAATACGGAAATGTATGGTTTGATTACATCTCCGGGCAAATTACTTAAAAAACATGCCCCAACAAATGCGCCGATTGCCCCAGGTAATGTAAGCCTGGAAACTGTATATTTATCAACGTTTCCAAATTTGATATGAGATGCGCCGGAAGCTGCAGTTGTAACGACTTCAGCTAAATGAACTGATGCAGATGCAACAGCTGGTGCAATACCAAACATTAATAATAAAGAGGAAGACGTTACTCCATACGCCATTCCAAGTGCT
This sequence comes from Bacillus sp. 2D03, assembly GCF_003946765.1. Classification (NCBI taxonomy): domain Bacteria; kingdom Bacillati; phylum Bacillota; class Bacilli; order Caryophanales; family Bacillaceae; genus Bacillus; species Bacillus sp. 2D03. The sequence goes on along the minus strand of NZ_RPSJ01000002.1, from coordinate 551,906 downwards.
CCATCGATCAATTGAGCGAAAAATCCAATAATAGCAAAGACAATTAATTTCTGCATAAATAATCCCCCTGTAATAATAAATGAAAAAGACACTTTTCCCGTATGAGAAAAGTGCCTTTGGTTTTTCCAATCAGCAATAATTAAATTTGTTTCATTATAATACATATTAATCGTATAAATCAACTAGGTTTTAAAGTTTTTGAATTGAATGAAAGAAAAATAAAATATACAATAAAAGGATGGAGAGAAAGGGGAGAAAGACATGTTACGATTTGATCATCTCGTTCACGCAGTTCATGGTACACCGGAGGAAGCGGCAAAACAAATGCAGGAACTTGGATTTCATACTGTATTAGGCGGAGAGCATAAGAATTGGGGTACTTGGAATAGTTTAAGTTATTTTGATTTATCATATATAGAATTTTTAGCAGTTCAACATGAAGAAAAAGCGAAAGAAGCAGAAAATCCATTAGTACAAGAAACAGTGGTGAAACTACAAAATGGAGAAGGAATGCTACAAATCGCGATCCGAACAGATGCAATTGAGGAGCTAGCAGTTAACTTTAATAAGTACGGCTTACATACGATAGGGCCATTTGAAGGGAAACGTATGAGAAAAGATGGCCGACTTTTAGAATGGAAAATGTTATTCGTTAAGCAAGAAGAGAACGGACCGAAATTACCTTTCTTTATACAGTGGAATGAAACGGACGAAGAAAGAAGAAACGATTTACGTAACAGTGGGACGATTACTGAACATAAAAACAAAGTGCAACAAATTGAAACGATTCATTACGCAGTAAAAAATGTTCGAGAAACAGTACGGAAATGGAAAGAAGTAATGGAGCTATCTACAAGCTTAGTTGTGAAAAATGAAAAATGGAATGCTGAGTGTCAAAGTGTATCGTTTGGTGACATTCAAGTACAGTTTTGTGAACCGGTTGGAGAAGGTCTAGTGCAAGAATACATAAAGAATCATGGCGAATATCCATTTGCAGTAGAGTTTAAAGGGGGAAATAAACGAGAGCATGAAGTGTTAGGGAGTTTGTACATATATTGATAGAGGTGAACGTTGTGGAAGAAATGCTTAGAGAGATAGAGAGAATACTAGAATGGCCTCGTATTGCAACGTGTACAGCTATTTCAAAAGGTTTTTCACATGAAGAGAAGTATAAAATTGAATTAAAGAATCAAGAAACCTATTTTGTAAAAGTATGTGATGCTGTTCATTTTGAACGTAAACAAGAAGAATATACGTATATGAAACAATTAGAGTCATTACATATTCCAACACCCAAGTTAATTCATTTCATAATAATTGAGAAATTAAATAAATGTGTTCAAGTATTTGAATGGACCCGAGGTATAAATGGTGAAGAAGGTTTAAAGAAGTTATCGGTGGAAGAACAGTATAATGCAGGAAGAAAAGCAGGGGAAGTATTAAAGAGGATTCACTCAATTGAAAGAGAAAGTGCAAGTAATAAATGGGAAACATCTAGATGGAATAAATACGAAAGATACATAGAGGCACTAACAGATTACGAGGTGAATTTTCTGGATTTGAAGCCAGTATTAACCTTTGTAGAAAATCATAAAGATTTATTGGGAAATCGTCCAATAAGATTTTTACATGATGACTTCCATCCAGCAAATAGCATGATTCATAATAAGGAATTTATCGTTATCGATTTTGGTGGATATGATTTTGGTGATCCAATACACGATTTTTATAACGTAGCGATTTTTACTATAAGAATAAGTAAACCATTTGCGGTTGGACAAGTTCACGGTTATTTCGGAGGCGAACCATCGCTTCATTTTTGGAAACTGTATACATTGTACGTCGCGATGACATTCCCAGCGGATATCGTTTGGACGAATCGAAGTACACCGCATTTAGTAGATGATATGAAGGAAAGATTAAATGGAATTTTAGAAGATCATAATCATTTTTCATCTTATATTCCAAAATGGTATCAATCAAGCGAATTTAATAAATAAAGGAGTAATTTATATGGATAAAATAGCAGTAATTTCAGATATTCACGGTAATATTCAAGCATTAGAATCCGTGTTGAATGATATTAAATTAAGAGGAATCGAGCGCATTATTTGCCTTGGAGATTTAGTAGGAAAAGGACCTCATTCCAGTGAAGCAGTTGAAATCATTCGTAAAGAATGTGAAGTAGTCGTAATGGGAAACTGGGATGATTTTATTACAAAGCCGACTGAATTTGAAGCATTGAAATGGCATCAAAAACAATTATCGGAAGAACAAAATGACTATTTAAGAAACTTACCATTTTCAATCGAGTTTTATATGAGTGGGAAATTCATTCGTATGTTTCACGCTTCACCGAGAAGTTTATATGAAAGAATTCAACCACACGCTTCAAGAGAAGAACGTATTAGTATGTTCGAAAATAGTGATCTGACGGAAAATATAGAAGGGGAAAGAAAACCAGATGTCGTTTGTTACGGTGACGTTCACCAAGCATTCGTTCAAAATTTCAGAGGGAAAACGTTATGTAATGCCGGTAGCGTAGGAAACCCACTTGAAATAACACAAGCTTCCTATTTAATATTTGAAGGAACTTACAATGAAAAAGAAGCAGCGAGCTTTTCTATTCAACTTGTACGAGTACCGTATGATATTGAATTAGCTATCAGACTAGCAGAAGAACTCGAAATGCCAGAAATTGAAGAATACAAACAAGAATTACGGACTGCTTTATATCGGGGGTTTAAGGGAAAGTAAGCTAATAATATATCAACGATTTTTCAAATATATCTATCATAACTTAAAATATATCAATGATTTTTTCGAGATATCAGCGATTCGAGAAAGGATATCAATTTACTGACAAATAGTGACATGAATTATTATCTATAATTATATTATGTCAACTAATTATAAAGGGAGATATCATGAACCGAAAACAAAGAATCAAAGAAATTGCAGATCATATTGTAAAGCTAAACTTAACCCATCCAATAAGAGTTGGAGTAAGCGGTATTACAGCCTCAGGAAAAACAACATTTGCAAACGAACTAGCGGAAAAAATAAAAAAACGAGGATTACCAGTAACACGCGCCAGCATTGATGATTTTCATAATCCAAGAGTGATTCGCTATACAAAAGGAAAAGAATCTGCAAGAGGGTATTATGAAGATGCACACGATTATACAGCTTTCAAAGAAAGATTATTAATGCCTTTAGGACCTAACGGAAATTTACAATATGAAACGATTTCTCATAACTTAATAACGGATATGCCTGTACATAATGAGCCACTATTGGCCACGCAAAATATGATATTAATAGTAGATGGAACGTTTCTATTGAAAAAAGACGTTACGCATTTATTTGATTACAAAATCTTTGTAGATACAGATTTTGAGATTGCGAGAAAACGTGGTGCAAAGCGGGAGACAGAAGCTTTTGGAAGTTATGAAGAAGCAGAGAAGATGTTTTTAAACAGATATCATGCTGCCTGTAAGATGTATATAGATGAGCATAATCCAAAAAGTTATGCGGATGTTGTATTTCGGAATAGTGATTTAGCAAATCCAGAAGTTATATTTCAAGAGCGAAAGTAATACATAATCAAAATTATATGTATAGCCTTTTATTTATAGTTATAATTCTCTTATAATTAAATTAACTTTAGAAAGTAAAAAACGGGGGATAAGGCAATAAAAAAACGTAAAAAGGGGACAGGGAATAGAATGAATGAAGTACTAGAACTAAAAGAAGAACTACTACAAATTAAAAATAATAATTATGCTGTACCAGAAGACGTAGATGCATATCCATATGCGCAGTGGATGCTAGATTATATCGGATCACCTGACGCTGAATTACGTGATGATTTAATTTATAGTACGCTTCATACATGGATTACAAATGATGTGTTTAGACAAAAAGAATTACGAGGGTTAATGCTACAAGCAATTAGTCCTGATTATTTATTTTATAAAATTGGTGAAAAGGGAACAGACTCTGTATTTAAACGTGCATTCTCCGTATTAATTCCACCACTTATTTTATCTGTTCATGAAAGGGAACCGTTGTTATCCGAAGAACAACTGTACAGTGTAGCAGAACAAGTGCTGGAATATGTATATTTAGAAGAAGATGTAAGAGGTTACGTAGAAGGAAAAGGCTGGGCACACTCTACTGCACATGCAGCAGATGCGCTTGATGCGTTAGCACGTACAATCCAAAATCGTGAATTTTCGTATGCGATTCTTGCAGCTGTTCGTCAGAAGGTACGCTTACATGACTACGTATACATTCACTTTGAGGATGAGAGATTAGTAGCACCAATTATGTCGTTACGTAACCAAAATCTTTTAACTGAAGAAGAGTGGAGCAATTGGCTACATAGCATAGCAATTGTTGAAGACATCCCGCATCCTCAATATGATATTTTAGTACAAAATATTAGAGCTTTCTTAAGAAGTTTATATTTCAGAGCTTTAGAGACAGAGGGTAGTACAGCCTTTACAGATGATATATTGGAAACTTTGAAGGATTTGCGTAGGTATTAAAAATGGTCCATTCTTAGAAACAATGAATAGATATTATTTTTGAAAATTTATTAGAAATTTATTTTTATATTGTACCCTTTCGTTATAGGTTGAAAGGGGTGTCAAATGAAAAAATTATTAAAGGCAGTGAAAATAATATTTTTAATGAGTGTTAGTATGATTTTCTTTGGAACAGGCGTTGTATTTATATATCATAACTATCAATTAAAAATGGAATCGAAATTAATGAAGAATGAAGGCGAACTTGTTAATTTCAATAATAAAAAAGTGAATGTTTATAATGAGGGGAGCGGGGAGGATACGTTTGTATTTATGGCCGGATCTGGAATTGCCGCTCCTGTTTATGAATTGAAAGGCCTATATAGTAAATTTTCGAAAGAAAACAAGATTTCTGTAATTGAGAGAGCTGGTTATGGATACAGTGATGTTTTTCAAGATGATAGAGATATTGATACGATATTAGAACAAACGAGAGAAGCGCTTATTCGAAGTGGAAATAAACCACCTTACATTTTAGTACCACACTCTCTATCGGGTATAGAGGCTATTTATTGGGCACAAAAATATCCAAGTGAAGTAAAAGGGATTATTGCGTTAGATATTGGTTTACCTAAACAGTATGTGACTAATAAAATAGGTATGGTTGATTCATTAAAAATAAAAGGGATGAATATTTTAACGGAAATTGGTTTTCAGAGATTAGCTCCCTCTATTACTTATAATCCCGAAGTCATTCGTCAATCCTTTTTAAACGAACAGGAAAAAGATATTTATAAAGCGCTTACGTATAAGAGGGCTTTTAATGATGATATGAAGCAAGAACTTTTACAAAGCTACACTAACGGTAAAAAATCAAATTCTTTATCGATCCCAAAAGAAACACCTATGTTATTTATAGATGCGATTGCTAGGCAATATAAAGATTCGAAGTATACAAAGCAAAAAAACGAAGATTATAAGGAGTTTGCTAGCAAGTTATTAATAGCTGATGTAAAAATAATTGAAGGTACACATAGTATTTATTTATATGCTCCTGATGAAATATACAAAATTGCTATGGATTTTATTAAGAATAAAGTAGTGAAGAACTAAACAATTGTAACTTTAGCGATGAAAGGCTTACATAATGAAAGTATATAATATATTAATTGTTGAAGACGATTTGATTATAGGAGATTTATTACAAAAAATTTTACAGCGTGAGAAGTATAGTGTGTGTTGGGAGAAAGAGGGAAGGAAAGTTCTTGATATAATTCATGAAATAGATTTAGTCGTAATGGATGTTATGTTACCAGGCGAAGATGGTTATCAAATTACAAAGAAAATAAAAAATCTAGGATTAAATATTCCAATTATATTTCTATCAGCAAGGAATGATATGGATAGTAAACTAAAAGGTTTGACCATTGGAGAAGAATACATGATAAAACCTTTTGACCCTAGAGAGTTGTTGTTAAGGATTCAGAAAATGTTAGATAATCAATATGGTACGTTCACGCAAATTAACCATTTATTTATAGATGCAGAATATAAAAGAGTTTTTATTAATGATTTGCGTAATGAAGTTGCTTTTACAGCAATTGAACGTAAAATATTCTTTTATTTATATGAAAATAGAGATAGAGTTTTATCTAAAGAACACTTCTATGATTACCTATGGCAACTCGAAGATAGAAATCAAAATATCATGAACGTACATATAAAGAAAATTAGAACCAAAATTGATGATAAAACAGGTGATATTATTCAGAACATATATGGAGAAGGGTATAGATTAAATACCTATATGAAGAAATGAATTTAAAGAAAAAATATCAGTTACTATTATTCTCCGCTATTATTAGCGTACCACTGTTATTGTTATCAATTAGTATCTTAGTATCAGTTATTTATAATGTTGTCTTTAAAACTAAAAATCAGAACATTCCTTTTCACGAATCCTATGCATATCCTACGATGTTAATCATATTTTTATTATCACTATTAATATTAGCTTTTGTATTTTCAAAATCGATTAACACAGTATTAAATAAAATTAATGTATTAAGTCAAACGATTCGAGATTTAGCTAGTGATAAAAAAATCCCTAATATAATAAATGTTAAAAGCGATGATGAAATGGGAGAGCTGATTAAATCAGTGAACTTGCTTATAGAAAGAACAACTTATCGAGAATTAGAACTACAACAACAGGAACAAATAAAAAAGGAACTATTAAATAAATTACGGCATGATATTAATACACCCTTAACAGCGGTCAGATTACAATTATATTATTTAGAAGGTGAGTACAAGGAACAAGCACCAGTACTTGAATCAATGTATGAGCAGATACAATATATAAGTGATTTAACTAACGAATTTAATATTCAATCTACAGAAACCTTAGAGAATACTTATATTGTGAATGATGAAGTTAATATACATAATTTAATAGAAAATATGATTAAAAAATGGAGCTATTTGTATAGCATTCATAAAATTGAATTAGTATATAATCCACAAGATAAAGAGTTGATATGGAATAGTAATGAGTTATGGATTCAAAGGTTATTTGATAATATTTTTCAAAATGTCCTTAAACATTCAAAAGCTAAAAAACTCAAAATTAATATAGACGAAAATATTGTTTCTTTTAGAGATAATGGGATTGGGTTTGATATAAATAGTAAAGGTACAGGACTTGGTTTGAAAAATATTGAAGATATATCAAAGATGTTCGACATAAAATACACTTTACAATCAAATAGTGAGGGTACTATGTTTTCATTTGAAAATACTAAAGTTTAGAGCAAATTACATAAAACCAACACCTCCCAACCATACTAATAAAATGTTTTGGAGGTGAGTTTAATGGACAAAAAAGACTTTGAAAAAGTATATAATGATTATTTACATCAAGGGGAAGAGCAAGCTCAATTTGAAATAGCTCAGGAAGTTACTTCAGGAGCAGAACAAATTGTTGCTGTTCGTAAAAATGATGAAGGTGATTTGATTGCTTTTAAAACAAGTAGCGGGAGAGAGTTAGATTATATGACTGCTCTTAGTGAAGCAAAATCAGGGAAGTTAGCTCATGTGGACGTATTTCATAAGTATGGCAGAGATATTATACGTAGTGAACCTGATGGAATAAAGGAAAATAACTTAGATAATTTACCTTCATTTTAAACGGGTAAACCTCAAGAAGAGAATGTTCATTACGATATTCTCTTCTTTGTGTTGCGAAGTTTTCCTTGCAAATAGACGATTCATTTTTAAAGAGCGATCATACTTTTAAAGAGCGCTCTAAATTTCTCTTTATCTTCTGCTGTAAATGGTTTCGGTCCCTTTGTACGTTTACCACTTTTTCGAACCATTGCACTTAAATATCGTGTTTGTAACAATTGTTCAATGTTATCATTCGTATACTTATAGCCTTTATGGTGTAGAACGATACAGCCTTTTGCTAATGCAAGCGAAGCAAGACCGTAATCTTGCGTTACGATTAAATCTTCTTTTTTTGCTAATTGCATAATTCGGTAATCGGCAGCATCTGCTCCGGAATCAACATAAATTGTTTCCACACCTTTAGGTTGCTGAGCATTAGAATAATGAGAAAAGCTAGTAACGAGCGTTACAGGGATTTCTGCATTCGTAGCCTCAAAAATAATTACATCTTTTACAGGGCAAGCATCTGCATCAACGTAAATTTTCATCTTTATCACTCCTATAACTAGGTTCGTGTTGATAATAATGGTAGATTTAGGTTTTGTCAAACAAGTAATATCTTCCACAATTTAATACATATGTATTTGTATAAAATGAACGAATATTTTGAACTAAATAACGAATATACTATAGATTTTAATAAGTGGTTATATGTAGTGATTTGAAAATTTCTTAATACGAAAGTATTAGGAAGTTTTATTTGAATTTCATTCTGCGGATTGATTTTTAATAGTGTTTATTTGGATAAAATAGCAATAGAATATATATAAATAAAATGTATTTTAAATTAGAGGATCATTTCATGTTACTGCTCTATGCAATGGTTTCAAAAGATAAGTAAGTCTGAAATTAATCAGGAGGGCCGAATGAGGAGTTTCGATTTATCACAAACAACTATTAATATATCAAAAAATGATCTTATTCATAAAACGAATGATGATAAGTATTGGGTGTATGAAGTGATTTTTCAATCGCATGAAGGCATACCACCTCATAGCCATCCATTTGGAGAAGATTGTGCGGTTGTGTTGTCAGGTCATTTGGATTATTATATTTCAAATAAAATAATGATTCGTGCATCAAAAGGAGAGATAGTGTTTGGGTGGAAGAACCATATACATGGCTATAAAAATAATGAAACAGAACCATTGCATTTATTAATTTTTGTTGCGCCGAATAAAATTGGGCTAGAATATTTATCTGATGATGATCCGAAAATTGTGCACGTACCGGAAGAAAAGCGAATAATGAAGCTTTCCGAATATCAAGTAGTACATTCTCCTTTTTCTTCTTTTGAAAGAATAAAAATAGATGGTGAATATTCAGAAGCATATAATGAGAATGGACTTATGGCGTTTATTGATATCGAAAATAAACAAATGTATATATTTGAGGGTGAGAATGTGGAGATAAAAACTTCAAATCCCATAATATTTATTAAGTATACAGCTAGATTGTGAGAATGGAGAGTTGCTTTTCTCTATTTATAATAAATGTGTAGTTAAGAATATTAAAGAGGAATATTTTACAGAAAATAGGGGATGAGTTTTATTATTTAACTTGTAGATAACGAAATAGAAATGACCATTTATTGAGGAGAGCGATATTTATATGCAGTTATATTTTTATAATGAAAACTTCAGAAATATAATAAATCAATATACATTGTCAGAAGAGCAGCTTTGTTATACAGGTTTACCTAAAAAGCTTGTAAAACTATCGAGTGAGGATTCAAATCGGCATTCAATTTTAGCTATGAAAGATAATGAGCTTGTAACGTTTTTTATTTTACATAAAAATGACGGGGTTAAACCATATACAAATAATGAAAAATCTATTTTAATAAGAGCATTTTCAACAGATTTTCACCATCAAGGGAAAGGATATGCAAAACAAGCTTTAAAGATATTACCTGACTTTGTCCGAAATAACTTCTTAGGTATAAATAAAATTATTTTAGCAGTAAACGTTAAAAATGTAGCTGCACAATCTTTATATAAAAAATGTGGTTTTTGTGATAATGGGGTTAGAAGGATGGGACGGAAAGGTGAATTAATCATAATGAGTTACAATTTATAAGAATCATTCTTAGAAGTAGGGAAGAAAGATAAAGAAAAACGAAAAATTTCGAAAAGAAAGCCCCTGTATCAATCATCAGGAGCTTTCTTATAATTTAATTTTGGAATTAAGCTTCTTTTCATTATTTTTTGCTTATTTATTATCTGGAGTCAATGAATAAAGAAGTTTTAAATGTATTAAAAAGTTATTTTATTTCCCACAAACCAAAATAGCCTCCCGCAAACGAGAAATACCTTCCTCAATTTGATCAATATCCACTTTTCCATAAGATAAACGAATATAACCATCTTTCGCGCCGAAAATACTACCAGGCATAAAAGCAATTTCTTGTTTTAAGCTTTGCATAATGAGTTGTTTTTCGTTTATCGGTTCTTTTAATTTTCCCCATATGTAAATACCACCAGTAGGGTTTGAAAAAGAGATTTTATCATGAAGTTGCTCGTTTAGAGCACGAACAATAACGTCTCTTTTTTCTGCTAGTTGTTTTCGTAACGGTACGATATGCGACTGAAATGGTACAGTTTCGAAAAACTGCTGCATAAGCCACTGCGGGAATATGCTCATACCTAATTCCATTTGGTGCCGTGCGTCGGATAATCTTTCTACTACAGATTGCGGAGCAACGAGCCAGCCGACTCGTAATCCTGGCGCAATCATTTTTGATAAAGAATGTACATAAATGACTGTTCCGTTTTCATCTATTGATTTCAAAGTAGGACAAGGCTGTTTCTTTTCTAGCGTCAGCAAGCTGGATGGATCATCTTCAACGATTGCAATTCGTAAATCTGCGCAAAGTGATAACAGTGTTTTTCTACGGTTTGGATGAAGCATCGTTCCCGTAGGGTTTTGGAAATTTGGATTTAAAAAGATCATTTTAATACGGTGTTTTCTATATAACTCCTGTACATCGTCTGGATTAATCCCATGTTCATCGACAGGTAATGGGAAAATACGAATACCTGCTGATTGGAATAGAGGCAGGGAATAACAGTGTGAAGGACTTTCGAAAGCAACAGCATCACCGGGATTTAATAAACATTGTACGATAAGGTGAAGTGCTTGCTGTGCACCAGATGTAATCATAATGGATTGTTCAGTCGCCTCAACTTTTAAATATTCTTTCATATATTTTACGACCGCTTGTCTTAGCGGGAGATAGCCTTGCGGATGATCATAACTTAATGAATGCGTTAACGGTTGTTCTCGTAAAATCGTTTGTAGTTGATCGTGAGGATAAAGATTACAGCCGAGCTCTCCGTTTGCAAAATCTATAATATTTTCATTTTGTTGTATTTCTGCCCGAATATGGCGAAGTAACGGTAAGTTTGGTAAAAACGTACCACCTTCTACGAAATTTCTCCAGTTCGGCGTTAATGTTGGAGAAACGCCCCACATATGTGTACTTACACGTGTACCTTTACCAGTCGTACTTTCTACAATTCCCATAGCACGTAACTCATTATAAGCAGTCGTTACTGTACTACGGTTTACATTTAACTGCGTAGCTAATTTCCGTTCGGAAGGTAGGAAGCTTCCTGGAGGAAGTTCTCCGTATGTAATACGTTTCTCAATAAAGTCAACAACTTGCTGATAAATAGGGATTTTACTGTCATTATCTAGCTTCCATTCCATAAAAAACGCCTCCGTATCTCTTATATAAATCCAGTATAGCAAATTGGCTGGGTAAAAAAACAGCCAATTGGACGGTGTTATATCCAGCCAATTTTACTATGCTAAATATGGAAGGGGAGATTCGGATGAAACGATGGCAAATGGAATGGCTCCTAGTATCAGTTGCGTTAGTATGGGGAGCAAATTATACAATAGGAAAGTATGGCGTGGCATTTATGTCATCCATTCAATTTAATAGTTTACGATTTTTAGTAGCATCACCGGTATTATTACTTATTACTTTTATGATGGAACGCTCATTACGTATTGAAAGAAAAGATTGGTTACGATTAGTAGCAGTCGGCATCGTTGGTACGACAATGTATCAAACGATGTTTATGCTATCCGTGAAATATACTTCAGCAACGAACGCCTCATTATTAATTGCGATGTCCCCTATTTTTACAGGGATATTAGCAGTATTGCACAAACAAGAACGTTTTTCGATGAAAGTACAAATTGGTTCAATCGTAGCGTTTATTGGTGCAGCATTCGTTTTATTAACAGGACACACAGGAGGAGCTACTTACGAGTATGCGTGGCTCGGAAATATAATTGGATTAGTCGCAGCAATTGCGTGGGGATGGTACCCAATTTTAGCACAACCTCTTATTACAAAGTACTCCGCAATGAGAGTCACATCATGGTCTACTTTAATTGGAATTGTACCTCTCGTTATATACTGTTTATTCAACGTAAACACACTAACGTGGCCAGTAGATACACCAAGCTGGGAATCACTAGCATATTCAATCGTCTTTGCGACCATATTCGGACTTGCAATGTGGTATGTCGGTATTAGTAAAATAGGCTCAACGAAAGTAATGGTTTATATGTATCTTGTGCCATTGTTTGCAGTGATCTTTGCGGCAGTAACAATTGGAGAGCAAATTAATTTGATGCAACTAGTTGGCGGGCTTATTATCTTCATCGGTTTATATGTTGTAAAAAAAGGTGGAATCAAAAAGCCAGCTCTCAATTTGAAAAAAGTAAGTTAACAGTAAAAAGGATCTCTTTCATATAGAAGGAGATCCTTTTTGTTTTTGTAATAAAAGCGCTTGTTCAACGGCCCATTTTTGATGATCGTGTATGAGAAGCTTTATAGCATGCAATGGAGACATCCACCTTAGAACATGATCCTCCTCACAGTTTTCAGTTTGTTTCTGCACCATATTCGCAATATAAAAAAATCCATCGTTTAAATAATATATATCTTCCTTTTCTGCATAAAAATATCGAGCCGCATTACCGATATACTGATCAATTTTAATTGCCCATCCTAATTCCTCTAGTAGTTCACGGTGCAAACATTCTTCTTTTGTTTCATTACCTTCCATACCGCCACCAGGTAAAAAGTAACGGTCACCTTTTTGGATAACAGCAATCTTTGAAGAAGTTGAGTTGAAAATAATTGCATAACAACTAGGTCGTAATACATATTGCTCAGTAGGCTTTTTATAGCCAAAAGTAAGTTTAGATATCATAAAACACGTCACCTCTCTATAAAATACATAAAAGGAATAATAAGGTAAAACAAAATTGTATAAGTATAATCTTACGAGATTGGAGTGATAACAAAATGATAAATCGAAAGTGTACGCGCTGTAAAGAAATTACAGGTACATTGCACGGTGGTAAAAAAATTAAGGAAGAATTTCTATGTGAGGACTGTTTGCAAAAAGGAATTAAAAGCGGGGAAATCGAATTATCACAAGTGGAGCAAGAACAAACTTCGTATCTTTCTATAAAAATATTAAAAATAATGAGTGTGATTTATTTAATAGTATCTATTATAATCGCTATTTCTGCTGGAGCATTTATACAGGATCCAGGGTTTGGTGGAATATCCTTTTCAATAACAGGTGCAGTTGGTGTTATGATAATTGGATCGATATTCCAGTCTGTTCTCGTATTTTGCGGGATATGGGTATTTATCCTTTTAGTAGAAACAGTCATTAAAATTTATGAAAAAATGAAGTGAGTGAGAGGGAGAAACATATGCGAGTAAGAAACATCCAAGGGGAAGATTATGTAAAGATTCATTCTGTTTTAAATGATTGGTGGGGCGGGAGAGACATGGCTGCCATGTTGCCAAAATTGTTTTTCGTTCACTTTCAAGAAACGAGTTTTATCATTGAAGAAGAAGGAGAAACGTTAGGTTTCTTATGTGGATTTTTTTCACAAACATATAAAGATGAAGCATACGTTCATTTTATCGGTGTAAATCCGAAGTATAGAAGAAGAGGAATCGCATCGACATTGTATTCTTATTTCTTTGATGTCGCTCGTGCAAATAATCGTAAAGTTGTAAAAGCAATTACGTCACCAACTAATAAAAAGTCGATACAGTTTCATCAAGAAATCGGTTTTCGAATTGAGGCTGGGGATGATGAAGTAGAGGGTGTATCGGTACATACAAATTATGATGGGAATGGCTTGAGTAGAGTTTTATTTTTGAAAAATGTGTAGATAAAAGGGGAATGATTGCATGGATATGCAGCAACGGAGAATGTTAGTAGCAGGAATTGTTTTAGCAGTAGTGTTAGGGGTAGGCTATTTTTCGACAAACGTATTACAAACTTTCTCAATCGTATGTTTAGCAGTAGCGATTGTATTTGGGGTTATAGGTAGCATACAAAAGAAACGTCAAAACAAGAATTAAAAATTTGAAAATTTTATGATACCTCAAAAATTCTCGTTTTAGGGTATTTGTTTTTCTTAGCTTAATGGCGATTGGATTGTATCACAAATTCTATTAAATTAAGTTTATATCAAAACACCATGCTTGCCCTGTTGTTGCAGACATAATGATATCCTTTTTTATTTTGTTAATTTAATAGAAGTGAGTGGGATGTCAAAAGCAATTTCTGTAAAATAATTTCATCAAAAGAAGGGGATTTATATGCATTTTGAAAGAGATAGATATTTTTTGGAGATGGCATTGGAAGAAGCAGAAAAGGCATTAAAAGAAAATACATATCCAGTAGGAGCAGTTATTGTTGATGGAAATAATAATGTCATTGCAAGAGGAAGAAATAGAGTGCATCCACAAAAAGACATAACAGCTCACGCAGAGATAGACGCTATTCGCAATGCAGGGGAAGCAATGTTTGATGCAAAAATAAAAAATGAGAAGTTTACTATTTATAGCACGTTGGAACCGTGTCCAATGTGTACAGGTGGTATTTTATTCGCAAAAATACAGAGAGTAGTCTGGTTACTAAATGACGACTTAGGTTTTGGTGGATATAAAAAGATAAAAAATGCTTTAGTTTTCGAAGGGAAATTTAATAAAATCGACATAGTGGAAGAACCATTTGAAGACTTAAAAACAAGACAAAAAGAACTTATGAGACAATGGGAGCTAAATCCCAATAATATTATTAATTTGCGTAGGGCTATAAAAAAATAGTTGTTTCTTTCAATTAAATCGGGATACTGCCACATTACCATCAATTTAAAAAATATAGTGAAATTATATCGATTTAACAATAGAATATGGAAGAATCTATTACGAATAGAAAGCCGTCCTAAAAGTATTCTAGGATGGTTCTTTTTGTTGTGAGGAGATAAAGAGTATGGAGAATAAACAGAGTAGAAATGAGTATGTAAGACGCATACATAAGGTTCAAGATTATATAGAATCAAACATAGACAGTTCATTATCCATTGAAGAGCTAGCTGATATAGCAGGATTTTCGAAGTATCATTTTCATCGGATTTTTAAAGGAATAGTTGATGAGCCATTATCTCGGTATGTGAATCGCTTGAAACTAGAAAGGGCAACACATTTACTTACATATCGCGCAGACATGACGATTACAGATATTGCGTATCACTTCGGATTCACAGATTCAGCAGTTTTTTCCCGAACATTTAAAAATTATTACGGCGTAAGTCCGTCTCAATATCGAAACGATAATAGCAAGAATTGCAAAGACGTAAGGGGAATTCCTCAATACAATGAATGTAAGAAGGTTCGAGGAAATGTTGAAATTGTAACAGCGGATAATATAAACGTCGCATACATAAGACATACAGGTACATATGAAGAGTTAGCTATAGCTTTTCCAGAAATGATAGAAAAATTATTTCGTTACGCGGCGAAGAAAAACTATCATGTATTTGAGGATACGAAAGTATTAACCATTTACCACAATCATCATGAATTTACTGAGGACTATCATTTAAGAACAAGTTTATGTATAACAATTCCGGATGCGTCCGCAGTAGAAACGAGTGATATTGGAATAATGATAATACCTTCAGGCAAGTATACAGTAGGACATTTTGAAATATTCCAAGATGAATATAAGGGAGCGTGGGACTTTATATATGGTGAGTGGCTGCCAAATAGCGGATATAAACCGAGAGACTCGTATCCTTTTGAAGTATATAGAAATGACCCAAAGCAGCATCCAAAGCATAAACATATAGTTGATATATATGTACCTATCGAACCTTTTTAATTACAGGTTAAAGGGGAAAGAATAATGAAAACTGCTGAAAAGTTAGATCAGATTATAAAAGAAGAATATGAAAATATGAGTGGTATGTTAGTAGTGCGGAAAGGTAATGTTATTTTTGAAAAATATTATAACGATTACGGACAAAATGATACATTTCATGTAGCGTCAGTTACAAAAACGATAATCTCTGCGCTAATTGGAATATGTATAGATAAGGGCTATATAAAAAGTGTTGATCAAAAAGTAATAGAGTTTTTCCCTGAATATAAAGTAAAGTCATCTGAAGTAACAGTGCGACACCTACTTACAATGACAGCTCCATACCCTTTTGTAGACTGGCAGGAACCGTTAGAAGAATTATGTACACAACTAGACTGGGTACAGTATACACTTCATAGAATGGGGAACGGTGGAGAGATTGGAGCTTTTAAATATTCATCTGCAGGAGCTCATATACTATCAGCGATCATAACGAACGCAATAGGAAAAAATGCGCGTGAATTTGCGAATGAATACTTATTTCAGCCACTCGGCATGAGAGAAATTCCAAACTATAATATGAAAGCATTTGGATTTGATGACTTATTCGGAAAAGATGTGAAAGGATGGGTTCACGATCCAAATGGTATTTCGACGGGCGGCTGGGGACTAACGTTAACGGTTAGGGATATGGCTAAGTTTGGACAGATGTATTTGAATGAAGGTATTCATAATGGAAAACAAGTTCTATCAAAATCATGGATAAAAGAATCAATAGCGATGAATTCAAATCAATATGGTTACTTATGGTGGTTACGAGAAGAAGAGGGTGTCTATTCGTATTGTGCAATGGGTGATGGTGGGAATATGATTTGTTGTATTCCAGAGAAGGAATTGGTTGTAGTAATTGCTTCTGAAGCTATGCCGAATGCACGGGATAGATGGGAATTAATTAAAGGGTGCATACTTCCTTATTTAAAAGATTAATATGGTTATTTTTATAAAAATAAGAATGAAAGGTTTAGTTAAACTTGTTTTGTTCTCCATGATAGAAAAAAGTATTGTGTTAACAAAGTTATGTAACTAAGATTATAAAATTTCAACACCTATACGATTATTAAATAATTGCAAGGTGTTGAAGTACTTTATAATCTATTAAAGCTGCTTTCAACTAAAAGAAGAAACATCTTTTTTCTTAGCTGTTTAACTATTTTTTAACTTTGTGAAGTATAAGATACATTGTGCCCAGCACAATTGCTAGTAAGGTAAATTTAATTAATTCTATTAGGCTGGCATCCCACTTGTGTTGTACTACATCTGTTAAATAAAATACATTAAACATACCATGTAAAATTGCGGGTGATATTACAGAACCACCATATTCTCTCGTGTACGTCAAAATTAAAGACAATATAAATAATAAAGAGAGATAACTTAATATTCCTACAAACTGAAACTTATAATTTTTATAAAAGATAGCTACTGGTAAATGCCATGAAGACCAAAGCAAAGCTATAATAATAGCTGTTTGCATAAATGAATATTTTTTTCGTAAATAGTAATGAAAATTCCCTCGCCATATAATCTCTTCTAATAATGCAGATAAAGATCCAATTGTAAGACCAACGAGCAAGAGGAATCCTAACTCATTCCAATGATGATATAAGAACTTTATATCATAAATATAAAAATAAAAATGAAGGCATAGTCCTAGAAGTAGTGGAAATAAAATGGAGAAAATTAGTGCTTTTAATTTTGGACGTGAAATTCCAAGTGTATGAACTATTTTTTGTTTCTTATATAACATTTGATATGAAATAACTGCTAAAAGCGGAACAACCATTGTAAACCCCAAATAATTACGACCATTTTCTATGTTCAGCAAGATGATATATACAAGTGATGTAAGAAAATAAATACATAATGTTGAATGATAAACTATGTGTTTATTAATATTTTTCACCTGCCTAAGTATGTATAAGTGGTTAATCGAATATCCGATATTTTAATTATATATGAAATGGAAATCGACAGAATGAATATTTCCATATTATTGTTTTTAAGAAAGAAAAAGTGTCGAAATTACATATATTGAACTTGTAGAAAAAATTAAATTATTCCCCGTAACTTTTCACAACAAAAAATCGTTAAACAAAAGAATAGATTTTTTATCACGAATGGGGGAGAACCATGAAGATTCTAATACTAGGCGGTACACGATTTTTAGGAAGAGCTTTTGTAGAAGAGGCGTTGAAAAGAGGGCATGAAGTTACAATATTTAATCGTGGAACAAACAATGAAATTTTTCCAGAAGTGGAACATTTAATCGGTGACAGAAATGGTGATGTATCAAGTTTAAAAAATCGAACGTGGGATGTTGTCATAGACACATGTGGATTTTCTCCACATCACATTAGGAATGTTGGAGAAGTGCTTAAAGATAATATTGAACACTATATATTCATCTCAAGCCTTTCCGTATATAAAGATTGGATTCCTCATGACATAAAAGAAGACTATATATTACAACCTGAACCGACGGAAGAGCAAATAAAGGCTGTAGAGAATGGTGAAATATCTCCTTATGAGCATTATGGTGCGCTGAAAGTATTATGCGAAAAAGAAGCAGAGAAGTATTGGCCGGGGCGTGTTTTACACGTAAGAGCAGGACTTCTTTCAGGAATGTTCGATTATACAGATCGACTTCCATACTGGATTCAGCGTGTAGCAAAAGGAGGTAACGTGTTAGTTCCAGGAAGAAAAAATCGTCCAGTGCAGATAGTTGATATAAAAGATGTCGCGAGATTTGGACTCAACATGGCAGAAAATAATAAAGCAGGTACATTCAATATAACAGGTCCGAATGATGAATTGACGATGGAAGAGCTATTAAATACGTGTAAAAAAGTTACGAATAGCGATGCTGAATTTGTTTGGATAGACGAATCGTTTATGAGTGAACACAATGTGCAGCCTTGGACAGAAATGCCTTTGTGGATTCCAGAAACTTTCCCATTAGATGGTG
This sequence comes from Bacillus sp. 2D03, assembly GCF_003946765.1. Taxonomy (NCBI): domain Bacteria; kingdom Bacillati; phylum Bacillota; class Bacilli; order Caryophanales; family Bacillaceae; genus Bacillus; species Bacillus sp. 2D03. Next base: position 532,923 of record NZ_RPSJ01000002.1, on the reverse strand, counting down.
AGACGAAGCCGTGGAGAGGCGGGTTTTCTATTTGTATCGAAAGTGCGGTTAATGAAGGACTTACTTTTAGAAGAATAGACGAGACAGTTACAGATGTGTATGAGTGGATGGAGAGTACGGAAGAATGGGAATTAAAAGCAGGTATTTCAGGCGAGAGGGAGAAGGAATTGTTAGAAAGATGGTATCAATAAATTTAGCGGAGTTCTTTGAATATGCTTGATTGCACATAAGGAGGAAAAGGTGATGTGGAAAGACACCATTCACAGTATCTCATCAAATTTAAGCTTGAAAAACCCAGCTACGAAGGATGAACTTACTGATATACAAAAATGTTTACATGTGGAGTTACCGAATGATTTATATCAATTATTACAGGAAACAAACGGTATAGAAGGTGAATACGGTGACTTTATATGGTCTGCTTCAAAAATTAAAACTGAAAATATGAGTATAAGAAATATAGTTGATTTTAAGGATTTATACATGCCTTTTGACTGTTTATTATTTTTTGCTGATGGGGGAAATGGTGATTTGTTTGGCTATTCCATTTTGAATGGAAAAGTACAAAGAGATGATATATATGTATGGAACCATGAAAATGATAGTAGAACGTGGGTTGCTCCTTCTTTAAAGACTTTTATGGAGTGGTGGGAGAGTGGAAAGATGATAATTTAAATATAGTATCAAAAAAAGTGCCTTGTTACTAAAGAAACAAGGCACTTTTTCATGAATAATTAATCTACCACTCAATCGGTTCTTCTCCGTACATCTCCCATAGCTTAGGAAACATCTTTTTTAAACCTTCCTCATCGTCTTCATCCCAATCTAACTCGATATCAACTTCCTCAAACTCTTCATTTGTTAAGACATGGTATAGTGTAAAGTAAGTATCATCTTCATCCTCAGTCTTCTCCATGTAAACTTCTTGCCCGAAATGTAGAGTAAGTTCTTCAATCTCTGGAACGTCATACTCACTCAAATTTTCTAATACAGGAATTAATCGTTCTGGATCTTCAATACAAGCTTCGTATGTCTCTTTTCCTTGATATAATAACCATCCGCGGAAGTAATCGAAAGTATCATCTGAACAGCCACCCATAATAATATAGGCTGCTGCCCATAAACGGGAGGTATAGGAGTCTTTCAAAAGGTGATGCATATGCGTATCAAAAGCTACAATTTCATGTACTGTACGTTTAGCAAGGTGAGAAGTAAGCCATTCTATTTGTTCTTCTTGGTCCTCACCTTTCGTTTTTGCACGATGAAGTAGCTCCCAAAATTCTTCTTCGGTTATCGTTTTTTCTTTTATGTAATCTTCCCCAGGCAACGGGTCTGTATATCCTTTTTTACGTTTGGAAGCAACTAGTTTATTAGCTTCTTTCATACATTCTTCTTCTGTTTCAAACTCTTTCGCTTTCACACTGCCAGCTGTGCCAATTTTTCCGTAAAACACAACATAGTCTTTTTCTTTCACAACGATTTTCCAAAACTTATTTGATTTCTCAGTTTGCTGGGTTAATAACGTTTCCATCCGTACCCCCATAATGTTTTCTAGTGTGCAATATGATTGTAACATATGTATATACACTTGTAATGATGAAAAATAATAGTTTAGAAAATTCGAAAACCATTGAATGGAGTGGATAAATTTAGTAACCTTATTTGTACAGTAATTACATAATTGTTTTGTAATAATTCGATATTTATATAAGGGGGCGTTACGGATGGATCTTACGTTTAAAGTTGAGGAAACATGTTTTAATTACCGCGTTGGAGCAATTTGTAAACATGATAATAAAATACTCATTCTGCAAGGTGACGGTGAAGATTTTTGGTATGTACCCGGCGGTAGAGTAAAAATGCTAGAGAATAGTGAAGATGCATTAAAACGAGAACTTGCGGAAGAGATAGGTGTTCCTATTAAAAGGAAAAGGTTAATATGGTCAGTAGAAAATTTCTTTACACTTTCTGAGCGAAAGTTTCATGAAATTAGTTTTTATTATGAAGTAGAGCTATTTGAGTTACCTGCGAGTGGAGCGGATCAATATATTTTGGAAGAAGAGGGTAGAACGTATTTGTTTAGATGGGTGCCAGTAGAAGAACTGCATACATATAACTTACAGCCTGCATTTATAAAAGAGAAAGTAAAGGATGTATCAGTTCACACAGAACATATCGTATTACAAAAGTAAATGTATTCGGAGGGGAAAATGGTGAAGGGAACTAAAAAAGAGGTACATATAAATGACAAAGTAATTTATTACACACATATCGAACAAGGCTCTAGTACCGTTTGCTTTATGTTTTCAGGTTCAGGATACAATTATGATAAGCCGTTATTTTATTACGCAACGATGTTAATGCTTGAACATAAAATAGATGTTGTACATATTCATTATTCTTATGATGGACAATTAATGAATAAACCAATGGAAGAAGTAACGAAAGTAATGATGGATGATATTAATCCTGTAATAAATGAAGTATTAAAAGATGAGCAATACAACGAGACTATGTTTTTAGGGAAGTCACTCGGAACAATTCCGATTGCAAATGATTTAATGAAGAGAGAAGAATTCGCGCAGTCAAAAATGATACTACTTACACCTTTACTGACGTTTGATACAATTTTTGATTCTATCTTACATAGTCGACACGAAGGGTTTTTAGTTATTGGGGATAAAGATCACCAATACAATGCAGATCAAATTGATCAGTTATATAAAACGAATTTACAGATTGAAGTTGTCAAAAATGCAAATCATTCTGTAAATGTTGGGGGATATGAAACGGAAAATTCAATTGAGGCTATAGCGAAAATAATAGGAAAACTTAAAGAAGTTGTTAGGACAAACTAACCTATTAATACATGCAAAAGAGGTGCGAATTGCACCTCTTTTACTTTAATAAGCCTTCAAAACATGAAGTAAATAATCCTTACGATTCAGCGGATTATAATCAACACGTTTTCGAGTAGGGAAGGGAGCCATAAGTTTTGTGAAACCAGCTGGCTTCGTTGTAAATATGCCTTCTCCTTCTGTAAATGAATGTAGTATTCGTTTGAAACTCTCTGTTTTCGCAACAGGTAATGATCCTGTTAACTGATAAGAATTGTTATTGAATATAGGCTCTGCAAAAGTTGCTGGAACGGCAGCAAGCTTATACATTGCAGTACTAATTGCGTGCTCCGGTACAGTTAATTCAAATTCATTTACTGGTTCATATACATATGTTTCAGCTTGCTTTAAAGCATCCATTAATACGATCGGTGTCAAATTTCTAAAGTCACTCGCTGTTGTAACAGGACTAGCATAACCAGTATGTGTTAACGTGACGATAATATCTGTAACTTCCCATCCATATAATCCTTGTTTTAACGTTTGAAATACCGTATCTTCAATCGCTTTATGAAATGCTAAAGGTAGTGAGCCGAGCTCAACACCTAATTTATATGTTATACCGCAATTAAGTTCACCACGTTCAACTCTGAATCCGATTGTTGCGTAAAATGGATTCTCTTTTTCACCCATTACTTCAACAGAATTGCCTACGCCAATTGGTTTCTCGATACATACAACTCGCGTATTTGAAAAAGTAACCTGCAAATTATATTTCTCATAAAGTGTTGTTTCAATTACTTCTTTTTGTACCTCACCGAAAAGGCGAATATATAGTTCATTATGAACATCGTCTTTCCAAACTTTAATGAGCGGATCTTCTTCACATAGTTTCATAAGAACAGCGTATAAATTATGAATTTGCTCTTTAGGTACCGCATCAATGGCAGCTTCCATTTGTGGTTCGGCAAAGTGAATATCTTTTATATAATCCGTACGTTCACCGATAATATCACCAATTTTAATATCATTCAGCCCCCACACTTTACAAAACTCACCGCTAGGAACGGTAGAAGTTTGAACGGTATCTCCATTATGAAATAGGCACATTTTTTTTATCTTTTCTTTATGGAATAGAGACTTACTGCGCTGTATATTAACATATTTTCTAACATGTAAGCTACCTGAAAAAACTCTTATATAAGCAACCTTTTCTCCAGAAGGTTCACGTTCAATTTTAAAAACAACACCGGATAATGGTTCCTCTTGTGCCGATGTAAGAGCTGGAATGAGAGCCGGAAGTTTTTCAAGAAGTTCTGTTACGCCCATACCAGTCATTGCTGAACCGAAAAAGATTGGATACACATTCGCTTGCTGTATTTGCTGTTCTAGTTTTTCTCTTAATAGTGCGTCCGGTATTATTTCGTTATTTACATATGATTCAAGTAACGATTCATTAAATGGTGCTAACAGTTCCATACAATCGTCATATGATTTGTATTCAATGATCCGGGCTTCTTTCGTTCCTTCGTTTAGAACAGAGTAGAAGGGGAATGCTTCATTTGAAAGAACCTCTTTTATTTGTTTCATAACTTTTTCACTGTTTGCGCCACTACGATCAATTTTATTAACGAATAAAATAGTCGGTATGTTTAGTTTCTGTAATGTTCGCATTAAAATTTTTGTTTGTGCTTGCACACCTTCAACGGCAGAGATAACTAAAATCGCACCGTCTAGAACGCGGAATGATCGCTCCACTTCAGCGATAAAATCAGCGTGTCCAGGTGTATCAATGACATTTACTTTTACATCATCAATAAAGAAAGAAACGACAGATGCTTTAATCGTAATTCCGCGTTGTCTTTCTAATTCCATTGAGTCAGTTTGTGTATTACCACTATCTACTCGGCCAATTTCTTTAATCACATTCGTTTCATAAAGAATACGCTCAGTCAAACTCGTCTTGCCAGCGTCTACGTGCGCGACAATCCCTATATTTATTGTTGTCATTTGTGAATATCCTCATTTCATTTTCCATTTTCAATTCCTCATTTCTATTTGTATATTGCCGCATTATCAATCACTCTCCAGTTCTTTAAATTAGTATTATTATAGTGCAATTAACATTATTTGTAACGCTACAAAGCGCCTTAATTTGGAAAAAATAAAATAAAAACAAAATGCTTGCATTCTAAATCGATATAGATTATATTAATTGACATATCAACTATTGATACATCAAACATTTTTATTTTGATTGTAAAGGAGGGTTAATTTGACAAGTTCATGCTCAAAAGAAGCGATTATTTTATATAAATTACACTTTCTAAATAAAGAAGTAAGTTCGAAATTTGAAGGGTGTACGGGTATGAGCCAGTCTCGATTAGAGCTTATACTTCAGTTATATGAAGTAGGTGAAATTAGTCAAAAAGCACTTCAACAAGAAGTGAATATTGATAATGCTGCGATAACAAGGCATTTAAAGCAGCTTGAGGCCAATGAAATGATTGTAAGACGTAAAAATCCAGATGATAACAGAATTACGTTAGTTTCTCTTACTGAAGAGGGACGAAATAAAATTCAAGCATTTCAAGAGGAAAAAGAACGTTTTGCAGCATCTGCATTTAAAGGATTAAGTGAGGAAGAACGCGATAATCTTTTAAATATGTTAAATCACATTCAAGAAAATATAAAAGAATTATAAAAAAGGGAGAATACAACTATGACTAACTCAGTAAAAACAAATGATTTTAACGAAATTTTAACAGGACGTCGTTCAATTCGTAAGTACGACCCTTCAGTGAAAATTAGCAAAGAAGAAATGACAGAAATTCTTACAGAAGCAACACTTGCACCATCTTCAGTAAACATGCAACCATGGAGATTCGTAGTGATTGAAAGTGACGAAGCGAAAGCAACACTTGCGCCACTTGCGAAATTCAATCAATCTCAAGTAGAAACATCTTCAGCAATGATCGCTTTATTTGGTGACTTAAACAACTTTGATAACGCAGAAGAAATTTACGGTACAGCAGTAGAGCGTGGACTTATGCCAGCAGAAGTAAAAGAAGATCAAATGAAAAAACTTTCAACTTACTTCTCTATGGTTACACCAGAAGTAATGAAAGATACAGTATTAATTGACGGTGGTCTTGTAGCGATGCAATTTATGCTAGCAGCTCGTGCTCACGGCTATGACACTTGTCCAATTGGTGGTTTTGAGAAAGATCAAATCGCAGAAGCTTTCGGACTAGATAAAGACCGTCACGTACCAGTTATGTTAATTTCAATCGGAAAAGCTGCTGACAGTGGTTACCAATCAGTACGTCTTCCAATTGAAAAAGTTGCAGAGTGGAAATGATTTTATAAAAGAACTTCAATAAGTGAAAGATGAGAGGGGAAGCACCATGATTATTATTCACGCAATATTTCAAGTAGATCCAGCGAAACAACAAGCATTTTTAGAAGAAATTCGTCCGCTTATTCATAGTTCAAGAGAAGAAAGTGGAAATGTATCTTATGACTTATATAAAGATACAGAAAAAGAAAGTGTTTATACGATGGTAGAAGTATGGAAAGATGAAGCAGCAGTTGCGAGCCATAATACGAGTGAACACTTCACATCTTTCGTTAGTAAAGCAGCACAATTTTTAACTGCTCCGCTTAATATAAAAGCTTATAATGGAGAATTAGTAAAATAATAAGGTAGAAAAAGATGACTTTAGCATATGGCTGAAGTCATCTTTTTTGTATAAGTAGAATCCATTTTGGATTCAGTTATGTTGATTGATAAGTGTTGCTCGTATCCTCAGTAACTGTGGTGAATTGTATGTTAAATTCGAACATTCGGTTTATTGGGATATTTTTCCGTGTTATAATTTTCTTGTAAATAAAAGGTAGAGGGGAGTAAGTAATGGGAGAATTTCAAAGTAATTTGCATACGGCAACGCAACTTGCAACGAAAATGAGAAATGCTTCAGATAGAATGCAAAGTGCTACTAGTCGCTCTATAAATAAGGCAACGCGTACTACACTATCTGTGAACTTCAAGGCACAAGAAGCAAATCAACAAAATTTACAGATCACGAAACAATTTTGTACTGCTTTTCAACAAACAATTGATAATATCCATTCCGTAGCAAATGAATTTGAGAAAATGGATACAGGACTTCAAAAGACTTTTCAATAATGTAACAACCTACGTAAAGGGGAAAAGGTAGGGAGAAAAGATGAGTCAAGGAATTGAAACGAGAATCAATCAATGTAATCAAAAATTACGAATTATATTTGAAGAACAAAATGAAAACCGAATCGCGCTGCAAAATCAAGAACGAGCTGAGGCTAGTTTTCATGAATGGAAAAATAGAAGTAATCGTTTATTTAACCGAATACTAGAAACTTGGTATGGTGACAAAGAAGCATTTCACTTTTTTACGAATATGCGGCAAGAGATCGGGCAGTATGAAAGAAAACTTACATTCGAATTAGAAAACGAAAAAGAGACGTTGCTTAAAGAAAAACGGCATCTCAGTGAGAAAGAAAACAACCTTTCCTATGAACAGCAGCAACTACAAAGGGAGGCCAATACATGAGTTTAAACATGTATTTGGGAGAAGTACAAAGTCAAACTCAAAGTATGAACGCTATATGTAATGCTACGATTCAAAGTATGGAACAAGCCATTCAATCTATTGATGCATTTGCGATAGACACAGTATTACAAGGACAAACATACAGTAGTGCAAAAGCCTACCTTGTCCAAACATTTCGGCCATTAGCACAAGGAATCATATGCTTATGTGAAGAATTAATTCGCCAAAACGAAGCATTTCCAAACGATTTTCAAGCAAAAGTTGCTTCAACAGATGTTATCGAACATGAAATAAGACAACAAATACAAGAAATCAATCAATCCATTGTAAGTATAGAAGCAATAGAAGTACTTACACCAATGCCTGGAGTAGACGCAATTATTGCAGTCTTAATTGCAATGAGAAAAAAACTAGAAGAAAAACTAGAGCGTCTATATGAATTCAATCATTCATCCAGCAACAACTACAGCACCGCCCTCCAATTAGCGGCTAGCATCACAGCCGGACTCGCTGAAGTGCAAAGCGGGAAAGGATTTAGTCCTGTGAGTGGGACGTTTCATAGTGAAAAGTTAAATATGGAATGGGCAAAGCAAATTCAAATAATTATAGAAGAGAAAATACGGAAATCTGATAATGGTATTGGAAAAAGTGTAGACTTAGAGCACAATGTGTATAACGACATTGAAGGAATAAGCAGCGAAAATCAATCTATCAATAATAGATTTACAAAAGAAGAGATACAAGCGACACAAAAATACCTTGAAGGAATTAAAAATGGTACAATAAAAGGGAATATAGGTGAGGATTTCCAAGTTGAAACCGATGATTATGAAATGGAGCATAACATTTTTGGCCAGCCAGTCGGTGGTAGAAGGCCAGTACTCAATCCTTTTTTAATCGGTGTGGCGAAGTTTGGATTCGATTTTCTCTTTGGTGATCTTTTCACACTCTTTGACCCAGAAGCTACCTATGGTGAAAAACTCCTAGCAGTTGGGATGATGACTCCATATGGGAAAGGTGTAAAAATAGTTGATAAACTTCATAATTTAAAAAAGGTTGGAGATGTGAAGAAAGCAACGTCTGGGAGTGCGGGGGTTGCTAAGGGTACGGGTAAAGCTAATAACTTTAAATTTGGAGATAATGCTAAAAATCATTTAAAAAATGTTGAGAATATAAGCACTAAGAAAGGGGTTAGTGGTGGACATAACATGGATGAATTTTACAATGCTTTAAAAAATCAGGGTGTTGATGTAGAAGAATTAATTATATCTAAAAAATCACATTCTTCAATTGAAGGGATTTATGAGATAGAATACAAAATACCTAGAAAAGATATGGCTGGAAATATTGCAGAACCCGTTTCGTATAAAAATATTAAGGAGCCTAAAACAATATACGATCCAGCAATGATTAGTGATGATAAGATATATCAGTGGGGAAAAGAAGCGATGCAAAAGGGAACAATAAATGGTAGGCTTGTTGAAGGTACTGCTTCAAATGGATTGAAGTTCAGAGGTTATTTAAATGATGCTGGGGAGATAACTAACTTTTTCCCAATTCTAGACTGATATTATCAAGATACAATATTTATAGGAGGATAAAATGAATAGTAATTTTGAATTTATTGAAGATAAAGAGAAAAATGATGAATTGATGTCAATATATTTTAACTTTATAAACGGTAAGTACTTGGAAAGAGCTTTGAGTTTTTTTGTAAAAAAAGAGGGGTTTGGACAAGAAATAGTATTCGTTCATTTTCAGTCTGATTTAGATGAATTTGATATGTCACAGCTACCTACACCTTTAGATGATAAGCATGTGTTAGTTGAATTAGATTCTCCAGCTGTTGAGTCTGAACAACAAGTGTATTTGGATTTTGAAACTTTTTATAATTATTTGGAAGAACATGTGAAAAAAGAAGTGGAAAAAAATCCAGAAAGAAATGGATTAATGGATTTATTAGTGCAAGTTAAGCGTAGCTTAAATTTGTAATATCTTATAGCCATTTTACTAGATTCGTAGGGCAGAAAAAGAACTTTTTGAAGAACGCGTTTTTATTAGGATTTTATTATATTTCAATAAGGAAGATTGTCTGATATTGAATAAGTAAAGAGGAAGTTATAGATGAAAAAGACTCAACAAAAGAGACTTCACATTTGAGGTCTCTTTTGTTGATTTCAATTGAAAATTATTATTTGAGCGAATGCACTTTCGTACCTCACATTTCACAGGCACATAGGCTTCAATTGATGCTATATAGTATGTTTTTCAATGTCAAAAAACATTAAAAAAAACAGGGCAAAATTATTAAATAGCCGGGTCCATTGTAGAAATGTTTGAAGGTATCTCGCTCATAGGCGGATCTAATTTCTTAACTATCATGGCAGAAGTAGGAACTGGTGGGTTAGCATCACCAATTGTTATTCCATTAGATATAGTAGCAACAGCTACTGGGGCAAGTCTTTTTGTACATGGTGGATTTGTTTGGAATAAATCGATTCAAAATACTAAGGATACTATTCAAAAAATCCAGTCTTCTGGTGGAGGTGCGGCTAACGGTAAACCTAGCAGTAACAAAAATAAAACTGTAGATAATTTTGATGCAAAAACAGCTACCAATAAGCAAAAAGGTAATTATGGTGAAATAAAATCTAGTGACAATTTATTGAATAATCAAAGTTTAAAAGAAGCTGGATTTGATTTAAAGCCAGTCGGAAAAAGTGCACCAACAGGTATAAATGATAAAATAGTAAAAGGAATTGATGGATTATACGAAAATGCAAATCAAAATTCAAATATTAAATATGTTATTGATGAAGCAAAGTTTGGTAGTTCACAATTAGGAAAAACTAAAGATGGACGACAAATGTCAAATGATTGGTTGAATGGTGCGAAGACCCGAAAAAGTAGGATATTGAAGGCTGTTGATGGAGATGCAAAATTAGCATCAAAGATTACGAAAGCATTACAAGATCAGGAAGTTGAGAGAGTGTTATCAAAGGTTGATAGTAGTGGAAATGTGAAAACATTTAGAATAGATGCAAAGGGAGACATAATTGGAGAATGGCCATAATTTAAGGCACTAGGAGGAATTGAATAGTATGAGAGATCCTTTATGTATAGAAGAAAAATGTAGAGAAGGAATAGAATATAATAAAGAGTTTATTGAGGAAAATAGAGAGGAGATTAAAAGTTTTGAAGAAGATGAAAGGAATGGTATTCAAAGAAAGGCTAAAGATAATAAAAGTCTTATAGAAGGAAGGTATCTATTAAATTTTAATTATGAGTTAGAGGATATTAACGCAAAATATTCCCTAGGAGAAGCTATCCATACAATAGAAGGAGATTTTGACAACGCTCTTATTGATTTGGGGCATATAGGGGAAAGAGAAGTTGGATATTTAAATCTAATTTGGATGATATCTCTAGGAATTTTATTAGAGACGGAGAAAAAGAATCTTGTAAGTTTAGCTAAGCTAGTTGAGAAGGAAAATATGAATGACGCAGTAATTGATTTCCTCTTATGCGCTAGTGATATTGGATACACAAACATGACGAACAGATATTATAAAGAAAATCCATATGCAAAAACGAGAGAGATTATAGAACTTGCACAAACAGATAAAAAAGAAGCGTCTAAAAGATTGCAAACGTATATGGAGAAAGAATGGTTTAAAGGCCATTATGATTATGAATGGAAAAATGCACATAAAGAACCTGGATATGTGGGGTATTGGAGCTTTGAGACAGCTGCAATAGTAAAGATACTCGGACTTGATGATACAAGTTTAAAAGGTAATAACCATTATCCATATGATTTGGCACATTATAAAAATGAAATGAAATTTAAGCATATAGACCTAAGTGAATATCACTATGAAGATGAGACAGAAGAAATCGAGGATATAGTAGAAGGAATTGAACATAATCCTACATTGGAAAATATTATTCCGCCAAGATGGCATTCATTGGTCAATGAATTAATACATGATTATGAGAATATGGATGATAGTAGTTTTTATGAAAAATACAAAAAAACGATAGGAATAGGTCAAGTATGGTTTTTACCACAAGAGTATGAAGAAGAAAATGAGCAAAAAAATCTATTAGGAAGTTTAATTGTGTTTGCCCTGACGGTAAGAGATTATATATTACAATTGGATTATAAAGAGGATTTAGAGGACTACATTGATAATCTTAAAAATTTCTGGAATGGATCAGAAACAAAGTTAATTCAATTTATTTTAGAGAATGATCAAAATTATTATGCATGGGTACCAAAAGAAGCAAACATCCCAAATATGTATGAAGTGAAGATTGAGAGTGTTGATGTAGAGGAAGTTCTATAATAAGCAAATTAAAACATTGTGTATCATGAGTAATGTTGAAAAACTAATTTATACGGAATTTAATGAATTAAGAGGTTAAAAATAGTGGTAGTTTGGAGAATCCAACTACCACTATTTTTGTGTTTGGGAATGGTTCTGTAAATTAAGTAGAGTATTTCAGAGTATATATATTATGTAGGAGAAGTAAATAAGTTAAAGGCGCTAAATAAAATCGGTCATATCGCAAAGACATTAAGTGGAGTAAGTACATTTGCTAATGCAGTAAAACTAGCAAAAGAATTGAAGCCTACGCTTGAAATGTTACAATCATTTAAGAAAGAGGCTTCCTATGCATTCTCTAATGTTGGTGGAACTATTATAACCAAAATACCACAAGGTGAATTGATAGAAGCTTATTATAAGTTTGCGAAGTCTAAAGATGGTGGTAAGGGTACGGGTGAAACTGTAAGCAATTATCTTGATGATATAGTCGAGGCTGGTGGTACCAGAAGAGAAATAAATTCTAAACTTCGAAATCCATTAGATAATCCTAAGATAGCAAAGGAGATTGAGGGAAATACTGAAGCTGTATATGGATATTCACCTAAGAAGGAATCTGCCTTAAATAAGTTTGGGGTAGACTGGACAAATGGTGATGAAGTTGCTTATGCAAGAAGCGAAAGAATAAAGTATCATGAAAAAATACAACAAAAAAGAATACAACTAGAACAAGATATTAAAAATCTTCAAAATGATGGGCTATCTATGGAGGAAATTGCTAGATTGAAAGTCGAAGAGCGAAATCAAGGAAGAATGGAAACGTATATAAAATCTAATAATTTAGATGGATTGAATGCAATGAAAGAAAGAAATATTCTTGAATATGGCAGGGCAGAAGGACCTACACCTGAACAACTTTATAAAAAGTATGGTTCATGGGAAGATGTGATATATGGCAGTTTAAAAACAAATCCAGCAATGGATGTCTTGACAGGATTATTTCATAGTATGGGAGGAAAATAATTATGAAAGAAGAAAAAATACAAGGTAATATAAAGTGGATTGCATACAATAATTTAAGATTTAGAATAGAGAAGGTTAATGATGATTCATCCGTAATTTGGGTTTCTGATAATTTTGTAAATTTATGTTTTACCTTAGTAATGAATGACTTTTTAAGTAAATGTGAGGATGAGTTGAATATAAATATCGAAATTGATTTGACTTGGAATAATCATAGAGGTTTGATTATAAAAAATCATGATATAAATCTAATTTTAGGAGAAATAATTAATTTTATTAGCGAATGGGAGTTAGAAGGAAATTCAAATGCTGATAATTTTTCTACGGAAGAGTGGTATTCAGCATAAGCTTGCAGGGTATGCTAGCTTTCCATCATTTTTAGGAATTTAAAAATATGGAGGGAAATTTAAATTTAATGTATGTTTAGGGGACATTGAATGTGAATTGAAACTAACGAGTTAGATAAATATTTTAAGCAACTAGTGAGGAATGAATTCTGTATAGTAAAGAATTCATTCCTTTTAAGTTTGTTTTAATTTACTTGTAATTATAGTAGTTAATATTTGAAGAGGCAATCACCCTAAGTCGTAAAGACACGAAAGCCTATACTCAAAGTAAGATTTCAAAGCTTTAGGAAGAAATTGGTTGAGTTAAAGGGGCTAAGGATGATACTTAGGATACGGCTAACGGTAAACCTAGCAGTAGCAAAAACACAAATGTAGAAAATTTTGATGCAAAAACAGCTACAAATAAACAAAAAGGTAATTATGGTGAAATAAAATCTAGTGACAATTTATTGAATAATCAAAGTTTAAAAGAAGCTGGATTTGAGTTAAAGCCAGTCGGAAAAAGTGCACCATCTGGCATAAATGATAAAATAGTAAAAGGAATTGATGGATTATACGAAAATGCAAATGCAGAATCAAAGATCAAATACGTTATAGATGAAGCTAAGTTTGGTAGTTCACAATTGGGGAAAACTAAAGATGGACGACAAATGTCAAATGATTGGTTGAATGGTGCGAAGACGCGAAAAAGTAGGATATTGAAGGCTGTTGATGGAGATATGAAATTATCAATAAAAATTACGAATGCATTGAAAAAAGGTGAAGTGGAAAGAGTACTATCAAAAGTTGATAGTACTGGGAACGTTAAAACTTATAGAATAGATGCAAAGGGAGACATTATTGGAGAATGGCCATAAGTTTAGAAGCCAGGAGGAATTGAAAGGTATGAGAGATCATTTATGTATAGAAAAAAAATGTAGAGAAGTAATAGAATATAATAAAGAGTTTATTGAGGAAAATAGAGTTGAAATTAAAAGTTTAGAAGAAGATGAAAAAAAAGGTATTCAAAGGTATCCTAATGATAATATAAGTATCATAGAAGAATTCTATCAGTCAAATTTTATATACGATTTGGATAATGTTAATGCAAAATATTCCCTAGGAGAAGCTATCCATACAATAGAAGGAGATTTTGACAACGCTCTTATTAATTTGAAGCATATAGGAAAAAAAGAAGTTGGATATTTAAATCTAATTTGGATGATATCTCTAGGGATTTTATTAGAGACGGAGAAAAAGAATCTTGTAAGTTTAGCTAAGCTAGTTGAGAAGGAAAATATGAATGACGCAGTAATTGATTTCCTCTTATACGCTAGTGATATCGGATACACAAAAGTGACGAATAGATATTATAAAGAAAATCCATATGCAAAAACGAGAGAGATTATAGAACTTGCACAAACAGATAAAAAAGAAGCATCTAAAAGATTACAAACATATATGGAGAAAGAATGGTTTAGAGGCCATTATGATTATGAATGGAAAAATGCGCATAAAGAACCTGAATATGTAGGATATTGGAGTTTTGAAACAGCGGCGCTTGCGAAAATTTTGGAACTTGATGATACATGTTTAAAAGATAATAATCACTATCCTTATGATTTGGCACATTATAAAAATGAAATGAAATTTAAGCATATAGACCTAAGTGAATATCACTATGAAGATGAGACAGAAGAAATCGAGGATATAGTAGAAGGAATTGAACATAATCCTGCATTGGAAAATATTATTCCTCCAAAATGGCATTCATTGGTCAATGAATTAATACATGATTATGAGAATATGGATGATAGTAGTTTTTATGAAAAATACAAAAAAATGATAGGAATAGGTCAAGTATGGTTTTTACCACAAGAGTATGAAGAAGAAAATGAGCAAAAAAATCTATTAGGAAGTTTAATTGTGTTTGCCCTGACGGTAAGAGATTATATATTACAATTGGACTATAAAGAAGATTTAGAAGACTACATTGATAATCTTAAAAATTTCTGGAATGTTTCAGAAACAAAGTTAGTTCAATTTATGTTAGAGAATGATCAAAATTATTATGCATGGGTACCAAAAGAAGCAAACATCCCAAATATGTATGAAGTGAAGATTGAGAGTGTTGATGTAGAGGAAGTTCTATAACGAACAAATCGAAATGGTTTTTATTATATGTAATATTAGAATGCATTTTACTAGTTAATTCAAAACAATGCATGCGTGGCAGAAAAAAGGATGTATTGTTACTAAAAATTAGAGGGAAAGAAGGCTGTTGGATTGAGTTAAGCACCTCATTGTCAATATACGACAATAGGTGCTTTTTTGCGTGCAATGAAGAAAAAATAAAAGATTTATTTTCACTCTATTTCATCTTCGAATTACATGTTATAATTTGGAAAAAAATATATTCTTAATTTTTAGATAATTAAAAGGTGGTAGATTACTATATGAGTACATTAAAGAAAATTACTAATAATATTTCGAAGGTTATTATAGGAAAAGACGAATCGATAGAACTAGCAGCCATTGCTCTAATAGCAAGGGGACATATTTTATTAGAAGATGTACCTGGGACAGGAAAAACAACATTAGCGAAAAGTTTGGCTAAAAGTGTGGACGCTAAATTTCAAAGAATACAATTTACAGCGGATACTTTGCCTGGAGATGTTATTGGTCTTGAATATTTTCATGTAAAGGAATCGGATTTTAAAACAAGGTTAGGACCGATTTTTGCAAATATCGTATTAGTGGATGAAATTAATCGAGCTGTACCGAGAACACAATCTTCGTTACTTGAGGTTATGGAAGAGCGTACTGTTACAATTGCGAAACAGACACATTCATTACCAGAACCTTTTTTAGTTATAGCAACGCAAAATCCACTCGAATCAGCGGGCACATTTCCGTTACCAGATGCTCAGTTAGACCGGTTTTTACTCACAATACGCCAAGGTTATCCTACGAGAGAAGCTGAAAAGGAAATGATGAATCGGTTTCAAATGAATGATCCATTAGAAACGTTACATTCTATTATTTCAAGTGAAGAAATTATTACGATGCAAAAGCGTGCAAGAGAAGTGTTAGTAGGGAATGATGTGCAAGATTATCTCCTTGAAATTATTGAAGCAACTCGTAACCATGAGTTAATTGAAATTGGTGTAAGCCCTCGGGGAACGTTGGCATTTATGAGAGCAATTCAAGCACGGGCAATATTAAATGAAAGAGATTACTGTACGCCAGATGATATTAAGACGCTCGCTGCATCAGTTTGTGCTCATCGTTTAACGTTAACGATTGAGGGAGAGATGAAAACGACGAAAGAACAAATTATGAAAGAAATTCTTCATACGATTAGTGTGCCAGTGGAGAATGTACGATGAATCAACAGCTTGCGTATACACCTTTAGCGGAGCCTTTCGTAATGGGGGTTATGTCAGTTGTAGCCGTTATTTTAAGTGTATTTTCAAGTAATCTACTGTTTTTATCTCTCGTATTTTTATATGTAATTTTAATAGGTGCTATGCATGTATATATACGTAAAGTATCTCGTGTTGAATGGGAATACATTCAAGGGAATTCGAACGTTTTTATAGGTGAAACGAATATGTGCAAAATGAAAATTTCAAACAAGTCGATATTTCCTATTCTTAATATCGTATTTCGATTTAAATGTGAAAATAAGCTAACTTGGAATCATGATGAAATAAACAAAAATCATAGTACAGGTTCAAATTATTATATGAATTTTAATTTAAAAGGAAGGGAGTCAGTTTCATTTGATTTGCAAGCTGTAGCGTTAAAAAGAGGCATCGCGAAATGGGAAGAAGTTGAAATTGTTATTACTGATCTCTTTGGATTTATAACGAACCATATAACATATAAACAAGTTGATACGCCCTCTTATTTAGTCTTACCAGCTGTTCCGAAAATACAAGTTCCTGAATTACAAGAATGGTCACGAGGATTTCGAAAAGCGATGTCTTCACCCTTATATGATGAAACGAAAGTAATGGGAGTAAAGTCTTATGAAAATGAAGATTTTCGTTCCATCCACTGGAGTGCAACAGCGAAAACAGGGACGATAACTGCGAAAAAGTATGAGCGAACACAATGTGATAAATACGCGATTTATCTCAACTTGCAAAATAAAAGTGGTGTTTCTTTGCGAAATGATATAGAGGAACTAATTGAATTAACAGCAGGTATATGCAAACAACTTCTTATGCAAAACTGTTCGTTTGAAGTATGGATCAATAGTGTAAAAGATAACGGTTTGCTACATATAAAAAATGGGGATAATCGGAAACATTTGCAAAATGTATTAAAGGTACTTGCCTCGATATCAGACCAAGATACGCCTATATCTTCTTCTTACTTTTACACAGCAGGCTTTCGTCGAAAGGAACTGGATGCGGTTCCTTTAATTATTGGTACTTCACCAAAGAAATACAGTAGAACGAATAAATGGATTGTAATGAAAGAATAAGAAGGGGCTTATGTCATGGTGAATAAGAAGCGGCATATGAAAGTGAAGTTATGGAGTGTAAGAACTTTAATCATACTTTTCTTTGCGATTAGTGCGATAACGTTATCACAAGGTGTTGTGTATGTACAAGACATAGTAAAAGAGCGTTTTTTCAGTAAGACTAAGACAATATCGGAAAGAAATTATGATTTTACTAGTATAGGTGAAAATTTCGATGATTCCAAAATAGATGAAGATGAATATGAAGAAGTAGAAGATACAGGTATAAGAACGAAAACGGGTAAAAAATTTCAACCTTTCGAAAGAGAAAGTCTATGGAGTGACGTGCTTTCTGTTCTTTCAAATATATGGATTACTATAGCTTTTTATGTGATAATTGCAATATCAATTATATATGCCATCTACAAGTATATTAGGAAAAAATTGACGAAAACAGAAATAGTACAGGAGAAAGAATTGATTACAAAGCACACTGCGGTAAGAAGCATAAAGAATGAAAAAGTCATTCATCAGTTAGAACAGCCGTTACCGACAGATAAGATAAGAAAAACGTTAGTTGAATGGGAAAGAACATTACCATTTCATGAACAGAGAAGGTCCTATGAAACGATGCAACAATGGTTAAAAAGAATTTGTAGAACAAGGGATATTATCTCGTTATATGAGTCTGTTCGTTATGGTGAAAAGACGTATACGGATTTAGATGTGGGAGAAATAATGAAGTGGGTAGAGGGAGATGGGAAGGTGGATACATAAATATTCACCTTTTCTTTTTTATATGGAAATTTGATTAACATGAATTATTTTCTTATATGAAACCGTATTCGAATAGGTAAACAAAATTAACTTTATTTACTTATACTTCATTACATGTTAACCTATACTTAATTTTTATAAATTATAATTAATTTTTAATTTTTTAAGGGTGTGAAAATGTAATGAAATCGGTATTAAAAAGCATACTTATTTCCTTTGTTTTTTCAGCAGTAGGTATGTGTTGGTTACTGTACGTATTATTCAAAGGGGACGGAGACTGGTTATTGTCTTGGATAGGTGTATTAATGGCATATTTATCTTTATATACTTTAATAGATTTATATTGTAAAAATACATACGATAAAAAAATAAATAAATGGCTTATAAAAACAGCGGTGACTAGTTTTAGTTTTTCTGTATTAGGAATCTCATTTTGTATCATACATGAGCTATTAACACCATGGAGTCTTAGTTTAATGGTGTGGTATTGGTTGCTAATGTTAGTATTATTTTTAACAACTATAATATCATTAATCAGTTTAGTATTTGTTAATCGTAAAAATCACAATTTCACCGTTGGATATAGAATGCTCATACTTCTAAATGTATTTCTTACACTAGGACCAGTATTATGGCCGCTATTACTTTCTATTATTGGAAATGGTATGAATGCTAGTGCGGGCTGGTAAAAAGGAATATAAATTAGTTGTGTAAAGAATAGGATGAAAAGTTGATATAGAATTTTAAATGTTTAAGAGAACATGTTTACATAAAAAATGAAAACATGTTCTCTTTTTATTTGCATGCATAACTCTTCCTCAGTTTACCGTATTTAAATTTAAACGTAAGTATTTCGTAAGGAATGGATAAGAAAAAAGAGAGATTTATCATATAGGATGAAAGTATAGCTTGAATCAATCCGATATTAATGGAGGAGAGAAAGCCTTATGAAAAAATGTAATTCAATTAAGTTAGCAAGTTTTGCAGTTTTATTAGCGGGTACTGCTCTATTCACACCTGGTTTTACTGTGACTGCAGAGTCAACTCAAAATATTTCTAGTTCGTCACAAGTACATGATCAAAAGAATCGTAATGGCTGGAAACAAGTAATGCAGGAAACAGTACAGCTTGGTGCTGTAGGAATATTAGCTAAGGCGTCTAATAACGGAAAAACTAGTAGTTTTACTGCTGGCGTGGCGGACTTAAGTACAAAGAAACCGGTGAATTCGGATTATCGCTTTCGGATTGGTAGTGTGACGAAGTCGTTTACTGCCACGACTATTCTTCAATTAGTAGGAGAAAAGCGCTTACAACTTGACGATCCAATTGAAAAGTGGCTACCGGGTCTCGTGCAAGGAAATGGGTATGATGGTAATCAAATTACGATACGACAACTTTTGAATCATACGAGTGGTATCGCTGAATACTTAAAGTCAAAAGACGCGGACATAATGAATTCGAAAAAAACGTATACAGCAGAAGAAATAGTGAAAATAGGCCTTTCGCTGCCTCCAGATTTCTCGCCGGGTAAAGACTGGTTGTATTCAAACACAGGATACGTAATACTAGGAATGCTTATTGAAAAAATAACTGGAAATAGTTATGCGGAAGAAATCGAAAAGCGAATTATTGAACCTTTGGACCTATCAAATACGTTTTTACCAGGAAATTCACCCGTCATCCCAGGAAAGAATCATGCTCGTGGATATGTAAAAATGGAAGGAACAGGCGAGTTGAAAGATATTACTTATTATAATCCGAGTTTAGCTAATGCAGCTGGAGATATGATTTCTAATGCGGATGATTTAAATAAGTTCTTTTCATCTTTACTCGGTGGTAAGTTACTGAAGGAACGCGAGCTAAAAGAAATGCTTACTACAGTTCCTATAGAAGGAAAAGGGGTTGGTGACGCATACGGTCTTGGAATCTATGAGACTAAACTTCCAAACGGTGTTTCAGTTTGGGGGCATGGAGGAGGAATTCCTGGATTTACAACTTTTGCTGGGGGAGTAATTGGAGGCAAACATACATTGGCTATCAGTCTCAACTCTATAGGTGGGGGCGATATTGTTCCGCAGTTTAATAAAATGATGCAAATTGAATTTAATAAATAGATGAAAAGAAAGTGAATGGAATTTTGTTATAGTTATATTTAAAAGAGGTGCTTTTTTAAGTTCGCAACTATGGACAGTAGTTGCATTTATGATATGGCATCAATTGTATTTCAAAGTGAAAATCAATCTTAATGCTTACGATAAAAATAAAAAGGATGTCAGTTACATGACATTCTTTTTATTTTGGATAAAAAAGGTATGTGGTTCTGAAAATTGTTATTTTTAAAATTATTAAATATAATGAAGGATATAGGGGCGCCAATAGGGGAGTTATGAATGGGAAATACTTTAGTTAGTTAATTATTTCTCGTTTTAATCAAAATAATTATGAGTTGATTTGGAGTTGAATACAATGGGAGAAAATCATTATAAATGGAGTAATAAACAATTACGAGAACATGTTGAAATAATAGATGGTAAAAGAAGTCCGCACATTTTATGTAAGAACGCAACTTATTTAAATTCCTATATGCGCGAGTGGATGCAAGCAAATATTTGGATCTATGATGACCGGATTGTTTATGTAGGGGAAAAGCTGCCAGTGCAACTGCATGAATGTGAAGTCATTGATTGTGATGGAAAGTATGTAGTTCCAAGTTACATAGAACCTCATGCACATCCATATCAATTATATAATCCTGAAACTTTAGCGAATCATGCGATGCAGTTTGGGACAACAACTTTTATTAATGATAATTTAACTTTATTTTTCACATTAAAGCGTGAAGAAGCATTTCGTTTATTAGATGAATTTGAAAAGATTCCAGCAAGTATGTATTGGTGGTGTCGTTTTGATGGACAAACTGAATTGCAAAACGGGGAAACTTTATTTAATCGTGAAGAAATAATAGAATGGCTTAAGCATAAAGTAGTTCTTCAAGGCGGCGAACTAACAGCGTGGCCAAAACTATTACATGGCGATGATGAAATGTTAACTTGGATGCAGGAAACGAAGCGATTGCAGAAGAAAGTAGAAGGACATTTTCCGGGTGCATCTGAAACGACTTTAGCGAAGTTAAAACTGTTAGGTACAGATTGTGATCATGAAGCGATGACAGGGCAGGAAGCTTTCACTCGTCTTATGCAAGGTTACACTGTTTCCCTAAGAAATTCTTCAATCCGCCCAGATTTAGAAGTTTTACTGAAAGAATTGTTGGAACTAGGCGTAAAGCAGTTTGATAGATTCTTTTTTACAACAGACGGCTCACATCCTTCGTTTTATGAGAATGGAATGACAAACGTTATGATTTCTACCGCGATAAAACAAGGAGTGCCAATAATAGATGCATACGATATGGCAAGTTATAATATTGCTCGCTATTATAATATGGAACATGTACATGGTTCGATTGCGACAGGTAGAATTGCTAATATCAATATTTTAGAAAGTAAAGAAAACCCAGTACCAATTAGTGTCCTTGCAAAGGGGAAATGGGTGAAGCGTGACGGTGTAAATACACATGAGGCATTACATATAGACTGGAGTAAACATAAAGTAACTCCATTATCATTAGATTGGTCAATAGAAAAAGAGGATATGATTTTCTCTAATAAAACGGGGATACACTTATTAAATAACGTTATTACAAAACCATACACTAGTGAAATCAATATAGACTGTGATGAATTGTCCACAGATCATGATGAATGTTTCCTTATGATGATTGCTCGTGATGGCAGTTGGCAAGTGAATATAGCTGTCAAAGGTTTTGCAAAAGAACTAGGTGGGCTTGCTAGCTCTTATTCTGGTACAGGTGACATCATTCTTATCGGAAAAAGAAAAGAAGATATGCTTACAGCTTTTCGTAGAGTAAAAGAGCTCGGTGGTGGAATGGTCATAGTAGAAAACAATGAAGTGTTACACGAAATAGCATTACCATTGCTCGGGATTATGTCTAATTTAAAAATGAGAGAATTAATACAGGAAGAGAAACAGATGGTGAAATTACTACAAGAGCGTGGCTACGCGTATGATGATCCAGCATTTACAATTTTATTCTTTTCTGCGACGCACTTGCCTTTCATACGAGTAACACCTATAGGATTATATGAAGTGAAAAGTAGTAAGGTAGTTGCCCCGCCCGTGAATTTGATAAAGCAATATTAAAAGGAAAGATCCTATAAAAATTTTATTTTATAGGATCTTTCTTATTATTAGCATAAGAATATTGTAAGCCTCAAATGATATAGTATCTAAATCATTTGAGGTGATATGTAAATATGAAAAAAATATTTTACATTTTAAGCGTATTTATTCTGTGTGTATCGATACAACACGTTGCACATTCCCAATCAGATGCACCAGAGTTATCTTCGGATTGTCTCGAAGAAAGAAAAGTTAGAGATGAAAAGTATGTGAAGAATATAATACAGGACATTAAATCCACATTTAATTTAAATATTGATGAACATAGTTTTTGGGAAGTAAGTAAAAGAGATCTGGAGGCTGCTCATTTGATGTATGGTGGAAAGGAAAATGATTCTTATTATACTTCGCTAACTAAAATTTATGATAGTGGTGGATTTAGCGAACAGCCCAGCCTATTTGTGAGGGCGCAAGAAGCATTTTTACTTTATAAAGAAAAAGATAATATCAATGTAATGAAACGCCTAAAACTAGACGTTGAAAAAGGGGAATGGCTCGTTATAAAAACGAAAAAGAAGAAAGGGAAAAAAGTGAAATTTAAGCCGTTGCAATGTGAAAAAGATTATATGAAAAAGAGAAATGAATAACAAAATACTTATTCATGCTGTTTTTATTCAACGATATTTTGCTGTTGATTTGAAATAGAAAAAGGTAAACGAACATATTAGCTTTATGGAATATGTTTGTTTACCTTTTTTTGAGAGATTTAAAAATTGGGGATATTGTTAGTTGGAAATTTTTCACTGGCTAATGAACTTATAACATTCAATGAATTTGTTCTTCATAAACATTAGATTTTGTGTCAAATGATTTATACATTGCCGAAACACCTATGTATATTTTATTCTACAGTATTTATAAAAGAATGTTGGCTATTCATAAGAAATATGATTGGCACGGTTTTTGCTTGTATTACATGTAAGGAAGGGAGATTGTATGTAAGGAATCTGTACTCGTAATAGTATAAAACAAGCTACTATTGCATTATTAATCATAGTTGTATTTATAGCGGAACTGTAAATACATACAAATAAGTGGTTTTTTTGATTTTAAAATTCTGAATTTTCATTTAAATTATTAGGGGGCAATGGTATGGTTAAATATTCGAAAATTTCTAAGTGGATTCTTGGTGTTGGACTAGTGACAATAACATGTAATGGTTTGCAAATTCAAGCAGAGACAAAAGAGAAAAATGTGAAGAACGTATTACAAATGGAGCCGGTAGGAATACAGAAATCTGTTAATGAATTGGCGCACCCTTCAAAAGTACAAGAAAATGAATCTTTTACAAAACGGTTAAAATTAGCGGATTTATCGCAGCGTCCACTAGCACCAACCGATAATATTAAGCCGTTAGCTGAAGAAAAAAAGTATTCGATGGCTGAGTTAAATCAATTAAATAATAAACAATTAACTGATCTTCTTGTGACAATTAAATGGTATCAAATTCCGGAATTATTTCAGTTTAATAGTGATAGTCTTAAATTCTATCAAGATGATAGCCGAATGCAAGCGATTATTAATAAACTAGCAGAACAAGGACAAGCTTATACGCAAGATGATTCAAAAGGGATTGAAACATTAGTAGAAGCTCTACGTGCAGCGTTTTATTTAGGTTTTTACCATGATGAATTAAGCAAACTAAATGAGCGTAGCTACCATGATAAATGTTTACCAGCTTTAAAAACAATTGCAAAAAATCCAAATTTCAAACTTGGTACATCAGAACAAAATAAAGTAATTGCATCATATGGAAAATTAATTGGAAATGCATCAGCAGATGTTGAAACGGTTTTATATGCAGGTGAAATTTTTAAACAATATAACGATAATCTTGCAACTTTCATTGAAGACCGAACAAAAGGAGACGCTATATATGAGTTGATGAAGGGAATTGACTTTGATATTCAGACGGATATGTACACGACTGGAAAAGAGCCAAAAGATACGATGTGGTTTCGAAATATTGATAACTTTATTAATGAAATAAATCGTTTTGCACTACTTGGTACAGTAACAAATAAAAACGGATGGTTAATTAATAATGGAATTTACTATGCTGGCCGATTGGGCAAGCTTCATAGCACGCCCACAAAAGGACAACAAGTTGTTACAGATGCAATGCGAATTTATCCATATTTAGGAGAGCAATACTTTGTTGCGGCAGAACAAATTACTACAAATTATGGAGGAATAGATGCGAGTGGAAAAACTGTAAATTTAGATCAAATTCGAGAAGAGGGTAAAAAGAAATATTTACCGAAAACGTATACGTTTGATGATGGTGCAATTGTCTTTAAAGCTGGGGATAAAGTTAGCGAAGAGAAAATTAAACGTCTATACTGGGCGGCAAAAGAGGTGCGTTCTCAATTTTATCGTACAGTTGGTAGCGATAAACCACTTGAAAGTGGACATGCTGATGATGTGTTAACGATGGTTATTTATAATAGCCCAGATGAGTATCAATTTAATCGTCAACTGTACGGATATGAAACGAATAATGGTGGGATTTATATTGAAGGGACAGGGACTTTCTTTACATATGAACGTACACCAGAGCAAAGTATTTATAGTCTGGAAGAATTGTTCCGCCATGAATTTACGCACTACTTACAGGGAAGGTACGAAGTTCAGGGATTATGGGGCCAAGGGGAAATGTATCAAAATGAACGTTTAACATGGTTTGAAGAAGGGAATGCAGAGTTCTTTGCAGGTGCAACGCGATTAGATAGTGTAGTACCACGAAAAAGTATAATTGGTGGGTTATCTAATGATCCTGCAAAACGTTATACAGCATCACAAACATTAAATGCGAAATATGGAACGTGGGATTTTTATAATTATTCGTTTGCACTGCAATCATATATGTATAATAAGCGCCCAGAAATGTTCGATAAAGTACATGATTTAATTCGCGCAAATGATGTTTCAAGTTACGATGAATACCGTGCTACATTAAGCAAAGATAATAAGTTAAATGAAGAATATCAATCTTATATGCAAATGCTTATTGATAATCGTGATAAGTATACAATTCCACAAGTATCAGATGAGTATTTAACTCAGCATGATCCAAAATCGCTTTCGGACGTTACTTCAGATATTACGAATGAAGCGAAATTAAAAGATGTGAAAGTAACAAAGAATAAATCACAATTCTTTAATACATTTACACTACAGGGGACATATACAGGAAGTGCGGCTAAAGGAGAAGTTGAGGACTGGAAAGTGATGAATGAAGCAACGAATGATATGTTGAAACGTCTTTCAGGAAAAGAGTGGACTGGATATAAAACATTGACTGCTTATTTTGTAAATTACCGTGTAAATAATGCTGGGCAATTTGAATATGATGTTGTGTTTAGCGGAGTGAATACGGAAGAAGGTACGGCTGTAGAAAAAGAACCAAATAATTCATTTGAAACAGCAAACCCACTATCTTTGAATATTTTGTTAAGAGGAACCTTGAGCGATCAAGATCAGGGGGATAAATTTGTTATTGATGTAAAGGATCAAAAAGATTTACAAATTTCTGTTACGAACGAACAAAATCTTGGATTGAACTGGGTATTATATTCTGAATCAGATTTAAATAATTATGTAGCTTATGCAACAAAACGTGATGGAAACAAATTGCTTGGAAATTATAATGCAAAGCCAGGGAAATATTACTTAAGTGTATATAAGTATGGTGGTGGAACAGGGAATTATACGGTACAAGTAAAATAGTTTACTATAGTTTGTTTTGAAAGGCTACTTATTACATTTTTTAGCGAAATAAAGTATTTAATGTTAAACATTAAACTAATTCAACATATCCCTGTTCTAATTATAGAACAGGGATATGTTGGCTTTATATTTTTAATTTAAATAACCTCATTGGATTTTGATAAGAAAATAATTAATATAGATCTGAATTCTCATTCGTAAAGCATGTTTTAATCTTCTTAATGCTCTTTCATTTTTGTCTCAATGCTTGTTTTCAAATCAGTTGATACTTGATTGAAATACCCCAAAACGATCTCCCTAATATCATCGGATATAACTTTCAAATCACTAGCTAAGTTTTCAGCGAGATGTTCTTTTTCTATTGGCTGTAACTTCGTATAAAATTCACCAGCTTGTGTAAAGTCATCCTGTTTCGTTATAGAAGCTCTTTCAAGTTTACCTTCAACGTACCTTCCTTCACCGGTTGTAATTTGATTAGCAGGTGTCCAATCTTGCTGCTGGTTAATCGTTAATTTGCGAAATTCTGGACCAATTCTTCTTCTTTGTGAATCACTGTAAATGTTAGCGCGCCCTTGCAGCATTTTATCATCTGATAGTTCTGCACCATCC
Organism: Bacillus sp. 2D03; assembly: GCF_003946765.1. Taxonomy (NCBI): domain Bacteria; kingdom Bacillati; phylum Bacillota; class Bacilli; order Caryophanales; family Bacillaceae; genus Bacillus; species Bacillus sp. 2D03. The sequence continues at coordinate 505,968 of NZ_RPSJ01000002.1, read as the reverse complement.
AGTAAATTAGAAGGAGAGAATGCGACTTTTTCTACTTGTTCCATAAAATTTTCAGGATTTTTATTTAATACCATTTTCCCGACTGGTATGAGAGGATACGTCTGTTCATCCCATACTTTTGTGTCATCTAAAGGATCATAAGAAAGGTGCGCTTCATCTTTCGGATCCATGAGCTGGACGTATAAACCATACTCCACTGGTTTACCATTTTCAATAGCATCATATAAATCTTTCCCGCTATAATCAGGATTTTCGGCAGCTAGTTTAATTGCTTCTTTACTAGTAATGTACTGTACACCTTCAAACGGGTACCAATGATACTTTACATACTTTCGATTACCTTCCGCATTTCTCCATACATATGTATTAACACTATGCCCTGGAATGTGGCGAAGACTTTTGGCCGTACCATTATTAGAGTATAAACGGACAACAAAATGAATAGATTCAGGTGCTTTAGCGACAAAATTCCAAAATCTATTAGGGTCTATTAAGTTATTTTTAGGTGAAGGCAATAATGCTTGAATCGTTTCAGGGAAACGCATCGGATCACGGACAGAAAAAACAGGAATGTGATTACATAAAAGGTCAAAAATGCCTTCTTTTGTATAAAATTTTGTAGAAAAACCGCGTACATTTCTAGCAGTATCCGGTGTTCCTTTCGTACTAACAGCTAACGAAAATCGCACCATAACAGGAACTTTCTCATTAGAATTTTGTAAAAAACTTAATTTAGTATGTTCAGACATCGAATATATCGTTTGAAAATAACCGAACGCACCAAATCCTTTTACATGAACAGGTCTTTCTAAAATTTTTTCATGAATAAATTGTTGTAATGACTCATGTAGTACACTATCTTGCTCTAGTACGGGTCCACGTGAACCAACTGTTTGAGAGTGAAGGGTAGCTTGTTCATTACGTTCGCCTTTTTCATTAAAGTGATTCCCTAGTAAAGATTGCCCCTGTTTATCATAGTTTTCATTCATCGATATAGCCTCCAAATTTATTTCGTCTATTGTTACTAAATATGATTTTATAATCTTGATTATGTATGATATGCAAAGTAGTAACAGACCGCTAGATGAAAAAAACGTGTATGTAGTGGACCTGTTGAAATAGAAGAAATTATGGAAAAATGAATATCGTGAAGAAAATTACTATTAAAATTTTAATCTAAAAAATGAATTTATACATGAGTTTATAGAGAATGAACAGAAATAAACAGGGAAAATAAATAGGAGGAATTTAACATGTCGGATTGGTTTCAATTAGATAAAGAATATATGATGTCTACATATTGTCGTACAGAGGTTGCAATGGAAAGAGGAGAAGGATGTAAACTATATGATGTAGATGGTAAAGAGTATTTAGATTTATTTTCTGGCGTAGGAGTAAATGTATTAGGATACAATCATCCTAAAATTGTACAAACGACAATGGAGCAAGTTACAAAATCGTTGCATCTGCCGTTTCATTTTTTAAACCCAGTTGCGATTGAGTATGCAAAGAAATTAGTGGATTGCTCATTAAAAAACGGAAAGGTCTTTTTTACAAACTCTGGTACGGAAGCGACAGAAACAACTTTGAAATTAATTGATAAATATAGAGCTAATACGAATGAAGAACGTGAAGGAATTGTAGTGCTGAAGAATAGTTTCCATGGGCGTACGTTAGGGGCACTTCATTTTACGAGACAAGAAAGTGTATATCAAAATTTCCCTAAAACATCGATTCCTGTATATGAAGTAGAGCGCGAAAATATAGAGCAATTAGAAGAAACAATTATTCATGAAAATCCAATTGCGATTATGCTAGAGCCGGTTTTAGGAAGCGGGGGGATTTATCCTTTATCGCGTGAATATTTACATGGCGTTCAAAACTTATGTGAGAAATACAATCTACTACTTATCGTTGATGAAATTCAAAGTGGTATGGGGAGAACCGGGAAACTGTTTGCGTATCAAAATTTTAATATCACACCGGACATTATTCAAATTGGTAAAGGAGCAGGAGGCGGGATACCGCTAGGAGGAATTATTGTAGGTGAAAAGCTATGTGATGTATTTGCACCTGGAGATCATGGAACAACATTTGCTCATTCATCAATGGGAACGGCTTTAGGGTTAACGGTATTAAACACATTGATTGAAGATGGTTTAATGCACGAAGCGTATGAAACGTCACTATATTTAAATGATAAATTACAAGAAATTCAGAAAGAAAATTCTTATTATATTCAGGAAGTACGTCATGCTGGTATGATGTTTGGAATTAGTTTAAATGATACAAATGAAAATGTGAAAAAATTACAGGTAGAGCTAATGGAGAAAGGGATATTAGTTGACGTAACACAAGGGAATATCATCCGTTTACTTCCTCCATATATAATTACAAAAGAAGAAATTGATACATTTATTACTCAATTTATTACTTGTATGGATAAGGTTGCTACTGTAGTAAGTGCTTAAAAATTAAAAGCTATATTTTATATAAAGTGCACTCTAATTGTTGGGGATAGTTTACAATTGGAGTGCATTTTTTATAGTTGAATTTTGTAAAATACAGTCGTTTGTATATGATAACGGAAAAATAGAAGGAATTTCGTTATATTTGAGTGGTGAAGAAAAGGGAAAGTATAAAGATAGTAGATAAAGCGGGTGGTTTAAATAACTAATGATAGAACGTTTTGAAAATAATAGCATACGAATATATAAATAATAAGAATGAGGTGATATATTGGAAAATAATGATATTCAATTTACTTCTTTACAAATGAGAACGGATAAATATGGTTGGGCTAGTATTCAATATACAAATAAAAAGCAGGCTATCTTATATACTCGAAACGGAGGAGTAGAATGGGATGTTGTCAATCCTCTTAATTCAATTGTATTATTTGGGTATCCAATAAACGCTCGAAGCTCTTGGGCATATGGTTTAACAAAAAAGAATGACGATTTATTGCCAGCTATATTTTATACAGTTAATAGAGGAGAAAGGTGGAGTGAGTTTATTTTACCGGTTGAAGAAGATTGGGAGAAATCGACTGATGTTCAAGTACAATTGCATGCTACGAATATGGATAGTATATGGATTGTATTATCTAGAAAGCTTGCATCAAATAAATTTGAACATAATTTATACTATTTGAAAACGAAAGGGAAAGTTTGGAAAGTAATAAAAAATATAAGTATTAGTGATAGTATTTCAGGGATAACATTTATAAACGATCTAATTGGGTTTATTTCACTACAAAAACATTATGAAACATCAACGGTATTTAAAACAATAAATGGTGGGGAAAGTTGGCATCCTATAAAAGATATTCCAAGTCTTGAAGGAATTAATAATGGGACTGCTATGGCTTATAAAGCAATCTATAAAAATAACTTATTAGTAATACCAACTAAAATGAATGATGATGTATTTTTAATGAATTACTCATTTGATAAGGGGAATTCGTGGCATATTTCAAATAAAACAATAAATACTAGTAAAGTGGCTGTTTCGTTTTTTAGTTCCTATTATGGCTGGGTTATAAATAGTGAAAATGGGAGTGTGTATCAAATAATAAAAAAAGGAGCAAAATGGATTAAAGTATCAAGCAATCCATTATTAAAAAATGTATTTTGTTTGCATTTTTTTAATCGGCGTAAAGGTTGGGCGTGTAATAAAAAAGAAATATTTACTACAAAAGATCGCGGTATAACATGGAAAAAGGTAGTATATAAAATTAATAATATTGATAAATTTATTTAAAAAAGTCCTAAAGAAATTAGGACTTTTTTTGTTTTTTATGGTGAGAGTTGTAACAAACAATGATAAGAGAAAGGAGGTAAGTGCAGAACTTATATTTTTAAAAATAGACGGTTGTTTTTACACAGTATAATTCACTTTTGAATATGTTAATAAAGTAGCAAATTCATAGGAAATGGTAATACTTAATATTTTATGTCACATAATGTGTAAAGGGGGCGTGTAATGAAATCGTTAACGGTTATTATTTTGTACAGTGAAAGAGAGCAAATGTTAGAAGAGTCAATTCAATCTATATGGAAGCTAAATCCTCTTGAAATTATAATTTTCGTTCCTAACGATAGAAGTAATTTGTATGAAATAGCAAAGAAACATAAATGCCATATTGTTTTGATGGATAAATATAGTACGTATTATGATGGGTATGAAGCTTCTGTAAAGGCAGCAAAAGGAGATGTATTGTTATTTGTAGATAGTAATTTTTTATTATCTTCAACTGAAATGAAGAATTTTATTGAGCCAGTTGTTACAAATCAGGCGGATGTAGTATTAAACAGAATAGATAAATTTATAGAAGTTGGTAAATGTCCGAATATGGATATTGTTTGGAGAAAAATGTTAAATGAAATTTTAAGTCGACCAGATTTAAAAAGCAATTCAATACTTTCATTACCATATGCACTTACGAAAGAAGTAGTGGTAAATATCGGCTTTGATTATATAAAAGATATCGTTCTAGCTCATATGAACATAGTGAATCAAGGCTGGCGGATTAACAATCAATATGCAATAAGAACGTTATCTAAAGATGAAATGTTAGAAGAAGAAGGGTATTTATTTAAAAAAGAATTATTAGAAAATGAAAAAGAGAAAGTGGAAAAATATTTAATTGGTATATCCAAATGGATAGAGAAAAAGGGAAGAAGAGTAGGATTTACTGATGCAGGAAAAAGAAGAGATATTATTCAAAGATTAGGTGAAAGCAAGCAGTATCCTTCGTATCATCGAGGCTGGGGAATGCATTCTTCAATTTATAACGGGAAACAACTTTCTGTCATTATACCAGTACAAAATGAAGAAGAGACTATAGAACAAGTAATACTTGAGGCGAGAAAAATAGAACCACTAGAAATAATTGTCGTTGTAAATGGTTCGACAGATCAAACGGCTAATATTGCTAAAAGACTTGGTGTTACTATTATTGAATATAACGAACGACTTGGTCATAATGTTGGACGTGCTATTGGAGCGCTTGAAGCTACAGGAGATATTCTTTTATTTATTGATGGTGATTTTAGTGTTTCAGGAAGTAATTTGCATCATTTTACAAAAGCAGTTTCAGCTGGTGTAGACATAGCATTAAATGATTTGAATCCGATGTTACATCCTCCGTTTTATGTTGTAGACGTCGTAAAATATATGCTTAATTTAGCATATAATCGTCCAGAATTAAGCAATGGCTCATTAGTAGCAATTCCACATGCTATGAGTAGATCATGTTTAGATGCAATAGGCTGGGAAAGCTTACTATGCCCTAGTCTTGCACAAGTAAAAGCTATATTACAAGGGTATAGAGTAGAATGTGTACATTACGTTGATGTTGTAAAACCGAATAGAATTCGTTTAATGGAGAATGTAAGTTACAATGGACATCCTCCGGCAGTATTAAGAATAATTGGTGATCACGTTGAAGCTCTCTCTTACTTAATAGAACATCTTGAAATAGATGGAAAGGGTGATTAAACTGTTAGACCAGTACAAAAAAATTAACATTTCATATGAACAATTATGGCAAATGGATTTTCAAATTACAGAACCATTTATACTCAAGGTTGATTGGGATAAAGTAACGTATGAATTTTTAATTCGTATTAAGCCCGATACTTCTAACACTATTGTTTTTGGATCCGGAGCAGGTGGGTTTCAAGAACAGCCAATTGGTCCACCTATTTTTCATCGACATTCTTGGATGGATGAATTTGAAGATACTGTTATATATTATAATGACCCTACGTTATATCTTGGAAAATTATCTTTAGGCTGGGGACAGGGAGAGTTAAATAGATTTTATTTACAAGATATAGCAAATATTTTAGAAATAGTATTTGCAAAGTTAAAAGTTGATTCGAAAAATGTGTTGTTTTATGGCAGTTCCGGGGGAGGATTTATGTCTTTAATTTTAGCTGGATTCGTTAAGGGCTCCACAGCTTTAATTAATAATCCTCAAACAAATTTATTAAAATGGATACCTGTACCAATAAATCTAGTTTTCGATTTGTCTTATCCAAATTTATCAAGAGAAGAAGTTGAGGAGAAATTTGGCGAAAGAATTAATGTTGTGAAATTTTTTAATCACATTAAATATGTACCGAATATTTATTTTTTGCAAAATTTCGCGTGTGAATTTGATGTGCAAAATCATTTGCTACCATTTATTTCCGAATTAGAGCAACTTGATAAAGACACGGAAGTAAATCAAATTATAATTGACTTATATTTTGATAAAAAAGCAGGGCATGCAGCTGTAGGGAAGAGTGAAACAATTGAATATATAAAAAAAGTAAAACCTAATCAGACTGTAAAAGAAGAACAAAAAGAAGTGGACCTATCAGTCGTTATAGTTTTAGGAGAAGAAAAATCAAAATTGAATCAAATTTTAAATAAAGTGCAGCATATAAAACCGATAGAAATTATTATTGTAGCTGATGATAGAATGAGTGCGATACAATCTATACCAACATTTGTTGAAAGTAACGTTGTTGTGATTGAGGAGAAAAGTAAACGGAAAGCACCAGTTCATGGGGCAAAAATCGCCAATGGTGATGTAGTCTTATTTTTAGATGGGGAAGATGTTATTTTTTCGGTAGAATTAGAGCGATTTATAGAACCGATACTGAAAAAGGAACAGGATGTAATCTTAAATAACATAGACTCCGTATGTTTTGAAAAGATGAGAGTAGAATGGCCAAGTATTGCTATGGTGTATAGAAAAATAGTAAACGATGTATTGGGGCGTATGGATTTAAAATATGATTCGATGTTATCTATGCCATATGCTATTACTAAAAAAGCAATTGAAGACATTGGATATGATATCTTGCAGAACCCTATTCTGTCCCAAGTAACTCTTATTGAGAAAGGGTGGCGACTACAATCCTCGTCAGCCATCACTAACACCTCCTTGAATAATATGCCCGCAAACAAAACCTCTTTCTATAAAAGTGAATTAACTAAATTAGAAGTATATGAGATTAAAGAAAATATAAAAGCTTTGGAGAGTTGGTTACAACGAAAAGATGATAGAGGTAACTATACAGATGGAGGAAGAAAAAGAGAAATTATAGAGCAGTTAAAAAAACAAAAGAATTATTCACGTTTCCATAAAGGATGGGGAATGAATTCATCAATTTATAATGGAAAACAGTTATCAATTATTATACCAGCACAAAATGAAGAATCAACGATTAAAGAAGTTATTCTTGAGGCAAGAAAAATTGAACCGAAAGAAATAATTGTTGTCATTAATGGGTCAACAGATCAGACAGAAGTAATCGCTAAGCAATCAGGGGCAACAGTAATTGTTTATGAAGAAAGATTAGGGCATGATGTAGGACGGGCAATTGGTGCACAAGAAGCCACAGGGGATATACTTCTCTTTATTGATGCTGATTTTGCTATTCCAGCAAAAGATCTTCATCCGTTAACGCAAGCTGTTGCGGATGGTGTTGATATGGTTTTAAATGATTTAAATTTAAATCTTAGATTTCCTCTATATATTGTAAGTTTATATAAATATATTTTGAATATTGCTTGTAACCGTAAAGATTTAGGGGTAGGATCTACAATTGCTGTTCCCCATGCTATTAGTAGAAAATGTTTAGAGGGAATTGGCTGGGACACTCTTCACACAGCGTGTGTTGCACAAGTAAAGGCAATATTAGAAGGGTATAAAGTCGGATGTGTCCATTTTGTAGATGTAATGAAACCAAATCGTATTCGGCCACAAGAGCATTTTGCGACGATAGGACATCCACCAGCTGTATTGAGAATTACTGGGGATCATTTAGAAGGACTTTCATATTTATTGAAGAATAAGGATTTTAAAGATTTATTTTAAAAGGTAAATTTGTCTATTGAATGAGTAACTTAAACATTTCATTTATGCAACTTGACGATATTTAGTATTGCAATGAAACTAAAATCAAAAATTTTTATTATTTTTAGCTCAGGTACAAGTGAAGAGCATGTTTCACTGACTGATAGTAAATGAACAAGTAACTAAAAGGTAAAGGCTTCTTTATATATATGAAGAAGCTTTTATCTTTTTTATTTTAAGTATGGAAGGTAAAGGGTAAATAAAGTTGTATTTTTATTTTTGGATAAATCGATATTAGATATAAGAAAGAAGGGAATATTTTGTCTTGCATCAATAAAAGTTGTTTTAATATTTCTTTAGAAACTAAAGTCAATCCAAATGGTGGCGCAGAAATATTCGTAAGGTGCAATGATGAAAGTTTGTCTAATTTTAATGTAATACCATTTATCGCATGTATTTCTATTGCAGTGAAAGATGATTTGAGTTTCTTAGTTAATTTAGATAGTTTAATCAAACGTTAATTGCCTATAAAACGAATAGTAAAATAGCATCTAATTTACAAGACTTAGTAAGAGAGTCGTGTCCGAATTTGATTAACTGCATATATTGTTAAAAGAAAGGAGGGAGAGTTATGGCATGTACTACGAATAATGTTTGTTTAGATGTGTGTCTTAAAATTACAATTACCCCTGGTAGTGGAATTGATGCAGTAGTCGATTGTGGAGGCACATGTGGGACAAGTCCTACTATTGTAATTAGTCCTAGTGGATCAATTGTTATTACTTTACCATTAGTTGCATGTTTCTCAATTGCACTAAAAGATGATTTAAGTGTTGACTCTTCATTAACAAGCCTCTATTTTCAAACTTCTTAAGAAAGATACAGAAATGAAAAGCCTGCCTGCTACTTCTCTTTTGATCTAATGTAAAAATAAAAAAGATGGTTACAACCATCTTTTTTATTTTGCTATATATTTAAAATAAATTCATATATTATTTGGTGGTAAGAATATACAATTAAAAGCATTCAGTGTTTCTTTTTTTGTTCGATGAGGTAAGAAATTGCTTCTATATGATCACCAATGATTTGTTGCGTTGCTAATGAAAGGCAACCTTCCTGTGAGAAGTGTTTTTCAGGTCGAACACGATTCAGCTTATCGACGTCGACAGAATGGACATTTTGCACATGAAACCCTGCTAAAATTGTTTTCACTTGACTTAAGGTTGGAGAAAGAAGTGAATCAAACCCAATTGTATCAATGCATTTTCGACTAAAAGCATGAGGGACAGCAGTTGTGGATCCCATACCTAAATCTTTTCGATTACATGCTAAATTAACAGCATATTTACATGCGGTGACGATAGAATACGGTAGACGATACATATAGTAGTGCTCTAGTTTATTTAAAGCTAAGTCTGTGCCGTTTTGAATAGATTGTACAAATGGTAATAAATCATGACTAGAAATTAAGAAATCTCCATCTATAAATAATAGTATTTCACCTTTTGCAAAAAAGGCACCAACAGCACGTCCTGTATCATTTCCAAGTGCTTCTTCGTAGCTTATAACTGTTGCACCGCAACCCTTCGCCAATTCCTCTGTTTTATCTGTTGATCCATTAACAATAATAATAATTTCAAAAGGTTTTAATTTTTGTACCTCAAAAATGACAGATTCTATCATTTTTTCTTCATTTTGAACAGGGATGATAACTGATAATTGTTGATCTCCATAAGTATTTGAATAAAACTCTTTACCTGTAATTATTTTTGGAATGGATTTTTGTTCTCCGTTTTGAAGCCCTAAAATAATATCCCGCTTTCGATTATTATCGGTATAGTTTCCTCTTGGATCTTGCATTTTACTTATCCAATTTGCAATGGCTTCAAGATGATAATGAATGAGTTGAGTTGAAGGAAAAGGGAGAACTTGAGGGATAGGAATGTTTAATTGATCGCAAATCCGAAATTTATGTTCAATAATTTTCATTTGTGCCAATATGGGATTTGATAAATTATCTGGATTAATTACCTCAAGTACTTCTTTTGTCATTGCATAGGGAGGAAATAATAAGGAGTTAATATTTAAATCTGGGCGATAAAAAAAATGATTTGTAACTTGCTGCCAAATCATTGCTAAATTGGGCTGTTGTTTTTGATAAAAAAAATCATCTAAATTATTTAATACGACGTCAGCACATCCATTTAGTAATGGTTGAAGAAATTGTATAAGTAAGGAGGGGGGAACCATGTAATTTTCATCTAAAAATAAGAGATACTGCCCCTTTGCTTTTTTTGCACCAATTACATAAAGATTAGGAGATTCTATCGGTTCTTCTAGTGTAATAATTTCACAATTGTAGGAATCTGCACTCCCAATTGAATCCTGGGTATATCCGTTAATAGTAAGGATAATTTCTAAAGGCTGTAGTTGTTCACATGCTTTCAAAATTCCAGTTAAATTTTTTATTTTATGTTGTATAGGGATAATAATAGAAATTGAATGTTTACACATAAGCAGTCTCCTTTTTAATCAGAGGTAGTTGTTAATAAGATTAGATAAAATAGGAGATATATTTTCCTTTTGTTATAAGCATAACAATCATTTGTTTTTATCAGACTCACAATTTTCATTACTTGAATTAGAGTTTTTATTTATTCCAGAAGCGAGCAAATTATTGAGAACACTAAGGTCTAATTGCAACGGGACGGAGTTCTCAGATGAAGTTTTCTCATTTTCTTTTTTTGTAGTTAATATAGTCTTTATATTTTTAATTTCTTTATATTGTTTTAAGGTAATGAAAAATCCAGAAATAATAAAGAGAAAAGAAACAGTAGCAAGTAAAAGTATTATTTCCAACATAAAAGAGCCTCCTTTAAAACTATAATAATATTATAGTTAAATGTAATAAAACAGAATTCGAGTTAATGAGTTCACTTTTTAAATATATGCAAATCTTAAGTAAAAGTTACTGATTTCTAAGTTAGAGGAAGCAATTATAGAAACGTTATAAATATAAATAAATGAAAGTTTCATTTGTAGTGTAAAGGTATATATTATATAGCCTAAACTTCATTTTATAAAAAGTTAAATAGGGTGTAAATTTATACAAAAAGAGCATTTAATTGGACAAATAATTAATTATGTGAAATAATAATAACAGACAAGGAGACGTTGATTTCCCTTAAGTGCTTCGAATTAATTTTATTCAATAAGAGAAGGTGTGCTTAAAGAAGTTAAATTAAAAAAGGAGCTGTTTTATTATATGCAACAAAATAATGATTTAAATTTTGAACCTCAAGACGTTAATATTGTCAATCCTAAACAAGCCAGGAAAGCAGTAATTGCTACTGGTATAGGGAACGCAATGGAGTGGTTTGACTTCGGATTATACGCGTATTTAGCGGTAATTTTAAGTCAATTATTCTTCTCAGGTGTTGATAATAGTGGATTGCAACTTGTACTTACATTCGGTACATTTGCAGCAGCCTTTCTCGTTCGACCAATCGGAGGTGTATTCTTTGGTAGAATAGGAGATAAGTACGGCCGAAAAATCGTGTTAAGTACTACTATTATTTTAATGGCACTTTCTACATTATTCATCGCATTACTACCAACCTATGAACAAATTGGTGTATGGGCACCAATACTACTTTTAGTTGCCCGAATGATTCAAGGCTTCTCTACAGGCGGCGAATATTCAGGAGCAATGGTTTATATCGCAGAATCTTCTCCAGATAAAAAGCGTGGTATACTCGGTAGTGGTCTTGAAATTGGAACACTCTCAGGTTACATTGCTGCATCGGTAATTGTTACCATTTTGACGTTATTGTTAACAGATGAGCAAATGCTCAGCTGGGGATGGCGTATTCCGTTCTTAATAGCTGCACCAATTGGTTTGGTCGGTTTATACTTACGCCGTCATCTAGATGAATCTCCAATCTTTGAAGAGATGGAAAAAGCACAAGAGGAATCTGAAGACAATGAACAATTTTCATTTATGGATATTATTAAATATCACAAAAAAGACTTCTTATTAAGCACAGTAATTGTCGCCTTCTTTAATATTACAAATTATATGATTCTTTCGTATATTCCTTCTTATCTAACTCAAGTACTTAAAGTCGAAGAAACAACAGGCTTATTAATTATTTCTATTACGATGGCACTTATGATTCCACTAGCACTATATTTCGGTAAATTAAGTGATAAAATTGGTAATAAACGCGTTGTGCAAATTGGTTTACTTGGTTTAACTGTATTTGCAATTCCAGCATTTTTACTAATAGGTAACGGACATATTGCAGCTATATTTGCAGGTATTTTCGTATTAGGTTTCTTCTTAAGTGTATATGAAGGAACATTACCTTCATTATTACCATCACTCTTTTTCACTGATGTACGTTATCGAGCACTTTCGATCTCATTTAATATTTCTGTATCGATATTCGGTGGAACAACACCGCTCGTATGTTCATACTTAGTTCATGCAACTGGTAACCCGCTCGCACCGGCATTTTATTTAGCAGGTGTAAGTATTATTGGATTAGTTGTATTTAGTGTACTATTCGTTACGACTTCAGGGCGTGCGCTAAAAGGTTCATATCCTACAGTAGAAACGAAAAAAGAAGCACACCTAATCGCTAAAGAAGACCCTGAAGAAACACTTTGGTGGCATGAAGAGTCATTAGAAATTGAAGCAGGGAAGAATGCTTCCATTTAAAAAGCAACGTAGAAGTATAAAAAGACTCCTATGAAAAAATAGGAGTCTTTTTATTACGTTATTTCTTTCGTTTCTTCAAACTTTTTTGATATGCATAAAGCTTATGAATCTCTTCCTTAAATTCATGTAGAAGTACAGTGTTTGCACCATTTGAATAACGCACAGTATTATAAGCATCTATAATAATATCACTTTGAATATTTACATCTTCTTCATCGTTTATTCTTTCTAGCCAAGTCTCAACAGTTTCTCCCCGTTTTCTATTTAAAGGAGGGGTTAACTTACTCTCTAGCTTGAAAATTTCCTTCCGAATTTCGTTATGTGGCGGTTTATTTCGTTTAAAAGGATTTTGGCTCATTCCTTCTTTATCAGTAATGATAGTAGATTCGAAGGCGGGCATATTTGGTAAACTTAAATGTTTTCGTTTTTTTACTATTTTCCAAACGACGTAAATAGCGATAGCTGTACAGACTATTATTGTAGCGCTATTTATGAGTATTGGATCAAAATCAGGAATTTTTTTTCCGTCTTCAATTTTTGGTTTTAAGAGATGTCCTTTATTTGCCCAAACATCTTCAGTATCTTTTAATTCCGCTGCTTTAATTAATGGCATTAAAGCATAGCCGACGCCTAATGCGACTACTTCCGTTATAAAACCAAAAATAAGTCGAATGAAAGGAAATATTTGAACAATTAATATACTCATTAAGCCAATCGTAATGATAGAAGCAAAACGTAATAGTTGTTGTTTGCGATTTGCCCCGGTTAACCAAAATGTAATCATAAGATGCAAGGCTAACATTAATAGTTTCCACAACGGTGGAAAGGGTGCATAAAATATAGCTGAAACGACAAACCATACAATACCACCTAAAGATTTTTGAACTGGATATCCAGGTCCGACCACATGTACGATAAAGAAAAATAGTGGTAATATGATTGTGCCAAAAAGAGAAAAAGGTAAAAATAAAGAGAAAAGAACGATTTGAAGAACTAAAAGTATTACAAATCCTGTTGTTTTTTTCTGCATAAATTTATGAATAAGAAATACTCCAATATAGCCTGTTGTTAAAAATATTGCAATACTAATTAGTTCATCTCTTTCTGTTAATAATGAAAGCAGGAGGAGCAGAATGAAATCATGAATGTGATATAGCCAAGTTTTCAACTGGTTCCACCATCCCTTCACTAGTAATGAGAAACGTTGGCTGCGAGAGAAGAGGGAGTTCATTTCTTTGTAAACCAATGTATATCATTGTAGACGATCGTTCTCTCTTTCTCTTTACATAATGAAGGAATCCTTGTTTCGGAAGTAACGTACTATCATCTGAAATACGGGCTAATTCTTCTAAAGCTTTTGCATATTGTGTTTGTCCTTCATTTAACGGTACATGTAATGCACCGCCTTCTGCTAATACACTAATAAACAATTCAAACGGAATGTGGTGCTTCGTTGTGTACTGGAAAATGTATGTTGCATATGAAATAAGTTCTTCTACATTATCTTTCCAACCAAATCCACGATCGGCAGCTAAAGAAAGACAAATCGTCCAACTATAATTTTTTACAGGTTCATATTGCTTCGCTTGTAATTGTTGCATTTTAGCAGATGCCTTCCAATGAATAGAGCGGAAAGACTCACGCTCATATCGCTTTACACCGATAATAGATGTTTCATCATTGTAAAAAGAAAAATTCGTTCGATAAAATCCATTCAAAAGTTGCTGAAGTTCTTGCAAACCTGCTACTTCTTTAGGAGAAGGATACACAATAATTTCAGTCCTTAATTTATCAAAAACAGGTAAATGTACAGTTAATAGATGAAATGGATCTTTTAATACACATTCAAACTGTTCAATTTGAAACACACCACGCTTCGTTGCGGTTAATGTTAAACCCCATTTTTGTGCCGAATGTGCAGGTTGTGAAAATGGGAAAGAGAATAATGTTTTTGATATTTGTTCAATGCCTTGCTCTTTATGCGGTATAAGGGACGAATTTAAATGAAAGTAACAAACACCATTAACGAGCGGTATGCTGGCTCCATTTTTTAAATGAATAAAAAACTGTCCAGATTCCTCAGGAAAAAGCCGTGTAGTTTGTTTCTCATTTATGATTTGAAACTTCTTCTCTATGAAAGCGACATATTTATAAATAAAAATCGCAAATATATAATAGAAGAAAAAGAGAAACATAAGCATTCGTTGCGGGAAAAAGAATGTGAAAAGTAACGCGATTGGAACGGTTAGTTGAATAATATGGAGTTGAAAAAATAAAGGCACAGTTACAACACGCTGTCCATTCATGCTTGCTCAATCTCCACAGGTACGTCAACTTCTTTTAAAATACTTTTCATAATATCATTTTTTGTCGTACGCAGGGCACCTTCCATTGATAAGACGATACGGTGATTCCAAACAGAAGGAACTAACAATTGTATATCTTCTGGTGTGCAATATTCTCTCCCATGTAAAAAGGCTAAAGCTTGAACAGCACGTACTAAAGCTAATGTGGCACGTGGGCTTACACCGTTAGCGATATAATCATGATTTCTTGTAGCATGAGCAAGTTTAATAATGTAATGTTCTAACGGTTCCGAAACAAATATTTCTTTTACTCGTTTTTGAGATTCTAAAATATCTTCTAATGAGATGACAGATGTGACACTTTCTAATGGTAAATCGTTCCGAAAACGTCGCATCATTTGTAGCTCATCTTCAGGAGTAGGATAACCGATTGAAATCGTCATTAAAAAGCGATCAAGCTGTGCATCTGGAAGAGGGAAAGTCCCTTGTGATTCAATTGGGTTTTGCGTCGCAATAACAAAGAACGGTTTCGGCAGAGGCGTAGATTGTTTTTCGAGCGTCACTTGTCGTTCTTCCATCGCTTCTAACAAACTCGACTGCGTTCTCGGCATTGCACGGTTAATTTCATCTGCCAGCAAAATGTTTGTCATAACTGGTCCAATTCTTAATTCGAATTCGCTTGTTTTTGGGTTGAAGTATTCAATACCTGTTATATCACTTGGAAGTACATCGGGGGTGAATTGAACGCGAGAAAAACTACCACCAATACTTTTGGAAATGGTTTTCGCCAGTAACGTTTTCCCAGTACCAGGCACGTCTTCGAGTAGTGCATGTCCATCAGCAAGAAGTGAAACGAGCAGTAGATCAATAACATTTTCTTTCCCAACAAACACAGATCCGATGTTTTCTTTCAATTTATTTATCATATGTACCATTCCTTTCATTATAAAAGAGCTAATATTTCTATATTTTAACAAATTATTCAGAAAATTTGTATGGTTTTTTAATTCAAAGAAATGGATATTTAATTATTAAATTACTCTTGCATATTTTGGAATATGATTATACAATATCGATATACGATGTATCGTATATCGATATATCATAAGGCGATGTATCGGAGGTAGTTATAATGAATGGGAAGGCGCAAAAATATATTCCGTTAACTGAGGCGACATATTACATATTGTTATCACTAGTGAAACCAATGCACGGATATGGAATTATGCAAATGGTAGAAGAGATGACAAATGGGGAAGTAAAGCTCGGTCCTGGTACTTTATACGGGAATACGACGAAATTACTTAAAGAAAAATTAATTGTTGAAGTTGCCTCTACAGATAGAAAGAAGTGCTATGAGTTAACGGCGTTTGGGAGAGAAGTGTTAGAGCTAGAATATAACAGATTGCAGAGATCTGTAAGGAATGGAAATAGTATATTAGGGGAGTGAATGGAAGATGGAGACAAAAAGGGTATTTAAATTTTTTACGGCATGGAATTTAGAAAAAGAAGAAGCTTTTTTACGAAAGATGCATCAGCAAGGTTGGGCATTACAAAAATATAATTTAATGTATACGTTTCAGAAAACTGAGCCAAAAGATGTAATATACAAAGCTGATTTTAGATTGGTTTATAGAGATTCGAAAGAACAACAACAAGAGTATTTCGAAATATACGAAATGTCAGGTTGGAAACGCGTAACAAGTTTCACAAGATGGAATTATTTTTGTAAAGAGGTAGAAGAGGTTAATGAATTGCCTGATATTTACTCAGAAAAAGAGACGAGGATACAAAAACTAAATGAATTATTGCTATTCCTTGTTATTATATCAGCAAGTATATTACCATCAATGTATAACCTATTTTTAAGCCCGATGGAATCAAGATTGCCAATGTGGGCGAAAGTTACGACAGGTCTTTCAGGTTGTATGTGGATGTACTTTTTTATAAGACTCTCTTGGAAAATCAAAAAATTAAAAAGTGAAATATTATAATAAAGAGTGGAGTTTAAAAGAAGTTGATGAGAGGGAAAACCGGGATCAACTTCTTTTGTTTCTATATAAACTTAATTTGCTCACTCTTTTTTACATAATAAAAACTATGCAATTAAGGTGTAGAACTACTAGTTAAGTATTAAAATCTTATAACCAAATAAAAATCATAAATGAATAAGAAATGATTCTTAATAATAAACCACTAGTTAAAATGATCCGAAATCCTAAATATTAATATTACTTGATGTATTGTCCTTTTTTGAATATTAACAAAAGAGTGCGAAGTTTAATATATAATAAGGAAGAAATACGTTTTTTTACCGTATTAAACGAAAAAATCCCTTATAGAAAAATCTATTTCTACAAGGGATAATCATGTTTTTATTAGAAAGACTGATTTTGCGCAGGTTTAATAAATTGTTCAGGGTTTTCAACAAGTCCGCATACAGCACATTGGACACGGTATGTAGGTCCTTGATAGGCCATATGAAAAGCATTCATCGTTTCATTTGTGTATTCTTCTTCTACTTGACCAGTTTGTGGATTTATTTTGACTGGTTTTACTTGTTGCTCAAGAATATTAAAGCGAGTACGATTCGTTTTACAGCTTGGACATAGCATTGGTTCCATATGTATACACCTCCATTTGTATCATTTCTTAAAATCTTTAATTTTATGCAAGCAAAAAACTTTCTCAATATAAATAGGTGTTTAATGTATTTAAAATTCAGAAAAAATAAAATATAATAAAAGTACGAACTGGTTATGTCCAAACCAAATCTCCTGTTTTATGCCAATAAGCTGGGGGGCCGAGAAATCGGCCTCATTTTTTTTGCTCATTACTACAAGGAACAAGGTTTTTGTGAGACTTTTGTCGAAATTTTAGGGATAGATACAAAGGGGGATGTAAAATGGATTTGAAAATGAAGTACATCATTTTATATGTAGAAAAGTTTGAGGAATGTTTAAAATTCTATAAAGATATTTTACAGTTACCTATAAAAGCAGAGCACGGTACATATATTGAATTTAATACTGGAACTACCATTTTAGCGATGAATACGCGGCAAGATGTGAAAGAATTAACAGGACTACCGCTTACAGAAGGTAAATTACAGTCTTCTCATTTCGAATTAGGATTCGTTGTTGAGAATGTATTAGAAACGATTGAGCAATTTAGAGGACAAGGTATTAAGGTTTTAGTTGAACCAATTGTAAAACCGTGGGGGCAAACAATTGCCTACATTGCTGATCCAGATGGAAATTATATTGAAATTTGCAGTTCATTAGAATAGAGGGAGAAAGAGAGATGGGATTTCCGAAACTAGAAACAGAACGTTTACGATTAAGAGAACTTACACTATTAGATGCAGAAACGATGTTCCAATATTTTTCGAAAGAATCAGTTATACGTTATTTCGGAATGGATTCTTTTGAAAATATTGAGCAAGCGAAAACAACGATTCAAACGTTTAAAAATCGTTATGAAGAGGGCAGTGTATTTCGCTGGGGAATCGAGAAAAAAGGGACGGGCCAATTAATCGGAACGTGCGGATTTCATTTAATTAATAATAATCATAAACGAGCTGAAATTGGTTATGAATTAGATGATACATATTGGGGACAAGGATATGCATCGGAAGCATTACAAGCGATTTTAGCTTACGGATTTGAAATGCTGCAACTAATAAGAATCGCAGCGGTTGTATATGTAGAAA
Source organism: Bacillus sp. 2D03 (assembly GCF_003946765.1). Lineage (NCBI taxonomy): Bacteria > Bacillati > Bacillota > Bacilli > Caryophanales > Bacillaceae > Bacillus > Bacillus sp. 2D03. The sequence continues at coordinate 487,372 of NZ_RPSJ01000002.1, read as the reverse complement.
ATAAATCTTCTCAAAAATTGTTAATAAAAGCAGGATTTCAAGAAGAAGGATTACTTCGAAAACATATGATTCAAAATGGAGTTGCTCATGATACTATTTTATATTCTTTATTAAAAGAAGAGTGGAAGAAGTAATGAGCACAAACGAACTTATAACGATTATGAAGAAGCATAGGGAAAATAGATTCATTTTAGGTATAGATGGTTTAAGCCGATCTGGAAAAACAACATTCGTAACCAATTTAAAAGAAAATATGAAACAAGAAGGCATTCCGTTTCATATTTTCCATATTGATGATCACATAGTGGAGCGTAATAAACGATATCATACTGGATATGAAGAATGGTACGAGTATTATTATTTACAATGGGACATTGAATGGCTAAGGCAGAAATTTTTTCAAAAGCTACAACATGAAACAAAATTGAAATTACCTTTCTTTCATGAAGAAACAGATATATGTGAAATGGAAAAAGTACAGATTCCTATTGTAGGGGTAATTGTTATTGAAGGAGTTTTTCTGCAGCGAAAAGAATGGAGAGATTTCTTTCATTATATGGTCTATTTGGACTGTCCAAGAGAGACAAGGTTTCTACGTGAGAGTGAGGAGACACAGAAAAACCTTTCAAAATTTGAAAATAGGTATTGGAAAGCAGAGGATTATTACTTAGAAACGGAATTGCCGAGGGATAGGGCGGATTTAGTCATTGAATGATTTGAAAATAGAAGGTGAATAGAATGAATATTTTATGGGATTTTGATGGGACGTTATTTGATACGTATCCTGCATATACAATGATGCTTTCTGAAATATTAGGTGACTCAGTAGAAAAACAAGAAATATACAAAAACTTAAAAATATAATACTCTCATGCAATTCAGTATTATAATATTTCATGCGAGCAGGAAGAAAAAATTAAAGTTTTGAAGGAGAAATTCACGCCAAAAGATATGAAACCTTTTGCAGGTGTCGAAGAGGTTTTGAAATTTGCAGATAAAAATGTGATTATGACCCATAAACATAGGGCAGGGGTTATGAACATTTTAAAATATTACGACTGGGAAAAATACTTTGTAGATATGGTTACAATTGACGATGGCTTTCCCCGAAAGCCCAACTCTTTAGCTTATAATCATTTACATAAAAAACATAATATTGATTTAGCTATTGGAGATAGAGAATTAGATTTATTACCTGCAAAAGAATTAGGTATTTCAACATGTATGTTTCAAGGTGATTGTGATGTAGCGGATTATTCTTTATCACATTACTCGGAGTTTTTTAAGATAGTGAGTGATAGAGAGTTTTCTTTATAAAAAAAGTTATTAATAAAGACTGAATCTTTCATTTTAAAGGTACAGTCTTTATTTTTTAGAACTCTTTCATTTTATTCCGCAATAACGGGCAGCCTGATTGCTTCAACTAATAATCAGTGGAGGGTGAACAAAACCTCCACTGATTAAAGTTTCACTTTATTTTCTGTATATAATAATTACTAGAGGTTAAAGGATAATCGTCCATCTTTAATAAGGAAGTGGCCAGTTTGTTTTAACCAAATTATGGTTATTCATGTTAATATGAACTCATAGCTATATAGAAGGGGTGGGGTTAGTATGAAAACTGAAATAGTTCCTAAAAAGAAGTATAGTATAATAAGTTATGTATCTTTACTCATCGGCATTTTGTGTTTTCTATTCGTTTTTATAACGCCAACAAGGATAGCCAATGCAGGTAATATAGTTGGAGATTATATTACAATTGCCCTGACAGGTGTAGGTATCATGCTTTCAATAATCACAATGACGAAAAGAACAGAGAAGAAGGGAATTGCTATTCTTTCATTAATACTGTCCTCATCATTTTTTATATTTTGGATCATAGCAATTATCCTATTGTTTACTGGTCAAATTAGTTTTGCGCCGTAATGTGTAATAAAAAGAGTCCTTCTCGTATGATATCGGGTTCAGTTACGGGAGAGAAAATATAAAATAACACACAAATTAGGGATGTAAATCACATATGATTTAGCACCCTTTTTTTATTGTTATTATAGTGTTTAAGCACTTTTATATAGTTAAATAGTGTTCTAAATAAAAAGATAAATGGAAAATTTATGTTAAAATAGTTGTAGAGATTATGAAAAAATGTTCTTAAACTAACAGTCAGGTTACTTTAAGAAGGTTTTTTCAAAGGAAATGGTAAATATCATATTTTGAAGGGGTGATTGCAGTGGAGTAAGTGATTTTTTTAATCTTAGTTAAATACTTTGAAGATAGGGGTTTATAACTATGAATACAAAACTAATAATAGTAGAAGGGTTACCTGGATTTGGAAAATCAACCACTGCAAAGCTAATAAATGAAATTCTAATCCAAAATAAAATTGAAGTTGAACTATTTTTAGAGGGAAATTTGAACCACCCAGCCGACTATGATGGTGTATCTTGTTTTAATAAATTTGAGTTCGATAGATTATTATCTAACAGTGGAGGTTTTAAAGAAGTGCTCCTTAAGAAAGTGCTAAAAAAAGGAAGCAATTATTTATTACCATACAGAAAGATAAAAAATGAGTTTGGTGACCAGTTTTCGGACGAATTATTTAACGTTATTTTAAAAAATGATATATATGAATTACCATTTGATAAAAATGTTGAATTAATTGTTGACAAATGGAATGACTTTGCTGAAATTGCTCTAGAAGACAATAAGGTTTATATCTTTGAATGTTGTTTCATACAAAATCCATTAACTATTGGGATGATTAAATATGGTGAACAAAAAGAAAAAATAATAAATTATGTAATGAAAGTTGCAAAAATCATAGAGAATTTAAATCCAATGTTATTGTATGTAGAACAAGATAATCTTGAATTTTCATTTAGGAAGGCGTTAAAAGAAAGAACTCCAGAATGGTCCACAGGAATTATTGACTATTACACTAACCAAGGCTATGGGAAAGAACATAACCATTCAGGTGTAGAAGGAGCGATAAAAGTTCTTGAAGCTAGAAGGAATTTAGAATTAGAAATATTCGATATGTTAAAAATGAAAAAAGAAAAAATCAATAATACAAAATATGAAATTGACTCATATAGGTCAATGTTAAAAGATAAGTTAGCCATGCAAATGGTGAAATAGCTTTTTACACTAACTGGTGCTTTAGTTGAAGAAGGAAATAAAAACGCTCAGAATATCTTCTGAGCGTTTTATTTTGTTATTTCTAATGGCTATTAGCATTTTTCTCTTCCTACACTGAACCCATTACTCATATGAAGGACTCTTTTTACTCGGTATCTTCAGGTTGATATTCTAAAATATCACCCGGTTGGCATTCTAATGCTTTACATATTGCTTCTAAAGTTGAAAAACGGACTGCTTTTGCTTTTCCATTTTTCAAGATAGAAAGGTTAGCCATTGTAATTCCAACCTTCTCCGAAAGTTCTGTGACACTCATTTTTCTTTTTGCTAACATTACATCAATATTAATAATAATTGCCATATTATTCACCTCAGACCGTTAAATCATTTTCTGATTTTATATCTATAGCATCTTTTAATAGTCTTTGGAGAACGGCAGCAAAGACCGCGATTACCATTGAAGCAAAAATCATAATCATTCCGATAATAATAATGCCAGGGGCGTCATCTCTCTCTGCCACGAGATAGAAAAGTGGCATACCTAATACATATAATACACTAATTGCCAATGCGCTGTACTTAATATTTTTTAAAGCTTGAACAGATAGCTCTGAGAATGCGTTATTTTTATCAATATAGTTTAAAAGCTTAAATGTTTGGTACAGTGCGAAGTAATAAGGTATTGCTGTTGCGTATAAATTGATAAATACAAGATATTTAATATATGCAATATCTGGATATAATTCTGCGGCAAAATTTCCTATTTTAGGGACTAAAAAAATGCACATAGCAAGAACGGGGATTCCGATCAGAATTACAACGGTCTTTAAAAAGAGTGTGGATCCTTGTTTCATAAAAAGCACCTCATTTATTTAATATCTTATTAATTTAACATGAAATTTATTGTTTAACAATAAATCTTTATTCCTTTTAATCGAGGATTTATTGTTAAACAAGTAATTAATGAAAAGGATGTTAAATCTTTTTTATAAGATAAATGATACATATCGATATTTAATTAAAGAAAGAGAAAGTAACTATTGTTAGCTTTATGAGAATTGGGAACTAATAAAACATATGTAGGTTTTGGTATGGAAAAGGAAATAAGGTGTATTGAAATGAATGCAAAGTTTATGGAGGAACAATCATGTTGAATTATGGTGTGAAGATGAAAAAGTTACTATTGGTGGGAGCTATAATAGTAAGCGTATTAAGTATGGAAAGTATGATGAATTATCATGCGGCCAAAGCTAAGGTGAAAAAAGTAGAACACCAGCCTAAAAATATAATTATGATGGTTATGGACGGAACGAGTTCAACGGCGACAACATTGGCTCGCTGGTATAAAGGGGCACCGCTTACGTTAGATCAAATTGTAACAGGAGGTGTTCGTACGTTTTCGGCGGAATCAGCTATTACAGACTCAGCGCCAGCAGCAACAGCTTTAGCAACTGGAAATAAATCGAATTCAGGATATGTAGGTGTATTACCTTCTATTGTAAGTTCGCCTAGCTTACAGCCAATAAAAGAAGAAGAAAAGTTACGGCCGGTCGCAAACGTATTAGAAGGCGCAAAATGTACTGGTCGTGCAACTGGCATTGTTGCTACATCTGAAATTCAGCATGCTACTCCGGCCGGATTCTCCGCTCACCATGTCAATCGCAAACATTTTGACGTAATTGCGAAGCAGCAAGTATATCAAAATATAGATGTCGTATTAGGCGGGGGAAAAGCGGCGCTGTTACCTATGAAAAGTAATGGAATCCGAAAAGATGGTGAAAATTTAGTAAAGGTGATTCAAGACAAAGGATACGATTTCGTTGAAACGAAAGATGCGTTATTGAACTCCAAATCTAATAAAATTTGGGGCTCTTTCTCACATCATGCTCTTGCGTTTGATATGGATCGTATAGCAACAAATCCAGAACAACCAACACTTTCTCAAATGACAGAAAAAGCAATTCAAACATTATCAAAAGATAAAGATGGCTTCTTTTTATTCGTAGAAGGTAGTAAGCCTGATTGGGCAGCTCATGCTAATGATCCAATTGGGATGATTAGTGATGTATTGGCATTTGATGAAGCGGTAGCAAAGGCGTTACAATTTGCGAAGAAAGATGGGGATACGATGCTCATCGCTTTAACTGATCATGGTAACAGCGGCATCTCTATAGGGAATAGGAATACGACAAAAGGATACAATACTACACCGGTTTCTGCATACATTGATCCATTGAAAAAGGCGAAAATGACACTTGAAGGAACTATAAATAAACTGAAATCTGATTTATCAAATGTAGAAGATGTAGCTAAACTATACGGTTTGGATAATCTAACTCATGATGAAAAAGAAAAATTAAAAGTGGCAAAAAAGAAAATGGATGTAGGACGAATTCTTACTACATTGTTGGCTAATCGTGCAAATATCGGCTTTACGACAGGAGGACATACAGGTGAGGATGTATTCTTACATTCTTATGGACCTCAAAAACCAGAAGGCTTAATCCAAAATACAGACATTGCGAAGACGATGGCGAAAGCGATGGGCTTTAACTTAGAAGAAGTAACGAATAAAATATTTTTAGAGAGTGAACAAGCCTTTAAGAAAATCGGTGCAACTGTAACAGCCGACAAAATCGAAGGAGCAAACCCGTTACTCGTAGTAAAACATAATAAAGTAGAAGCACAATTATTTGGTAACAAAAATATAATTCGTATCAATGGTAAAGGGTATGAATTAAGAAGTATTATTGTAGAGAGTAATGGAAAGTGCTATGTACCAGAAGAAGCAATTCAACTATTTGTAAAGCATTCTCGTTAAAAAATTGCCAACCAGTTAAGCTAACTGGTGGCAATTTTTTGTGTTTATTCTAAATGTAAGTGTTCGAATTGTTTTGTAAAGTTTTCCATATGAGACTTGTATAAATGTTAAAGGGAAATTATATTTTTTCTTACATTAAAAAATTTCATTTTGTAGAATAAGAAGTTATACATATAGTAAAGTCTAATGTGTTATCAATTAATATTTACGAAAAATATATTAATACTTTAGAATTTCTTTAATGTTCATTATTTTTTATTTAAGGTTATCCGTTATATTTATAATATGTTTATTTCAATTTATTGTATTGAAGCTCAGTTTTATATAATTATAAAGCAATCATCAAAATAAAATCTCCACTAGAGTAAATTTATTATTTTTTTGCGGAAATTATTATGCAGCTAAGAAAACTGTAGTTTATTGGATTAGAAATATATTAGAATTTACTTGAAGAAAGAGAGAGGGAATAAAATGAATATAGTGCACTTACGTCCTAAACAGCGGTCTAAGTATCGCATTATGCTAGGGAAGTGGTATTACTCTACAAAGAGGTACATTCAGTGGTTGGCAGATGGAAAAACATATGCAAAAAGGTTCCAACAAGAAAAGCTACCTTGTACAGCAATTCAGCACCGAACGATATTACTTCGTAAGCTCAAAGATGTAGATATGTGGTATCAACAGAATAAGGTTGTTAATTTGAAAATTGCTGTTAAAAAACTAAATGGTATCGTCATTAGACCGGGAGAAACATTTTCTTACTGGCGTTTAATAGGTAAGCCAACGAGGAAAAAAGGGTATGTAGAAGGTATGGTATTACATTACGGATCTTTTCAAACAGGTATTGGAGGAGGTCTTTGTCAGCTTTCGAATTTAATATATTGGATGACTTTACATACACCACTGACAGTAACAGAACGATATCGTCATAGCTTTGATGTCTTTCCTGACTCTAGGCGAACTCAACCGTTTGGGAGTGGGGCGACTTGTTCCTATAACTATTTGGATTTACAAATTAAAAATGAAACGGACCAACCGTATCAACTTCACCTTTATATGACAGATGAACATTTAGTTGGTGAATGGAGAACAGTCTATCCGCAACTTTATCAATATGAAGTGTATGAGAAAGAACACTCAATTCAACCGGCATACTGGGGCGGTTATATACGACATAATGTGATTCAACGTAAAGTATATAATCAACAGAAACAGTTAATAGAAGATCAATATGTAACAGAGAATCACGCTATAATGATGTACGAACCACTATTAGCTTGTAATAATGAGAATAGTGAGTAATATGGTAATCCATAGATTAAATAGTATAGAAAATATTTAATTCTTATTTTTATTAAAAAAGTATGAATCCCAGATTTACTGGATTTTGATTGTAACTAAGAACATATAAAAGTTCACTGTTATTTATAGGAGAGTCTGTTTGTTTTTATATCTTATGTATTTCACCCTGCATAAAAAAATATTTCTCAACATTTTATTTGTTGAAAAAGATTGAATATTCGTATTATAACGAATATTATGTTGTTATCGGCAAAAAACGATAATTTGCAGACACTGGGGAGGAAATACATTGAAAAAGAAAAAGAAATTAAAACCATTAGCGGTATTAACAACAGCAGCAGTACTAAGTAGTACGTTTGCTTTTGGAGGTCACGCAGCGTATGCTGAGACACCAACATCATCTCTACCAATAGATGAGCACTTAATACCGGAGGAGCGTTTGGCTGAAGCGCTAAAACAACGAGGGGTAATTGATCAATCTGCATCACAAGCTGAGACTTCAAAGGCTGTCGAAAAATATGTTGAGAAAAAGAAAGGGGAAAACCCTGGGAAAGAAATCTTAACAGGAGATAGTCTTACGCAAGAAGCCTCTGACTTTATGAAAAAAGTAAAAGATGCAAAAATGAGGGAAAATGAACAGGCGCAGCAGCCTGAAGTAGGCCCAGTAGCTGGACAAGGTGCAGCATTGAACCCTGGGAAATTAAATGGAAAAGTACCTACTACATCAGCGAAGCAAGAAGAATACAATGGAGCTGTTCGAAAAGATAAAGTACTTGTTTTACTTGTAGAATTTAGCGATTTTAAGCATAACAATATTGATCAAGAGCCAGGATACATGTATTCTAAGGACTTTAATCGTGAACATTATCAAAAAATGTTATTTGGTGATGAACCATTTACTTTATTTGATGGATCGAAAATTAACACATTTAAGCAATATTATGAAGAACAATCTGGTGGTAGCTATACAGTTGATGGGACTGTAACAGAATGGCTTACTGTTCCAGGAAAAGCATCAGATTATGGTGCTGATGCGGGTACTGGGCATGATAACAAGGGGCCTTTAGGACCAAAAGATTTTGTGAAAGAAGCATTAAAAGCAGCGGTAGCAAAAGGAATCAATTTAGCAGACTATGACCAATTTGATCAATACGATCAAGATGGTGATGGAAATAAAAATGAGCCAGATGGCATTATTGATCATTTAATGGTTGTACATGCTGGCGTTGGTCAAGAAGCTGGCGGCGGTAAATTGAAAGATGATGCGATTTGGTCACATCGTTCAAAACTAGGTTCAAAACCATATGCAATTGATGGCACGAAATCTTCTGTTTCGAACTGGGGCGGAAAGATGGCTGCATATGATTATACAATCGAGCCTGAAGACGGAGCAGTTGGTGTGTTTGCACATGAGTATGGCCATGATTTAGGCTTACCAGATGAATATGATACAAAGTACTCAGGACAAGGTGAACCTGTTGAGTCATGGTCTATTATGAGTGGTGGTAGCTGGGCTGGAAAAATTGCAGGAACAGAGCCAACGAGTTTCTCGCCACAAAATAAAGAGTTTTTCCAAAAGAATATGAAGGGGAACTGGGCGAATATTCTTGAAGTAGATTATGACAAACTTAGCAAAGGAATCGGTGTTGCAACATATGTAGATCAAAGTACTACAAAATCTAAACGACCTGGAATTGTTCGTGTTAACTTGCCGGACAAAGATATAAAAAATATCGAATCAGCGTTTGGTAAGAAGTTCTATTACAGTACAAAAGGAAATGACATTCATACAACACTTGAGACACCAGTATTTGACTTAACAAATGCAAAGGATGCTAAGTTCGATTATAAGGCATTTTACGAACTTGAAGCGAAGTATGATTTCCTTGACGTATATGCGATTGCAGAAGATGGAACGAAGACACGCATTGATAGAATGGGCGAAAAAGATATAAAAGGCGGCGCGGATACAACTGATGGTAAGTGGGTTGATAAATCATACGATTTAAGCCAATTCAAAGGAAAAAAAGTAAAACTGCAATTTGAGTACTTAACAGATATTGCAGTAGCTTATAAAGGATTTGCGTTAGATAATGCAGCCTTAACTGTAGATGGAAAAGTTGTTTTCTCTGATGATGCAGAAGGTCAGCCAGCAATGACGCTAAAAGGCTTTACTGTGTCTAATGGATTTGAACAGAAAAAACATAATTACTATGTAGAGTGGAGAAATTACGCTGGGTCTGACACTGCGTTACAACATGCACGTGGCCCAGTGTTTAATACAGGAATGGTTGTATGGTATGCGGATCAAAGCTTTACAGATAACTGGGTAGGCGTTCATCCAGGTGAAGGGTTCTTAGGAGTAGTAGATTCTCATCCAGAGGCAATTGTAGGGACATTAAACGGACAACCTACTGTGAAGAGCAGTACACGTTATCAAATTGCCGATGCGGCATTCTCATTTGATCAAACGCCAGCATGGAAAGTAAATTCACCAACACGCGGTATCTTCGATTATAAAGGATTACCAGGAGTGGCAAAATTTGATGATTCTAAGCAATACATCAACAGCGTTATTCCTGATGCAGGACGTAAGTTACCGAAGCTAGGACTGAAGTTTGAAGTGGTAGGCCAAGCTGAAGACAAGTCTGCAGGTGCAGTTTGGCTTCATCGATAAAATAAGGTAAAAAGAAGAGAAGCTGCGATAAGTCGGTGAAACTGACTGATTGCAGCTTTTTTCTTCTTGTGAAAAAACTCGCTGTTTTTTATGTACTTATTGGAAAAATACGAAGTTTCTTTGATACATAAAATGTTCCGTCTGTCCAATTATAGAAGCTATTTTGGACGTAAGAAATTTGTAAGTAATGAGTAAGAAAAAAGAGATTTTCATAGTATAAAATATTTATTATAGCTACTTTTAACACCTGATACTAATAGTGTGCTATAATATGAATTAGCAACAAAAAGGAAAGGAATTAGAACAATGACCTTAGAAAATACTAAAAATTTAAAAAAACAAGTTGCTCCTTTTGAAAAATCAACGATTAAAAAAAGTGTTTGGCAACTGATTAACACAATCGTGCCATTTATTATTTTATGGTACCTTGCTTATAAAAGTTTGTCAGTTTCTTATTGGTTAACATTAGTTCCAGCACTGTTAGCCGCTGGATTTATGACAAGGATTTTCATTATTTTTCATGATTGTACCCATTATTCATTCTTTAAAAGTCGACGTGCAAATAGAATAGTTGGAACGTGTATGGGTGTTTTAACATTATTCCCATTTGATCAGTGGGGGCATGAGCATTCTATTCACCACGCTACGAGTGGTAATTTGGATAAGAGGGGTACAGGGGATATTTGGACGCTTACAGTAGATGAATATGTAGCAGCACCATTTAGACTCCGTTTAGCATATCGTTTATATCGCAATCCATTCGTTATGTTTGGGTTAGGCCCGATTTATGTTTTCTTGCTTAAAAATAGATTTAACCGAAAAGGTGCTAGAAAAAAAGAACGTATGAACACTTATTTAACGAATATTTTAATCGTTGCTATTATAGGGATGCTTTGCTGGGCAATTGGATGGCAATCGTTTCTTTTAGTACATGGTTCTATATTTTTAATAGCAGGTTCAATAGGGATTTGGCTGTTTTACGTACAGCACACATTCGAGGATTCTTATTTTGAAGAAGATAAAGAGTGGGAATATGTGAAAGCGGCAGTGGAGGGAAGTTCTTTTTATAAACTTCCAAAAATTTTGCAATTTCTAACGGGTAATATTGGATTTCATCATGTTCACCATTTAAGTCCAAGAGTACCTAACTATAAACTAGAAGAGGCACACAACAATACCCTTCCTTTAAAAAATGTACCAACGATTACGCTTGCTACAAGCTTGCGTTCACTCCGTTTCCGTCTTTGGGATGAGAAAAGTAACAATTTTGTTAGCTTTAAAGATGTCAAAAATATAATTAAAAATAATGTTTCTGTTCGGGTGAAATCTGAACTATAATTGCATCGTATATAAAATTCCCCTTAATCATTTTCGATTTAAGGGGAGTTTTTGTTTCAAAAGTAGATGCCAGATAAGAAGAAAAATTAAATGATTCAAATTATAATTGAAGCAGATTAGGAATTGCTCGTACGTAAGTACAAATGCAAGATGACAATAAATGCATTATGTTAACAAGTGGAGTTATCATGAATTTTCTATTACGATAACTGTTCATAAATCCGACGAAAATTAATAGCAAAAGGGGGATCGTACAACAGTATATCTAAAAAATTAGAAAAGACTTGAACGGAAATTTCATTCATTTTTCTTGGTGTTCCGCATTCCATACACTTAAATAGGATGCATATTCTAATTCATCTGGATTGTCATGTAACATAGAAATGAATTCTAATTTATTTCTATCACAATCTAGAAAGTATACACTTGCAGCGGGCATCCACCTTTGGACAATTGGCTCTTGATTTCCTTTTCCTTGACTTCCTATCACTTCTATTCCACGCTCCTCTAACCACGCTTTAGAAGTCATTAAAAACTCTAAATTTACACCAAAAGCAAAATGTTTCAGCTCAAAGTCTTCGATATTATTTACTTCCCATAGTCCAAGCATTTGTTTTTTATTTTCTCCGACCCAAAAGAAAGCCACTCTTCTTTTGGAGAGTTTTCTTGCTAACGTTAATCCTAGCTTGTTTTGATAGAAATTTATCGCTTTTTCTAAATTTCTTACATGTAAATGAGTCTCGTATATGTTCTGTATCATTATGATCATTCCTTTCTTTCTTGGTAACTACCAGTTGAGTAATGAATGTAATTCTAATAATGTACAGCTATATCTGATATACCTATTTATTATTATATCGAAATTGAAATACGATAAATCCAACTGAGGTAGCAAGTTCAAATGAAATTTTTACTACTTTTGTAGGAGAAGAGAAAAATCCATTAAATTCAGGTGAACTCATATTTAAATAATGAAAAAAAGACCACACATGAAGTGAAACGCCACGTGTTGTCTTTTTTGTATCGTGCAATATTACGAAGTTTCGCTAATTTTAGTTTCACTTTGAGTGTTAGTTGCAATTCTTTTCTTAACTTTAAAGTGATAGTAGGTATAGCAAAAGATGATAAATGGTACAGTACAATAAATGCCTAGTCTTTGATCTGGGATAAAGATAAGACTTACTAATATAATGCCATACAATCCAAAACCAAGAATTGGTACAAGGGGATAGAGTGGAGTTCTGAACTTCAAGTCTTCTAATTTTCCACCTTCAGCTAAATAGTGTTTGCGGAAAAAGAATTGAGAAACACAAATTGACATCCAAACAATGATTGTTATGACTCCAGAAATGGAAATTAACCATAAGTAAACCGTTTCAGCAGCTACGACGCTTGTTAAAAGAGAAAAAGCAGAAATAGCTATTGTCATGATTAAAGCGTTGAGAGGAATCCCACGTGATGATAATTTCTTTAAAAATGCTGGAGCCATTTCGTTTTTTGATAAAGACCAAAGCATTCGAGTAGCAGCGTATAGTCCTGAGTTTGCAACAGAAAGAACAGCAGTAAGAATAACAAAGTTCATAATATCAGCTGCATATGGAATACCGATATTATCAAAAACAGCAACGAATGGGCTCTTTGTGAGTCCTGCTTCTTCCCAAGGAATTAAAGCAACAAGAACAAAGATTGCTAAGACGAAGAAAAACATTGTGCGCCATATAATATTTCTAATAGAACGAGGTAAAGTTTTTGCTGGATCTTCACTTTCACCTGCTGCGATTCCGACAAGCTCTGTACCTTGGAAGGAATAATTGACTGTAACCATTGTTAATAGAATAGCTGCAAGTCCATTCGGAAATAAACCACCATGATTTACGAAATTTGAAAGGAGTGGAGCTGGTTCGTCGCCTTTTAAATCAATAAAGCCGAACATAGCGGCGCCACCAAGAATTATAAAAGCTATAATGGCAGATACTTTTATACTTGAAAACCAAAATTCTGTTTCTGCATAACTACGAGCAGATAATGCGTTAATAGTAAAGATTGTAACGCCAAATATTAAACACCAAACCCAAACAGGAATATCAGGAAACCAGCGCTGCATTGTAATACCGGCAGTTGTAAATTCAAGACCGGTCGTATTCGCCCAGCTTAACCAATACAACCATCCGATTGTAAAGCCAGTTGCAGGATTGATGAATTTAGTGGCATATTCCTGGAAAGAACCCGAAACAGGCATGGCTACAGCGAGTTCACCAAGACATAGCATAACGAAATACATTAATAATCCACCGGCCATAAAGGCAAGTACGGATCCACCAGGTCCAGCTTGACTTATTATAAAGCCAGATCCGTTAAATAACCCCGTTCCAATCACACCACCGAGTGCAATCATGAATAAGTGTCTACTTTTCATCGTACGTTTTAATTCATTGTTTGTATTGTTTACTTGCGCCATTGTTTTCCTCACTTTCGTAGTTGATAGAATAAAGTTTGATGTTTTTCCGTATTATGGAATGTATTCCGTGATGTGAAATCTTGTTATAATTTTCAGATAATTAAAAAGAAAAGTCAATATTTTTTTGTTTGCGTTTTCAATTCGTTGTTAGTGATATATTTTTATTGTTAGAAAATTGAATAAATAGATTGATTTCATTTCGAATGTTTGCTAAATTGATAGTTAATTAAACGTACTAACATACTACGAGTAAAGTTGAGGCGAGTTATGGTACAGTCCATTGATCGAGCGATAAGTATTATTAAATTATTGAATTCTACAAATGAAAAAGAGTATTGGGCTATTTCTGATATAGCAGATGGAACACATCTCCCAGTTAGTACAGTACATAGATTACTTAACTCTCTAATGGAGCATGGGTTAGTTACACAAATACCAGAGACAAAACAGTACAAAATTGGACCAATGTGGATGGAAATAGGGTTACGTCAATTGGAGAAGGTAGACTACAGATCAGTTGCAAGAGAAGTGATGAAGCGGTTGGCCTTTGAAGTCGAAGAAAGTGTCTATTTAAATATTCCAAACGGAACACATTCTATTATCATTGAAAGAATTGATAGTCCTTTAAAAATTCGAGTTATCGATAATCTAGGGGAACAAATTCCACTTTCAATTGGTGCCGCAAATAAAACGATGCTTGCCAATATGAAAACGAATGAAATGGAACATATTGTAGAACATTTACTTTCTTCATTACCAGAACAAAAGCAAATTCTTCTTAATCAAATAAAGCAAATAAAAAATGAAGGATATGCTGTCAGTTATGGTGAAAAAACAGAAGGGACAGCTTCAGTAGCTGCACCTATTATCGGATTTAATCATAAAGTAGTAGGAGCATTAAGTGTTGGGTTAATTAGTCATCGTATTAATGATGATCGACTATCTTTTCTTATTAGCAAGGTAAAACAAGCAGCTCATGAAATATCAATAAAAATCGGCAGTACATCAGAACTATAATTTTGATAGCTGTCGTCATTTTTTATTCATATACTGGAATTCGTTTTCATAATGCGGAAAAATAGGGGGATTTATATGTCAAAGTGGCAATCAAAAGAACAATTGATTCAATTATTAAGCAGTCTTGTTGAAATTCCTAGTATTACCGGTTCAGAAGCTGAAGTAATATTGCCAGGCTTTGTTGTGGAACAATTATCTGAATTACAGTATTTCAAAGAAAACCCGCATCATTTACAAAAAAATCCGACAGGGGACGGACGATATTTTGTTACAGCACTAGTAAAGAAAAAAGATAGTACAAAAAATACTGTAATTCTAGTAAGTCACTTTGATGTTGTAGATGTACAAGATTACGGAGTGTGGAAAGAAGATGCATTTAATCCTAAAAAGTTAACATCTATGTTTTATTCTCATAAAGATGAACTTCCAGACCATGTGCGTGAAGATATAGAACATGGGGAATGGCTGTTTGGTAGAGGAACAATGGATATGAAATGCGGTCTAGCATTACAAATGGCAATGATTGAACAAGCATGTGAAGGAAGATTCGATGGGAATGTTCTTTTATTGGCTGTACCAGATGAAGAAGTGAATTCTGTAGGGATGAGGGCCGCTGTTCCGAGACTGTTAGATTTAGCTAGAGAGCATAACTTAGATTATAAAACGGTCTTAAACTCAGAGCCTATGTTTTCAAGACATCCTGGTGACCAAAATAAGTATATTTACACTGGCTCTATTGGTAAAGTGTTACCTGGTTTTCTTTGCTATGGAAAAGAGACACATGTAGGTGAACCTTTTGCAGGCTTAAATGGGAGTTATATGGCTTCATTAATAACAGCAGAATTAGAGTTAAACACAGACCTTTGTGATATTGTAGAAGGGGAAGCGAGTCCTCCGCCAACTAACTTACTTCAAAGGGACTTAAAGGAGGATTATTCTGTACAAATTCCGCATCGTGCAGTTACATTATTTAATTTGTTTTTATTAGAAAAATCAATGATAGATGTAGTTTCATTGTTACGTCAAAAAGTAACGAAATTAGCAGAGAAAATAGAAGAGTCGTATGAAAAACATGCATATCGTTTTTCTAAATATAATCCATTTATACCACCTAATCTCAAAGTAAATGTATTAACGTATGAAGAGCTTATCACATATGCAATTGAGCAACATGGACAAGAAAAAATAAATCATATTCAATCTAATATTATAAAAAATAGAGAAGATAAAGATGATCGTGCGGTAACGATTGATTTAGTAGATAAATTAGCGATTTTATGTAAAGAAAAGGCACCGATGATTGTACTTTTCTTCGCTCCGCCGTACTATCCAGCTGTGAGTTCACGCAACAATCCTTTAATAAAAGAGGTAGTTGTAGAAATGGAAAAGTATGCACACTACAATCATAAGATTACATTTGAAAACCAAAATTATTTTGGGGGGATTTCAGATTTAAGCTATGTAGGCTTGCAGTATCCACTAGATTCAATGAGTTCGCTTGTAGACAATATGCCATTATGGGATAAAGGTTATTCAATTCCGCTTCAGGAATTAGAAGAGTTCGATGTTCCAGTATTAAATATGGGGCCGGTAGGAAAAGATGCACATCAATGGACAGAACGTCTAGATGTAAACTACGCATTTGAAACACTATTAGATATGTTACCGAAATGCATTGAAAAATTATTAGTTTCTAATAAAATTACACAATCATAGTAGGGAATAGGTAAGGGATAAAACAGAACCTTTAAAGAAAATTCGAATGAAATTATTTTAATATAATTAAAAAGTGGAACGGCCAAGCTCAATTTTATATGAGTTTGGCCGTTTATCATGTAGTGAATTTTTAATTAAAATTATGTGAATTCATAGCTAACGTAATCTCTTTTATAGTTTTATTTTTTAGTTTGACCAGATAGTTCAACAGACTTTTGCGTACAACGCTGCATAGCTGAAATAATCGCTGTTCGTAATCCTTTTTCCTCTAATGTTGCAACAGCTTCTATTGTCGTTCCGCCAGGAGAACAAACCATATCTTTCAATTCACCTGGATGTATTCCTGTTTCTAGTACCATTTTTGCAGAGCCTAACACAGCTTGAGCAGCGAATTTATATGCTTGATTTCTTGGCATACCATCTAGTACAGCAGCATCTGCCATCGCTTCTATAATCATATATACATAAGCTGGTGAAGAACCACTTACAGATGTTACAACATCCATTAATTTTTCACTTACGATCTCTGTTTGACCAAAACTATTGAAAATGTTTAGTACATCTTCTAAATCTTTTTCTGTCACCATTTCATTAGGGCATAATGCAGACATTCCTTCTCCAACAAGAGCAGGAGTATTAGGCATTACTCTTACAACCTTTACTTTTTTATTAAATGCATTTTCAGTACTTTCAATACTTTTCCCAGCAGCGATCGTAACGATGATAGCATCGTTTTTGATTACTTCTTTTATTTCATTAATTATTGATGCGTATAGGTCTGGTTTGATTGATAAAATTAAAATATCAGCATTTTTAGCTACTTTATTGTTGTCGGTAGTTGTAGTTAGCCCATATTTTTCACTAGCATTTTTTAAATTAGCAGTGTTTAAATCTGAACAAATAATTTGATTTGAAGACACTATATTTTTGTTTATCATTCCGCCAATCATAGCCATTCCCATATTTCCGCAACCGATGAATCCAATTTGTTTATCCATAATAACTCAATCTTGCTCCTTTTATAATCAATTATATCGGTTTGATATTATTTTCTTAGAATAAGAATAACATCCCTGTGCAATATAAAGAAACATTCTAAGAGAATATATTCCTTTTTGCAACACTAAAAGATAAAAATTAATTATATTCGACATTATGTAAATATATACACTATAATGTAAGGTTTTATGTTTATGAATATGAGTTAAACTTATATCATTTTGTATTTTCATTCAGTAGGGCAATAATTTCATACAAATAACTTGTGGCTCTATTTATTTTTAAAAATACCTCTTGACACCGAATCGAACTATATCGCATAATATAAAAAAATTAGATTGAAAATCGTTGAAGGGAATTAGTACATATGTCTTCTTGCGAAAGAGAGTGGAATTCACCGGCTGAAAGATTCCTCGTATAGAATATATCGAACCTATCCCTGAGTCTTAAATGAAAGTTTAGGCGTTCGCCTGCGTTATAGGCACCAAGTGGATATCTATGTATATCAATTAAGGTGGTACCGCGGAACAATGACCGTTTCGTCCTTTTTATTTTATTAAGGGCGAGGCGGTCATTTTTATTTTGCTCTTAAATACTTCAGTGCAGCATTGATGAGAATAGATATAGTTACAAAGTGAATGAAGTGTAATTTATAAAAAACTTTGATTTTAGACTTGGGGGATAAAAAAGTGAAAAAACAACGAGTTGTTGTAAAGATTGGGAGTAGTTCCTTGGCAGATAGTCACGGAGGCATCTCTACAGAACAGCTTTCAGATCACGTTGCCGCATTGGCTCGGTTGAAAGAAGATGGGCACGAGGTTGTGTTAATTACATCTGGAGCCGTCGCTGCAGGTTTTTCAGCGCTAGGATATCCTAGCAGACCTGTAACGATTAAAGGGAAACAGGCTGCAGCAGCTGTCGGACAAAGTTTGTTAATGCAGGCGTACACGGAGGAATTCCGTAAATATGGCATCGTTACTGCGCAACTTTTGCTGACGAGAAGTGATTTTTCTAGAAAAGAACAATATAGTAATGCTTACGCTACGTTAGGAGAATTATTAAACCGTGCCGCTCTTCCAATTATTAATGAGAATGATTCCATCTCTTTAGAGGAGCTAACGTTCGGTGATAATGATATGCTGTCAGCTTTAGTAAGCGGGCTTGTTTCGGCGGATATGCTTATGATCTTTACGGATGTGAACGGGTTATATGACAAAAATCCTCAGAAAAATGCGGATGCAAAAAAATATTATTTTCTTCCTGAAGTTACGGAAGAAATTTCTTCTCTTGCAGGAGATGCTGGCTCAAAACTTGGGACTGGCGGTATGAAATCAAAAATCGATGCTGCAAAGACAGCACTCTCTCTTGGTGTGAGTGTATTTATCGGAACAGGACGTGGACAGGAAAAGTTTGTAGATGTTTTGAAGGGTAAGGGTGATGGAACGTATGTTGGTAATGCTCCTCAAAAAGAAATGAAGATGAACAAGCAATGGATTGCCTTGCATTCGCTTGTTAGCGGACAAATCGAAGTAGATGCTGGGGCAGCTACTGCCATCATTCAGCATGGGAAGAGTTTACTTCCAGCTGGTGTTACGAATGTATCAGGATTTTTCCAAGTGGGTGAAGTTGTAGAGGTTGTAACGCAACAAGGGCGCGTAATAGGAAAAGGACAATGCACATATAGTGCAGAGGAACTAAGAGATGTAAAAGGTATGCAAAGCCAACATATTCAAGTAAGAGGCGAGAGACATAGTTATGAAGTCATCCATAGGGATCATTGGGTTTCACTTTAAAAAGGAGGAAATAAAAATGAATGAAGTGTTGGCAAAGGGGATAAAAGCAAAAGAGGTTGCTAGAGAACTTGTGCTTAAAACTACAGATCAAAAAAATGAAGCACTTGCTGCAATTGCTAATCAGCTGATAGTAGAAACAGCTTATATTTTAGAAGAAAACAAACGGGATATTGAAGAAGGTAAGGAGAAAGGATTTTCTCATTCACTCCTTGATCGCCTTATGCTGAATGAACAGCGTATTGTTGATATGACAGAAGGGATTAAGCAGCTAATTAAATTACGTGATCCTGTAGGAGAATGTGTAAGTGCATGGGAAAGGCCAAATGGACTATCTATTCAGGAAATGCGCGTACCACTTGGTGTTGTTGGGATGATTTACGAGGCAAGACCGAATGTAACAGTGGATGCTGCTACAATTTGTTTGAAGACAGGAAACGCAGTCATATTACGTGGTAGTTCTTCTGCTATTCATTCTAATAAAGCCATCGTTGCCGTTATTCACAGAGCGCTCAAACAAACAAGCTTACCTCAAGAAAGTGTACAGCTTATAGAAGATACAACGCGAGATAGCGCGAAGCAGTTGTTTACAATGAATGATTATCTAGACGTTCTTATTCCAAGAGGTGGCAAACAATTAATCGATACTGTTGTGAGGGAAGCGTCTGTTCCAGTACTTGAAACAGGTGCGGGGAATTGTCATATTTTCATTGATGAAACAGCGGATAAACAAATGGCATTTGATATTATTATAAACGCAAAAACGCAGCGTCCATCTGTATGTAATGCAATTGAAACGATTGTACTTCATGAGAAGTGGGCAGAGCAATATGGTAGCGAGTTGTTTTCTTCCTTGAAGGAAAGAGGAGTGGAGCTACGTGGTGATAATAAAGCAGTGGAGATTGATCCTTCTATCTTACTTGCGACAGAAGAAGACTGGGAAACTGAGTTTTTATCTCTCACACTAGCAGTGAAAGTGGTTTCCACTGTTGAAGAAGCGATTCATCATATAAATACGTATGGATCTATGCATTCTGAAGCAATTATTACTGAAAACGAGGAAAACGTCAGCAAGTTTTTTACTTCTGTAGATGCCGCGGCACTTTATCATAATGCATCGACTCGTTTTACAGATGGATCCGAATTTGGATTCGGAGCGGAAATTGGTATCAGTACACAAAAGTTACACGTAAGAGGACCAATGGGGCTTCCAGCATTAACTTCTACAAAATATGTGATTCGTGGAAATGGGCAAATTCGAAAATAATAATAAAAGACACTCAATTGGCTTGGGTGTCTTTTATTATAAAAATTATTTACCATACAAATAGCCCAACGAGCATAGCACTTAATAAAGAAACAGCCATCCCGCTAACAAGAAGCTTCCAAACATTTTTACCGATGACTGATGATTTTTCTCCGCCAAATAATGAATTGTAAGTTCCGTAAATCATACCTACTGTACTAAAGTTAGCAAAAGAAGCTAGAAATGTCGTTGCAACCGCAACCGTATGCGGTTGTAACGACTTTAAGTTTGATTTTAAATCCATCATTGCAACAAATTCATTCGTCGTTATTTTGATCCCCATTAATTCAGCTACATACATAGCATCACTGCCTGATAAACCGAGTAAAAATGCAAAAGGACTAAAGATAATGGAGAAGATTTTTTGAATTGTTAACCCCGTTACAAAAAATCCTAAAATCCCATTTAAACATGCTGTTAAAGCTACATAACCAATTACCATAGCTAAAATAACGATAACCATATTCATCCCAACTAACATACTGTTTGAAATAGTAGAAAAGAAATCCTTTTTTTCATGTTTTGAAGGTGTGTAAACAACGTCTTCTTCTTTCGAAACTTCCACAGGATTTAATACATTGGCTAAAATTAATGCGTTAATACAATTTAATGGAATGGCGCTGAAAATATATGTTGCTGGCACCATTGATAAATAAGCGCCAAGAATGGATCCGCTAACGCTACTCATACTCATAATTCCAAAAGTTAATAATCGATTTTCTTTTAACACAGATAATTGATCACGAACAACCGCAAGTGCTTCGGTGTTTCCTAAAAACATCATTTGAATCGAAAAGAAACTTTCTAACTTTGGTAAACGAGAAATCTTTGAAATAACTGCACCTACTTTATCAATAATCCAAGTTAAGATTCCGAAATAAGATAGAATATCGAAAAAAGTAATAACAAAAATGATAGGAAGTAACGCACTAAAGAAGAAATCAATGTGCTGACTTTCCATAGCTGAAGGAAATGCAAATCGAATACCTTCATTCGCACATGCTAGTAGCCAACTGAAAAATGACGCAATTTTATTAATGATAATACTGCCGAGCTTTGTGCCTAACATAAACCATGTAATAAAAAGCTCCAATAGGATGAGAATTACAATTGGTCTCCATTTTATATGTTTTTTATTAGGCGAACATAAGAAAACGATTAATATGACAACGAAAATCCCTAACATATTCAATATGAAATACATGTCAACAACTCCTTGAGGCTTATTATTTGTATATAAAAAAGCCTCTATTCTTCCAAATTTGGATTATGATCAGAAGTTATGAAGAGGGTAAATGATGTTTGGGATTCACGTATTTTAATTTGCTTTATTTTGAGCAATCGCAGTAATTACAAAACAAGTAGCTATTTTCAATTGCTTTGTTGGATATTAAACGTATGCGATTTTAAACATCGTTTATCTCGGATTAACGGGCAGTAAGACTTTTACCTCAAAATTCAGGGAAAGCAAAGAAGTTAGGTGGGAGTGGGCTGCCCGCAAAATCCCGATTGGTAAGAGCTGATTAAAGTTTCACTTTATAAATAAGAACGGTGAGTTGGCCATGAACCTTGAAGTTTCCGAAGCTGTATAATTTGTCCTGTATGATAAGCATCATGCAAAAGGATATTCATATATTGTTGCCAAACTGGTAGAGAAGGACTTAGTTGATCTAGTTCTGCTTCTTGAAGGGCGGTTAATGAAGATTGTAAGGCATCATGTACTTGAAGTGTTCGCTTTACTGTTTGTTGCCAAGCGTTATCATCATTAGGCTCACCTTGGATAAAGGTTTCATCATTATTTTGTGGAGCAACAAATGTATTATCTTCATGTAAGCGGGAAAGTAAGCGCTCTTTAAAAATTAATAAATGGTTCACATTTTCCCAAATCGTATTACTGGCAGCACCTTCTGGTTTCCAACATGCTTGTTCAGCAGTAAGATTTTTTAACGCTTCAGATATCGGTGGGTACCATTCTTCCTCGTAAAAAACTTGTTGGACTCCATTTTGCAACATTTCTTTTCTTCCCATTCTTATAGCCTCCTGTTCATTTTTCTTAATAAAATCAATTCGCTTTTCTCTTCAATAAACCTTCTCTATAGTTGAACAAGAGAGTGAAATACAACGTATAATTGAGCCATTAAAAAATCTCATTTTTAATATGATATTTAATAATCAAGGCTTTCATTGAGTCAGAATGAAAAGAGTATGAACCTTTTTCTGTTTGCTCATTGATCAAAGTTTTTTTAAAATTGCAAAACGGTTCTAAAAATATAGAAGGTAAAATTCGATAAAAATAGAATGTGTTATATAGCAAACAAGGAGGGGATAAAAATGGAGGTCTATCACATAACGAGCAGAAAAAGGGAAACATACAACGTTCAGGTGAAATATTCGATACTTTTCGAATGTGCACTTGGCATTGCTGCGATTACTCATAAAAGGTTAATTGATACACTTGAAAAGACTCAAAGTGAATGGGAAGAAATTAAGGAAGCATTAACAGAAGAAATGAGAGAACACTTACAGTTTGTAGAAGAACATAATACGTGGAAAGCATTACTCCAGTTATTGTATGAAGAGGATTTTCAAGATTTATCGCAGTTTAAGTTTAAAATTGATTCACTTTCAGAAGAAGATTTGAAATTTATATGTTTACCGTTTTTAGGAAAGAAGTATGAAGAGAAAAGACGTTTAGCTGCAACGGGAGTTGTATGTGCAATACACGAACTAAAGGAACTAACAGATAATCATCAGTTTTTTTCTACTTATATTAGCTTTATATGTAATGTAGATGTACAAGTGCTGAAATCGCATTTAATCGCTGTTATGACAGGTTGGTATGAGAGTGTTATTAAAAGAGAGGAAGAACAAATACTTTCTATATTAAAACGAGATTATGAAGCAAAAAATGAAATGAATAAAAAGATGAAACCAGAAGAGTTTGTTGAGTGGGCTACTGGTGGCATTAACTATATGCCAGAACCAAGTGTTCATCACGTGCTTCTTATCCCGCAAATGACGTACAGACCGTGGAATATTGAAGCGGATATTGATGATACAAAAGTATTTCATTATCCAGTTGCGAATGAAAGTATTCATCCTGAAGATCCGTATGAACCGAATTATTTTTTAGTTCAAAAACATAAGGCTCTTGGAGATGAAGCGAGATTGCGAATTGTAAAAATGTTGTTTGAAAAAGAACGTACATTACAGGAAATAACGGAAAGATTACAGCTTGGTAAATCGACTGTACACCATCATTTGAAATTGTTACGTGCAGCGAAGTTAGTTGATATACATGACGGAAAATATGTATTAAGAAAGAAAGCAGTACAGTCTTTAGCGAAAGAATTAGATATGTTTTTGAATAGATAATTAACAACGGGAATGTACATAAAGGGAGGAATATAAAAGAAAAGTTGGTGTGTGAAATTGAAAAATATATTGAAAAATCGTTCTTTCTTTTTCATGTGGATTGGTAGTGCAATCTCAGAATTAGGAGGGGCTTTCGGAACGTTATGTAATTCAATTCTAGTATATGAGTTAACAGGATCGGAAATGGCTTTAAGTAGTATGTGGCTATTATATTTCATCCCATCACTCATACTGCAATTAATAAGTGGCCCATTTATTGATAAATGGAGCCGGAAGTGGATTATGATTTTTTCACAATGGATACGGGCGTCCGTATTCTTATTACCTTTGGTGATGCTAGTTACAGGTAGTATAGAAGGTTGGCACATTTATGTTGTTCAAATTGTAGTGGGACTTATTACACCTCTTTATACACCTGCGAGTCAGGCAATTACACCGAGCATTGTAAGTCAAGGACAACTTCAAGACGCAAATGCGTATATTGATGGAATGACTCGTCTCATGATGTTTCTTGCGCCAGTATTAGGTGGAGTAGTAATTCATTTCATTGGAACAGAACTTACATTATCTTTCGTATGTATTTGTCTATTTGTTAGTGGTGCTTTCTTACTTTATATAAAAGAAAAGAGAACTACAACAGATATACGAAAAACGTGGCTAGAACAATTTCTTCAAGGTTTTACATATTTTTTTACAAAACCAATCATCGTTTGGCTCGGTATATTTCTTACTTTCGTGCAGTTTGGAGTAGGGGTAACGATGGTCACAAATCTTCCTTATATAAAAGACGAGCTGTTAGCGGGATATGCAGAGTACGGCTATTTTATGGCAGGTTTTCCACTTGGCTACGTAATTGGATCAGTAGTAGTCGGAAAAGTAACATATAAAAGCCGGCGTATACTTATGCTTGGAGGATTGTTTATAGGGGGGCTCACATACATTTCATTAGGGTTCAATCATAGTATTATCATTGCAATAATAATTGAAGTAATAGCAGGGATTTGTATTGCATTTTTCAATGTTCATAACACAACAATATGCCAACAAACCGTGACGAATAATATGATAGGACAAGTATTTTCAGTGCGTTTATTTTTCATACGATCCGCTATGCCGTTAGGTGTGTTAGTAGGGGGAATATTGAGTGAAATGTGGGGAGTAAGAGTGCTATATTTAATTATCGGTGCAATTATATGTGTCACCTCTTTAATAGGGATGTTACTTCCATATTTCAAATTTTTAGATGAGGCGATAGAAAAGAAATCAGCATAATTCAAAAAATTAAAACTTTACAATTGAAAATAATTATCATAATCAATTATAATAGAAGAATACTAGTATTCGTATTACGAAGAGGGAGTGGGATATATGTTTATCGAAACGAAAACATTTACAGTAAAAGAAGGTACATCAAATATAGTTGTAGAACGTTTTACTGGAGAAGGCATAATTGAAAAATTTGAAGGCTTCATCGATTTAAGTGTTCTCGTTAAAAAAGTAAGACGCGGTGACGAAGAAGTTGTCGTAATGATTCGCTGGGAATCGGAAGAAGCATGGAAAAACTGGGAAACAAGTGAAGAACACTTAGCTGGACATAGAGCGGGACGTGGTAAATCAAAACCAGCTCATATTATTAATGTGGATCATGCGGTTTATTATGTGAAATCATCGAAATCGGCTTATCAACGTTTCAAAGCTTAATAGTAATCATCAAGAGTAATCATTTGAAGGTGTATAGAATTTAAGTATGTATCATATTAGAAGAAGGATTATGAAAGTTTCACTGTAAAGTAAAAAAGACAGACTAATAAATAGTCTGTCTTTTCACATTAATTCTTCACATCATCATAAAGTTCAAGTGCCTCTTTCACATTCAATCCATTTTTTACAATGCCATGTATTGCTTGGATCATCGCAGCTGGGTGCTCGGATTGCCATATGTTTCGGCCCATGTCTACTCCAATTGCGCCTTCTTGCAACGCATTGTACGTAATGTTTAATGCGTCTTCAATTGAATCTAGTTTGGGGCCGCCCGCGATGACTACTGGGGCAGGGCATGTGCTCGTTATTTTTTCGAATCCTTCGCAGTAATACGTTTTAATAATATCAGCACCCATTTCAACACATACGCGGGAAGCAAGTGCTAGAAAGCGAGCTTCACGTTTTTGTAATTCTTTTGCGACTGCGGTAATGCCGAGTACTGGCAGGCCGTAATCATGAGCTTCAGAAACTACATTTGCGAGATTTGTAACAGTTTGTGTTTCATAGTCTGATCCAATGAAAACAGAAACGCCGACGCCAATTGCGTTTTGTTTTACTGCTTCTTTCACAGGTGTAACAATTGTTTCATTTGCTAAATCTTTACCGACGACAGTAGCGCCGCCAGATACACGCATAACCATCGGTGTGCTGCAGTTTTCAGGAATACAGGAGCTAAGTACACCACGCGTTAAAAAGAGAGAATCCGTGTAAGGAAGTAAGTTTTTAACAGTTTCAAGTGGCTGTTCAAGCCCGTGAATTGGCCCTAAAAAGTAGCCGTGATCTATCGCTAACATTACCGCTCTGCCATTAGGTAAAATTGTATTTAATCGATTTTTAAATCCCCAAGTCATTCCAAATCACTCCTTCGTTAATGTTGGATTTTCCATTTGTACTGTATCTTTATTTGGTAAATGTGGTGACTTAATAAAAACTGCTTTAAAAGGTTTGTCAGAATGGTTAATCAGATAGTGAGATTCATGAGGGCGAACTTGCAGGACATCACCTTGTTTAATCGGAACTCTTTCGTTATTTACATAGAAGTCTATTTCACCTTCTAACGCATAAAAAACTTCTTCACACGTTGTATGGTAATGATTTTGAAACTCTTGCCCAGGCTGAATGACAACAAGACCAAGATCAATATTCGGGCCTTGTATTAAATATTTCGGCCCGTTATCACCGAAGCGATAGGAGAAATCATTTTCATTCGCTTTTAACATACAGTTCACTCCTTTATGTAAATGTGTTACAGTGCACCAGGCGCAATCCACATATGTGTTGTAAGTCCTTTATCAGCTAATACGAGTTGACTGCTATACACGGTTTTCCATGTTTCATAGAATTCCTTGTATAGCTCGTGATTTTCAGTGATTGGTTCAAATGTATTTTCCCACTGTACAAATTGTTCGGCAGTCTCTTCCAGAGATGTATATATTCCAGCGCCAACTCCAGCAGCAATCGCAGTTCCTAAAGAAGCTGCTTCTTTCACAACGGGTACTTTTACAGGAATACCAAGGACGTCCGCTAGAATTTGTGGCCATAGTTTTCCTTTAGCAGCACCGCCAGCAAAAATGACTTCAGAAGGGAATGTTCCTGTGAGATTTTCTATTAATTTTAAGTTACCAAGTGTAACGAAGGCAGCATTTTCTTCAATAGCACGAAACAGTTCTTTTTTTCCGCATTTGTCAGCGTCTAAACTTAAATTTAAAAAAGAAGGTGCGGCATGACGCCAAGAAATGTAGTTCATAACGTTTGAAAAAGTAGGGATAATACCATATGAACCGACAGGTACGTCTTTCGCTTGTTCTTCTAATAATTCATAAGCATCTACACCGAGTTTGTCAGCAAGTTTCTTTTCTTCTTGGCAAAAAGCGTCTCGAAACCAGCGCATAACGAGACCTGGGAAAAAGGCGATTGTTTCATATTGCCATAGGTTCGGAACGACGTGACAATTTACTCGAATTGCAGCATGT
Organism: Bacillus sp. 2D03; assembly: GCF_003946765.1. Classification (NCBI taxonomy): domain Bacteria; kingdom Bacillati; phylum Bacillota; class Bacilli; order Caryophanales; family Bacillaceae; genus Bacillus; species Bacillus sp. 2D03. The sequence continues at coordinate 459,701 of NZ_RPSJ01000002.1, read as the reverse complement.
GGATCTGTTATTGGCTCAGTAACATTCACTTCTTGTTGCCAAAAGCTGCCGCCGCATATTAAAGTTTGATTTGGGTTTACGACTCCAGTCCCGAGTGCTGCCATTTGAGCATCACCGCCGCCAGCGACGACAGGAATCCCTTCAAGTAAACCAGTTAGTGTTGCACACTCTTTTGAAACATTACCAATCACAGTGCCAGCTTCATTTACTTTTGGTGAAAATGGCAAATTTATACCACACTCTTTAGCGACATCGTTATCCCAATTCCTATTTTGTAAATCAAAGATTCCGGACGTACAACCGTTGGAAGGGTCGATTTGCAGTACGCCGCTTAATTTATACAAAATCCAATCATTTAACATCGTAAAGGAGTGAATATTGCTATAGACGTCTGGTTCATGTTTTTTAATCCAAAGTAGACGTGGTAAAGCACCCAATGAAAAAGTTTGCCCAGATTTTCTGTATAAATCTTTTTCAAGATGTGAGCGGATTTCTTTTAGCTCACTAACTTCAGCGGATGCACGGCCATCAACATTTGCACATGCCCATATTTCTTGCCCATGTTTATCATATAAAACAAAACCTTCTCGCATACTTGTAGCGCTAATAGCAAGAATAGAAGAGGCAGGGGTATTGCTTTTTTGAAGAACCTCTTTCGTGCATTCTTGTACTAGCTTCCAATTTTCTATTACATCAAAGTTCATAGAGCCTGGATAACGAGGGTCAGATTTGTGAATCCATTCTTTTTGACTTACTGCAATTTGATTACCATGTAAATCAAAAAGAACTGCTCGAATGCTCCCTGTACCAGCATCGAAAGCTAATAAATGGGACATTAACAATCACCATCCTTTCGTAATAAGGAGAGGGCAGTTTCCTCATCGGTAATTAATGAATGAATAAACTTTCCTTTTAAGGCACCATAAATTGCATCTATCTTTTCAGTACCTCCAGCAACACCGACGACATGATTCATATTGCGCAAAATAGAGAGGGGCGTGCCAATTAGACGATTGTGATGCGAGAGCTCTAATAAATCGCCATTTGTATTATAAAACTGTCCTAAAATATCGCCAGCACCGTTTTGACTACGAATATATGTCATCTCACGTAGTGTTAATTTTTCTTCTTTTACAATCGTAGCGTCTTGAGATAATCCCCCAATACCGACAACAGCCGTATGAGCAAGTGAAGCGACTTGAAGCATATCTTTTACACTCGGTTCTGATAGAATACTTTGTGCCATTTCGGTTGTAGACGCTAGAAACGGCGTAGGGATAATGTGAAGTTCGCCTTGCATGTAGTGTAAATAGTTTTGTTTTCTCGGGAGATAGTGATTTACCCCGCCTGTTAGCGTTACGATTGAAAGGTTGATAGAACTTTCAAAATGAATGTTTTCTAGCATTTTACTTATCGTTTCACCCCAGCCGATGCCGAGTAAATCACCTTGTTGGAGATGAGTCTCTAAATATTGTGCAGCGGCTTTTCCGAGAGAAGTAGCATAATTGTTTATTGGAGTAGGGATAATGAAAGCATCTTTTAAGTGGAACTTTTTCATTAAGTCACGTTCAATGCTCAAGCAATGCAAACCGGTTCCTTTTACGTGAAATGTAACGATACCTTCACTGCGCGCTTTATCTAATAACCGGACGACTTTATTTCTTGAAATATGAAGAAGTGACGCGATCTCCTGTTGTGTTAATTGGTCTTTATAATAGTACCAAGCTACTTTAGTTAATAAATTTTCTTCAAAGTTCAGCTGAGTCATACTCTTCATCCCTTTCAACAATTGACCACAGCTTAAACATATGTACCATATATTTTGTTTATTCCAGTTGGAACGATTAATAGTACGTAGAAAAAAGTGTTCTAGATATAAAAAAAGGAATATACAATGCTACAAAACAAGTAGAACAAATAATCATTTTCTCAAAAAATGTTCTGGGTAAAGGCAGGTGACATCATGTGGAGAATGTGCCCTTATTACAAGTGAAGAAAATGAGTAAGGCGTTTTCGAATCAACTTGTGCTAAAGGAAGTGAACTTACAAGTAGAGCATGGTGATATATACGCTTTAGTTGGTGGAAATGGCGCCGGGAAATCGACATTAATGAAAATATTAACGGGGTTATATTCGTATGATGATGGAGAGATGTATGTAAAAGGAATGAAGCAACAGTTTTCAAATCCATCAGAAGCACACCGAAAAGGTATTTATTTAATACCGCAAGAACCACTCATTTTTCCGCATATGACTATTGAAGAAAATATATGTATCGGGTTAAAAGAAAAGAAAAAGAAACTAAAAGTACAGATTCAGCAATTGATTAGCAGCTTAGGATGGGATATTGACCTTAATAAACTAGGAGGAACATTATCGATTGCGCAACAACAGTTAGTAGAAATCGTTAGAGGATTAATAAGAGAAGCTGAGATTCTTATTCTAGATGAGCCAACATCGACATTAACAACACACGAAATTAAGAGTCTTTTTGTGTTGATGAAAAGTTTACAAGAAAAAGGAATTGGGATGATTTATATTACGCATCGTTTTCCAGAAATCTTTGAAATTGCCAACAAAGTAGCAATACTACGTGATGGAATGGTTGTAAGCCAAGGTGATGTATGTGACTATACATATGACATGCTGATGGAGGGACTATTGCCAAAAGGATATAAACAGAAAGAGAAAATAGAAGTAGTTCAAGAGACAGCAAAGACGAAAAAAATATTAGAAGTGGTTGATATAAATGGTCACGCATTCGAAAATATATCATTCACTGTACATGAGGGTGAGGTTGTAGGTGTTGCTGGCATTATAGGATCTGGCAGAACGGAATTAGCAGAAGCGATATTTGGATTGAAAACTATAAAATCAGGGTCTATCTTATTGGGTGGAAAATCAATTGATACGTGTTCTTTGCATAAAAGGCTAGACGAAGGCCTAGTTTATGTGCCAGAGGATAGGGCGAGGAATGGAATTTTCTCAATTGCTTCTGTTAAAGAAAATATTGCAGCAGCAAGTTTATATCAAAATAATCGCTTTTTTATAAATCAAGAAAAAGAAAGCGCTTTAGTTAATTCGTTTATAGAACAGTTCCGAATTGTTGTACAGAATATGAATAAAGAATTGGCATCTTTATCAGGAGGTAATCAGCAGAAGGTCGTGCTTGCGAAGTATCTTGCATGTAATCCGAAAATTATTATTCTTGATGAGCCGACTCGCGGAATTGATGCGAAAGCAAGGCTTGAAGTGTATGAGACGATAAAAAAAATGAAAAGGGAAGGACTCGCAATTTTATTAATCTCTTCAGATGTTGAAGAAATTATCCAATTAGTAAACCGTGTATATGTAATGAGAAATGGGCGATTTGTTTCTCATATGGAAAAAGAACAACTGAGTGTGAATGAAGTTACACGCCTTGCATACGGAGGTGTAACGGAATGAAACGTATGTATAAAATGCACGAAACGTCTATCATACTGTTACTACTAATTTATATAGCTATTGTAGGGATGATAAACCCTAGTTTTATTCAATTTACCTCGTTATCTTTACTGATGAAATCAAGCGTTATTTTAGTCGTGCTAGCAATCGGTCAATCGTTCGTCTTATTTACGAAAAATATAGATGTATCAGTCGGTTCAAGCATGGGATTAAGTGCAGCAGTTTGCGGAATGATGTTAACGAATGGGTATAGTGCATTCTTGTCGATATTTGTAGCTATTATACTTGGGGCCATTATCGGTTTCGTAAATGGTATTGGAGTTGCGAAGTTTCGGGTACCAGCCATTATTATGACATTAGGCATGTTAGGAATTGTTAGAGGTGCAATGTTAATTTTCACAGGCGGGAAGTGGATTGAAGATATTCCAAACGATTTTAAGCAGCTGTCATCTATCATCATTCTTGGTTTACCTATAACTGTATGGTTCGTTCTTATTATTTTACTACTACTATACTTCTTTTTAAGAAAAGTGCCATTGGGAAGATACTTTTATGCGGTAGGTGATAATGAAGATGGCGCGAGGCTTATTGGTATACCTGTTAATAAAGTGAAGATATATGCGTTTATGATTTCAGGCATAAGCGCTGCGCTCGCTGGTTGCATATTTGTTATGAATATCGGGTTCGTTCCAAATCAAACAGGTACAGGATTAGAATTACAAGTAATCGCAGCCGCTGTACTAGGAGGAATTCATTTAAAAGGAGGAACAGGATCTTTATTTGGAGCTGCATTAGGAGGGTTATTTTTAGAAACAATAAGTAGCTCACTCGTCTTTTTAAAAATACCAGCATTTTGGAATAATGCTATTTCAGGTTTTTTACTATTACTTATTATCATATTAGATAGCGTCATGAAGAAGTGGAAAGCAGAAAGGAGAATGAATCTATGAAGTATTTTTACAGATGGGAAGGTGTGTTAATCATAGTACTTCTTATAGAATTCATTCTCTTTAGTTTTATAAACAGCAATTTCTTAAATATTAGTAATCTCCTTTTTAGTACAAATGATTTTCTATTCATAGCAATCGCGGCAATTCCAATGACTTTCGTTATTGTAACAGGAGGAATTGACGTATCTGTAGGATCAATTATGGGGCTAACCTCGATTTTAATTGGTGTGTTTTGGATGAATGGAATTCATATTTTACTAGCAGTAATAATGGCACTTATAGTCAGTTGCTTAGCAGGAGCTTTAAATGGGCTTATTATAAAATTGACAGATGTAGAACCACTAGTCGTTACACTCGGAACGATGTTTTTATACGGAGGAATTGCACTCGTCATTTCAGGAGGGGCAGGTGCTTCTGGATATGAAGGGATAAGCGGTTTACCTGATACTTATGTACAACTAGCAAATGGTAGTTTTATAGGAATACCCAATTTATTATGGCTACTTATTTTATTAACAATTGTATGCACGATTTTGTTTCACCGAACGATATATGGGCGCCACGTAAAATTAACAGGCGCGAATGAAAATGCAGCAAAATACACTGGGATTAAGACGAAGAAAGTAGTAATCATTGCTTACATACTTTCTGGGTTAGGAGGTGGATTAGGAGGAGCTTTCTTAACTGCATATTTCGGTTCTGCACGTGCTGATATAGGAAGCGAAACAATATTACCAATCATTACAGCAGTTGTATTAGGCGGGACACTTATTACAGGTGGAAAAGGAAGTATTTTCGGTACTGTACTGGCGAGTATTTTCATTGGGCTCATGCAGTATGGCTTGCAAATGACGGGTTTAACAAATGAACAATCCAATGTAGTAATAGGTATTATCCTTATTCTTTCAGTTATTATGAGACATTTCAAATTACATCAATTTTTAGCGGGGAAAAGACAGAGTTTGCATAAGGGGGAAATGTCATGAAGAGAAAACTAGGGATTGTATTGATTGTATGTATTTGTTTAATCGGTTTAATTGCGTGTTCTAGCCAAACGGCAGATAAGAAAAAGGCTGATGATGTGAAATTTGCATTTATTCCGAAATTAACAGGAGTTGGTTTCTTCACATCGGGAGGTGAAGGAGCAAAGGAGATGGGAGAGAAGCTAGGCGTACAAGTGAAATATGATGGGCCGTCTGAAGCGAGTGTATCAGGGCAAGTAAAGTATATAAATAATTTTATTAACCAAAACTATGATGCACTTATGGTTTCCTCTACATCAGTTGATGGTTTATCGCAATCACTACAACGTGCTAAGAAAAAAGGAATGACCGTCTTAACATGGGATTCTGATGTGAATCCGAAAGATCGTTCTTTTTATATAAGCCAAGGAACACCAGACCAACTTGCTAACTTATTAATAGAAATGACTTCTAAGCAAATTGGAGATAAAGGAAAAGTAGCGTTCTTTTATTCTAGCCCGACAGTAACGGATCAAAACCAATGGGTAACGAAAGCGAAAGAAATTATTAAAAAGAAATATCCGAACTGGGAAATTGTAACGACGCAGTACGGTGAAAATAATGCACAAAAATCTTTATCCGTAGGGGAGAACATATTAAAAACGTATCCAGATATTAACGCAGTTATTTGTCCAGATGCAACAGCACTCCCAGCAATGGCGCAGGCAGCTGAAAACTTAAAAATGGATAAAAAAGTAGTGGTAACTGGATTTTCTACACCGAACGTTATGCGTGATTATGTAAAACGAGGAACAGTACAACAATTTGGTTTATGGGATGTAAAACAACAAGGTGCTCTCGCAACGTATGTAGCAAATGAAATTGTTGTAAAAGGGAAGAAGTTAAAAGTAGGGGATAGCTTCGAAGTAAAAGGAATTGGAAAAGTGAAAGTAGAGCCAAACTCCATTCAAGGATATGATTATGAGGCAGAAGGGAACGGAATTATCGTATTACCAGAACGAGTTGTATTTACGAAAGATAATATTGATAAGTATAATTTTTAGTAGACAAAAAAACGTCCGAATATATCGGACGTTTTTTTATTTCTGCATTAATTATGAACAGTTTCTTTTTCGTTTAATCCAAGCGTACGACCAGTAGAAGTGTGAAGATCTTGGAACAATCTTGGATTTTCAGTTAGTGAAATGCCATATGAAGGAATCATTTCTTTTATTTTTTCTTCCCATTCTACCATGCGGCTTGGGAAACATTTTTCTAATACTTCAAGCATGACGTGAACAGCAGTAGAAGCACCTGGTGATGCGCCTAGTAATGCGGCGATTGAGCCGTCAGCTGCACTTACTACTTCTGTACCAAATTGAAGTGTTCCTTTACCGCCAGCATCAGTATCTTTAATTACTTGTACACGTTGTCCAGCAACTACAATATCCCAATCTTCACTTTTCGCGTTCGGAATGAATTCGCGTAATTCTTCCATACGTTTTTCATGTGATAACATAACTTGCTGAATTAAGTATTTTGTAAGTCCCATTTCTTTTACACCAGCGGCTAACATCGTTAAGACGTTATTCGGTTTTACAGAACCGATTAAGTCAAGATTTGAGCCAGTTTTTAAGAATTTAGGTGAGAAGCCTGCAAATGGTCCAAACAGTAAAGCTTTTTTATTGTCTATATATCTCGTATCTAGATGAGGTACAGACATTGGCGGAGCGCCAACTTTAGCTTTACCGTACACTTTCGCATGATGCTGCTCTACAACTTTTTGGTTTTTACATACCATAAATAGTCCACTTACTGGGAAGCCACCGATATGCTTTGATTCAGGGATACCAGTCTTTTGAAGTAGAGGTAGGCTACCGCCACCGCCGCCAATAAAGACGAATTTAGCAGTATGATGCTCAATTTTACCACTATTCATATCGTGTACTTTTACTTCCCACAAACCATTTTTCGTGCGCTTAATATTTTCGACACTATGCTTGTAGTTTAGCTCGACATTTTTTGTTTTTAAGTAATCAAACAACATACGTGTTAATGCACCGAAGTTAACATCTGTTCCAGAGTCAATCTTCGTTGCCGCCATCGGTTCATTAGATGTGCGACCTTCCATAATGAGTGGAAGCCATTTTTTTAATGTTTCAGGAGCATCAGAAAATTCCATTCCTTGAAACAGTGGATTTTTTGAAAGCGCTTCAAAACGGTTTTTTAGAAACTCAACATTTTTTTCCCCTTGTACTAAACTCATATGAGGTAGTGGCATAATAAAATCTTGTGGATTACGAATTAATTTGCTCTTTACAAGATATGCCCAAAATTGTCTTGAAAGCTGGAATTGCTCATTCACTTTTACAGCTTTACTAATATCTATAGATCCGTCAGCTTTTTCGGAAGTATAGTTCAGTTCGCATAGCGCAGAATGCCCTGTACCTGCATTATTCCATTCGTTAGAGCTTTCTTCCCCGGCACTTGCGAGTTTTTCAAAAACTTTAATTTCCCATTCTGGTGCTAATTCTTTTAGTAATGAGCCTAACGTTGCACTCATAATTCCTGCACCAATTAAGATAACGTCTGTTTTTTGCTGCATGTTGCTCATGATAATCTCTCCATCCCCTATATTGGCAAAAAAGTGTAGGTGTTTTCTATGTCTAAGCCGTAAAAGAGAAACACCGCCTAGGCCCCACCTAGGTGTATACCTTTTTTGTCTCAATTATATAACCATCTCATACTCTATTATAATAATTAATAGACTAAAATATCTAGTGTTATCTGATAATTTTAAACTATTTAACGTTTTATTCGCTAAAAATCTTATTTAACAAGCTCTTTTAAGGTGGTAAATAGAAAAAAATTACAGTTTGAAATTATCTCGAAAAAGCTTACGTATCCTTAAGTGACTAAATCGAGTACCTTTTTATGGGAGTATTCTTTCTGTAATGGTAAGATTATTCTGAAAAATAAAAAGGAGGGACTCTAATGTGTACAAAAGAACAAATTTCAAACTTATTTCGAAACTTTTCAATAAAGGAATGTAAAGGGTCAAGTGATTTATATGAATATTTATCAATGAAAATTGCTGAAGATGAGGAAGTACTTACACTATCGTCCTATGCTCAGGTAGGTCAACCAGTCCCAAACTTACTATTGGGTGCAGTACATTATTTATTGCTAGCAGGGAAAGAACATCATTTAAAAACGTATTATAGTAGTTTAGTTGAAAATGCTGATACAAATTTAGATAAAGCTTTTAATCATTTTAAAGATTTCTGTAAAGAGTACCGAGAAGAAATCATTACTTTGTTACAAACGAAACTCGTTCAAACAAATGAAGTAAGACGGTGCGCATACTTATACCCAAGTTTCTGCTACATATTTAACAAAGTGAAGAAGCCGTTAGCGTTAATTGAAATTGGGACAAGTTCTGGGTTGCAACTGTTCTGGGACCAATATCGTTATTCGTACGGGACGGATGAAATGTACGGAAATATAAATTCAAATGTGCATGTAACTTCTGAAATAAGAGGGGAGAATGTACCGCATTTTCTAAAAGAAAGCCCATCTGTCGTAGAAAGAATCGGACTGGACTTACATGTGAATGATTTACATAATGAGGAAGATTATTTATGGTTACGTGCTTTAATTTGGCCAGAACATAAAGAAAGGCTTGAGATGTTTGATCAAGCTGCATCTTTAGTGAAAAATGAATCTGTCCAATTAATAGAAGAAGACGGTGTAGAGCTATTATCATCTATTATTGAACAAATAAGTGAAGAAGCTGTTATTTGTATTTTCCATACACACGTCGCAAATCAAATACCAGAACAAGTTAAACATAAATTAGAAAAACAAATACAAGAAATCGGCGCAAAACGTGATGTATTCCACCTGTATAACAATATGTGGGATCGTGACCTTCATATTGATTATTATATTAACGGAAACGAATATCGTGAAACGGTTGGAGAAACAGAAGGACACGGGAGATGGTTTAGCTGGAAGATTGGAAACGAGACGCTTATTTAGATTAATAGGGGCGCCCTCACTTGTAAAAGAAGGGACCATAGGCTCAAGCATTGACTAAATGGTTAAGGAATAAATGTATTAGTAACATACAAAAAATGCTTCGGAGAAATCCTAAGCATTTTTTGAATTACATTTAAACCCCATAATGGATCATGTACTTCTGTTCTGCTGCAGCTTGTACAATTTTTGAAGCTAACTCATTCAGCTCATCAGATTTTCTGAAGAACTTTGAGGATGTAACTGTTTCATAGAAAATTGCTAATGATTCAGGCGGGATAATTGTAATACCACAATAAGCTAAACCGTATTTCTGATTTTTGACTGTATGGAAGTAGGTTTTCATAATTGATAAATTTTGATTTAAACTACTGATAATATCATCATCAACAGATATACAATGATATTTCTCTGGTGTATAATCTTCGTAATTTTTTTGAGAAGTAAAATCGTCAATTATTCCAAAATCATGGACACATGCCATCATTATCATCCTTTCAACTTTAATAAAGTGAGTTCTATTAAAGTAAAATCGTCATTTTGTTTACGTGTAATAGAAATGATTATGTAGTTCATTAGTATAGTACTTCATAAAATATCTTCGTTTCTTCTTCGTGAAGACAGTTTACTTATCGGTAAACTCATCGGGAGCCCAAGTGGCGATTTCATTCCCAGGTGCAGCGACTACAAGCCATTGCTCACATAGGACACCAGCTTGCCAACATTCATAATAATCATGAAAACCATTTAAAAAAATAATTTGTCCACTCTCTAATGTAATAATTAAATGAGGGCTTTCTAAGCCAAGTTGTATATCGGTAACTTTTTGTCTTCTTATCTTACATATTCTTTCATATTCTTCTTTCTCAGAATAAACTTCAAATTCATCTTCATTTAATGGGTAGCTTTTTTGAGGTTTATTAAATAAACACCATTTGGATTCGATATTGATATATAATTGTCCGTCATAATCAACTGAGTCGTGAAAGTTTGTGAAATGAATCTTTATAGCGTCTGGAGAAATACCAAATTGTAATCCATCAACTTGTGATCCGATGAATAGATTTTTTAACACTTTTTCAGCGTGAATTTTATCCTCTGTATTCATTATTGAATTCCTCCTTTTCATAAAAATATACCTTATATTTTTATTGTAATAAATAAATTTTCATGTAAAATGAACCTTTTGTGAAAAACGAGCGAATATAGTGTGAAGGATTATGAGAGGGGAACGGAGCTTTGGATGAAGTACAATTAAAAGAATGGCTATATAAACGAAAGTATGTTATCTAAAAAAGACCTTGAGAAAGTGTTACTTTCGATTGCTGAATAGATATTTAGTAAAAAAAGCAACTAATAATTATATTATGTAAATTCTTTTTGTAAAACACCCATAAAAAATGGATGTTTTATATTTTGATATATTAGGTGGAATATATAGTTTAAAAAAGCGGAATACTTTGCGGAAAGTTAAAGACATTTTTCGCAAAGTATTCCGCTTTTACTTCCATTAATCGGTCAAAGTTGCAACTGAAGTATGCATCTGTCCAATTTTTAATGGATAGGTCAGGAGTATTAACATAGACACCTTTTGTAAAGGGGAGCATTGCCAAACGGAAGTCTTCACCCATCGAATACTTCCACCAGCACCTTCTGGTTGCTCCCAAGTAGCGAATATTGATATGTTTGATAGTGCTTTTCGGTAAAAGTAAGCAGTTGCTCATTTGGCACCTCAGCAACAGCACCGCCTAATCCGTGGAAAAATACGGAGGTGGTGGAAAAGGGTAAGTTAAATCGTAATTTCTATTTGATTGCCTTCTGGATCGCCTATTACACTTTCATAATAGCCATCTCCAGTAAAACGTGGTCCATTTAATAAAGGATAACCAGCATCTTTTATCACCTTTGTTAGTTCATTCACACGTTCTTCACTACCGACAGAAAAAGCCATATGAGCATAGCCGGTTATGTTTAAATTAGGCTTATTTTCAATCCCTTTTTTACGCATAAGTTCAAGCCTTGCTCCAGATTCGAACGTAATAAAATAAGATTCAAATTGTTTCATTTCATTATGGTATAACGAGTTTGCTTTACCATTAAAGTATTTTATATAAAAATCACGCATACATTTTAAGTCATTTACCCAAATTGCAATATGTTCAATTTTCATAGGTTTCACCAATCCTATCTGTATCAATTAGGCTTCCACTGTATTAAATTTGCATTTGCATTGCAACAATTTTGCTTTGCTATTAAAGCTAGTTGTTAATTTTTGATTGTGTACGTACATACAATATGTAATTAAGTGAATGACCATCATAGTAATTACAGAAAAGGGTGAATACAGTATATGAATCAATTTGAACAAATGATGTACGTTGGTGTCATCATGTCTATTGTACTATCTGTAATGATTTTAGGGTCCTTATATTATAATCCTCGACTTTCGTTAACTGATTATCCGAAAGATATTCAAAAAGTAGTTTTTCCAAAATCGATTCATGAAAAAAAGCAAAGCATTTATTTTAATATTGTATATAATACTATTCTTTTCGGTAGTCCTTTCGTTTCTACATATATACTACATAAGCATGAAAAGTTAATGTATATGGATGCCTATTTACACAATTTTGGTATTTTAATGATTTTCAATTTAGTAGATTTACTTATAATTGATTGGCTAATTTTTTGCTGGATTACTCCAAGGTTTGTTGTGATTCCTAGTACGGAAGGTATGAAAGGATATAAAGATTATAAGTTTCATTTAAGAGGGGCTATTGTCGCTACTCAAATTTTAGCAATCGTAAGTTTATTTTTGGCGGGAATTGCTACAACTATTTAGTGTGAAGAAGAGCATGGAGCTTTTATAAAAGATAAGGAGATTTATAATATATAGAATTAGAAATGAGAATTTGATAGTATTGGAGTAAGGAGTTTTAATAACGGTATATTAAACAATATTAATATACTGTTGCAAATGTTTTGATATTATGTAAAATTATACAATTTTACGGAGACATTTGATAAAATTCGAAAAAATATAATGGAGGCTAATATGAAAAAAGTAATTGGCGCAGCAACAGCAACTATTTTTGGATTGGGGGCGTTTACCTCAACTGCTACCGCAGAAACAATCGTAACAGCAGATGTACTTAACGTACGTGAAAAACCGACTACAGAATCAAAAGTGGTCGAAAAAGTAAAGAATGGGCAAGAGTTAAAAGTCATAAATACCGAAGATGGCTGGTCAAAAATTGAATTGAACGGTAAAGAAGTGTTTGTAAGTTCGGAGTTTACAAAAGATGTGTATCATGTAACGGCGAATTTGTTAAATGTACGTACTGAAGCAAACACGGATTCAGAAATTCTTGGCAGACTAAAAAAAGATGATGTAATTGAATCAACGCATCAAGTAAAAGACGGATGGCTGCAATTTGAGTATAAAGGAAAAACTGCTTATGCAAACGTTTCTTTCCTATCAAGTACAGCACCAACTGAAAAGAAAACTGAAGAGAAAACGAAGCAAGTAGCGAAAGTACACAAATCAGTTAAAGAAAAGAAAGAAGTAAAGACGCAGAAAGTAGCAAAAGCGAAAGAAACAACGAAAGCACAAGAAATAGTAAAGCCTAAAGAAGAGGTAAAAGTCAAAGAAGAAGTAAAAGTTAAAGAAGAAGCGAAAGTGCAAGAAATAGTAAAGCCTAAAGAAGAAGCAAAAGTCAAAGAAGAAGTAAAAGCGCAAGAAATAGTAAAGCCTAAAGAAGAAGCGAAAGTGCAAGAAATAGTAAAGCCTAAAGAAGAAGCAAAAGTCAAAGAAGAAGCGAAAGTGCAAGAAATAGTAAAGCCTAAAGAAGAAGCAAAAGTCAAAGAAGAAGCGAAAGTGCAAGAAATAGTAAAGCCTAAAGAAGAAGCAAAAGTCAAAGAAGAGGCAAAAGTCAAAGAAGAAGCGAAAGTGCAAGAAATAGTAAAAGCTAAAGAAGAAGAAAAAGTACAAGAAATAGCAAAAGCTAAAGAAGAAGAGAAAGCAAGAGAAATAGCAAAAGCTAAAGAAGAAGAGAAAGCAAGAGAAATAGCAAAAGCTAAAGAAGAAGAGAAAGCAAGAGAAATAGCAAAAGCTAAAGAAGAAGAGAAAGCAAGAGAAATAGCAAAGGCTAAAGAAGAAGAGAGAGTAAGAGAAATAGCAAAGGCTAAAGAAGAAGAAAAAGCAAGAGAAATAGCAAAGGCTAAAGAAGAAGAGAGAGCGAAAGAAGTATCTAAAAACAACATACAGTCTGCTAAACGTGAATTAACGGTAGTAGCGACAGCGTATACTGCTGATCCAAGTGAAAATGGTACATATGGTGGACGCGTTTTAACTGCGATGGGTCATGATTTAACGGCAAATCCGAATATGAGAATTATCGCAGTTGATCCGAAAGTAATCCCATTAGGATCTAAAGTATGGGTAGAAGGTTATGGAGAAGCTATCGCTGGTGATACTGGAAGTGCAATTAAAGGTAATCGTATTGATGTTTTAATGGGTTCAAAAAGTAAAGCTATGAATTGGGGAAGACAAACTGTTAAAGTGAAAATTTTATAATAACAATAATTATCCAAATAGAAGTCAGTTCTCTTTATTGAGGCTGGCTTTTATTTTTTTAGTAGAAGGATAATAGGATTTTTAAATGGCTTATTACTAAATCTGTAATTAAGTTACCAGCTTCATTACCAAAAACAACGGTAAAGCTTATAAATATGAAAAATGAAGATATACCTACAGATGAAGATAGTTACTGGGAAGCTTTTGACTTGTTCGGTTCTGAATATGTATGTAGATTATTAGGGGTACCGTTATATGATAATCTTCCAAAGGATTTGGCGTGTCCAACTTGTGCGAAAGAGATGAAATATGTTGCTACAATTACTCAAGATATTGAGGAACGTGGACTTATTTCAGTAGTTGATTTCCAGTTTGGGGAAATGAATATATACTATTATTTATGTATAGATTGTTTAATTATAAAAACTGAAATACAAAATATATAACAAGCCTAACATATTATGTTAGGCTTGTTTTTTAATCGCAACATCATTAAGAATTGCATCAAATATATCTTTTTGCGTAAAGTTATCTGTAAAAATAGTTTCTCTGGCAACCTTAATAGTATCGTGCGGATTATACCATTTTTGTAGGGAATCTTCACCAAATTCGTGTCGTTTGTCCCTTGTGTTATGTCGTCTAATAGTTTCCTCTAATGATAAATCAAAGTAATATGTAAATGCATTTTCATCAAAATAACGAATTAATTCTTTTAACATCTCACTATACCTATGACTGTTCAATATACCTTCTAAAATAACAAATTCACATTTTCCTTTTCCGTACTTCGTAATTTCAAATAGTAAATCATGTGATAAATTACCCATTGTGTCGTGTACTCTAAGCATATCTCTACGTACAACATCCTGTGATACTAAAAGTGTCCCTTGTCCGAAATGTTCTTGTAGTTGTTTTGCAATCGTTGTTTTACCACTTGCGGAGTTTCCTCTAAGAATGATTAAAGTGGATGTAAATATAGGATTAGACATAATGTATTCCCCCCAACAGTATTAATTATATAGAAAATTTTAACAAATGAAGTGAGGAAAGTGTATAATCAATATGATGGATATTTAAGGAGGGGGTAAGATGGGGGATATATTAAAAAATGCACAACCTATATGGAAACGGACATGGTTTCGTTATCTAGGGGCATTTTTTATTGTTCAGTTACTGTTTATTTTGTGTGAAATCACTGGGTGGGCACCAAACTTTAGGCCAGGCGGAGAGTTTTTTAATAGAATATTAAATTCTCAATTTTTCACTGAATGGTTCACACTCTATACAATCCCGCAATTTAACGTATTTACAGCATTTTTTGCGATTACATTACTACCATATGCATTAGTAGGTGCAATGAAAGATGTAACAGCAAGAAAAAATATAAAGGAATAATAGAGGTATAATATGCTTTTTCAAAAAGAAGGTTTATTGATTAGATACGTAATGGAAGATGATGCATCTATCATTTCTAAATGGTTAACGGACCCAGCAGTCCTGCGTTATTACGAAGGACGAGATAATCCGCAATCTGTAGAAAAGGTGCTTAATCATTTTATACATAGTCCAAACAGTAATGAAAAAAGATGTTTAATAGAATTTGATAACATTCCGATTGGTTACATACAAATGTACCCAGTGGATTCAGAGTGGAAAGCGTTATATGGCTATAAAGAATCACAAAATGTATGGGGTATGGACCAATTTATCGGTGAACCAGCCTATTGGGGAAAGGGAATTGGAACAAAACTCGTTCAGGTAGCAATTACATATATTATGAGTGAAATGGGAGCAGAAGCAATTGCAATGGATCCGAAAGTAAATAATGAACGAGCAATAAAGTGTTATGAAAAAAGTGGATTTAAAAAAGTAAAGATTTTAAAGGAACATGAGTTGCATGAGGGGAAATTAGAAGATTGTTGGATGATGGAATATAAACAATAATAATGGCTTATACAAACAAAGGGGATGTGTGAAATGAAAAAAGCATTAATCGTAATTGATGTGCAAGGGGGTATGTATACAGCTGGAATGCCAGTACATAATGGGGGAAAGTTTTTACAAACATTGCAAGAGCTTATTAAGGAATGTCGTTCAAATGGTATTCCAGTTATTTATATCCAACATAACGGTCCTAAAGATCACCCGTTAGAAAAAGGTACGGATGGATGGCGAATCCATGCGGCCATCGCTCCGCAAGAAGGAGATAATATAGTTGAAAAGACGACTCCAGATTCATTCCATAATACAAACTTAAGCGAAGTGTTACAAGAGAAAGGAATTGAACACGTTATTCTTTCGGGAATGCAAACAGAGTATTGTGTAGATACGACAACGCGCAGAGCATGTAGTGAAGGATATAAAGTAACGTTAGTGAGTGATGCACATAGTACATTTAATACAGAAGTGTTACGTGCTGAAGATATTGTGAAACATCATAACGCAGTATTGGGAGCGTTTGCGGATGTTGTTGAAGTAAAAGACTTAAAAGTGGCTGCCTCTAAATAAGAGGCAGTTTTTTATTAGAAAAAATAGCGTCAAATATTGTTAGTAAGTCGGTATTTTGAAATAATCACTTATATAATTTCACGTACCATAATGAAAAAATACAAAAAAGGAGCACCACATAATTAAAAAGGGCGCTCCTGTATTAAAACGTTACTTTTTTTTATCTTTATCCAATATATTTTGTTCTTCAGCAAACTCTGTACCATATGCAAAGCGACGATTAATACGAATGTTATCATTGTTGTGCCTTGTATGAGAGTTAGAGAAGCGATGAACGATTACTTCAGATAAAGTGAAGACGATGGCAGAAAGGATACTGCCCCATGCAATTTGCATATAGTTGTCTAATAAAATATTACCGAAAATCCATACGCTTAAATATGTTAATAAGAAATCCGACATAATGGCACCAGTATTGCCAATTCGATTTAAAATGATTTTATCAACGAACATGTAGGATACGATTGTAACAAAGAGACTGAATGAAATAATTTGAACAAACGTTGCAGGGAAAAATAAAGCAAGCCCAATGCTAAATGCGATAATGCACGATATAAACTTGATAAGCACTACTGTGAAATCATTCAAAATTTACACCTCCGATTTATACATAGTTTTTCAATAAATTCTGGAGTTCATACATTGTAACGGATTTATTTACATAAAACTTTTTCATGTTCGGAATTTAGTCTAAATATTATAAAAACAATGAAAAAATGTTATAGTAAAATGAGAGTGTATGACATTTTTAGGTAAGGGGGAATCCAGGATGTGGATTACTTCAGAAGTAGAAATTCCAGATGAGTTAATTGATCACCTTGAGCAAGGAAAGTTAGTGTTATTTGTTGGAGCGGGAGTTTCTATGAAAGGGAAATCAAACTTACCGAATTTTGATGATTTAGTTGATGAAATTGCAAAAACGTTATATGTCGAAAAACGTGAAATAACAGAACCACATGATTATTATCTTGGTAAAATTGCGAAAACAAAAGATGTACATCAAGTCGCAAGAGATCTTGTTCATATAGAGAAATCAAAACCGAATCCATTGCATTATGCAATTCCAAGGCTATTTCCTTTAGATACAGATATCCGCATTGTAACAACAAATTTTGATCAACATTTTACAACAGCAATTAAAGAAATAAATAGAGATATCAATGTTTATTACGCTCCAGCTTTACCGACTGGGAGAGCTTTTAAAGGTCTTGCTTACATACATGGTAATGTAGAACAGGAGAAAGAGGCTTTAATTTTAACAGATGGTGATTTTGGAAGGGCTTACTTAACAGAAGGGTGGGCGAGAAGATTTTTAGTTGATCTATTCTCAAATTACACCGTTTTATTCGTTGGATATAGTCATAATGACCCAGTAATGAAATATTTAGCAACTGGTTTACCACCAAGTACAAGACGATTTGCTTTTGTCGCACAAGGAGAAAATACGTACCATTGGGAACATTTAGGGATAAGACCAATTGTGTATCCGAATAAGGTGAATAATCATCAATCCCTCGTAAAAGCGGTAAAACGCTGGGCTGAATTAATGGGTGATAATTATATTACGAAAAGAATGCGTATTCGGGATATTGTAACGGTTCCCCCGTCAGTAGAACAGGAACAATTATCATACATAAAGCAATCGATTAAAAAAATTGAAACAGTACGTTACTTTGTGGAATTTGCTCATGATTATGAATGGGTCGAATGGTTAGAAGCAGAAGGTAAATTAAAAAATTTGTTTATGCTTACGCCAAACTATAATGAAGTAGATGAATTACTTGCAGAATGGTTAGTGGAACAATTTCTTTTTAGTCATCAGAAAGAATTATTTCAATTAATTTATAAAAACTATTCTAAAATATCACCGTTATTATGGAGAACAATTTGTAACTACTTAAACGAAACGAAGAGTAAGATGGACCCGCTGTTGTTTGCAAGGTGGACACTCCTTTTATTAGAAACAGCTGAAAAAGATAGTAGCTCTATAGAAAAGATTTCTAAGTTACTGCAAAAATGTTCTTTTCCTGAGCATAAAGAAATTGCCTTATTGTTACTAACTTTTATTTTAGACGGAAAACTGAAGTTGAAACGTGTAAGAAAATGGGGAAATGATACGCAAGAATCAATAGAACTCGAGGAATCGAGTCGCTTACCAGTATCTACATTTTCTCATGTGGAGCAAATTTGGAACGAAAAGATGAGGCCATATATCGCTTATTATGCTGTTCCAATTATGATGATTGGATTAGAAAAATTGAGAATGTTGTCGTTAAGACAAACGGCACTGAAAAAAAGAAATAAGGAAAATGTAGAGAAAGAGTTTCATCAAAATGATCTTGCATTTTTAATACGAATTGTAAAAGAGTGTCTAACTTATTTATGCGAAAACAATGAGAAAAAAGCGGATTATTATATTACAGAAATGATAGAAGCAAATAGTGTACTTCAAAAGCGAATTGCAATTGATGCGATGAATAAAAATATTTTTGTTCGTGTAGATGACAAAATGAAATGGTTGTTACATGAAGGACTTCTTTTAGATTTCACTTATAAACACGAAGTTTTTCAACTTTTAAAAAGGCATTATGCACATTGTTTAGAAAAAACAAAAGAAGAAGTCACTCGAACTGTAATAAAGCATCTTACAGAAGAGAGGGTATTTGATGCATGTCTCGTATTAGACTTATTATTCAAGTGTGATTCGAATAGCCCATCTACGGCAAATGGGTATGAGTTAATGAAGCAAAAGCATCCTCATTTTCATTCTGAACGATACAGTGTACAAAAGAAAGAAGATACAGCAGAAAGCATTACTTGTAATGTAACTGCTGACGGATTATTGCAGCTGAAAGATGTTGAAATTATGAAGCAAGTTCAGCAATTTTCGCAAGATGGTGTTTTTGAACAACGCCATTTTTTAGAGATGTTATCAAAAGCGTGTAAATTAAACACAGAGTGGAGTATTTCATTTGCATACCAATTAGTAGGAGTGCAAGAAATAAGTAATGAAGTATGGTTTGTTTGTATTAGAGAATGGCGAAATAATCGAGGAATGACAAATGAGCAAATCCAAAAAATTATTCCGCTATTGCAGAAATTTGTTAGAAATACTGCTTTTCATTGGTTAATTAGTAGTTTTCTATATGAAATTAGTAATCGACTAGAAGAGTTAGAAGAGAATAGTATACGTGTTGTAAAACGATTTGCTTTTTCAGTGTTTCCTCAAGTTATGAAGAGTGATACAGACTTTAAGCTTGGGAAACAAGATTTTTATAATGAATCAATTCAGCATCCAGTTGGAAAAATGACGGCTGTATTATTAAAGTTGTTATCATATGATCATTTATACGATCGTAATGTATATGAATATTTATTTTTATTTGAAGAACAAGTAAGAGTTAATTCGGAACGAACAAACTTTATGTTTGCTCGTTTAATAGCAGATATTACATTTCTATATCATATTGAAAAACAATGGTGCCGAAAATATTTGTTACCATACTTAGATTTAAAAAAACAAAATGAGATTACGGAATATGCATGGGCCGGCTTATGTTACACGCAAATAAATTTACCTTTATTTACAGAAATGAAGCGATTTATTAAGTATGCGATAGAACATTTGGAAGTATTACATCCGCATACGAGAGAAGCTTTCTTGAAGTGGCTTAGCTTTGTATTTATTAAATGTGTACTATATTGGGAGCAAAAAACAGATTGGTTATACCCGTTACTCATAATAGAAAATGAAGAAAATAAAATTAAGTTTATGCAGTTTTTATGCTATTACGTCAAAACATTAAGTGTAAAAGAACAACAAAAATTTTGGACAGCTTGGCTCAGTGTATTTTTGCGAGAACGACCAAAAATGGGTGAGATAACTGCAAGAGAATATGTGGTGCTTTTACGTATTATTTTATACATGGATGAAATATTAGAAAAAGGATTATGTATTATGTCTCGTGCATTTTCAAGTGTACATGGTAAATGTACAGGTGAGGAAATGAAGCAGTTATTGATTGAAATGCTTCATAAAAAAGAAAGTATGAAAGCGCATAAAGAAATGTTTGCAAATGTGTTTTTTATTTTACTACAAACATGTCACGAAGCCGTTTTATTTGAAAAAGAAATCATACAAATAAAAGAATTATTAGTTCAGTATGAAGTAGAGGAATATGTTTTACATTTACTAGAAAATGAAATAATTCGCATAGGAATTGTAATGGGTGATTTACAAAAAGAATTATAGGACGAAAGTGGAATTTAAAAAAATATATAAAAAGTTGTTGACAGTGTTTTGAAAAGCGTTCTATAATACGAATCATACTTATTCAATTTCAAAAACATTTGAATAAACAAAGTGCAATGAAGAGATCACAGTAGTGGTTAGTCTTACTGTAACAGAGAGCTGGTGGTTGGTGTGAACCAGTACAGGGATAATCATGAATTACAGTCTTGGAGCATCTTTTTCGTAATAAAGATAGTTTGTCTTTATGAGGAAAAAGCGGTCAATTGATCGTTAACAGTGAAGAGAGGTAGACGGAAAGTTAGTCTACAACTAGGGTGGTACCGCGATAAATATCGTCCCTACTGATTTATTCAGTAGGGACTTTTTGTATTTTAGTGGTTCAACTTGAAAATTAAATAGTCATGCATTGAAAGGAAAAGCAGTAGTTGTTGTTTCCCTGTAACAGAGAGCTGGTGGTTGGTGCAAACCAGTACATAAACAAGAGCGAATTACAGTCCTGGAGCATCTTTTTCGTAGTAAAGATAGTATTGTCTTTATGAAGGGAAAGACGGTCAGATGATCGTTAACAATGAAGAGAGGTAGACGAAAGAAGTCTACAACTAGGGTGGTACCGCGATAAATATCGTCCCTACTGATTGGATCAGTAGGGCTTTTTTGTACAAAAAAGTGGGTTTTTAACTAGTAGTTCATGTCTTTGTACGAATTATTAGTTTAAAATAAGAAGAGGTATCGATTCCACTATAAATTTGTATAATTAGTCAGTTCAGAAAATAGAGAATCTTTTATTCTCTTACTATACTTTTAAAACATTAGAGGAGGATTTCCAAATGGCAAATCATGAATTAGATCAATTACGTAAACAGGTAGATGAAATTAACTTACAACTATTACACCTTTTAAACAAACGTGGTGAAATTGTTCAAAAAATTGGAGAGCAAAAGCAAGTACAAGGCACGAAACGCTTTGATCCAGTACGTGAGCGTGAAGTACTTGATATGATTGCAGAGCATAACGAAGGACCATTCGAAACATCAACAGTTCAACATATTTTCAAAACGATTTTCAAAGCAAGCTTAGAGTTACAAGAAGATGATAACCGTAAAGCGTTACTAGTATCACGTAAAAAGAAACAAGAAAATACAATCGTTGATGTAAAAGGTGAATTGATTGGAAACGGAACACAAACGTTCATCATGGGACCTTGTGCAGTAGAAAGTTTAGAACAAGTTCGTCAAGTAGGGCAAGCGATGAAAGACCAAGGCTTAAAATTAATGCGCGGTGGTGCATTCAAACCGAGAACTTCTCCATATGATTTCCAAGGTTTAGGAGTAGAAGGACTTCAAATTTTACGTCAAGTAGCAGACGAGTTTGACTTAGCAATTATTAGTGAAATTTTAAATCCGAACGATGTTGAAATGGCATTAGACTACGTTGATGTAATTCAAGTTGGCGCACGTAACATGCAAAACTTCGATTTATTACGAGCTGTAGGTAAAGTTAACAAACCAGTATTATTAAAACGTGGATTAGCAGCAACAATTGATGAGTTCATTAACGCAGCGGAATACATCATTGCGCAAGGTAACGATCAAATTATTCTTTGTGAGCGCGGTATCCGCACATACGAAAGAGCAACACGTAACACATTAGACATTTCTGCAGTACCAATTTTAAAGAAAGAAACACATTTACCAGTTATCGTTGATGTAACACATTCAACTGGACGCAGAGATTTATTATTACCAACAGCGAAAGCGGCACTTGCAATTGGTGCAGATGCAGTAATGGCTGAAGTTCATCCAGATCCAGCAGTTGCATTATCAGATTCTGCACAACAAATGGACATTCCAGAATTCCATAGATTCATGGATGAGTTAAAAGGTTTCAAAAATAAATTATCTTAATTCCATATCATAATATGCGTTGAAGAGGAAACAGTAGTGCTTATCTCACTGTTAAAGAGAGCTGATGGTCGGTGTGAATCAGTACAAAGGTAAGCATGAATTACAGCCTTGGAGCATCTTTCCTGACAACTTTTGGAGGGTAAGACGGTCGAACGATCGTTAAAGAAGAAGAGAGGTAGACGAAAGAAGTCTACAACTAGGGTGGTACCGCGATAAATATCGTCCCTACTGAGCGCTCAGTAGGGACTTTTTTGTACAAAAAAATAGTAAAGGGGCAAGAGAAATGAGATACATTACAGCTGGAGAATCACATGGACCGCAGTTAACAGTTATTTTAGAAGGTGTACCAGCAGGTTTGACACTTACGGCGGAACATATTAATAAAGAATTATTAAGAAGACAAAAAGGTCATGGACGCGGAAGACGTATGCAAATTGAAACAGATACAGTTGAAATTGTAAGTGGTGTTCGTCACGGGATGACACTTGGATCACCGATTACGTTAATTGTAAAAAATGATGATTTCAAACATTGGACGAAAGTAATGGGTGCAGAGCCAATTTCGGAAAAAGAAAGTAAAGACATGAAACGTACAATTACAAAACCACGTCCCGGACATGCAGATTTAAATGGAGCAATTAAATATGGTCATCGTGATATAAGAAACGTATTAGAGCGGTCATCTGCAAGAGAAACGACAGTTCGTGTAGCTGCTGGTGCAGTTGCAAAACAAATTTTAAGCGAATTAGGCGTGGAAATTGCAGGACATGTTCTTGAAATTGGTGGAGTAAAAGCAAAACATATTTCAAACTTATCGATTGAAGAAATTCAAACAATTACTGAAAACTCACCAGTTCGATGTTTAGATAAAGAAGTAGAGCAAGAAATGATGAATGCGATTGACAACGCAAAAAGTAGTGGAGATTCAATCGGTGGTATTGTGGAAGTCATTGCAGAAGGTATGCCAATTGGAGTTGGTAGTTACGTTCATTACGATCGTAAATTAGATGCAAAACTTGCTGGTGCAATTATGAGTATAAATGCATTTAAAGGTGCTGAAATCGGCGTAGGTTTTGAAGCCGCACGACAACCGGGAAGCAAAGTGCATGATGAAATTCTGTGGGATGAAGAAAAAGGATACACGAGAAAAACGAATAATGCCGGCGGTTTAGAAGGCGGTATGACAACAGGTATGCCAATTATCGTAAGAGGCGTGATGAAGCCAATTCCTACTTTATACAAACCGTTAGCAAGCGTTGATATTGATACGAAAGAAGCATTCCAAGCGAGTATTGAAAGATCTGATAGTTGCGCAGTACCAGCAGCGGGTGTAGTAGCTGAATCTGTTGTGGCATGGGAACTTGCAGATGCACTAGTCGAACAATTCGGAAAAGATCGTATGGAATTATTAAAACAAAACATTATGCAACACAATAACTACGCAAAAGAATTTTAATAAAAAGGTGGGTTTAACGTGCAAGTAAAAGATCAACTATCATCATTACAACCATATAAACCAGGTAAATCACCAGAACAAATGAAAGAAGTGTACGGAGATCATTCGTTTGTGAAATTAGCATCGAATGAAAATCCATTCGGTTGTTCACCGAGAGTTTTAGAAGAGTTGCAAAATTCTTGGTTGGAACATGCTTTATATCCTGACGGAGGTGCTACAACGCTCCGTCAAACAATCGCAGATAAGTTGCATGTGCAAATGGAACAAGTACTTTGTGGTAGTGGTTTAGATGAAGTCATTCAAATCATAAGTCGTGCAGTACTCAAGGCAGGAGATAACATCGTGACAGCTGGTGCGACATTCCCGCAGTACCGTCATCATGCAATTATTGAAGGTTGTGAAGTGAAAGAAATTCCTTTAAATAACGGTGTATACGATTTAGACGAAATTTCATTAGCAGTAAATAATAATACGAAAATCGTATGGATTTGTAATCCGAACAATCCGACAGGCACATATGTGAATGATCGAAAATTGAATCAATTTATTGAAGGTATTAGTGAGAATACGTTAATTGTCATTGATGAAGCGTACTATGAATACGTAACAGCAAAAGATTTCCCTGAGACATTATCGCTTTTAGAAAAACATAAAAACATTCTTGTACTTAGAACGTTTTCTAAAGCGTACGGATTAGCTTCTTTCCGCGTTGGATATGCGATTGGACAGGAAGAGCTAATTGAGAAATTAAATGTCGTACGTTTACCATTTAACGTATCTTCATTAGCGCAAAAAGCAGCTACGATTGCTTTTGGTGATGACGAGTTTATTAAAGAAATAGTTCACGTGAATACAGAAGGATTACAGCAATACGAGAGTTTCTGTAAGGAAAACGAAATACCATTTTATTCGTCACAAACTAATTTCATCTTTTTACCGGTAGATAATGCTGGAGAGATTTATGAAGCTTGTGCACATGCAGGATTTATTATTCGTCCATTCCCAAATGGTGTCCGTATTACAGTTGGAACAAGGGAGCAAAATGAAGGAGTGATTTCAGTGTTAAAACAACACTTTGAAAATAAAAAAAATAAGTCTCGAGATGAGGCCAATGCGTAAAAAGGTAGTATTAATTGGAACAGGTTTAATAGGAGGCTCTCTCGCATTAGCAATTAAGAAAGAGCACGATGTAACAATAACAGGGTACGATATATTTAAAGAGCAAGTAGAGCGTGCAAAAGAATTACACGTAGTAGATGAAATAGCAGGTGATTTACAGCGTGCATGTGAAGAGGCACATTTAATTGTTTTTGCTTCTCCAGTTGAAGAAACGAAGAAGCTATTACACAAACTTGCGTCATTCCGTTTACGAGAAGATGTTATAGTGACTGATGTTGGTAGTACAAAAGGGTCTATTATGAACGAAGCGGAAGTTTTATTTTCAAAGGATGTTTCTTTCATTGGTGGACATCCGATGGCGGGTTCTCATAAAACGGGAGTTGAAAGTGCAAAGGCACATTTATTTGAAAATGCATTTTACATTTTAACACCGATGAATCACGTGCCAAATAAACAAGTGGAAGACCTTAAAGTATGGTTAAAAGGAACAGGGTCACATTTTCTTGTTTTAAATACGGAAGAACATGATTATGTAACAGGGATCGTTAGTCATTTTCCGCATCTTATCGCAGCAGGTTTAGTAAAGCAAGTTGAGAAACATGCAGGAGATAATCCGCTCATTCATCAACTAGCTGCTGGAGGTTTCAAAGACATTACACGTATCGCATCTAGTAGTCCAAAAATGTGGAGTGATATTGTAAAGCAAAATCGAGAGCATTTAATGGTATTATTAAAAGAGTGGATCTCTGAAATGGAAGATTTATATAAAACAGTTTCTACCGGAGATGCAGGCGAGATTCAAAACTATTTTGCAGATGCGAAAGAATACCGTGATTCTTTACCAGTAAGAAAGAGAGGGGCAATTCCTGCCTATCACGACTTATACGTCGATGTATTAGATAAGGTGGGGGCATTGGCTCATATTACGAGTATTTTAGCGCGCGAGGAAATTAGTATTACGAACTTGCAAATATTAGAAGCGCGTGAAGGACTGCTTGGGGTATTACGTATTAGCTTCCAAAGGGAAGAAGATCGTATGAAAGCAAAGCTAGCGCTTGGAGAAGAAGAATACCAAACTTATGAAACAATTTAAATGAGAAGGTGAAAAACGTGAAAGAAAGAACAATACAACCTGTTAATAACGGATTGAATGGCAATATTACAATCCCAGGTGATAAATCCATTTCACACCGTGCTGTTATGTTCGGTTCTATTGCAGAAGGGAAAACAACAATTAAAGGTTTCTTGCCCGGTGCAGACTGTTTAAGTACGATTTCATGTTTTAAAGAAATGGGAGTAGAAATTACGCAAAACGGTGATGAGGTTACTGTAGTTGGTAAAGGATTAGAAGGTTTACAAGAACCGAAAGCTGTATTAGATGTTGGTAATTCTGGTACAACAATCCGATTAATGTCAGGTATATTAGCTAACACACCATTTTTCTCTTGCGTACAAGGTGATGAATCTATCGCAAAAAGACCGATGAAGCGTGTAACAAACCCATTAAAACAAATGGGCGCAAACATAGACGGCCGAGAAGAAGGAACATTTACACCGTTAACAATACGTGGCGGAGATTTAAAAGCAATTGAATATATTTCTCCTGTTGCAAGTGCACAAGTAAAGTCGGCTATTTTACTTGCAGGTCTTCGTGCAGAAGGTGTAACAGCTGTTACAGAACCACATATTTCACGCGACCATACGGAAAGAATGCTCGAAGCATTTGGTGTTAAAGTAACTCGCGAAGGGAAAACAGTGAAGTTGTCAGGTGGACAAAAATTAACAGCAACAGACATTCAAGTGCCAGGTGACGTATCATCAGCAGCATTTTTCTTAGTAGCAGGTGCAATCATCCCAAATAGTAAACTAGTATTACAAAATGTAGGGATGAATCCAACCCGTACAGGTATTATTGATGTTTTAGAAAAAATGGGTGCTACGTTCACTGTAGATCTAATTAACGAAGGGGCATCAGAACCAGCTGCAAATATTACAATCGAAACATCTTCATTAAAAGGAATTGAAATTGGCGGAGATATTATCCCTAGATTAATCGATGAGATTCCTGTAATCGCATTAGCGGCAACGCAAGCAGAAGGAATTACAGTAAT
Source organism: Bacillus sp. 2D03 (assembly GCF_003946765.1). Taxonomy (NCBI): domain Bacteria; kingdom Bacillati; phylum Bacillota; class Bacilli; order Caryophanales; family Bacillaceae; genus Bacillus; species Bacillus sp. 2D03. The sequence continues at coordinate 432,378 of NZ_RPSJ01000002.1, read as the reverse complement.
TAAAGATGCACATGAATTGAAAGTAAAAGAAACAAACCGTATTGATACAGTCGTTGCTGAGTTAACGAAACTAGGAGCTCGCATAGAAGCAACTGATGACGGTATGATCATTTACGGAAAATCAGCTCTAAAAGGCAATACAGTAAATAGTTATGGTGATCACCGTATCGGAATGATGCTTGCAATTGCTGGTTGCCTGGCAGAAGGAAAAACAATTATTGAAGATGCAGAAGCAGTAGGTGTATCATATCCTACATTCTTTGACGAACTTCAAAAATTAGCTAAATAAAAAGGATGGAAAGCAGATACGTGATGTATCTGCTTTTTTTGTTGAAACGTCCTTGTAGTTTCACTTACCGAATTATAATAGTGAGAATTATGATATAATTCAAACAGGGAATGGAGGAGAATTATATGAATGTCATACAATTAAAAGAAGATAAGTTCAGAGAAGCATTACGTTTATCAGAATACGCTTTTCAATATACAGTAGATGAGGAACGATTACAGCAGCAACTTACAAAAATGAAGGAAAGTCATGAAATATACGGCATTATGGAAGGGGAAGACTTAGCTGCAAAACTACACCTCATCCCGTTTCATATTTACATAGGTAAAGAAAAATTTAAAATGGGTGGCGTTGCAGGAGTAGCGACGTATCCAGAGTACAGAAGAAGTGGGTATGTAAAAGAGCTACTTCAACATTCACTTCAAACAATGAAAAAAGATGGCTTTACAGTCTCTATGTTACATCCATTTGCTGTTTCATTTTACCGTAAATACGGCTGGGAACTTTGTGCGAATCTACTCAAATGTCATATGAGTAAGAGCGATTTAGTGATGAAAAAACAAGTAAATGGTACTGTGAAACGTTTTAATAAAGAAAATCATCCAGAAGAAGTCGAGAAGCTCTATGAAGCATTTGCAGAACGTTTTTCATGTATGTTAGTTCGAGAGAAGAACTGGTGGTTACAAGCGGTTTATGATGATTTAACATTAGCGATTTACTATGATGAAAATAAAAAGGCAGCAGGTTACATGTTATACAAAATAGAAAACTATAAAATGACAGTAGAAGAATTTGTACCACTGCATAATGAAGCAAGAAATGGTCTGTGGAACTTTATTTGTCAGCATGATTCTATGATTAAAGAAATTGAAATGACAGTAAGTGAAAGCGAATCGTTATTATATTCATTGCAAGAGCCACGCGTGAAGACAGAAATAAAACCATATTTTATGGGAAGAATTGTAGATGTGGAGCAGTTTTTAAAACAATATGAGTTGAATTGGAACAATGTACAGCAAGAAGTGATCCTAAACATTACAGATGCATTTGCTCCGTGGAATAACATAACAGTGAGACTTGCAAATCATGAAATAACAATTGTAGAAGAAAAAACTGAAAAAGGAATTAAACTGGATATAACTGCGTTATCGGCAATAATGCTTGGATATAAACGGCCATTAGAACTAAATGAACTTGAATTCATTAGTGGAAGTGACGAGGCAATACGATCATTTGAGAATTTAGTACCAGTGCGTAAGCCGTTTATTTACGATTTCTTTTAATTTGCATGTATGAAGGCGGGCTATCCCAAGTGAAATTTTGGGATAGCCTCCTCTTATATTGTGAACTTCTTTCGGTAAGTCGATATATCCTGAGAATCGCTGATATAATTAGAGTTTCGCTGATATATCCTGAGAATCGCTGATATAATTAGAGTTTCGCTGATATATCCTGAAAATCGCTGATATAATTTTAAATTGCGCCAATATATCTAGAAAATCGCTCATATAATTTCATTCATAAATAGGGGATAAAAAATCACAGCTATACTTTGCCACACACTTGACTTTTAGCGCATCTAATTTATAATTAAAAACGGAATGAATTTTCATTCCTGGAAATTGAGGTGGAAAAATGGCTAAAAACAAACAAGAAGATATTTTTGATGCTGCAATACAACTTTTTGCAGAACGAGGTTATGATGGTACAACAATTCCCATGATTGCTGAAAAAGCAAAAGTAGGTGCAGGTACAATTTACCGTTATTTTGAAAATAAAGAAGCGCTTGTTAATTCTTTATTTACGAAAAGTGTTTTACAACTATCGGAATTAATAAAAAATGATTTCCCGGTCGACGCAAATATTCGTGAACAGTTTAGCCATACATACAACCGTTTATTTGAATTTGCGAGACAAAATGCAGATGCTTTTCTTTTTACAAATTCTCACTGTGATAGTTATTTTCTAGATGAACATAGTAATGAAATATTCGAGGACTTCATGGGTTTCTTCATGAACTTGATTGAAGATGGAATCGAAAAAGGTTTGCTTCGTCCATTACCACCAATTGCTTTAATTATTATTGTATATCAACCAATAGAAAAATTAATTAAAGTAATGGAAACAGGGCAGTTAGAATATACAGATGAATTGGTAAAGGAATTGGAAGAAAGTTGTTGGAATGCTATTAGAATCATTTGATTCTATAGCGTTATAAGGACAGGAATGAACATTCATTCCGAAAAAAGGTATGAAAAAGAATAACAGGAGATAATAAATCTTTATAACCGAAGGAATGAATATTCATTCCGATTTACCTAGTTTAATAAAGTTAATTAATAATTTAATAGAATGATAGGAATGAACGTTCATTCCGAAAATTGTTTTCAAAAGAGTAGAAATGAATATTCATTCCACATGTGAATTTCATATTGGGAGATGATTCAAATGAGCAAGTTAAAAAGTTGGAGAAGTTTATCTTTTCTATTATGGATAGTTATTACTATTACAATGGTCGTAACGATGCCTAATATGGATCAATTAGTGAAAGAAAAAGGGAAAATTACAATCCCTAATACAAAGCAAAGCAGTATTGCTGACAAGATGATGAAAGAGATGGATAAAGAAGGGGTTGAAAAGTATGAAATTATAGCCGTTTTTAATAGTGGCAATAAGGCAGCTTTAACAGATGAACAAAAAAAGGAAATAACAAAAACAATCAACGCCCTGCAAAATGAAAAAGAGCAATTAGGAATTAAGGAAGTTGTTTCACATTTAGACAATAAAGACTTGGAGAAACAATTAGTTTCTAAAGATAATACGACTATTTTAACGCAAATATCGATAGATAAAAAACATGGTGAAATATCAAAAGTTTCAAATAATCTTCATGAAAAAGTGCAAACGAAAGGGGTAAAAACGTATTTAACAGGAAGTGACTTAATAGCGGGTGATTTTCTTAAATCCTCTCAAGAGGGAGTGAAAAAGACAGAAGTTATTTCAATCATTTTCATTCTTGTAGTATTAATCCTCGTATTCCGTTCACCAGTTGTTCCAATTGTTTCTCTTCTTACAGTTGGTATATCGTATTTAGTTTCAATGGGGATTATTGCCCAGCTTGTAGATCAATTTAATTTTCCATTCTCAAACTTTACACAAGTGTTCGTAGTCGTCGTCCTGTTTGGGGTAGGAACAGATTATAACATTTTATTATATACGAGGTTTAAAGAAGAATTAAGTAAACAAGAAAATGCATTTTTAGCTACGAAAGAAACATTCAAATCAGCAGGTAAAACTGTATTATATAGCGGAATAGCGGTGCTAATTGGTTTTGCATCACTTGCGTTAGCAAGTTTTAAATTATATCAATCTACTTCAGCGGTAGCAATTGGTGTTTTAGTATTATTACTCGTATTAACGACTTTAAATCCATTTTTTATGGTGCTTTTAGGAAAAGGAATGTTTTATCCAGTTAAAACATTTAAAGGTCATGAGGATAGTCGCTTATGGGGATTCTTTGCGAAAAACTCAGTAGCAAGGCCATTTGTCGCTTTAATCATCGTATTCGTAATATCGATTCCTTTCGTATTAAAATACTCTAATACACTTAATTACAATGATTTATTTGAAGTGGATAATAAGTATGAATCAAAGATGGGTATTAACGTAATAGAAGATCATTTTCCGCCTGGTTTCTCTTCACCGAGTACATTAGTCATTCAATCTGATAAAAAGCTGGATGAAGGAACTTCTCTACAAATTTTAGATGAATTAACTGATAAAATTTCGAAAGTTAAAGGTGTGTCAGAAGTATATGCACCAACACGTCCAACTGGTGAGAAGATAAAAGAATTATATTTAAATAAGCAAGCGGGAGAATTGAATACAGGATTAGGAGATGCCGATGGTGGCATAAAGGAAATTAATGATGGATTAACGGATGCGAAAAATAAAATGGGAAGTAATGATTCAAATAGTCTTGCGAATGTTCAAAAATTAATTGATGGAACGAACGAGGCGAAAAACGGGGTATCAGCATTAGGAACAGCTTTACATCAATTATCAAATGGCATAAACGACGGTGTACAAGGAGCACAGCAAATTGAGAGTGGTTTAGCTTCAGTAAACGAAAATATAAATGTTCTATCTAATGCAACGTCGCAGCTGCATGCTGGTTATGCACAGTTAGAAAAAGGTTTAAACTCTTACGATCAATACTTCGGAAGTATTTCTCAAGCGATTGATGGTGCGAAAAAGGGATATGAACAAATTGAAATGTTAATGACCAATTTCGTTCAAACGAAACCGGAATTAGCGAATGATCCAAACATACAACAAACGATAGGAATTGCTAAAGAGGCTCAAAAGAAATTAAGCGTACTTTCAAATGAATTAAATCAATTAGCAACGCAGCACAAAACGGCGATGAGTTCATTTAAAGAAGCGAATCAATCGTTACTGAAAGTGGATAACGGCTTAAAAGAAATGAGCAATGGAGTTAATAAGTTACAAAAGGGAGCAGCCGATCTTAAAAATGGATTAAATGAAGGTTCTTCAGGTTTAAAACAAATTGCAAATAAATCAGTTGAGTTACAATCTGGATTAACGAAAATAAACGATGGGCAAGGACAACTTTTAACGGGCCTTAAAGACCTGCAAGAAAAGATGGGGCAATTACAATCTGGTTTATCTAAAAGTACAGAAGGGCTTGGAAAAGTAAGTAATGGCCTGCATGACGCACAGAAATATTTAGAGGAGCTCAATGAATCGAAGAGCTCTGAGAAGTTTTATATTCCAAAAGAAGTGCTAGAGGGAGAAGATTTCCAAAAAGCATTGAACACGTACATGTCACAGGATAGAAAAATTGCTAAAATGACTATCATTTTAGATGTAAATCCGTATTCAAAAGAAGCGATGCCAATTATTCAAGAAATCAATAAAACAATCGATGGCACTGTAAAGGGAACGGAATTACATGATGCGAAAACAGCAATTGGCGGAACAACAGCTAGAAACGTTGATTTAAAAGAAGTAACAGGGCAAGATTTCTTACGTACAGCTACGATTATGTTGATTGGCATTGCGATTGTATTAATCGTAATTACACGCTCATTACTAAACACAATATTTATTATTGGCTCATTACTATTGGCGTACTTTGCATCACTCGGTATAAGTGAACAAATTAGTGCACATGTATTACATGTAGAGTCATTAAGCTGGAATGTTCCATTCTTTAGCTTCATTATGATTGTCGCTTTAGGAGTGGATTATAGTATTTTCGTAATGATGCGCTATAACGAGATAGAAGGGGATTCGGTAACGAAAATTGTAACTGCATCTCGTCATATAGGAGGAGTTGTATTATCAGCTGCGCTAATTTTAGGCGGGACATTTGCAGCATTAATTCCATCAGGTGTATTAACACTTATACAAGTTGCGTCAGTAGTTGGTGTTGCACTTCTTCTATTAGCTTTAATTGTGATGCCGATATTATTACCGGCGTTAATAGGGTTAACGAGTAAAATGAAGAGTTACAAAGAGAAAATAATAAATACGAAATAAGAAGAGACTGTAGGGAATGATTTCTCTACAGTTTTTTCGGTATATAATATTTCAGATGAAAATGAATCCGATATATTACAGAATGAGCAGTGAAAGGTTATATGAGAAAGAGGTCGATGATATACATACAATAGCTAGGGGAATGGACAAAAACTATCCGATTTCATTGTAGAAAGGTAATCAACCGTTGCTATTCATCCAGCTTCTACTATATAATAGCTATAGTCTACAATAATTGAGTCGTAATATGCGATTTTTTAAGACAATCGGTGAGAAAACGCTGAAATAAGCGGTATTAGTAGGAGGACACAAATGATTACAGTAAGTAACGTTAGTTTGCGTTTCGCGGATCGCAAATTATTTGAAGATGTTAACATAAAATTCACGCCAGGTAACTGCTACGGTTTAATCGGAGCAAACGGTGCTGGTAAATCTACATTCCTAAAGATTTTATCTGGAGAAATTGAACCATCAACAGGTGACATACATATTACGCCAGGTGAGCGTCTAGCAGTATTAAAACAGAACCACTTCGAATATGAAGAGTTCCCAGTATTAGAAACAGTAATTATGGGTCACACGCAACTTTACAAAGTAATGCAAGAGAAAAATGCTATTTACATGAAAGAAGACTTTAGTGATGAAGATGGAATGCGCGCTGCTGAACTTGAAGGTGAGTTCGCTGAGCTTAACGGTTGGGAAGCTGAGTCAGAAGCTGCAATTCTTCTTAAAGGTTTAGGTATTGGTGAAGACCTTCATGATAAGAAATTGTCAGAATTAACTGGGGCAGAGAAAGTAAAAGTATTACTTGCTCAAGCTTTATTCGGTCAACCTGACATTCTATTATTAGATGAGCCTACCAACCACTTGGACTTAAAAGCGATTCAATGGTTAGAAAACTTCTTAATGAACTTTGAAAACACAGTTATCGTAGTATCCCATGACCGTCACTTCTTAAATAAAGTATGTACGCACATGGCTGACCTTGATTTCGGTAAAATTCAACTTTATGTTGGTAACTATGACTTCTGGTATGAGTCAAGCCAATTAGCTTTAAAATTAACACAAGATGCTAATAAGAAAAAAGAAGAGAAAGTAAAAGAGTTACAAAACTTCATTGCACGCTTTAGTTCAAATGCTTCTAAAGCGAAACAAGCAACTTCTCGTAAAAAATTATTAGACAAAATTACATTAGATGATATTAGACCGTCATCACGTCGTTACCCATTCGTTGGCTTCACACCTGAGCGTGAAGTAGGAAATGACTTATTAACTGTTGAAGGTCTTTCTAAAACAATTGATGGTGAAAAAGTGTTAGATAATGTGTACTTCACTTTAAATAAAGGTGATAAAGTTGCATTTATCGGCCGTAACGATATTGCGATGACAACATTATTTAAAATTCTTATGGGTGAAATGGAGCCGGATAGCGGTTCATTCAAATGGGGTGTTACAACCTCTCAATCTTACTTCCCAAGAGATAACTCTAAGTACTTTGAGAACAGTGATTACAACTTAGTTGAATGGTTACGTCAATTCTCTCCACAAGATGAGTCTGAAAGCTTCTTACGTGGTTTCTTAGGCCGTATGTTATTCTCAGGTGAAGAAGTTAAGAAGAACGTTTCTGTATTATCTGGAGGCGAAAAAGTTCGTTGTATGTTATCTAAAATGATGTTAAGTGGTGCGAACGTAATCACACTTGACGATCCAACGAACCACTTAGACCTTGAGTCAATTACAGCATTAAACAACGGTTTAATTGCATTCAAAGGTACAATCTTATTCACATCTCATGACCATCAGTTCGTGCAAACAATTGCAAACCGCATTATCGAAGTAACACCAAACGGTGTAATCGATAAAGAGGCTACTTATGATGAGTTCTTAGAAAATGAGGAACTTCAAAAACAAGTAGATGCAATGTACAAAGGTCAATAATATATAATGAAAAAACTCGCTCTTTTTAGAGCGAGTTTTTTTGTCGAGAAAATGTAACATCGCTGGTCGGTCAAATGAATAATTATTCAAATATAATATTAATGAACAGGAGAATTCTTTCATGTATGGAAGGGATGTAATGACTTTAAGATTTAAAGAGTTAGTTGAAGAAGGGAAATGTAAGTGGAGTAATATAATCAAATCGTATTATTTTGTCATGTGAAATATGTACCAAATTTGGAGATAGAATAGTTTGCGAATGAGTTTATAAAGGTATATAGTATGGGGTGTCATAATTAGTGGATGAATCTTGGGAGAAAACAGGAAATGTTACAAATTTATTTTGTTAAATAGAAACCAAGGTCAAAATGTCTAGAAAGAAATAGTTGAATAAATACTAGCTTCAAATTATAATTACTAATATTCTTCATATAGTTAAATAAAGATAATCTATTTGAAGAAGAAAATTTGAATAGAGAGACAGACTTATAAAAAAATAAGCCTTGGATGATCAAAAGAGGTGGAGAAATGAAACAGTTCTTATTAAAGAGCAAAAGTGTGTTAAGCAATCATTTTGGATTCTTTCTGTTTGCCGTTATTTTATTGTGGCTCAAAACATATGCAGCTTATGTAACAGAATTCAATTTAGGAATTTCAAACACAATCCAAAAATTCTTGCTGTTTTTTAACCCGCTTAGTTCAGCAGTTCTATTTTTAGGACTAGCATTATTTGCAAAAGGGAAACGATCTTATATTTGGTTAATTATCATTAATTTGTTATTGTCGATTCTTTTATACGCAAACGTAGTATACTATCGCTTTTTCAGTGACTTTATTACGTTCCCGACATTAACACAAACGAATAACTTTGGAGATTTAGGTGGTAGTATTCTTGCATTGCTACATCTTTATGATCCATTATACTTCTTAGACACGATTATATTAATTGTGTTAGTCGCAACAAAATTTGCAAATCCAAAACCAATTCGTGTTGCGAAGCATAAATTATCTCTAGTATTTGTAGCAGGTATTTTATTATTCAGTGTTAACTTAGGTCTTGCAGAGTCTGACCGTCCTGAATTATTAACAAGAACGTTTGACCGTAATTATATTGTGAAATATTTAGGTGCATACAACTACACAATTTATGATGGAATTCAAAGTGCGAAAGCATCGACAGAACGAGCATTAGCTGATGGTGATAATATGACAGAAGTACGAAATTATTTAACATCAACTTATGCAAGTCCAAATCCTGAGTATTTCGGTAAAGGAAAGGGAATGAACGTAATTTACATTCATTTAGAGTCATTCCAAAACTTCTTAATTGATTACAAATTAAATGGTCAAGAAGTTACACCGTTCTTAAACTCATTTACAAAAGATGCGAATACACTTTATTTTGATAACTTCTTCCATCAAACAGGACAAGGGAAAACATCTGATGCGGAGTTTATGTTAGAGAATTCAATGTTTGGTTTACCGCAAGGTTCTGTCTTTACAACGAAATCTCATAATACGTATCAATCAGCACCAGCTATTTTAGGACAACAAGGATACACATCAGCAGTATTCCACGGTAACTACAAAACATTCTGGAACCGTGATGATATTTATAAATCATTTGGTTTTAATAAATTCTTTGATGCGTCATACTACGATATGAATGAAAAAGACGTAGTAAACTACGGATTAAAAGATAAACCGTTCTTTAATGAATCTATTCCATTATTACAAACATTGAAACAACCGTTCTATACGAAGTTTATTACGTTATCAAACCATTTCCCTTATCCAATCGATAAGGCAGAAGCAACGATTGAACCAGCAACAACAGGTGATTCATCAGTAGATACGTACTTCCAAACAGCACGCTATTTAGACGAATCTGTAAAAGGCTTCATCGATTACTTGAAACAATCTGGTTTATATGATAACTCAATTATTGTTATGTACGGAGACCATTACGGCATTTCAGATAATCATAACGCAGCAATGTCAAAAGTAATGGGTAAAGAAATGAACTCATTTGAAAATGCACAGTTACAACGTGTACCATTAATCGTTCGTGTACCAGGAGTGAAAGGTGGCGTACAACATCAATATGGTGGTGAAATTGACGTTCTTCCAACGCTATTACACTTACTAGGTACAGATACAAAGAATTATGTTCAATTCGGTTCTGATTTATTATCACCAGATCATAAACAAGTCGTTGCGTTCCGTAACGGTAACTACGTAAGCCCAACAGTTACTGCACTAAACGGCAAATACTATGATACAACTACTGGAAAACCTGTAGAATTTACAGATGAAATAAAGAAAAATGAACAAATGGTTCAAAACTCACTAAAATACTCTGACCAAGTCGTAAATGGTGACTTATTACGATTCTACACACCGGAAGGATTCACTCCAGTAGATCGTTCGAAGTATAACTATAACAACCGTGATAAAAACAAAACAAAGGTAAAAACGACTCCGGAAGGGGAAGCTAAATAATAAAAGGCGCTATTCATATGAATAGCGCCTTTTATTTGTAAATATACCATCATTATGAGACAGAACCAGCTGTTGCTTTTTGTTTTGCCTTTCCGAAGAAAACTACACCGACGATGATAATAATGATAAATGCCCATTTAACGAAAGGGTTACTTTCGAAAAATCCAGCGAACCACTTCTCATCTACAATCATTTTCGCGGCAGTATAAGCTAAAACGGCTGCTCCGATCGTAATGATGACAGGAAAACGATCCACCCATTTTAAAATTAATGTACTGCCCCATACGACTACTGGAATAGACACTAATAGTCCGATGATTACTAAAGAAAAGTTACCATGGGCAGCTCCTGCAACAGCGAGTACATTATCAATGCCCATTAACGCATCAGCAATAATAATGGTTTTAATAGCAGACCAAAATCCTTCTTCGGCTTTAATATCATGATTTTTGCCCTCAGCGATCAGCTTGTAAGCGATCCAAATAAGAAGTACACCACCAATTAGGAGTAATCCAGGTATTTTTAATAACCAAACGACAACTAAGGTAGCGAGGGCCCTAATAGCGATTGCTCCAATGGTTCCCCAAATGATAACTTTCTTTTGTTGGTCTTTCGGTAATCTTCTTGCTGCTAATCCAATTACAATGGCGTTATCTCCGGCTAACACTAAATCGATTACAATAATGGCAAGCAAGGCAGACAAATATTCAGATGAAAGAAAATCCATATACATATCACTCCTTAAGAGTAATATGTGCTAAAGTGTTGATAATATAAAAAAAGGATTGAAATTGTATATTCAATCCTTTTTTGACTGTATTCTGATATATATGTTTTTATTTTGAATAAGTCGCTTTTGTAGTTTTTTACTTATCGCGTTTCTTTCTTAAATTGATTCCAAGCTTCTTCAGTTTGCACTATAAATACGATTATATAACATCTACTTATTTAAACTAGGTTAAAGATAGCATGTGATATTTCAAAGTTAAATTTATTTGATAAAAGGAAAGGGACGTATACTATTGATATGGTGCAAGCGTGTATAGGTTTTCTCTATAAGGAAATTCTAAAAACGATAAAAAAGACTTGATAACCTACTAGAGGGAATCAAGTCTTTTCATTACATACGATTATCATGCCAGAAGTTTAATGGGAAGTGTTCGTTCTCATTATACGCTTCTAATTCATATCCTTTTTCTTTCAGTCCTTTAATAATTCCAGGTACTGCTTTTACTGATTGTGGATGAATATCATGCATAAGGATAACTTCTGTTGGATTTGTAGAATGAGCTAGAACGTTTTCTACAATTTTAGCAGATGCAGCATCAACTTGCATTTTGTTATATTTCCAGTCTAAAGAATCAATTGTCCAATCCCAAACTTTTAAGCCATTTTCTACAACTTTGTTGCGAAGAGCTTCGTTTAATCCTGGCATAGAGCCGTAAGATGGACGAGTTAATACTGGTGATTTACCTAAAACACCAGCGATTAAGCCTTGGTCTTCCTTCATTTCATCTACGTAATGACCTTCAGTGTAAAGTTTCTTGTAGTTATGAGTCATACTGTGCATCCCAACGTAGTGGCCTTCAGCATCTTCGCGTTTTACAAGATCAGGGAAAGCTTTTACGTTTGAACCAATTAGGAAGAATGTTGCTTTTGCATTTTCTTTCTTTAACATATCTAAAAGCTCAGCTGTGTATTTTCCAGGACCGTCATCAAATGTTAAATAAGCGACTTTTCTAACTTGCCCGTTATAATGTTTTGGAGCTTCTTTCGGAGCAAGAGATGTTTGAATCTCACTTACAAGTTGAACAGATTTTGCTTCATCCTCTGTACTAGCTAGAGCAGTATGTACTGATCCAAAAGCCACTTCGTATGTGAATAATACCCCCGCACAAACTAACATAGCCCTTTTTACTAAAGTTGTCATTCGAATTCCATTGTGCATAATTTTCCTTCTCTCTATAAAAGTTCTACTCTACTATATTAGCAATTATAGGTAGGGAAATGCAAAAAAACTTTTTTACAAGTGTAAAAAAGTTTACTCAAAAGTATGCAAGATTTTATATCAATTGCAGTTTTGAAAAATAGAATGAATTTAAACTTTATTATTTAAACTTTCAATCACCAAATCATACTTTCGTATCACTTCGTTTTCGTTCCAATTATTGATTCGAATATTTTTGATTTTTATTAAAATATTGATAAAGAAACAATTACATGAAAAAAGGAGCGGGAATATGAATAATTATATTTGCACTACATGTGGAGTACAGTATCCCGAAAATGAATAAGCACCTTCTCGCTGTAAAATTTGTAATGAGGAAAGGCCATATGTTAATCAAATTGGGCAGTCATGGATAACATTAGAAACAATGCAAAATAGCAAATTATACTAAAGTCCTATTGTTTATTAACTAATAGGTCTTTCAACTTAGGAAGCTCACACTAATGAGGGATGTTAAAGGGAATATATGTAACTTATACTAATTACTATAAAGCTTTGAAAAATGAAAAGGAGGAGATTTGCATGAAGAATTGGGTTCGATTTAGAATTGCAAGACCAACAGATAAATTTGAAGAAGTGATCAGTTTTTATGAAACAGGATTAGGACTAAAACGTATAGGGGAATTTCAAAATCACGAAGGATATGACGGGGTTATGTTTGGATTACCAGATGAAGAGTATCATTTGGAGTTTACTACACATGTTAATGGAAGTCCATGTCCGGCACCGACAAAAGATAATTTACTAGTTTTTTATATGCCTAATAAAGATGAAATTGAAAAGATAGTGAATCGATTAAGTAATATGGGCTATCATGAGGTGGAACCAGAAAACCCGTATTGGATAGAGAAAGGAACCACAATAGAGGATCCAGATGGTTGGAGAATTGTGCTTATGAATGCATCTGAATAAGGAAACTATTTTCATATGAAATAGAGTGTAACAAAATGATTTAGACATAAATCCCTACAGCTTTTGTAGGGATTTTTATATAAGAAGATTTAGTTAAGAGAGTTATTAAATTGTAGAAAGTATTTTGGTTAAGAATAAATGTAATCAATATCATTTATGCAGGAGGTATAGAAGTATGACATTAAAACATTTGTATGAGTTTTCTAAAAATGTCGGGAATACACCTCTCATTAAATTAGAATGCGAAGAAACGAAGAACCTTTCTATCTATGCTAAATGTGAATGGCATAACCCTACAGGATCAATTAAGGATAGGGCAGCACTTGGAATGATTAATAAATATTTACAAGAAGCGGACGAAAAACAAAATATTTTATTCTACGGAAAATTGTTACCATCAAAAAACTGTACATGTTAAACATACAGTTTTTTGATGGTGTAGCTGTGCGATGTTTAGAAATTTCACATACCGTACTTTCAAAATAAATATAGGAAAACCAAAAAGTAATGTAGAATATATCGTACATACATATATACAGTCAACATAAAAGATAAAGAGGTGGGTATATGTTACTTGAGGAAGTAATGCGGCAACTAGAGGAATATGGAACAGAACAAAATCGAAAAACGTATAAAAACCACGGAGCGAAAGAGCCGTTATTTGGAGTTAGTTTTGCGAATTTAAAATTGTTAAAAAAGAAGATAAAAAAAGATCACGATTTAGCAGTTGGATTGTGGGAAACGAACAATATGGACGCAATGACATTAGCAACTTATATTTTAGATCCGAAAAAAATAGCGACAGAACAGCTTAATAGTTGGATTCAGAATGTTGATTATTACTGTTTAATGGATGTTCTTATGAAATCTATATGTACTTCGCCAATTGCAATAGAAAGAATGGAAGAGTGGACAAAGTCTAATGATGAATGGATTGGAAGAGCTGGCTGGTCTTTATTAGCAAATATAGCGATTAAAAATAAAACGTTACATGATGATTTCTTCTCTCCGTACTTAGAAGAGATTAAAGAAAATATACATAATGAAAAAAATAGAAAAAAAGAAGCGATGAATAGTGCTTTAATCGCAATAGGAATTCGTAATGAAGACTTAGAGCGACAAGCGATTGAAATTGCACGTGAAATTGGAAAAGTAGAGGTTGATCACGGTGCAACATCATGTAAAACACCAGATGCAGAAAGCTATATAAAAAAAGCGAGAGAAAGAGCTGAAAAAAAGAAAGTGAAATAAGAAAAGAGGATCGGTTATGAAAGCAATTGACGCAGCACAAAACATAATTACATCACAATTTCCGAATTGTGATGTAGCTTTACTCGGCGGAAGCGTTGCACGGGGAGAAGCGACAAAAACATCTGACCTTGATATTGTAATAGTTGACCAAAGTTTAACTTCTTGCTATAGGGAATCTTTCTATAGTAATGGATGGCCTGTTGAGGTGTTTGTTCATAATTTTGGAACATATAAAACCTTTTTCAAAATGGATTGTGATCGAGGGAGACCGTCGTTACCACAATTAGTTTCGGAAGGGATTGCATTAAAAGGGGAAAAGGAAATTGTTGAGAAATTAAAAAAAGAAGCGAATGATTTACTACATAAAGGACCAGCTAAATGGACCGAAGAAACGATTAAGCAGAAGCGATATTTTATTACGGATACTTTAGATGACTTTATTGGTGCAACAAAAAGAGAAGAAGAATTGTTTATCGCTAATTTATTAGCGGATTTAGTACATGAATATGTATTAAGAGTAAATGGTAAGTGGCTTGGGAGTTCAAAATGGTTTATTAGAGTGCTAAGAAGATATGATGAGCAATATGCAAACAAATTTGTAGCCGCTTTTGATCATTTTTATAAAACGGGAGAGAAAAATGAATTAATTCATTTTATAGAAAAGACGTTAGAACAGTATGGTGGAAGAGTGTTCGAAGGATTTTCTATTGGTAAATAAAAAGGGGCGAGAAAAATGAATGTACCATATGTTCAATTAAGAGAATTGACACTAGATGATGTAGAAGATCGCTATCAATGGTCATTAGATAGAGATGTAACAAACCATTTAGTTGTACCAGATCAATATCCTCCGTTCACTCGTGGAGATACGAGAAACTGGATTGAAGCTTGTATAAGCCGAAAAAATGGTTATGAACAAAGGGCAATCGTTACTGAGGCAGGTATACATATTGGATGGGTAGACCTTAAAAATTTTGATAAAACAAATAAAAATGCTGAACTAGG
The DNA here is from genome assembly GCF_003946765.1 of Bacillus sp. 2D03. Taxonomy (NCBI): domain Bacteria; kingdom Bacillati; phylum Bacillota; class Bacilli; order Caryophanales; family Bacillaceae; genus Bacillus; species Bacillus sp. 2D03. The sequence continues at coordinate 416,908 of NZ_RPSJ01000002.1, read as the reverse complement.
AATTGCGATTGGAAATAAAGACTATTGGGGTAAAGGATTTGGAATGGCAGCTCTAAACAGCATGTTACAAATAGGTTTTTCTCAGTTTGAATTGGAGAAAATTTGGTTACGTGTAGATGAAGATAATACAAAAGCTAAAAAGAGTTATGAAAGTGCCGGATTTGTATGCGAAGGGTTAATGAGAAATGATCGATTAAGACAGGGGAAGTTCATTCATCGCAATCGTTACAGTATATTAAAAGAAGAGTATGAATCAAAAAAAGTAGCCTATAAAAATATTATGTAAATTAAAAAGGGGAAGATAAAATGATTCGATTACTTACAAAAGCGGATGCAAAACAATATTGGGAGTTACGTTTACAAGCATTACAAGTAAATCCAGAAGCATTTATAACGACTTATGAAGAAGCAGTACGTCAAGAAAATCCTCTTGAACGAGTTGCTAGTAATCTTTCATCCAATAGTAGTTTTACATTTGGTGCTTTTAATAATGAAAATCGTTTAGTTGGGGTTGTTACTTTATTAACAGAAGAAAAAGACGCATATAAGCATAAAGGACATATCGTTGCAATGTATGTAGATACTGAAAATCGAAGAAGTGGTCTTGCACGTGATTTAATACGTAAAGCAATTGAAAGCGCAAAAGAGATGAAGCTAGAGCAATTGAATTTAGGGGTTGTGTCAACGAACGAACCAGCCAAACGATTATATGAATCAATGGGATTTAAAACATACGGAATTGAAAAAAGGGCTATAAAAATGAATGGTGTGTATAGTGATGATGAACATATGGTGTTGTTCTTTTAAGAGAGGAAGTTTTGTATGAAAGATCTCTATTTAGAAAGAAATATGGACCCTCAAGTAGCGATTTTGTATGCGACGGTTGCTGATACGTTTAATAGATTGCAAAGGTTAGTCGAAGGTACTGAAGAGAACGAACTATCCTATAAAGGGTCTGAAAATAATGAAAATAGTATTGGGCAGTTACTTCAGCATTTAGCAGTTGTTGATTTACATTGGGTGTATCGTTTCAAGGGAGAAGATGTTCCGCCAGCATTTGAAAATAAATATGGTCCTATGTTAAATGAAGTAGGAGAATTACCAAGTTTAAGAAAAAACACATTGCAAGAGTTAATGCAAGATTATGAAGCAGTGCAAAAATTGTTTTATGAAGAATGTATGACACTAACAGAAACTGATTTAATGCGGGAAGTTTTGTATGAAAAAGACGAAACTGCGACAATAAGATGGGGAATATGGCATATAGCAGATCATAATCGGTATCATCAAGCTCATATCAGTCGTTTGAGGAAATTATACAGAGAATATAAACTACATATTCTTTAATTTTTGAATGAACGAACGCCCCTAAATAATAATTAAAGGAGGCGTTTGTTTTTATTCGTTCGCTTTTCTTCCCAAGCTATCATTAAATTTTTATGATAATCTTTTGGTTTCTCAATAGAAAACCAGTAAATTGAATGTGCAATAGTTGGTAGCCATCTTTTATAGCGGGTCGAGATTAAAGTAGATTTTGACCCTTGAAAATTTTGATATGTAATGGCCTCGATTTCATACCAATGCACTTTATTCCCATGTAAATCTACTACAATTCCTTCATCATCCCAAAGTGAAATGTAAGTTTGTATGTAGATTTTTCATCGCGTATACTAAAATATATGTCATAGAGATTAAAAATTAAATACAAGGGGTTTTACAATGAAAGCAATTGTTATAGGGATATTGGCATCCTTTTTCTTTGCCTTTACTTTTGTTTTAAACAGGGCAATGGACTTAGAAGGTGGAAGCTGGATTTGGAGTGCATCATTACGGTATTATTTTATGGTTCCAATGCTATTACTTATTGTTATGTATAGAGGGAACTTAAAGCAACTCTTTCAATATATGAAAAACAATCCGAAAGAATGGTTAGTGTGGAGTATCGTTGGATTTGGTCTCTTTTATGCACCACTTAGTTTTGCTGGAGCGTTCGGACCAGGTTGGCTTGTTGCATCAACATGGCAAATTACAATCGTTGCAGGGATTTTGTTAACACCATTTTTTGCGGTGGATCCACTACATAAAAAACTTCCGATGAAGGAATTAGTTATGTCGGGCATTATTTTATTCGGTGTTGTTCTTATGCAAGTAGAACATGCTTCTTCATTAGGTATTCGTGAAACCGTTTTATGTGTAGTTCCTGTACTTATTGCAGCATTTGCGTATCCTCTTGGAAATAGAAAAATGATGCAAGTTTGTAAAGGGGAATTAGATGTATTTCAGCGAGTACTCGGTATGACTTTATCAAGCTTACCATTTTGGTTTTTATTATCTGGTTACCAAGTATCAACTGGCGGATTACCGTCAAGTAGCCAAGTTCTTCAATGTTTTATTGTAGCAGTTAGCTCTGGGTTAATCGCGACAGTATTATTTTTCTTTGCAACAGATCTTGTGAAAGATGATCTGCAAAAATTAGCAACAGTGGAAGCGACGCAGTCTGGTGAAGTTTTATTTGCGCTAGTAGGAGAGCTGATCTGGTTATCTGCACCAATTCCGTCATCATTATCTTGGATTGGTATGAGTCTCGTTATTATTGGAATGATACTTCATAGTTATGTGGCTGTCGTTGTAAAAAAAGAAGAAAAAATAACGGCGTAATGAGATTAGCTCTTTTTATTAAGAGCTAGTTTTTTTCATAGAAAGGGATGAAAGTATGAATATACATCGCGTTGAACAAATTGAAAAAGATTCAATATTAAATGTGCTACAATATGCCGTCGGTCCAAATGATATAAGCTTAAAGAAGGCAGTAATATTTTATCAAAGTAATAAAGGGACTTTGTACAAATATGAAGAAAAAGCTTGTCTAGGTATTGAAATAATCGGAGAAACTAAAGCACGAATATGTCATATAGCAGTGGCTCCAGATTATCGTCAAAAAGGAATTGCACTACAAATGATTAAAGAGATTGTAAGAGTATACCAATTGACTTATATAGAAGCGGAGACAGACGATGGGGCGGTAGAATTTTATAAAAGAATTGGTTTTCAAGTTAAAAGTTTAGGAGAAAAATATCCAGGGATAGAAAGATTTCATTGTTACATGGAAAAATAGCATGAAAATATATAATTGTACATATTGAATATAGTTTGAAAAAAATAATAATTTCATTATATAATATAGGTATCTGGAAAAATATAGATAAAAGAAGATAGGTGTATAACACGTGAGAATGGAGAAAAGTAAGTTTATAAAAATAGCTACTTCAATAGGGGTGTCATCTTTTTTATTAACAGGTTGTGGTGATTATGAAGAAGAAACTGCTCAGCAAGAAAGTACAGCTGTTAAAACAGATGGTGCAAAACAAAGAAATGAACAAGAAACATTAAATTGTGATGATAAAGCCCCAACCAATGAAAATGTAGAGATAGATGCGTTATGCAAGGAAAATAATCCGTCATTTTCATCTTATCATGAAAACTCTCATTTACCGATACTTCCATTTGTAGCAGGATATTTATTAGCGAGTAGAACTTCAAATATGAATTATACAGCAAAACCAAATTTAATGAAGAAACCGTATGCAAATAATGTTATTCCATATCGTGAAAAAGATGAGCGTAGAACAGGTGGCGGTAGTAGCGGTGGTTATTCTGGTGGTTCTAACGGTAATAATAATATTTCCAATAAAGTAGATTTAAATAAACAGCAGCCAAATCCATCCAATAAAGTAACACCAGATACAAATACGCCAAAATCATCTACTACGCAAACACCGAAAGTAAACTCTGGTTCAAGTGGAATTGGAAACGCAAAAGCGCCAGTAGGATCCTAAAACGAAAGGGTAATGGAGTAATGTATACAGAACGAGAGCAAGAAGAGTATATGAAAGTATGGTTTTCACTTGCAGAAGAGGCTAGTAGGAATGGTTTCACTTGGCCTAGTCTGTTAGAGAATGAAGAATGGAATCAATATATGGCAACAGGGATGTATCGCATGCCAGCAAAAACTTATACTGCTATCTCAAAAGCGACAGAAGAAATCATGTATGTGTTATATAGAACGTATCAATATATTGTAAATACGACAAAAGATTTTCAAAAACTTGGATTCCCAGCTGAAGCGTGGGAAATGGCGAGAATGAAACATAATGGTTTATTTTCATATTTTACAAGGTTTGATTTTATCGTAAATGGTGACGATATAAAATTAATAGAAGTAAATTGTGATACGCCAACAGGCTATTTAGAACCGTCTGTCGCAAATGAAGTGTTATGCCGTTATCATGATGTAAATCACCCAAACCATATAGAAGAGCATATTGTGCAGGCATGGGAACAAATTAAACATGACTATCATATAGGCCCTGAAGAGACGATATATTTTACTAGTTATGATTGGCACGATGAAGATAGTCAAACGGTTCAGTTTTTAAGAACGTATTGCTTAAATCAGTCAACGGACTATGTAGGAATACAAGACATTGTCGTTGCGGAAGATGGTATATATACGCCAAGTGGAGAAAAAATAAAATATTTATATAGACTGTATCCAATAGAGTATTTAGTAACGGACGTTGATAAGAATGGAAAAAGGATTGGTTTACAATTTTTAGATCATATTGCGCAAGAAAGAGTGAAAATTATTAATCCGCCAGCCGCGTTTGTTATGCAAAACAAAAGTGTACTCGCACTAATTTGGAAGCTTTATGAAGAAAGTGTTTTCTTTACAGAAGAAGAGCAAGACATTATTTATAAATACTTTCTACCAACATATTTTTCAAATAAGCGATTTCTAGAAAGACATGAATCATACGTTTCAAAACCTGTATTCGGTCGTGAAGGTGGCGGAGTATCTATATACGAAAATGATGAATTATTAGCTGAAGATAAAACAGAGTATTACTTTGAACAAAGGAAGATATACCAGCAATACATAGAAATGCCTGACTATACCATTGATACATGGGATGGTCCATATACTGGTAAACTATTAATTGGCTCTCACTGTATAAGTGGAAGAGCAGCAGGCTTATTTTTACGTGTAGGTGAGAAAATAACGGGAAACTTATCAATGTTTACTGGGGTTACAATTGAAGGATAAAATAAACAAAGAGCTCATCATTTGTGATGAGCTCTTTCGTCTATGTATAAAACAGCTTTTTATGATGGGGATGTAAAATCTTCACTTTCTTTTTGTTTTTTAAATCTTAATATTAGAATTTGAATATTTTTTTGTGTAATAATATTACTATTTTTTATAGATGTGAAAAATGATTAAGTTAAAAATTAAGAAAAATATGATAATATATTTATATAAAAGTTTAAATTTACGTAGCTAGTGGGGGAACCAATATGAAAATGAATGAAATAGTAGCAAGTACACAATTTCCAAATACAATCGAAACAATAACAAAAGATTTAAAAGCATTAGGAGTCGAAAAAGGAATGACAATTATCGTTCATTCATCACTAAGTTCTATCGGATGGATATCTGGTGGTGCGGTTGCTGTAGTAGAAGCATTAATGAAAGTTGTTACGGAAGAAGGAACGATAATAATGCCAACGCAATCTTCGGATTTGTCCGATCCGAAACATTGGTCAAGACCACCTGTACCGGAAGACTGGTGGCAAATTATCCGAGATAACGTCCCAGCATTTGATTCACGTATAACCCCAACAAGGGGAATGGGTGAAATAGTTGAATGTTTTCGTACATATCCGAATGTAGTACGTAGTAATCATCCGTTAGGAAGTTTTGCTGCATGGGGAAAACATGCAGTAGAAATAACAATGAACCATTCGTTATCAATGAGCTTTGGAGAAGAATCTCCATTAAGAAAAATATATGATTTAGACGGGTACGTATTATTAATTGGTGTTGGATATGATTCTAATACATCTGTTCATTTATCCGAGGTGCGTTCTGGTGCATGTGAGTTAATACAAGTAGGAGCACCTATTATAGAAAACGGTGAAAGAGTGTGGAAAGAGTTTTTTGAAATGGATTACGAATCTGAGAAGTTTGTAGAAATTGGTGTGGAGTTTGAGCGAAAAGGAACTGTAAAAAATGGGAAGATAGGGAATGCAACGTGTCGTCTAATGAAACAGCGTGATATAGTTGACTTTGGAACAGAATGGTTTCGTAAGAAAAATTAGTAAGGGATGGTTACAATGAAGGGGAAAAAGGTATTAATTACGAGCGGTGGTTGTCTAGAAAAATGGGATCAAGTACGCGGGCATACGAATATGGCCAAAGGTACAATCGGAAGGATAATCGCAGAAGAACTTCTAGCTAAAGGGGCACATGTTATATATTTACACGGTTATTTTGCGGAGAAACCAAGTGATGTACATAGAGGGTTAGAATTACATCCATTTGAAGGAATCGTTGATTTACAAGATAAAATGAAAAGTATCATATCACATGAAAAGATTGATGCAGTCATTATGGCAGCGGCTGGATCAGATTGGATTGTGGAGAAAATTTGTGATCAAGATGGTAATGTTCTTAATATGAACGGAAAAATTTCAAGTGATATAGCACCGATTATTCACTTTCAAAAGGCTCCAAAAGTATTAAAACAAATAAAAGAATGGGACCCAGAAACAGTACTTGTTGGTTTTAAACTTGAAAGTGATTTAAATGAAGAAGAACTGTTTGAAAGAGCAAAAAATAGAATGAAAGAAGCAAGGGCGAATGTAATGATTGCGAATTCACCACATTCTTTATATTCGCGCGGAGCTGTACATTATGTAATTGGACAGGATGGTAAAGGGAAGTTGTGTAATGGGAAAGATGAAACAGCGAAAGAAATTGTCAAAAGCTTAGAGTTATTATGTAATCGTGTCACTGCTTTTTAAAATTAAGTTTTTAGATGAGAATGAATCCGCATAGTAATAAGTAAGCGAAACTTTAATTGGTGGGAATTTTACTTTTACACGAATGTGAAGCGTATACCAATCAAGAGCTATACACAGAATAATTGGTGAGGAGTGGATTCTATGGAACATTTATTAAAGCAAGCTATTAAACTTAGAAACGAAAAGAAATATGCGCAGTCTAAAGAGATGCTTATAGGATTAACAAACTTTACAAAGGATGCAGAAGTACTGTATCAGTGTGCGTGGATACATGATGTAATGGGGCTAGAAACAGAAGCAGTTCCGTATTATGAGCAGGCAATCGCAAATGGACTTGATGGCGAATCGCTTTGCGGTGCTTATATTGGTTTAGGAAGTACATATCGTTGTATAGGTGAATATGAAAAGGCAATTACAGTATTAGAAGCTGGGGTGAAAAAATTCCCAGAGAACGCTCCGATGAAAGTATTTTTATCATTAGCAAAATATAACGTAAACGATCACGAATCAGCGATGAAATTATTACTTGAAACTGTCGTGAAAGTAGAGGAAGTAAAAGAATTTGAACGTGCCATTTCATTTTATAAAGACCATTTAAATGAGGTTTTTAAATAAAGGAGTGAACGTATGAAGGCTACACTATCACGAAGGCGAAAAGGTATTTGGATTGGACTCGTCTCTTTAATTATGCTATCAAACTATTTATTGTATGCCCTTCCAATTGTACCAGTTGCGCCGAAAGAAGTTGTGCTTGGGTCATTATTAGATTGCATGTTTGTCATTCCAATCATCACGTATTTCTTCATTATTCGAAAAAGATACTCGTTAACGTATATAGTTCCTGTTGTAATAGCTGGTTATATTTTTGCAAGATTTATTATTCCAAGTGACTATTTACAAGCTTTTTCATTCATCTCTTATATTATTGTTGCGGCTGAAATTGCATTTGTAGGTCTAGAATTATTCCTTCTCTATAAAATTGTTAGAGTGCTTCCTAAAATAATAAAAAAATATAAAGAATATAGAAGAGAAAATTATTCCTTTTCTTATGCAATTGATGCAGCGTTTGACGCTACTATGAAAAGAAGTAAGTTAGTAGATGTCATTCTAACAGAGTGTAAGTTAATCTATTATGCGTTTTTATCGTGGCGTGAAAAAGTACCAACAGGTAAATCTGTATACTCATATCATAAAAAGACTGGTGCTATAGGTGTGTATATCATGATTATTCATGCAACAATAATTGAAAGCATTGGTTTTCATTATTTACTACATCAGTGGAATCCAGTAATAGCATGGATTTTACTTATTTTAAATGTATACGCGATGATTTATTTTATAGCTGAAATACAAGCGATGCGCAAAAATCCCCTTGTCGTAACAGAAGAACAAGTAATCATTCAAATCGGATTAGGAAAGAAAATTGTTATGCCATTTACACAAATTGATAGTATTGCGTTCTACAAGGGGGAATTGCTAACGGCAAAAGAAGGGAAACAGGTATTGGATGCAACTGTTATGGAGTTCATAAAAGAACCTGCTACTTTTGAAATAACATTAAAAGAGCCAGTGAAAGCGCAGTTGTTATACGGCTTTTCTAAAACAGTAAGTCGTGTTTACTTGAATGTTGATGAAGAACGAAAATTTTATGATGCGGTTAAGGAAAAGTTAAAACATGAGTAATAGTGCTGTTAGTTACATAATAAAAACTCTTTCTAAATAAGAAGGAGTTTTTATTATGTACTTGTATAAATCATTATATAAAAAACTATACACTTCTTTATCGCTATATAAATGGATATAATTGAGGATAGAACTAGCATAAGGGGAAACAAAATAATGAATAAGTTACTTACATCGAAAATTGAAATTATAGAAAGAAAAATCCAGTATAACTCAACAATAGTAGATCACAATTGCTTATTACTTGAAAAGCAATCACAAAGTATCGTTTTATTTCACGAGGTGCAGTATTCATTTACAATGACTGCAAATGATACTAAGTTAACAATCCCAAAAGGAAGTTATACAATCGCATATTACTGGAAAGATCGTCCGTACAATTTATACGTATGGAGAGATATAAAAGGAAAGTATTTAGGTTCCTATTTTAATATCGTAAAAAACACACAAATAAAAGATGAAGTGGTTTCCTTTGAAGATTTAATCATCGATATTATGGTACTTCCAAATGGAGAATACTTCATATTGGATGAAGATGAATTACCAGAACCATTAGGGAATTTCGAAGGTGGTTATGTAAGGAAAGCTCTTTATGGATTAAAAGAAATCATTCAAAAAGAGCTGCCACCAATAGTTTTGGAGACAGCCAGGGTGCAGAGGAAATAAAATTTAATTACATAAATATTTTGAATGGGAATGAGTAGTCTCAAGTTATATGATCTAACTTTTTTAATAAATCTAAGGTTAGTAGCATATTTCTTGAAATTACTCTTTTTTTGTAGAAATTTCGTCGCTTAGATATTAAATCCCATCAAATGCATTTAGCGTGTGAGTTTTCTTATTGGTTACAGTGGATTAAAGATCAGAAAAAATAGTAAGTAAACGATATCGTTTAAATAAATAAAAGTAAAATGTTCAAACAAATCATATGTATGTTTTAATAAAACCTAGTTGACTTATCGGAAATATTTGTATAATATGTACTTAATTCCATAACGTATTGCTGATTGGAGAAACCAAAGGCATTTTATCAACAGATAAAATGCCTTTGGTTTTTTATTGCACAAATACTGAATCTGTTCATTTATATGAATCATTTTAAGGAGGGGAAGAAATGACTGTTTCAATTGATGGGGTATCAAAATATTTTTTGAAACAAACTGGTACGGTTCAAGTGCTAGAGAATATTAATTTTCAATTAGAGAAAGGGGATTTTGTTACAGTAATTGGTTCGAGTGGGTGCGGAAAAAGTACATTACTAAAAATTGTTGCAGGTCTAGATAATGATTTTGAAGGTGAAGTTGTTATTGACGGGGAGCCTATCCTAAAAACGAGCAAGAAACAAGGTTTTATTTTTCAAGAACATAGGCTTTTTCCATGGTTAACAGTTGAAGAAAATATAGCGGCAGATTTATCGTTAAAAGATAAGTATGTGAAAGATAAGGTAAGAGAATGGGTTGAAATCGTTCGGTTAGATGGTTTTGAAAAATCGTATCCGAAAGAAATTTCAGGCGGGATGTCACAACGTGTTGCGATAGCGAGAGCGTTATTAAGAGATCCAAATGTATTATTACTTGATGAACCTTTTGGAGCGCTGGATGCTTTTACTCGAAGTCATTTACAAGAAGTATTGCTAAATATTTGGGAGCATAAGAAAACAACAATGATATTCGTTACACATGATATAGACGAAGCGATATATCTTTCAAACCGAATCATCATTATGAGTGCAAAACCAGGGAAAATACATAAAGTGATTGAAAATAATTTGCCTTATCCGCGGAATAAAACTTCTCAATCGTTCCAACAACTTCGAACGAAAGTATTACAGCAGTTTGAATATGGAGGGTTGATTCAAACAAGTATATAGGAAAAGGGGGATTTTATATGTATAAAAAATTAAAAATTCTTTCTTTTGTTTTAGCTATATCAGTATGTTTATTAGGATGTGAAAAAAGTACAGCAAGTAGTAAGAAAGAAGATGTAACAATACAAATTGGTATACAGCAAGGATTAAGCCCGCTATTACTAGCAAAGAAAAAGGGGTGGTTTGAAGAGGAGTTTAAAAAAGAAGGAGTTAAAGTGAAATGGACAGAGTTCCAAAGTGGACCTCCTTATTTTGAAGCAATCGCATCAAACCGATTAGACTTTGGTGAAGTAGGGAATTCTCCAGTCATTTCAGCGCAAGCAGCAGGTATTGGATTTACCGAAATCGCCAATACAAGTTATGCGAGAAAAGGAACTGGAATTCTCGTTCAAAAAGATAGCAAAATTGCGAGTGTAAAAGAGTTAAAAGGTAAAAAAATTGCAGTAGCAAAAGGAAGTAGTGCTTTTAATTTATTGTATCGAGCACTTGATAAAGAAGGGATTGATTCAAAAGATGTAAATGTCATTCAATTACAACCAGATGAAGCGCAGCCTGCATTCGAATCAGGATCAGTAGATGCATGGGCGATTTGGGACCCTTTCATATCATTACATACGTTAAATAAAGGTGCGAAGGTGATTGCAGACGGTGAAACATTAAATGTCTCTTCACCAGAATTTTTAATTACGAGAACAAAATTTGCGAAAGAACATCCAGAATTAGTTGAGAAATTCCTCAAAGTTTATGAGAAAGCACGTGTATGGCAAGATGCTAACTTAGATGAAGCAATAAAAGTATATACTTCTGTAAAAAAGATAGATGCGAAGATCGTAAAAGAAGTGTTTAATCACGACAAACCAATTTTAGTTCCAGTAACGAAGGAAATAATAGCAGAACAACAAAAGACAGCGGATTTTCAATATAAGCTCGGTTCTATAAAGAAAGAAATTAAGACGGAAAAAGTTGTAGATAATTCTTTCGTAGAAAAAGCATTGAAAGCGAAGTGAAAAGAGGTTTTGTAAAGTGGGAAATACGAAAGCTGTTATTAAACCAGCGAGTATAACGATTGAGAAAAACAACGTCAAGAAGATGCGAAAGTTAAATGTAAAAGTTTTAGTAAGGGCGATTACTATACCGGTTATTATATTAATAATTTGGCAGTTAGCTGGTGTATTCGGTCTTGTTTCTAAAACAGTTTTACCAACACCATTAGATATTTTTCTAGCTTTCCAAGAGCTTATTAAAACAGGAGAGTTATTCGGCCATTTAAGTATTAGTGTATTTAGGGCTGCGGCTGGTTTCTTTATTGGTGGGGGCTTAGGAATCATTTTAGGAACGATTGTTGGATTTTCAACGAGAAGTGAGCAATATTTAGATCCATCTGTGCAAATGTTAAGAACTGTACCTCATTTAGCTGTTGCACCGCTTTTCGTATTATGGTTCGGTTTTGGTGAAACATCGAAAGTGTTATTAATTGCAGATGGTGCATTTTTTCCTTTATACGTAAACGCATTTTTAGGTATTAGAGGTGTGGATTCAAAGTTATTTGATGTTGCGAGAGTGTTAGAGTTTAGTAAAAGAAAATTAATCACGAAACTAATTTTACCAGCTGCATTGCCTAACCTTTTACTAGGAGCAAGGTTATCGTTAGGTGTTGCATGGGTGAGTTTAGTAGTAGCAGAACTTATGGGGTCTACAGAAGGTATTGGCTATATGATTATGGATGCAAGGCAATTTTCAAATACAGATATTGTATTTGTCGGCATAATTATATTTGCATTTGTTGGGAAGTTTTCTGACTCTCTAGTACGTTTACTAGAAGTGAAGTTTTTAAGATGGCGAGATAACTTTAAAGGTGAGACAGGGAATTAACATATAAATTATTAGGGGTAATTTATATAGAATGTGTTAGTATACGATTCAAAATAAATAAGGGGTGTGTAAAGGTATGGAATTATTATGGTTTATTCCGGCTTATGGAGATGGTCGATATTTAGGAACGACAAAACGAGGAAGAGCAGCTGAATATGGTTATTATAAGCAAGTTGCTGCGGCAGCTGATTATTTAGGATATACGGGTGTTTTACTTCCAACTGGTCAAGGATGTGAAGACCCTTGGGTGTTAGCTTCAGCTCTTGCTGCTGAAACAGAAAAACTAAAATTTTTAGTAGCAGTGAGACCAGGACTAATGTCCCCTACAGTTGCAGCGAGGATGGCATCTACATTTGATAGAATTTCACATGGGAGGCTGCTTATTAATGTAGTAGCTGGAGGAGATCCAGTTGAACTACAAGGAGATGGATTATATCTTGATCATGATGAAAGATATGAAGCAGCGGATGAATTTTTAAAAGTTTGGAAATCGACATTGCAAGGTGAAACGATCTCTTTAGAAGGAAAACATATTAAAGTTACAGATAGTAAAGTTGTCTTCCCACCAGTTCAAACACCATATCCTCCTATATATTTTGGAGGATCGTCAGCTGCTGGAAAAGAAGTAGCAGCTGAACATAGTGATGTATATTTAACGTGGGGAGAGCCGCCAGAGCAAGTGAAAGAGAAAATAGAAGAAGTAAGAAAACTTGCAGAAGAGAAGGGGCGTACAGTGCGATTTGGCATTAGATTACACGTAATTGTAAGAGAAACAGAAGAAGAAGCATGGGAAGAGGCAGAACGTTTAATTCAATATGTGGATAATGAAACAATTGGGCTTGCTCAAAAGACATTTGCAAGATATGATTCGGTTGGTCAAAAACGGATGACCCATTTAAATAAAGGTACGAGAGAGTCGTTAGAGATAAGCCCTAATTTATGGGCTGGAATCGGACTTGTAAGAGGTGGGGCAGGTACTGCACTTGTAGGCGATCCGCATACAGTAGCAGAAAGGATAAAAGAATATGAATTGTTAGGAATTGATACGTTTGTTTTATCAGGATATCCGCATTTAGAAGAAGCGTATGAAGTGGCAGAATTGTTATTCCCATTATTGAAAGACGAGAAGAAAGAAGAAAATAAAATTGTTGGTGAAATGATTGCTGATGCATATGCATTAAAAAAATAGTGAGAAATAAAGTTTCACCTATTTATTGCTTCATTTTGTTTACTGCCTGTTAATACGGTATAAAAAAACCGCAAGTTATTCGCTTGCGGGTTTTCATCGTAAATTATTAGAAAATATGGTAAAATTAAAGGGTAACTTAAGGTGCGGTTGGTTGTTCAATTATCACTTCTCCAAGTAGGAGGGGGGTGATAATTCGTGAGTGAAATAGCGTTGCTATTGCAGGGTGGACTGTTTCTCGTTGCATTGTTAACGTTCGTCGTCGTTTTAATAGACAAGCTCAAAAAATAACAACCCACCTATGCCTATAGAATGTGGGTTGTTTTGTTTGTAAGAAACAAATAGGATAAATGAACAATCCAATCTGCTAAGTTACGTGGACTAGTGTGTAGCCGCACACTAGTCTTTTTTATTTATATACAATTTATAATTGGTTTATGTGATTGTATTGTTCTTTTCATACTCATTATAACACAGTGTCTTTTCATCAAGAAAGGAGACCATACGTTCTGGTTCCTATTATATAGTAGGTGCTTTTTCTTTAAACAGACCATCCATATACTGTTTTAAACTTTGGACATAAAATTTCTGTGTATTCACATTATTTACACCGACAATGGGTGATGGAAGGTCAAATCTTTTTTCTGATAAATGAACGACAACATCAAAGATGTCAAACAAACGAATGAAGCAAAACAGACCGTCTTTATCGCTAAGTAAAATAAAGTAATGATTTTCACTACTTGTATTTAGCGTATTCCATAAAGAACTTTTGCTTAAATCACGTACAATGCTTTTTTCTTTTAGTTCCACGAAATCTGCATTTGAGAGAATGGTAGAGATATCAATCGCATCTTGATTTTCAAAGTAGCCATCAACTGTTTGTACAGCGAATGTATAAGCCATTTTTAATATACTCATTTTATATTTACGGTTATCCAATAGCAATTCACGTTGAATAGAACTCGCTACTTTCGTTACACGTTCCTCTTTCCAAATTTCATTATGTAAGGAAATATCGTGCTTTTTACATAGTTTCATAATTAATGCATTAGAATAAAGAATTTCGTCGCTTACTTCGACAACATCAGTCTCAGCAGCCGCAAGTTCTTCACCGTGCTCATTCGTATAGAGTGGGGAATCAATTTGTCTTTTCATTTGTTCAATCTTAAATTGACTCAATTTATGCCTAATTAAAGGACGATCAATATTTGTTGTCATTTGTTCATGACAAGTATCACAAATTGAGTTTGTGAAATAATATCCACATAATATTTCTGGAATGACATATTGTTCACTAAGTTCTTTCGTATCTTTTCTGCAAATGATGCATTGTGTCATTTTTATCACCTTTACCTGCAAATTTGTATGTAATCTCATTGTAGTGTATTTATTGGTATTTTGGAATATTGTAAAGGAAAATATTATGTGAAATTCATACTTATTTTGGTACAATGAAGAGAAGTGCTAGTTTAAAGGAGGCCATTTTTTTGAAATCAAAAGTGCACTTTTGGACATTAGAAGTGCTAATGGTTGTAGGAATCATATTTATTTGCACAAAAATATCATTTTTATTTCAACCGATTGGTATCTTCATATCAACATTATTTTTCCCAATCTTAATCGCGCTTTTTTTATACTTCATATTTAATCCTGTATTAATCTTTTTGGAGAATAAAAAAGTACCTAGAAATTTAGCGATATTGCTGTTATATCTTTTTATCATAACATTAACTGCGGTTGGCGTTGGAGTAGTTGTTCCTACGATTTCACAACAGCTAATGGACTTGGTTAAAAATATGCCAGGCTACATAAAAGAGGGAAAAGTATACATACAAGAATTATCACATCATAGGTTGTTTGAATGGTTATCTACACAAAACTACGTTTCCATTGAAACAATTGAAAAAAATGCGATTGAATACTTAAAAGATATACCAAATACAATTACGTCGAGTGCAACGGCTTTATTTGGTATTATCACGAACGTTGCATTAGTTGTATTTACTGTACCGTTCATTTTATTTTACATGTTTAAAGATGGACATGCCTTTCCAGGGAAAGCGGTAAGTTTATTACCAGAGTCTTACCGTGAAGAGGGGCTTCGTATCATTAAGGAAACGAACGAAACATTATCTGCATATATTCAAGGGCAAGCGCTCGTTTGTATATTTGTAGGTGCGTTTACTTTTATCGGTTATTTAATTATCGATTTACCGTACGCTTTCGTTTTAGGGATTATCGCAGCATTTACAAACATCATTCCTAACTTAGGTCCATTTATCGGAGCAGCACCAGCTGTTATTGTAGGACTGTTCGTATTTCCGATGCAAGCCTTATACGTAATTATTATCGTAACAATTGTACAACAGTTTGAAAGTAATATTATTTCACCACGTATTATGAGCTCGAAATTAAACATCCACCCATTAACAATTATTATCCTAATTTTAGGGGTAGGTAACTTTGCTGGAATCATCGGAATGATTTTAGCAGTACCAGTTTATGCAGTAACAAAAACAGTTGTTTCGAACTTAGTGAGATTGTTTAAGACGAAGAGAAGTAATCGGAAATAGTAAAACCTGAGAAAGATACACCTCTTTTTAAGTGGTGTATCTTTTGTTTATAAAAAATAATTAAAAGCGGGTTGATTTGATTTTATTATATATTTTTTATACATCAAATTCAGTGATGAACTTGTGTGATATAAGCTCTATAAAACTATGTGGAATCCCTCTGAACTATCCAAATCATTTCCTTACAGCGTGCTATCATCATCATAATCGACTCCTTTCAATTCTATATAGTTAAACGATTAAAGGTGAGTGTAGTACTTGCTTCTACGATCTCGAATTTCATCAATAACTTGTTTATATTGTCTTTCTTGTTTTAATTCATTTTGAGATATTGTTTCTTTTTGAATCGTAATCGTTAAAAAGAATAGGTGAAACTTCATATGTGAATTCCTCCTTTCGAATTGGAATTACAGATGACTACAGTAATGACTTTGTCTTTCTTTTACAGAATCCATAGCCTGATTAATTTGTCGTTCATGAAGCATTTCAGACTCAGAAAATTTATTTTTTTGAATGGTAATGGTTAAAAAGAATACTTTAAATTTCATAAAATAATTGCCCCTTTATAAGTGATTTAGAAAAAACGAGTGTAATAAGAAATTACAGGTGACTACAGTAATGACTTTGTCTTTCTTTTACAGAATCCATAGCCTGATTAATTTGTCGCTCATGAAGCATTTCAGACTCGGAAAATTTATTTTTTTGAATGGTAATGGTTAAAAAGAATACTTTAAATTTCATAAAATAATTGCCCCTTTATAAGTGTTTTAGAAAAGACGAGTGTAATAAGAAGATTGGCGTTCTTTTACTTCGTCCATAATATTTTGGATGTGTTGCTCACGTAAAATCTCTTTCTGTGAAAGTTTACGTTTTTGAATGGTGATTGTTAAAAAGAATGCTTTAAATTTCATGAATATATTACCCCTTTAAAATATATTTTTAATACATTTGAGTGTAGTATGAACTTTTAATGTCAGTTATTTTATCAGTTAGTTGTTTTAACTGTTGTTTACGATTAATTTCAGTTTCAGATAAAGTATTTTTTTGAAGTACAGTCGTAAAAAAGAAAATATGAAAAGTCATAAATGAATTCCTCCTTTCGAAAAGGAATTACAGGTGATCACAGTAAAGTGCTTGGCGCTCCTTAACATCATTCATAGCTTTTTCAATTTGCTCATTATGAAGAATTTCATCTTTGGAAATTGTATTTCTTTGAATCGTAATACTTAAAAACAATACGCTAATAGTCATTGAATGTTGCTCCTTTCTTAGAAAAATAATGTAAGAGACTAAAAAATCGCGCAAAAAAACCACAGGAAGATACAGTTCTCCTATGGCTGGGCGTGAAAAAGCCACAGGAAAGTATACGACCTCCTGTGGCGAATTTATGAATTAAATGAAATAAAGTACGATTTTCAATTCTCCATTAGGGTGGTCGAATTCATATTTAATTGTCCAGAAACCACAGGTGCAGTTAACGCTAAAGTTAATGCATGTAATTGTAATTTCATCATTTCCTTCGACCTCCTTTTAGAATATTTTTCTTACGTTAGTAATTATATACAATTAATGGATAATTGTAAACGGAAAAATTGAAAATTTTTAATTTTGATTAAAATGCGTATGTTTTAAAGGGTTTTGAGAAGATGTATTGTAATTAACGAAATATCGATAAAAATGGGGGATGCTAAATGAAATATATGCATCGTAATGTAGTTGTTATGCTAACAATTTTTTTATTTATTACTGCTTGTTCTAGCGGAGAAAGAATAAAAGAAATATGTGATGTGAAACCTAGTGACTTTAAGAAATATGCTGGAACATATGTTGGTAATAACTCAGATGTGGTTGCAATTGTTAATCATTTACCCGGTGGTGGAACAGTTCAAAGTATAAGTTTAGAAAATGAAAATATAAAAGTGAACTATGGCGCAAAAGAAAGTGGGGCTCTTACAGAAGAAATGATTGAGACGTATTGGTTTGATGAGAAGGATACGATGAAGAAGAATTTTTTCTTTAATGCTATATATTTAGTAATTTTAGTGCCAAATGCAAAAAGTTATGAGTTTCAGGTAGAGAATAAAAACTTTAAGATAACGAGGGAAGAAATGTTATCAATTTTGCATAGTATATTCGATGATTTTCCAAAAGAAAAAGATATATGGGATAAAAATAAAGTTATAAAGTTCTTTAACGGCAATGAAGAAAAAATTAAAATGCTTGTGGAAGATAAAGATTTTCGGAAATCTTTATTTGCTAAATATCCAGTGAGCCAGTTGAAATAATGGAGGGGAGAAGATGGAGTTAGTATACAAAATTTCTTATCATAGAATGCAGGATCATTATTTACCTAAGTTAGTACAGGCAATTAGGCTCGTTAGTGAAGAAGATTTGTGGAAACAAGAGACTTCTGTTAATTCAATTGGTGGAATCGTACTACATATTTGTGAACATTTACAGAGAAATACAAGGCGTTATAAGGATCCCAATATAGTTTTTGAAAATGGAATTGAAGAATATTTTCCAATAAAACATTTAAGCTCCGAAACTTTGTTAAAAACTGTTGAAGAAATATTTGATGAGTGGGGAAAAGTATATATACAAGTATGGGAAGAAAAAAGGCATATTGAACTTCATAGTTTATTACATTTAGTGGAGCATACAAGTTATCATTTAGGGCAAATAGTAGATCGTACAAAGTCAATAAAGGGACAACAATTTAACTTTTGTCAAAATGGTATAAATGAAAAGAATTTGAGAACAAGAGTTGAAACTTCGAAATTTTAGAAAGAGAGTCATTCTTAAACGAATGATTCTCTTTTTTTGTAAAAGAAATTTATGGAAAAAACATTTTTATGTGATATGGTTAATTACACAAGTAATGAACCTATGAACCTAAGGTGGTGAAAGTGTGAAACCTACTCTGGAGCAAAATAAATTAATATACTTACAAATTGCAGAAACGATTGAATCTGATATTTTAAAAGACATATTGCTTGAAGAAGAACAAGTTCCATCGACAAATCAATTTGCGAAGATGTTACAAATAAATCCGGCTACTGCAGCTAAAGGGGTAAATGTATTAGTGGATGAGGGGATTTTATATAAAAAGAGAGGGATTGGAATGTTTGTTGCAAAGGGAGCGAAAGAAGTCGTACTAAAAAAAAGACAAAATACTTTTATGACTGAATATTTACCTAAAGTGTGGGAAGAAGCGAAAGTACTAGAAATATCAAAAAATGAATTGATGGATATGATTCAAAAGATTACGAAGGAGGGGAAAGAGGGATGATTGCACTTGAAACGAAAGATGTAACGAAAAAATATAAAAAGAAAATAGCTGTAAATGAAGTAACGATTTCATTGGAAGAGCATAAAATATATGGTTTGCTTGGAAGGAACGGAGCAGGGAAAACGACACTATTAAATTTACTTGCAGGTCAAATTACTTCAAGTAGTGGAAGTGTATCAATATTTGGTGAAAATGTATTTGAAAATAGTAAAGCAATGCAAAATATTTGTTTTGTTAGAGTTAAAGAAGCTGCATATTTAAATGATAAAGTAAAAAATATTTTTAATTTATGTAACATGTTTTATAAAAACTGGGATCAAGAGTTTGCTGAAGAACTTGCTAGGAGATTTCAACTTAATTTGAAAGACAAATACCATAAATTATCACATGGAATGCAAACTGTAGTAGGAATTATTCAAGGATTAGCAAGTAGGGCGCCGATTACAATTTTTGATGAACCGACTACCGGTTTAGACGCAGCACATCGAGAGCTGTTTTATAGTTTACTATTAGAAGATTATGGTGAGCATCCAAGAACAATTATATTATCAACTCATTTAGTAGAAGAAGTAACCCATGTTATCGAAGATGTAATCATCATAAAAGAAGGTGCACTTGTTGTTCAATCATCAGTGGAAGATTTATTACGACAAGGTCATATTATTTCAGGGAAAAAAGATAAAGTAGGTAAGTTTTCAATTAATAAAAAAGTTATAAATCGAGAAGTTTATGGAAATAAGGGGATTTCTGTTATATGGGAAGAACTTTCTAATGAAGATTATTACTCTCTTGAAAAAGAAGGGTTATCAATTGATAGAATTACATTACAAAAACTATTTATTCATATAACTGGTGGTGAAATAAAATGACGATGTTAATGAAGCAGTTGAAGTTACATATAAAATATCAGTATAAAGCCATTCTTATCTTTTGGACTGTGGCATTACTTATAAAAGGGACAATGACTGCAACTGATTTAAAGGGAATAAAGGTAGCATTTTTACATGATATTTTCAATAATTCATCAATTGTAATCGTAATGTTTATTGTGATAAGCGTGTTTCTTATTCAACTTGATATTTTTCCTACAGTCGTCTCGTTTGGTGTCACTAGGTTGCAATTTTTGATTGGTTCAATATGTTTTAATTTATTGCAATCAGCATTGTTTTCATGTCTTCAAGCTTTGTTTTTACAGGATACATTTTATAAAACAGAACATGTAAATTTAGGAGCATCTGCAATTGAACAATTCTTTGTACAATTCATATTTTATAGTACATTAGCTTGTTTATTCCAATCAACAACTATTGTTCAGAAAAGATTTAATTGGTTCGGATTGGCCTTTAGTATAATAGTTTTATTCGGATTGGCGAGTACAATGTATGCAGGGATAGGTATAAAAGAGTTGGTGTTTATTAATAGTAAAATGTTACTAGAAATACCTAATTTCATATTAGTTTCGATAGTTCTTATTTGCATATATATTGTAATTAGCGCTCTATTTATTCGTAAGGTTTCGTTTGAAGATACAATTTAAATACAATTATTTTAGGGGAGAAGGAAGAGTAAATGGGAGATACTTCTTCATTAATAACCGTTTTTTTATGCATTGCACTACTAATATTTTGGCGTCGTTATCGCTCCATGTATAAGCCAATAAAGGGATCGGGAAAACGTATTTTATGGCCATTACTATTTTTAACACCAGGTATTGTATGGTTTTTAGG
The DNA here is from genome assembly GCF_003946765.1 of Bacillus sp. 2D03. Lineage (NCBI taxonomy): Bacteria > Bacillati > Bacillota > Bacilli > Caryophanales > Bacillaceae > Bacillus > Bacillus sp. 2D03. The sequence goes on along the minus strand of NZ_RPSJ01000002.1, from coordinate 395,841 downwards.
TCCCGTACATCCAGCTGTACTACAAGTGGCTATAGCAGCATTTATTGGGATTCTTTTCTCTGTACCACTTATAGCACTAACAAATTATGAGCGAAGAGATGATGGGAATATTTATACGAAAAAAAGTGCAGCTTTTTTAATTACTTTTATTGCACTTGTCGTTTTAAGATATGGTTCAAGACAATTTATCGTTGATTTAGATCAACAAACGATTGGTTTATTATTTTACGTTGTTGCTGTCTCGTATATTATTCCATGGAGAATTGCTTGTTATATAAAGTTTAGGAAAGTTTGGCGGGAAAATAATAATCATGCTATATGAAAACTTCTCATTTGAGAAGTTTTTTTATTTTTATAGGTAAGCAAAACAAGTTGTTGAAGGGCAGGCTGTCATAGAATATGATACATATTATAATGAGGAAAAGTTGAGGGGATAAAAATGCGTACAATTTTACTTTTTCTAAACAACATGTCCATCGATAAAATAGAGAACATTAGACATAAACATGATCCTTTATTTGGATTAATTCCACCGCATATAACAATCGTATTCCCGTTTAAGAGTAATATTTCAAATGATGAATTAAAATCTCATATTTTTAATGTATCAAAAGGGGGAGGCAAAATTGAAATTGAGTTTGCAAATCGTATCACTAGCGTAGGAAACTATTTGTTTTTAGAAGTTGATAGAGGAAGAAAACAAATAGAAGAACTACATGATAGCCTGTATACAGGACCTTTATTACAATTTTTGAAAGAAGACATTCCGTACATCCCACATGTAACAGTCGGAAGAAAAGAAAGTGCCGAATTAGCTGCTGAAGTAGTGAAGGAGATTCCTAGTTTTCATGGGAAGTTAAATTGTGTGATTGATAGAATAAGCGTGGAGCGAATTGGAGAGAATGGGGAATCAATTATTGAATTTGAAGTGCCATTTTTTAAAAGCTGACAAAAGTCAGCTTTTTATTTCGTAGCATGAAGTAATGCACCAATTGCACCGCTATTACCACCATCTTGTAAAAAGATTGGTGTTTTATTTTGATATTCGGTGTAGCTACTCATAATATGTTGAAGTTGTACGTTATTACATAAAGTCGAACCAATATAAATAATATGTTCAATGTTTTTTGTTTCAGCGAATTGAAGGCTTAATGCAGTAACGACTTCACCGACAAGTCCTTGTATAGTAGCAAGTATGTCTGAGCTATTATATTTCGATTCTGAAATAGCGGCTTTACCAAAATTGCTAGCAGTTAAGCTATTATCAATAGGTGAGAGAATACCACTATAAATATCTCCAACCGTAATATCTAGTTCTTTTCTAGATCCTACTTTTGTTAGAGGGATTACATCTTCAAAATGATCTATATTTGTTAACAATTTTGAAAGTCCCATAATAGTCCCACCGCCAACTCCGGTTCCACCAGCGCGAATATATTGTTCATTATAAACATAATGGATAGAAGTACCTGTACCGATATTGGTTAAAATAAAATTGTTTATAGTGTGTTTTTCTTCTTTTAATATGTATTGGACACCTGCAAGAGTAGATTCAAATTCGTTTAGCTCTATTATTTTATATGAAGCTGTAAGCAGATGCTGTAATAGTTTCGATTTACCACCCGTAATACATATTTGTTTTATGCCATTGTTGTTTTTAATCCAATCTATTATTTTATGTTGTTCATGCGAATAAAATTTTTCAAAAGTTAATAGCTTTTTTTCGTTAAAATAAGCTATTTTCGTTAATGTGCCTCCAGCATCGATACCGATAGTACGTTCCATTTTCCTGCTCCTAACTACGTAATATGTTTTCCTACTTACTTAATTGGTTGAGAATAGATATTTCCAACTGATATAAGGAACACTTTAATCTGCTTGATATATTAATAGTTTTTCTATAGTTACAATAGGCTGGTCGTTTACAGTTGCAATACCTTTACCAAGAATAAAACCTCGGCGATTGCGCGTTAGCTCATAATGTAAATCAAGTTTATCACCGGGATATGCTTTTCCGTGGAATTCAACTCCATCTAAAGAGGAGAGGAATCCTAGTCCTTCAGAATCACTTGTATGTACAAATGCACTAAGCTGGGCAAGTGATTCTACAATTAACATATGAGGCATATGTTTTTGACTATCATTTATAAACCATTCGTTATTTGTAATGAGTTTATATCCTGTAACGGATTCACCTTGTTTTACATTTGTTACTTTATCAATCATTAAAAATGGATAACGATGGGGAAGCGTGTCTTTAATATGCATATGAAAGTACCTCCAATTAATAATACCCCTGCTAAAGTTAAGCAGGGGAGTGGGAACTAATTTTGAACTAATTCATCTACTTTTTCAAGGACGAAAATGCCGCTATTTCTAATATTTTCAACAACTTGTTGCAACACTTCTTTATCTTGAACGAGTGCAATACGTACGAAGCCTTCTCCATGAGGCCCAAATGCATGACCAGGTGTAACAACGACATTCGCACGATCCATTAATGCATAAGCGAAGTCTAGAGAAGTCCATCCTTGTGGAATTTCAGCCCAGACAAACATACTACCAGCTGGCTTATCGACATTCCAGCCAAATGTTCGGAATCCATCAACTAAAGTATCTCTCCGTTCTTGATAAATATCGCGGTTTTTCTCACAAAATGCAGCGCCATTTCTTAGTGCTGCGGATGCCGCTTTTTGAATTGGTAAAAATACACCGTAATCGGTATTAGATTTAAATTGAGTAAGTGCACGAACAATTTCTTCGTTTCCAATCATATATCCAATACGGCTACCTGCTAAACTATAACTTTTTGACAAAGAATTGATTTCTACACCAACTTCTTTAGCACCAGGTACAGAGAGGAAGCTAATTGGCTTATTACCATCGAAATAAAATTCAGCATAAGCAAAATCATGGACAACGATAATATTATGCTTTTTCGCGAATGCGATTACTTCTTTAAAGAAATCTTTATGAGCTATTGCTGGAACGGGATTCCCTGGGAAGTTTAAAATCATCATCTTCGCTTGATCGGCAATTTCTTCAGGGATGACTTCTAAGTCTGGTAAGAAATCATTCTCTTTCGTTAAAGGCATGTAGTAAGATGTTGCACCAGCCATTTGAATCCCTGTTTCATAAGCTGTATATCCTGGATCAGGAACTAATATAATATCACCTGGATTTGCATAAACCATAGGTAAATGAACGAGCCCATCTTGTGAACCCATTAATAATAAAACTTCTTTATCCGCATTTAATAAAACGTTATGAGTGTTGTTGTAATATTCAGTTACAGCTTCGTGAAATTCTTGAATACCGGATAATGTATACCCGTAGCTCTCTTTTTCACTCGCTGTATGTACCATTGTTTCTCTTACAAAATCAGCGGGCGGCATATCAGGATTTCCGATGCTCAAATCAATCATGTTATGACCTGCTGCAATTTTTTCTTTTTTATAGGCTCCTAATTCACTAAATATAGAAGATTGGAATGCTTTCATTCTAGTTGCTAACGTGTAAGTCATCAAAACCCCTCCTAAAAACAGTGCTTTCATTCTGCGTTTTTAATTATTCTGAAAACACATGTTTACATTTTATCATTTTTTTATGAAAATTAAAACGATTGACACATTTAGAGGGAGGATTAGCCTATTTTGAAAAGTAACGATGTAAATAGCGTAGATATATTAATTGAAATGTGTATTATATGATTCATTTTATATAACTTAAGGTATTTTCTAGCTTTTATTAAGTATATTTCTCATGTTTTGAATGAAAAAGAATACGAAAACAAGGGCTATTTTTGTGGACGATTTCTAAAGTGAAATAACGCAGAAAATATTTTCTGCGTCTCCTCTGAAATGTAATCATTTCTTTTTATATGTGCATAATTTTTCGGCTGTCAAAAAGTATACATTTAATGTACCGTCGGCAACTTTTAAAGTTTGGTCCGATGTAAATGAATTACCATAATCAATGTGATATACATTAGAATTTTTTACAAATGAGCCTTTATATAAATCGTCTTTATTCTTTGTTGTTTGCATTTCTACTAAATTTTGCACAATTTCCTCTTTATTTTCTTTTTTGACAACTGTTTCAAATTTATAATATACAGGGCATTCACCTTTTTTATTGTCAACGACTTCCCAAGAACCGTATATATCGTTATTGCTGCATCCACTAAGTAGGATGATTAGTATAGGAATTGTAAGTAGAACCTTTTTCATTTTGTGCTCCTTTCTTTTAAATTTGAATAAACGTGCGAATACGATAGGGATATTATAATAAATAAAGTTTAAATTTTTTTAAAGAATTATTTAATTTCATATAAAAATTTAGGAGAAATTAAATAAGCATGAATCTAGTGTAAAGTCAGATTCATGCTAGTACTATAGCCTATGTTATGTCTTTTTTGAGGATAAATAAAGAGGAAAGCAGAATTACTATTCCATTTAATATATATACGCTTGCGATCATAAAGGCTAACGTACCTGCGCCAAATCCTGCTTTATCGAATATAGAAGCAAATGTTGCGATAGTCAAAAAGATAATGGGAGTCAGTAGTAAAAATATGAAACCTGCCACGATTCTTTTTTTAAAACTATGTCCAGATAAGGAAATGGCTAAAAAGTTTAGGATGCTAAACAGAGCAATTGCAAAGAGCAGGACAATAAATACTTGGATGTCATCAGACATTTTACCACTCCTTTTATAAAGAGTACTTTTTATAATCTATTCGAAATAAAAGGGGGATACTCCTTTAGGTAATTTCAATAAACGTAATAAATAGGCGTATTATAAAACAAAGAAGTATGGATCTAATATTAGATCCATACTTCTTTGTTTATTTTATAAATTCGCAGATTGCGAATGCTGTTTTTCATAATGTTTCTGCTTAGAAAGGGAAATAGAAATAATCAATAATGAAACGACTCCGAAGATGAGAACCATATATTGTAACCCAATTGTATCTAAGAAGAAGCCTGTTCCAAGTAAGACGATTTGGAACATAACCCTCTCAAACATATTACGGAATGAGAAGAGGCGACCGTGATAACTTTTTTCCACTTTCGTTTGGAAAATCGTCGACATAATAGGGAAGAAGCAGCCAACACTAAACCCAAATAAACCAAATGATGTAAGAGCCATCCATTTTATATCGCTAAAGAACAATGACAGATGTGCAAAAGCAGTACAAACTGCGAAGAAATATAGTAATTTTTCAGGTTTGAAATGATCAGATAGACGTTTAATTACGAAGGCACCTAACATAAATGCGACACCTTCAATTGTATATATGAACCCTTTAATCGTAGGATCATGTTGCATTTCGCTAATGTTAATAACCATTAAATTAAACCCAGCTATAAATAATAGAGGGATGATACTTAATATAAGTGCTGTAAAAGCAATAGGAATTCCTTTTAAAATACGAAATACTTCCATAAAGCTATTATCTTTTGCAGCTTGTTTACTTGGTGTTGTTGATTTCTTGTCTTCGAATTGTAGGAAGAAAGTCGAGAGGAATAATAAGGCGTATGCTGCCATTGAGAAGGCATACATGTACTGTAAACTCATCACAACTAAAAGAATTCCACCTAGTGAAGTACCTGCAATACGAGCGATTGTACCAACATTCATATGTACACCATTCATTTGTAATAACTCATGCTCACGTACGATGAGTGGAATTACAGATTGTAATGCAGGGAAATAAAATGCTGCTGAAATTTGAAGAGCAACCATAAATGCAATCATAAATGCGATACTTTCAAATTGAATAGCAAAAAACATGAAAATAACACTTAAAACTCGACCAAACCCAGCGTAAAGAAGAACTTTTTTCTTTTCATACTGATCGATGACACGGCCAGCCATAGGTCCAACTAGAACACCGGCTAATAGTCCGATAAATAATATAACTGATTTCATGAAATCAGAAGGGACATATTTTTGCATAAATTCAAGGTTGCCAAGAATACCAAGCCATAATCCTAGACCTGCAATAAACTCCCCAATTAAAACAATCCAAACGTTTTTATTACGCCACATAACATAAAACCTCTCCGTCTTTTAAAATGAAAAACGCGTATATAAAACCTCCTTATTTATGTAGTATTTTTATACGAACTTTTTTAGAGTCAGAGTCTATATTACGTGTTTCATAATTGGATTTCAATCTTTTTGATTTGTCAAAAATTTGATGTGTTAATTGATGAAATAAGTGAATCAAAACGTAAAAAATTTATGATTAAAGCTAATAGAAAGTAAGGGGACATATAAAAAAGCAAGAACGTATAACTACGCCTCGCTTTTCTCAAGTACAAAATTAAATATTAGATTCACTTAGCAACATTTACGCTCTTGTCCAATAGCTAAAGCGCTAAAAGATAGTGGGCCAACAACTTCTGCGCTTGCACCACTAGTAAGGTTTTCTACAGTTAATGAATATTCGTGTGTTCCACTGCTAACGTTTTGATCTATAGCTTGAAATGTTTGTACATAGAATTGTTCAGAATCTGTAGATTCAATACCTACTTGTGCATTAAAAATTTCAATATTATCACGGAAAATTCGGAATAAAACTTGTGAAGTCTCAGTTATACCTTCTATACCAATTGTAGCGATTAATTCTACTCGATTATTACGTGAATCTCTACTTGAAATTCGCAATTTCAAATTTGCTAAAATTGCTTTATTTGGAGAAGATGGGATTGCAAAAGTTGTTTCACCAGTTTTACTAATAGGTTGAGTAGCTTGGTAATCAATGATATGAGTCATATTCTTCACCTCCTCATATACTAGAATATGAAAATAGTGAATAATTAGTTTGGACAAATACTAGATTATTTAATAGAGTCAACAATAATTATTGAAAAGAAGAAATTCACATAAAAGCATTAAGAATATATCACAATAAGATGATATTTTTCTTAATGCTTTTTGTAATTAAGCAGAATATTCTTCTTTACGTACTTCAAAAAATTCATTACGTCGTAAGTAATTATAAATTTTCTCTGAAACCTCTTCTTCTTCAGACACTAAGAAACGATGATCAAAAGCGTAGAAAGATTGACCTTTAATTAATTTTACGTAATACATATTAAACGCCTCCTGACACTAGATTATTACTTGCTTCATATTATGATGGCCTATATGTCTGCTAAAAATACTTGGAGTTTCAAAGGGGATAAGTAAAGGGATGAAAGAGCTTACAATTCTGTAAGGTTTATGTCACCTTTTTCGATAGTTTGTATTTACCAGTTTCTTCTATAATGCAAATAGGTTACATAAAATAAGGGGGTAAAAAGATGGATGAAATAATTGGAGAAGTTGTAGCTGGTATTTGTGAATTTGTAGTGGAAGTAACAGCGGATGCTATAGGAAATTTAGTTTCTGGAAATGATGAGGAAAAAGAAACATTATAATAATTTGTAAAAGAATAAAGTTGATCAAATTATAAAGGCTGATTTCTAAAGAGAAATCAGCTTTTTTATTTTTTACATTATATTAACTTAATTTGAATATTCATTTGTTATCATATTTAAGAAGCCTATATAAGGAGGTGAATAAACAAATATGTCGAATTCAGGGCCTGATTTATCTGTTTCTCGTTTGATTGTGGTAAATATAGAAGAAAAAGAATATCATTTTATTGTTCGTGAACATCCGATTGTAGGGAAATTTATATCGCTATTTGAAAATGGGAAAGAATACGGTTTAATAGATAAACAAATCGCTAATAAAGATAAATTTATTACATCGGAGCTTACTAAGTTAGATTATTTTAATATAGATGTTTTATATCTTACACCTGGGTGGATATGGATTGGTATGGATCAATTTGGTTTACATGCTCGTGAGGCTACTTATAACGAAGTAGATGTTATTATGAAGTTGAAAGAGGATTTATATTATATAGATATATACGAAGAAATAAAAATGTAGTAAATATTTATTCAGGTTAGGGGGGAAGTTCCCATAGCTTTTTTTGTTTAATAATAAAATGCAAAATTATATTATTTTAATGAAAGGTAATATGATAAGAAGTGAGATGAAAAGAGGATTTGAAAATACATTAAGAGAATTGTAATAATTATATGAGTCGTATATGTAAATAACAATAGAAAGAAGATGCTAATATGAGTAAAGAAGAGCTTGTGAAAAAACAGTTTGGCAGCAATGCAGATAAATATGTAAATAGTAAAATACATGCTAAAGGACTGGATTTACAATATGTAGTTCAACAAGTTGAGTCTCGTCATAATAATCGTCTTCTTGATGTTGCTACTGGTGGCGGGCATGTGGCAAATATGTTAGCACCTATGTTTGAAGAAGTAGTTGCACTTGATTTAACAGAACAGATGTTAGAAAAAGCAAAAGTTTTTATAAAGCAGAATGGTCATGAAAATGTATCTTTTGTAGCAGGAAATGCAGAGAATTTACCATTTGCAGACCATTTTTTTGATACAATTACATGCCGGATTGCAGCCCATCATTTTACGAGTCCGGCTCAATTTATTTATGAAGTAAATCGTACGTTGGAGGATAATGGATTATTCATCTTAATAGATAATGTTTCGCCAGAAAATAATGAATATGATACATTTTATAATTTTATAGAAAAAAAGCGTGACCCAAGTCATGAACGAGCTCTAAAAAAGACAGAATGGCTTACTTTATTAGAAAAAAACGGTTTGCAAATGCAGTCATGTCTTACTTTTGATAAGAAGTTTGATTTTGACTGGTGGTGTAATATGATGGATGTCCCTTTACAAAAGCGTGAAAAATTAACAGAATGTATGATGAAAGCACCAAACGAAATGAAGGGATATTTTAATATTCAATTTAAAAATAATAAAGTAGAATCGTTCTATACTGAAATGGCTATGTTTATATGTAAAAAAAGTACAACGTTAAAAAGATAAATGTGTTGCAGTCTTTCTGAAGTACGATATACTTAGTACAGAGAAACTGAGAATTGAGGAATAGTTATAATGATTCGTGTACGCATTGAAGGTACTGAGGAAGAAATGCTTGAATTTATGGGGAAAATGCCAGACATTCCTGGATTTGAAAAGACACATATGAGAGAGCCGAGAAAAGGAAATAACCCGAAATACGATTCAAGTAAAAATGTACTTGCATATTTGTCTTATAAAAAGATTGAAGTCGCCAATAAATAGGCGGCTTTTTTAGTTTGCGCTGTTTCACCGCCTTGTCTTTTTTACATAATAATAATAGTAGATTATGCTCAAGAGGGGTGAGAATAGTTAATAAGAAAATTATCTTTTTTGGAGACTTTGGTATTGATGACGCCGTAGCGTTAATTTATGCAAATAAAACATGTAAATTAGATATTCTAGGTATTGTTGCTGAGTACGGGAATGTATCACGAGATATCGTTACGGAAAATGTTTATTTTTTAGAAAGGTACTATGCTACACAAGTGAAAATTATTGAAGGTGCGAGTAGACCGATGACAGCTGAAGAGCCTTTGTTTTTCCCTGAAATCCACGGGGATCACGGTTTAGGTCCTATTATTCCACCTGAGATGAGAATTTGTAAACGAGAAAATTTTTGTGAATTAATCAAATTAATCGAACCTTGTCCAGAAGATATTATAATTGTGGCGACAGGGAGACTAACGACGCTTGCTACGTTATTTTTATTGTATCCAAATATAATGGATCGTATTTGTTCGTATTATATAATGGGCGGCGCTTTCCTATTTCCAGGTAATGTTACACCAGTATCTGAAGCGAATTTTTATGGTGATCCAATTGCAGCAAATATTGTTATGAAATATGCGAAAAACGCTAGCATATACCCGTTAAATGTAACACAGGGCGCGCTTATAACACCTGAAATGGCCAATATAATAGATAAACAAGGAACTGGACAGGCGAAACTCATTAAACCAATGATTGATTTTTATTATGAGAACTTTTATAAAAAAGAATATCCGGGTATTGGTGGAAGTCCTATACACGATTTACTACCGTTTATCTCGTTTATAAATGACAGTATTTTCGAATATAAAAAATCGGCAGTGTGGATTAGTACGACAAATGATGTGACTAGGGGCCAAAGTGTAGCAGACTTTAGAAAAATAGCTGAGCCAACAAGGTTTGATGATCGGCCGATTCAAAGAATTGCTGTTGGTTTTAACTATGCAGCTTTTAAAGAAGAGTTTATGCGAACAATATTGAAGCCAGATTGTCCTTAATGTGTGTAATAACAAGTCGGATAAATTGTTAGTTCAAAAAAAGGTTTAATCTGTGTGTATTATTCTCAAAAATCTTAAAGTTGAACAACATGAATAACTTATGAAAAATGTCACATAACTAATGGTAAGCAATTGTTTCTAATTATATTTTGATTGGTGAAATGTAAAGGAGGTTATTATATGATTTGGTCTTTAATCGTCGGTGGTATATTAGGATGGCTTGCGAGCTTAATTACTGGAAAAGACGTACCTGGTGGTGTAATTGGTAATATTATTGCTGGTATTATCGGTTCTTGGGTTGGTTCGAAATTACTTGGTAGTTTTGGTCCAGTCATTGGCGGATATGCAATTATTCCAGCTTTAATCGGTGCGATCATTTTAATTTTCATCGTAAGCTTCTTATTACGAGCAATGCGAAAATGAATGTAAGGACTGTTTACATTTGTAAGCAGTCCTTTTTATATGTTATGCTAGTATTATACAATCAGGAGGTGTCAGCATTGAAAACATTCACAGTAAATTTCCATCAAGAAGATAATGCTAAAGCGACAACAGTACATAAATTAAGTGAAGAGGACTTTAACAAAGCAACAGAAAAAGGCACTCGTCATCTATTTGATTTAGATACAAACGTTGGATTCTTCGTATTCTTTGATGCAGAAGATGCAGAAGGAAACGATCAATACTTAATGTTACAATACGAAGGTGATCATGAAGAGCCAACTGCGTGCTACGGATTTGATTTAAAACTATACTATCAATTTTTAGCACTGTACTTAAACGATCTTGAGTTCCAAGGTGAAACAGATGAGGAAGAGGAAGAATACGGTCCAATTCATCATTTAGCGCATTTACTTTATCATATTGTTGAAGATGGTAAATCAATCGAAGTGTAATATACATATTTGAAGCTGCCCTTTTTGGGCAGCTTTTTTATATGACATTGGAATGGTGTACTGTGAGCTAAATAAAGTGAAACTTTAATCAGTGGGGTGTTCATCCCCACTGATTATCAGCCCTCACCAATCGGGCTTTTACGGACAGCAGGGCCCCCACCTAACTTCTTTGTTTCCGCTGAATTTTGAGGTGGGGATCTTACTGCCCGGCAAATAGCGGGATAAATTAATAATAGAAATTTATTTGTTACTTTCATGTTAGCATCGTAAAACACCTGTTATAATGATTGTAATTAAATTCATGGAGGCTAATTTTATGCTTGTAGATGTAAAAGCTTTTATTAAAGCTGCAGTTTTAACATGTATTTCATCATTAAGTGGAGATAACACGTTTGCTTATAATTTTGAAACTGTAAAAAATACTATCGCTACATTTTTTAAGAAGCTAAGATTTACCGTATAATTTTATTTTAACCAGTAGGAAAAGAGTAATCACTTCCTACTGGTTTTTTTCTGTTTCAAGGAGCTGTTGTGAGAGCATGTTTTAAGTTATAGATAGAGGATATTATCATTGAGAAGAGAAGGTTTAAATAAGGAGATGAAAATGGTTTCGTTTATCAGGAGGTAGTTACTTCGGATATAACAGACTTGGTTACTTTTTAGAAACAGCTTTTGTAATATATTTTGTACAAGCTTTTGGAGAGAGTGAAGCACTGACTTTTTTGGAACAAACATAATTTGAAAAGTAGTGTAATGGGTTGGTTAACGAAATGAATAAGATGCAATAGGGGGTAAAGATGATGAAAATATATTTAAAAATAGTTATGTTATTTTTGGTGTTTACATGTATGTTTGCGCTAGCCGCATGTAAAGAGACAGACGAAAAAAAGGAAACAAATCCAACCTCGGAAAATAATAAAAATGAACAAAGTAATTTTTCAGAAGAACAGAAAAATCCTGAAGCAAAACCAAGCAATGAAAAAACAACAAAACCATCGCCTGACCCAGATTCGAAAAATAGAACACTTAATCAAAAATCAATTAACCACGTTAAAGATTTGTTTGAACTCGCAAAAGAAGGAAAAGTACCTAATGTACCATTTGGAGCCCATACAGGGGATATTGAAGAAATTGAAAAAGCGTGGGGGAAAGCAAATAAAACCGAATATGCAGGGAACGGAATGTACGCAACTTTTACAAATAAAAATATTGTTTTCGGATTTAATAAAGGGTCACAAGTTTTTGATGTACGCTCATATCATGCAGAACTAAAATTGATTACATTACAAGAAATTGAAAAAGCATTAGGAAAACCATCTTCAGTTAAAGAGAATGGTGAAGATAAAATATATGTATACAAAGTAAATAACCAGTATGAGCTGAAATTTGTCATTCCAAAATCGACTGGTAAGGTAGATCATATTTCTGTATTTTCACCAGAGGATAGTATTAATAAAATGGCAGGATAAGAAATTAAGTGATTTCAAAAACACCTCACTTTCCTTAAATGAGGTGTTTTTAGTTGTAAATAAGGAACGTCTCCTGCCATATAAAACATACTTTCATACGCGAAATACTTCACTTTTGTTTTTTAATATTCATCCAATAAGAAATATTGATCTACTGAAAAAGTAGTAACCTATAAATTATGTGTAGGCTGGTTCGTGATTTTTTTACGTTCTAAATTTTGAACAAACAGTGCTTGAACAATACCTCCAATTAATAAGAAACTAGCACAAATATAAAACAGCATACTTCCATTTAACTTACTTAATAAAACTGCACCAATAACTGGTCCGCACGTTCGAGATATATCCCAGTGTATACCGTAAATTGAAAAATATAAACCACGTTTATTGTGAGGTGCAATTTCTGAAACGAATCGTAATAAGTGGTTTAGAGCAATACTTTCTCCAATGACTAAAAAGAGTAAGGTGAAGAATAACGACAATATCGTCGTTGAATAACTAAAGCCAACTGCAGCTATTGTATAGCAGGCGTAAGAAATAAGGATGATTTTCGCCATAGAAAATCGTTCAGACCATTTTACGAGGAAGATTTGTAGTATGATTTCCAAAATGGCTTTGCATGTTGAAATAAATGCGAGTATGAATACGAGATTAGGAAATACATGTTCTGCAAAAATACGATAATTCGTCTCAGTTTGTGCATAAAAAAAGCTAATAGGGAGTGTAGAAACCATAAGACCGAATATAGCATAATGTTTAAAAATAAATTGCTTTGGTGAACTTGCCTCAACTGTTTGTTTCGACTTACTCATAGGTGGAACGGTTTCTGGGAGCTGGGTCCAAACAACAACGGCATATATCGTAAGGGTTACACTTTGCACGATAAATAAATATTCTGGGTGAGTATTATAAAAACATGCACCGATTAAAGGGCCGACTACGGATCCAATTGCTCCCATCGTTTGTAGGAGAGCAAAAATTTCTGCTTGCTGCTCTTGTTTTGTTAAATCAGCAATTTGTGCACGCTGAGCTGGAATGTATAAGGAACGGCCAATACCATTAATGACATATAACAGTGCAAATATAAAAACAGATTGAGCGAAAACGAAACTGCCGATTGCAACACCTTGTAGTAATAATCCGAGTAACATAATCTTTTTTCGGCCATATTTATCAGTAATTCCTCCAGCAATAAGCGTAAATAAAATGTCTGAAAGTGGCTGTAATCCGAAAATTAGCATAGTTATTATTACATTGCCGTTTAACATTTTATTGACGTAAATAATCATAATGAGAGCTAACATAGATTCAGTCGTTCGGGTTAATAATTCACCACACAATCTAATAAAAATAGGTTTATTGTAACGAAGTAAGAGATAATTCAATATTAATTCCTCCTTTCTATATTGAAATGATAAGATGAAAGGAGAGTTGGAAAAAGGGTAGAGACTATAGGGAGGATTTTTCACCTTTTAGGGGGAGTATGATGTTTATTTTAGATCAATACATTGAACTATGGATTGCTTATGGAAAAGGAAAAAAAGAGGGAGAACGATTGGAAGTAACAGTGCAAAATATATCTGGTACATTATTTTGTACAGAGCGCAATAGTAAGTTAATTATAAAAAAATTAGATGAGTTAAATTGGATCAAGTGGTTTCCAGGTCGCGGCAGAGGAAATCGGTCTAAGTTAATATTTCAAAAGCACCCGATATCTTTAATTTTAGATAGAGGAAAAGAAATAACGAAAAAAGGGGATGTGAAAAGCGGAAGTATATTTGTGGAACGCTATAGCTCACATTTTCCATCAGTAAAGGGAGAATATCATTCCTGGGTGGATTCAATATTTGGTCATAAGGTTGAAATGACATCTGAAGGGAGAAGAGATGTACTCCGGTTGCAAGTACAAATGAATTTAGATATCACATTAGATCCTGTATACGCTACAATGCGCTCAGAATGCCATATGGTAAAACATATATTCGACACACTCGTGTATGTAGACGGTAATACAAACATTATAGAGCCAAGACTTGCATTTCACTGGGAATATAATGACGCTGAAAAAATATGGACGTTTTACTTACGAAAAGGAGTTCACTTTCATAATGGAAAACAACTTACTGCACATGATGTTATATACTCGTTGAATCGATTTATGAAGCTGGAAAATAATGCACACGCATGGATGTTACAACACGTTGAAAGTATCCGTTCAGTGGATGACTACGTTTTCGAAATTCAATTACATACAGAAAATCGAATGTTTTTACATATGCTAAGTGCAGAACAGTGTTCTATCGTGAATGAAGATGAAGCAGGAGGGCTAATTGGAACCGGGCCTTTTCAATTATATAAAAGTAATGAAAATCTGTTCATTTTAGAAGGACATCCTTTATATTTTCGTGAAAGACCTTTTTTAGATCGTGTTGAGTTGTGGAATGTAGAACAAGGTGTAGGTACATACGATGTTTTAGTAAAGGCGCAGTATAAAGATAAAGAAAAACATAATAAAGAATTGTCTCGGCTTGAGTCGAACGTGACATATATAACATGTAATCTTACGAAAGAAGGACCAATGCAAGATGAGTTATTTCGGAAAGCGTTATATAACATCATTCATGGTTATACAATCGTTCAAGAACTCGGCGGAGAACGTGGAGAAGTGGCAAAAAAACTAATATTAGCAGGTGAAAGCATTGTAGAGATTGAGGAAGATGTAGAAAGTTTAATTAAAAGGAGTACTTATCATAATGAAGTGCTACAACTCTACACATTTACAGGACGAGATCATGTTGAAGATGCACAGTGGATACAAAAAGAGTGTGCGAAATATGGGATTCGTGTAGAAAATAATTTTCTTGATATAGAAGAGCTATTGGAAGTAAGTACGATACAAAAGGCCGATATGATGCATGATAGTGCCACAATTAGTGAACGAATAGAAGATAGTCTATTATATATGTTTCTTACAAAAAATAGTTTTATTCATGGACAAAGCAGCATGGACTTTCATGAAAAGTTGTCTCCTTATTTTAGACAAGAAGAATTAGAGAAAAGAGTTACACTGTTACGTGATATCGAGGATACTTTGTTACGTCAAATTCATATTATTCCTTTATATCGTAATAAACAAGAGGTAAGTACACATGAAAAAGTTCAAAATATAATGATTAATTCACAAGGTTGGATTGATTTTTATAATATTTGGTTTAAGTCTTGATATATAAGGGCTTTTGCACATTTTCATAAGGTGTGTAAGAGCCTTTTTTATATGTAGGAATAGGTTTGTTTTACACATTGTTACGCTACTTGTGATAAAAGTTTATTTACAGCGTAACAGTGTTATGTTACATTATTATCAGGAAGGAGTGTTATACAGTTGAGTACAGATTTAATTTCAAAAAAAGATTTATTAGAACTAACTGGTATTTCATATGGACAGTTATATAGGTGGAAAAGAAAAAATTTAATTCCGGAAGATTGGTTTGTACGAAAATCAACGTTTACAGGTCAAGAGACATTTTTTCCGAAAGAAAAGATATTAGAGCGTATCGATAAAATCCAAACGATGAAAGAGGATTTATCACTTGATGAACTAGCTAACATGTTTTCACCGAGTGTGAGAGAAATTCTTTTAACAAAGGAAGACATTTTACGCAAGGGGATTGCATCAGAACCAGTTTTACAATTTTTCATAGAACAAACGAATAAAAGAGCAGATTTTCAATTTGTAGATATTCTTTATGTGTACATGTTAGAAGAATTACTACAATCAGGAGAGATTAGTTTAGAAGAAGGAAAAATGGTCTTGCAAGTTTTACGTGAAAATTATGAAGCAATTAAACATAAAACTTGTGACTTAATCATTGTCCGAAAGTTAGGGATTTCTACATGTTTATTAGTTTCAAACGTGGACGATTTAATTTTTGAAAAAGGCACCAAAATCGTTTTACGCGAAGCGATTATGAAATATACCGAAGCATTAAAAACTAAATTGTTGTAGTGGAGGAGAAAGTATGCGTACAGATAATTTGATTATAAATGGTTACGGTTCATCGAATGGCGGCGAGTTTCATAAAGTGCAATTAAACGGAAAAGGAACTGTGAATGGAAATGTTGAATGTGAGCAATTTGAATGTAACGGTTACGGTGCAGTTACTGGCAATTTGAAAAGTAGTAGTGCACGAATTAGCGGATCTGGTAAAGTTGATGGCACAGTTCATGCTGAAACGATGCGAATTGATGGAAAAGCAACAATTACGCAAAATGTAAAAGCAAACAGTTTGAAAATTGCAGGAAAAGGTACGATAGGTGGAAATGTCACTGGTGAAGAATTTAAAGTCAATGGTCAAGCTACAATTGACGGTAATTGTGAAGTGGATACTTTTTCTTCAGAAGGACAATTTACAATCGGTGGTTTATTAAACGCAGATGAAATTAATATAAATATTCACGGTACATGTCGAGCGAAAGAAATTGGTGGTCAAACGATTAAAGTAAGACATAGATCAGGTACATTTAGTAGGCTATTTAAAACAGTGTTTGGCTTGCAGTTAGAAGCTGAACTATTAGAAGGTGACAATATCGATATTGATTATGCTCACATAAGAACAGTAAGAGGAAACAATGTTACAGTAGGAGCAAACTGTGAGATTGAACTGATTGAATATACTGGTGTTCTTACTGTTGATAAAAATGCAAATGTAAAAGAAATTAAGCAGGTTTAACGGAAGGGAGAAATCAGTATGGAACATCCACATAGTCTGACAGTAAATGGTTCTGGTAATTCAGCAGGCGGAGATTATAATAAAGTGAAGATTCGCGGTGAAGGAACAATTACGAATGATATGAGTTGTAATGAGTTTAAAACGTACGGAACGAGTGATGTACGCGGTAATATGAAAGTGAAAAATTATGTCGTGTATGGAGATAACGAAGTACAAGGAAATGTAGATGCGGAATATGTAAAAGTATATGGTAATACACAAATTCATGGTGATGCCCATATTGAAAAAACAAAAGTTAGAGGTATGATAAATATTGAAGGAAAGTTTTCAGGTGATTTCGTAGATGTAAAAGGTGCTTTAAATGTAAAGGGAGATATTGAAGTAGAAGATTTATCATTAACTGGTGGTCTTGAAAGTGATGGATTACTTAATGCTGAAAATATTGAAATTTCACTTCGTTATGAAGGCAGTAAGATAAGAGAAATTGGTGGTAAAAAAATTACCGTTCGTAAAAAAGCGAGATTTATTCCTTTTACTAGTCATGCTGGGAGCCTCCAAACTTCGATTGTTGAAGGAGATGATATCTATTTAGAACATACGATCGCTGAAGTGGTAAGAGGCAACAACGTCACAATTGGTCCTGGATGTGAAATTAGTGTTGTAGAATATCATACTAGTTTTAATCAAAAAGGTAATGCAGTCGTAAAAGAACATAAACAAATATAAGTAGTATGAGGGAGAGCAAGAGATATGGTTGAGAAGAATAATAAGCTCGGCTTTGTTGTGGCGGGCTTATTGCTAGGTATTTTAATGGCATCGATGGATAATACCATTGTCGTAACGGCGATGGGAACAATCGTTGGTGACTTAGGAGGCCTTGAAAACTTTGTATGGGTCGTTTCTGCCTATATGGTCGCAGAAATGGCAGGCATGCCGATTTCCGGTAAGCTATCAGATATGTATGGTAGAAAGAGATTCTTTATTTTCGGTTTAATTGTCTTTATGATTGGTTCGGCACTTTGTGGTACTGCTGAAAATATTACACAGTTAGGTATTTATCGTGCCATTCAAGGTATTGGTGGCGGGGCATTAGTGCCGATCGCGTTTACTATCGTTTTTGATATTTTTCCACCTGAAAAACGCGGGAAAATGGGTGGTTTATTCGGAGCTGTATTTGGATTATCTAGTATTTTCGGGCCATTACTTGGCGCATATATTACCGATTACATTAGCTGGCACTGGGTATTTTATATTAACTTACCACTTGGCATTTTAGCACTTATTTTTATTACATTCTTTTATAAAGAATCACGCGTTCATAGAAAGCAAAAAATTGATTGGTTTGGCGCAATTACTTTAGTTGGTGCAGTAGTTTCTTTAATGTTTGCGCTTGAACTAGGCGGACAAAAATATGATTGGGATTCTAGCTTTATTTTAAGTTTATTTGGTGGATTCGCTATTTTAATCATCGCATTCATTTTTATTGAACGAAAAGTAGAAGAACCAATTATTTCATTTGAGATGTTTAAGCAGCGCTTATTCGGAATGAGTACAATTATTGCATTATGTTACGGTGCTGCATTTATGTCAGCAACTGTTTACATTCCGTTATTCATTCAAGGTGTATACGGCGGGACTGCAACAAACTCAGGATTATTACTTTTACCTATGATGCTAGGATCAGTCGTAACAGCGCAGTTAGGTGGATTTTTAACGACTAAGCTGAGCTACCGAAACATTATGATTATTTCTGCTGTTATTATGTTAATCGGATTATTCTTATTAAGTACATTAACGCCAGAAACAAGTCGTGTATTATTAACAGTTTATATGATTATTATCGGATTTGGAGTAGGTTTCTCATTCTCTGTACTAAGTATGGCTTCAATTCATAACTTCGGTATGGAACAGCGTGGATCTGCGACTTCAACGAGTAACTTCATTCGTTCATTAGGAATGACACTAGGTATTACAATCTTCGGAATGATCCAAAGAACAGGTTTCCAAGATCAATTAGAAGAAGCATTTAAAGGGATGAGCGGGGAAATGAATACAAAATTAGGGGATTCAAGAGCCATTTTATCAGAATCGGCAAGATCTCAAATCCCTCCGCAAATATTAGATAAAATTATTGACGCTCTTTCTAGTTCAATTGTTCAAACATTCATGTGGGCATTGGTACCAGCTGGATTAGCATTCATATTCATTTTCTTTATGGGAAATGAGCGTATGGTAATTAAGAAAGAACAAATGAATAAAAAGAGTGAAACATCAAAAGCGTAATGAAAAAGCTCCTTTCCAATTGGAAAGGAGCTTTTTCGTATGTACGGTGTTAGATTAGCCTTCGATAATTTCGTATTCTTCGTCTGCAAGTAATAAAATTTGCGTTTTCTTGCCTTTGTTTTGAACTTCGATTACATCGTATGCGCCTAAGTCTCTTACTTTGCTTTGAGAAGCGTTAACCATAACTTCAATAGAATCAATTAAGATATCTTCTTCAATATATGATTCAGGCAATGCCATATCTTCAGTATCTAATACACACGCATATAGATTTTGTAAATTTTCAGTAGTTGGGTTTTGTTCCTCAACATCAATGATATTTTTTACTGCATCCATATTTTCTTCTTTTGCTTGGTACACTTTAATTTTAGCCATAATTTTAATCTCCTTTATAACGTAATCGTAGAGGCTACACCTCATTATAACGTTTTTTTTATGAAAGATGAAATTGTTATATGTATTTATAGTAAAAATTATGTGTCCTTACTCAAAATTGGTGTAATTTCCATATAAATGTACGAGTAGGTAACGATAATGTTACGTTAAAGTTATATTGTCCAAGCTTTTCTTATTTTCTTCTCATATATATGTAGTAGCAATTCTATATAGAGAAGGGATGGAGTGTAAGTGGGTTGTGAACCGAGAGTTTCTAGAGATTTTGTTCAAGTACCTGAACTGGTAGGTTTTCGATTACTTTTATCACATCCAGCTGGAGACCCTTTAAACTACGGATTATTATTTATTAATTTTCCTGATACGATTTTTATTTTTATATTGGCATCAAGCGGATACCTTTCCATTTCGAACTGTTTAAAAATAGAGGGCGGAACTGGTGATGCCGAAATAGAAGAGATAAAAAAATGATAGAGGATGACGTTAACACGTACAAATCAGTTGTTAAATTGACTAAAGTATATAAGAACGGTGAGACGGAATCTTTTATTTATAAAAATGAGTTATAATACATGTATTTAAATGCACCCTCAAACTATTGTTGAGGGTTGTTACATAATTAATTATGTTGGTCCTTCAAACCGTTTGTTAACGGGTAAGAAATATATTTATTGTTGACTTATTTTATAGGTTGATCATTTCATAGTTAGTAGATGTTATAATCATTTTATGTTTACTGATATTTTATAAATATTCGAAGTTTTAATTTAATAGTCAATTGCTTTTATGATGAACAGGTGGGTATGTATATGAATACGAATTATGGAGCGCTCATGAAAATGTTAAGAGTAGTTGATTCTAAAGAAGGCGGGAATGTAAATGATATATGAAGCGAATATACATACAAGAAAAAAACTAGTTTCTATGTTTGAGGATTTCAATAACGTTGTTTTACTTTCTTATTTACAAGGGCATATGGGTACTGCTTGGGTAAATGACCTTGAAAATCCAAAAGTAGCACAAGTTACGGTAGGGATTTTTACATTTTACGCTGGAGACCCAAATACGAAAGAAACAGAAGAGTTATTACGTAATATTCCAGAAAGAATTTTAGTTATCGTAAATAGTGAAGAGTGGAAACAACGCTTAGAAACATTCCATGAAAGAAAAATAGATAAGTTTTTACGTTATAAATTCAAACGAAATCCAGAAGTTTTTAATCGTTCAAAATTACAATCTTTTATATCAACACTTCCAAAAGAATATGAGTTAAGAAGAATAGATGAGCATATCGCAAATAGCCCCAAATTACATAAGATATCTGAAGATTTTACAAGTCAATTTCATTCGGTAGAAGATTATATAAACCGTGGTATAGGTTATAGCATTTTATATAACGGAGAAGTTGTATGCGGTGCATCCTCGTATAGTATTTATAATGACGGGATTGAAATTGAAGTTGCGACTGATCACAATCATAGAAGAGAGGGCTTGGCAACTGTAGTTAGTGCAGCTATTATATTGGATTGCTTAGAAAATGGAAAGTATCCAAACTGGGACGCAGCGAATACTACAGCTGCTAAACTAGCAGAAAAGTTAGGATATGAATTTGATAAGGCATATGATACTTATTTTGTAGATAATAGATGAGTGAAGGAGTTACATACTAAAAAATAAATACGCCCTAGTACGTAAGTCTAGGGCGTATTTATTAGTTGGTAAATATCTTCATAACAATTTTATCATATTTCATCTTTTGAATGTTTGGAATTAAAGATATTTATGTGACTTTTTGAAAAAATAAAAGAGCAGCTAGCAAAAGCTAACTGCTCTTCTCCAAGGGGGAATGGAGAAATACAATCATGTTACCTATAGTATTGACAGAACATTGAGTTTTAATCAGCCATTTATAAAAGGAGAGATAAAATATCTTTGATTAATCCTTAGCTCCAATTAGGAGTACTGATAGAAAAACGATTGAGAATATATTTTTTTATTACATTTACAATTTGAAGAGTAGAACGTGTTTATCGTAATTCTCCAAACACCAATTATATTTTTTTAGAATGATTGGATGGACTGCTTCTTTCGTAGTATCGACTTCAGTATATCCATATTTCTTATAAAAGTTTTCTAATTCCTCAAAAGGAAGACAATATACATTTTGTATTTGTGATTTTTTTGCAGTTTCTACTAAAAATGAAACAAGCTCACCAGCTAATTGTAGCCCTCTAAATTGAGGCAGAATAAAAATTCCGCCCATTTCTAAAGTATCTTCATCTATTTGGACTAATCGGCCAACACCTGCATACTCGTTGTTATATGTAATAATTGCAACTTTATCTCTCTTTAAATCACTCCGTACAAATCCTATTGAGTCATATTGGTTATTAATCCATTCTAAATCGTTAGATGTGGCCAATTGAATACTCATATACATCCTCCTTCGGAATACTAGCGCTCTCTTCATTATATAGAACATAAGATACTATATCAAAAGAACCTTGAGATAGCACATTTGTTTAAGTTATTAGTTAAAAGTGTGGGATTGCTGGCATTGAAATCATGGCTTCACCAAACATAGGATAATAATCTTGTGAATTTAGTGTTACATAGTCAAAATAAAAATTAGTTTATGTGTTCGGTAACGTACGATTGTTTAAGTGTAGAGAAAATCATAGGGTTATTTTAATTAGTAGCTACTGTATTCATTGAAGCTATTAAGGAAATGTGGTAATCGCCAGCCCTAGTGATACAAATCATATTAGGATTTAGTAAAAAAAATTCTTCCTGAAAAAGAGGGGGATTAAAGATAAGAGCACTTCGAAAAGTGCCCTTCAGTAACGACTACTCATTCTAAAAAGAAAGGATGCAATATATCATATGAAGTTAAGTGTATTTAAGTATGGGTCTTTTATATAAATGTGAAATAAAAGAGGGTTGTCTTCTTATTAGAAGGCAGCTTTTTGTTATTACAAAAAAGAATTGGAAATAAAATATAAATTCAGTTACTTGTCCAAACAATTTTTTTTAAAATACATAAAATGCTAGTAGTTAGCCAATATTTTTATATTGCTAATTTTTTAGACTAAAAGGGGTGATTTTATGTGTGATTGTGAAGTTTGTAGAAGAAAGAAAAAACGTGATCCATTAAATCGGGGTTCTGAACCAAAAAAACAGGATTCCGAATCAGTGAATTCTTATTCATTTAGTAAAAATGCAAATTTTTTAGAAGAAGCTATACAAACAGATGAAATCGATCAAGTTTCTGAGGAATATATTGAAATAGTAGATTCAGCAGATGTACAAGTTACGACTACAGATACAAAAGCTGCACTATCTATCCAAGCCGCGTTACAAGCAGCTATTGTGGTTGTAGTAAGTATTTCTATAGCAGATAGTGAAAAGGCAGATAAAATAACACAAGAATTGTTTCAAAAATCATCTATTAAACAAATTAATAGACAAAAAACATTTATTAAAAATTCCAGAAACGTAACCGTAACAACTACTGATACAGATATTGCAGTGAATATTCAAATTCTGCTTCAAATTTTATTAGCGTTACTAGTTAAACTAAACATTTTATAAAGTGTCTATCCTATTTATATTTAGCTATAAGGGTTCACACTAAGTAAATATTTTTTGTTGTAATATGTGGTACAAGCTTGGACTTTCTCATTATGACCGAATTAATATTCAAGATTGATGGGAAATTAAGTGTGGAAAACTACACAATAACAAAGGTGAACCTATTATTTAACAGTGAATAAAACTTATATATGTGAAGTAAAGGAAAGCTGTCTTCGTATTAGAAGACAGCTTTTTAATTTTATTAGTAAAAAGCCGTGAAAATAAAAGATTAAGTTACTTGTCCAAGCATTTTTTATTTAAATACATATAATGCTGGTAGTTAATCTAAATTTTTATAGAAAACTGATAGGAGTGAATATTGTAAATGGATGATTTAAATAAGTTTTCTTCTTTTAAGTTTGATAAGGATCAAAAGAATATAATTATAGACCTTTTACTCTCAGATATTTTTAATAGGCATGGGATAAATGAAGAAAAACTAAAAAATTTATCGCCAGAAAAAAAGCAGCAAATTAAAAGTATTGTTTCTGAAATACAATCACAAGTTAATAATTATTTAGATTGAAAGGGGGTGAATGTATGAAAAAAACATGTCATTCAGATGAAAATAAAAGGTGGAGTGCATTAGACTCCTCAAATCCTCATCCATCTTTTAAAAATGATACCGTTTCAGAAGCTGCAGCACAAGAAAGTAAAACTTACCAAATTTCTGAAGAATCTATTACAATTATAGATTCAGCAGATGTAGAAGTTACGACTACAGATACAAAAGCTGCGTTATCTATTCAAGCTGCATTACAAGCAGCTATCGTGGTTATAATAAGTATTTCTATAGCAGATAGTGAAAAAGCTGACCGTGTAGCACAAGAATTGTTTCAAAAATCATCTATTAAACAAATTAATAAACAAGAAACTGTTATTAGAAATTCTAGAAATGTTACAGTTACGACTACAGATACAGACATAGCAGTAAATGTTCAAATTCTTCTCCAAATTTTATTAGCTTTACTAGTAAAATTAAATATTTTATAAAATGTTTAACCTTTTTTAGATATAGTGCATCTTACAGGTAAATATTCACTGTTTTAATTATAGTACAGGCTATAAATATTTATCATAACTGGACTAATATTCAACATCACCAAAGTATGAATGTAAACAAACAATGTGATGGAAAATAAAGTTTGGTTATTTTACGAAAATTTAAAAGCCATTTCCTTTATTGGATTTGGCTTTTAAATTTTAAACAGTATAAATTTGAAAAGATAATATTAAGTTAAAGAAGTAAAATATACTGATACAAAATACTTATAAAATTACTCGTGTTATAGAAAAATAATAAGAAAAGGATGTTTAAAATAGAATCATTTTCATTAATAGTTCAAGTTTTGAAGAATAGTGCATACAATATAAAGTGTTTTCCTTTCTTCATTTAAGTTTTACGTATATAATTTAAAAGTACTATTTTTATTTTATTATTTTATATTTATAACAGAATAGAGGTTTAAAAATGAGTGTTAAAATCATTACGGATAGTGCGGCGGATTTACCAGTAGAATTGCTGCAAGCATATGATATTGATTTAATTCCACTCCGTGTATATGATGAAGCAGAAACAGAGTATTTAGATGGAGTAACATTAGAGTCAGTTACATTATTGCAAAAAATGAGAGAAGGCGCTGTTTATAGAACGTCATTGCCTTCGCTTGAAACTTTCCAAGAAAAATTTGTTTCTTATGCAAAAGAAGGTAATCCTTGTATATATTTAGCTTTTTCATCTGAACTGTCTGGTACATATCAATCATCAGTTGTCATTAAAGAGGAAGTAAAAGAAACATATGCAGATTTAGATTTAGAAATTATTGATACAAAATGCGCTTCGCTTGGTCAAGGTCTTGTCGTTTTAGAAGCTGCTAAAATGGCAAAAGACGGCGCATCAAAAGAAGATATTTTAAACCGTGTCGCTTTTCTAATGAACCATATGGAGCACATCTTCACTGTAGCTGACTTACAGTACCTTGTTAGAGGTGGACGTTTAAGTAAAGTAGCTGGTTTTATCGGTGGTTTACTAAACATTAAGCCTATCTTAAACGTGGAAGAAGGAAAACTTGTACCACTTGAAAAGGTAAGAGGGAAAAAGAAAGTATTAAGCCGAATTGTTGATATTATGGAAGAACGTGGTAAAGACCTTAAAGGTCAAACAATCGGTATGACTCATGGTGATGACTTAGA
The DNA here is from genome assembly GCF_003946765.1 of Bacillus sp. 2D03. Lineage (NCBI taxonomy): Bacteria > Bacillati > Bacillota > Bacilli > Caryophanales > Bacillaceae > Bacillus > Bacillus sp. 2D03. The sequence goes on along the minus strand of NZ_RPSJ01000002.1, from coordinate 370,013 downwards.
AACAGCGGAAGCATTAAAATCATTAATTACGGAAAGATTCGGTTGTGAAGTATTTATCGTAAATACAATTGGTGCAGCAATCGGAGCACATACAGGACCTGGCGTTATAACGTTATTTTTCTTAAATGAAGTAGAGTAAAGGATTGATCATTTGATCAATCCTTTTTTCTTTAATCTGTGATTACCGGTCGATATGGTATTGGTGAAGATAAAATCTTTGAAGTTTTCCTATATGAATTGCTCTCTTGTAGAGGGAGTATTTTTTATATGTGGAATGATACTTAATGGTAGAAGAAAAGAGTATAAATAAGAATGTATTTGTAGGAATTTAAATATTTGAAGATATCGAAATTTTGCCATTTCATATATAATTGTGTGGGGAGAAATATCTGTAACTATTTGTAAAAATAGGGGGTGGCTATAAAAATGCAAGAAATTGCTAGATGGGATTTAAATCGATTGTATTCGAATGAGGATATTCTATTTCCGATTTTGGAGTTGAAAGAGCAATATTTTGTAACAAAAGATGTAGAGGTTCTTTCAAAGCTAATACAAGCTATTGAAAAAGCAGAATACTATTTGTACTGTAGATCAGTTGAAGAAAGTGTACCATCTGACCTTACTAAATTGACCGTGAAAGTGAAGGAACTAAAAAATGAATTACAGCAAGTAATAAAACATAATGAAGTGGAAACTTCAGATAATACTAAGTTAATAAAAGATGAGCTTAATGCGTGGGAAAATATGTACATACAATTACGGGATAGGATAGAAATAGAGCGCAATAATAGACAATTATCCTTTGGACAAGCAAATACTATTGCAATGAATAGTGATAATGAAAAGGAAAGATTAGAAGTATTCGAGTTACTTACAAGTACTTTACATAAGGAAAAAGAAATCTTTGCTACTGTATTAAATCAAATAGGGAGATTGCGTAATGCAAAGAGTAATGAAATAGAAGATAGAGAGATTTTAACACAATCTTTTCATGCGAATGGCATTTCAGAAACTGTATTATTCCAAATGTGGAATGCGACAGAAGAAAACCTTGATAAATTAGTAAGTGCTTTAAACGTGTATAAGAAAGGAAAAGCTTCAATTACATGGCATGAACTTATGACGGTAAAGGAAAGTAATGAGGTCATGATTCCTTTTTCAGTAGCAATACAAAACGTTTATGATGCATGTAAGAATATTGATGAAGAATTAGCAGAATTTGCACGTAATGCGATAGAAAGTGGTTGGGTAGATGCTGAACCGAGAGAGAATAAACCACCAGGTGGGTTTTGTGCTCCATTTTTCAGTGAGAAAGAATCGCGAATTTCCATTCGTTATGATGGGAGTATAGATAGTGTAAGAGTGCTCGCTCATGAATTAGGACATGCTTGGCATTTTTATAATATGAGTTTTGAACAATCTACATCTTTTTTAGATGATTACTTGCCAATGAGTACGGCTGAATCAGCATCTATTTTCTTTGAAACGGTACTCTTAAATTATCTAATTGAAACAACGGATAGTAAAGATATGAAAAAGTCATTACTTAGCTGGAAAATAAGAAATAGTTTTAATTATGTAATGGCAATACGAGCATCGTATCAGTTTGAAAAAACATTTTATGAAAAATGTAAAGAGGGTCCTTTAAGTGCTGATGAAATTGAGAAATTATCTATAATTGCACAAAAAGAAGCTTATGGAAAAGCTTTAAGTGAATACCAGCCGTTTGTATGGATGAAATATATTCAATTTTATATAGCAGATGTTCCTTTTTACAATTATCCATACACATTTGGATATTTAGTAAGTTTTAGCTTATTAGAAATAGCTCAAGAAGGTAAAAGTACTTTTCATTCGAAATATAAAGAGTTCTTACGAGAAACAGGAAAGGCTCCAGTAGAAGAGCTTATGAAAAAACATTTTGAAATAGATATAAGAAATTATGAATTTTGGAATAAAGCTTTTATTCAAATTTCTAAAGACATTGATAAATATTTGCAGCTTATGTAAGGGGAGAGTACAGTGGATCAGCAGTTTATAAAAGGTATACCTTTTTCAACTTTAGAATATGCAAAAGCTATAAGTTTATTAAAAGGTTGGCTACATGAACAACAAGAGAAACCCAGGTTTGTAGTAACTGCAAATCCTGAAATTGTTATGTCTGCAAAGGAAAATACGGAAAAATCAAAGGAGTTTAAAAAGATGTTACTATCTGCGGATTTAATAACAGCGGATGGGATTGGTGTCATAATTGGCTCGAAAATATTAAAAGGAACTTTGAAAGAACGTGTTACTGGGGCGGATTTAACTCACGATTTAATAAAATATTGTAACGACAATGAATATCGTGTCTTTCTTTTTGGAGCTGCGCCAGAAAGTAATAAAAAGGCATTAGAAAAATTAAATGAGCAGTTCCCAGGAGCACAATTTAAAGGACAGCATGGATTTGTAAATGGTGAAGAAATAGAAGAAATAAAAATGAAAATTAAGCAGTTCAAGCCGCATTTACTACTCGTAGGACTAGGCTCACCAAAACAAGAAGAGTTCATCTATGAAAACATACAAACATTAAACGTTCCGCTATCTATTGGTATCGGAGGTATGATTGATATAATATCTGGTACTGTAAAAAGAGCACCAAAAATAATGAGGGATACTGGAACTGAATGGCTGTATAGGTTACTCTCACAGCCGAAAAGATTAAAGCGACAACTTGTACTTCCGAAATTTTTATTATCGGTTATGTCTGAGAGGATTAAAGGGATTAATTAATAAAGGGGACTACATACATGAACAGAATCGGCATTATCGGAGCAATGCAAATTGAAATAGATTTACTTTTAAAAAAGCTAGTAATACAAGAAGAACAGACAATTGCGGGAATGCCATTTTATATTGGAGAATTCATGGGAACAGAAGTAATTATTACACGTTCTGGTGTAGGGAAAGTAAATGCTGCTGCATGTGTGCAAACATTAATTCATAAATTTAATGTAGACTCTATCATCAATACGGGCGTTGCTGGTGGATTACATCCAGGTGTAAAAGTTGGCGATTTAGTTATTTCAACTAACGTTACCCATCATGATGTAAGTAAAAATCAAATGAAAAAATTATTCCCGTTTCAAGAGGAGTTTATTGCAAGTAAGGAATTGATAGAGTTAGCACGTAAAGCATGTAACAGTAATAGTTCAAATATTCAAGCTCACGAAGGAAGAATTGTAAGTGGTGAATGTTTTGTTGAAGATTCAAAGTTAAAGGCAAAATTAATAGATGAATATGCACCTCATTGTACAGAAATGGAAGGGGCAGCAATTGGACATGTCGCCTACATAAATGATATACCGTTTCTTGTTATACGATGTATTTCTGACAGCGCAGATGATGAAGCTCAAGTTTCTTATGATGACTTCGCGAAAACTGCTGCGAATTATTGCTCAGAAATTATTATTGAGATGCTTAAAAATATATCTGGTAAAACTATAGTCCAAAAGGAGAGATAGGAATGTTACAAGCATTAATTTTTGATATGGATGGAACATTATTTCAAACAGATAAAATTTTAGAATTATCGTTAGATGATACTTTTGATCACTTAAGATCACTTCAATTATGGGATACGGTAACACCGATTGAAAAATACCGTGAAATTATGGGTGTGCCGCTACCGAAAGTTTGGGAAGCTTTATTACCGGACCATTCTATTGAAATAAGAGAACAAACAGATGCATATTTTTTAGATAGACTAATTGAAAACATAAAAAGCGGAAAAGGCGCTTTATATCCAAATGTAAAAGAAATATTTACATATATAAAAGAAAATAATTGTTCAATTTACATTGCTAGTAATGGTTTGAAAGAATATTTACGAGCAATCGTAACGTATTATGCTTTAGACAAGTGGGTGACAGAAACGTTTAGTATTGAACAAATACAATCGCTAAATAAAGGTGACTTAGTTAAAAGTATTATGAACAAATATGATATAAAAGAGGCAGCGGTAGTTGGTGACCGGCTATCTGATATAAATGCAGCGAAAGACAACGGTTTACTTGCAATTGGGTGCAATTTTGATTTTGCGCAAGAAGATGAACTTGCTCACGCTGATATAGTAATAGATGATTTAATAGAGTTAAAGCGGATACTGCCTGCTGTACAGAGATAAATAAAGTGTGTGCATTTTTTCCAAGTCCTATATGTCTTATTTTATGGAGGGAGTATGCTTAAAAATAATTTTAAAATTAGTAATATTCCTGCGGTTTTGTGGGGAGAGAAGAGTGAAAAAGTTTTTATTGCAGTACATGGAAATATGTCAAATAAGGAAGATGCAGTTATTCAAATATTAGCTGAAGAAGCCAATCGAAAAGGTTATCAAGTATTAAGCTTTGATTTACCTGAGCATGGAGAAAGAAAAAATGATAACACTCCTTGTAAAGTACAGTTTTGTGTTAATGAATTATCTATAATTATGAACTATGGAAAAGTACATTGGAAAGAAATAAACGTATTTGCATGTAGTATGGGGGCGTATTTTAGTCTTTTAGCTTATCAAAATGATGTGCTAAAAAAGGCATTATTTTTATCACCAGTAGTTAATATGGAACGAATTATTGAAAATATGATGAAATGGTTTAATGTAACACCGGAGCTTTTGCAAAAAGAAATGACTATAGAGACACCTATTGGTCAAAAGTTATATTGGGATTATTTATGCTATGTAAAAGAGCATCCTATTAGTACATGGAATACAGATACATATATTATGTACGGAGCTAAGGATGAACTGTGTGAACTTGAAACTATTAACTATTTTACAAAAAAACATCGTTGTGAATTAGAAGTTATGGAGACGGGTGAACATTACTTTCATACCGAAGAACAGTTAAAGATATTTGAACAGTGGTTACACAAACATATCGATTAACAAATTATAATTTATCTTGAACCTGTTAGAGAAGAATGAGGAATATATAAACTGATAGTATATTTGAGAGAAATTATAAATGGTGAATGTATACACTTAAACAAACAGATGCTTTAGTTCAATAAGAATTAAACAACTTTAAAGAGCCTTACGACACACTAGATTGTAACAAGACTCTTATATTTTCATAATAAAATTAATCGACTGTATTATCGATTTACATATGAAGTGAAGTATATGCATACTATGAATTAAATAAAGTAATAAGCATAAAAATGCTCAGAATAAATGGTTCTCGAGCATTTTTATGTATTTTCGTACTTAGGGGGAGTGGACTTGAAAGATATACATATTCAACAAATAGAAAATTTAATGGAATATGAATTCAGTCATCTCGTTCAAGACAGTGAAGAAGAGGGCTTTAATTTCCTTATAAGGCTAATAAATGAATATAAAAACAAAATAAATGTATTCAATAAAACTGGAGAATGTTTATATGGTATTTTCCAAGGGGATATGTTAGTCGGAGTTGGAGGTTTAAATAAAGATTCGTACATAAAAGACAATAGGATTGGGCGGTTAAGGAGATTTTATATTTTAAGGGATTATCGGCGTATAGGGTTAGGGAACTTATTATTAAACCAGCTATTAGGTCATGCGGAAAAGTATTTTGAAGTGATTGTTTTACATACTGACACGAAGCAAGGGGATGTGTTTTATACTGCAAATGGATTTGTGAAAGGGGGATTATATAAGGGATCAAGTCACTACAAAGTATTATAGAGATTGCTATCCAAACAATAGCTACGGAAAGGTATTTTCGTTGATAAATCGATATATCTTAAAAAATCGCTGATATATATGAAGGTGCGACCCTTATATTAGAAACAACTTTTATAATTTCATTTACCAAATTGTTATTATAAAAAAGAGCACCTTAGCTTTTAAAATTTAGCTTATAAGGTGACTCCTTTTCAGTCAATTACGTTTTAACCTTCATTTGTTTCAATAATAATCCTGGTTTACCTTTTACATAATAAAAATGCGGATTATTTTCATCATCATAAAGCATAATATAAGGCTTTTCTTTTAGTGGGAGTAGTATAAGTACTTCGTCTATTGTAGTGTGTAACCATTGATTAGTAATAGAAACCGGCTTAGATAAAGGGATTTTTATCATATAGCCATCTTTTGGAACGACATTTAAGTTTTTAAATGGACCAGTAATTGATTTAGCGTATTGAACTGCTTCTTTTTGGATTACTGGATCTAAAGATTGTTTTTGAATGACCATTTCTTTTTGACAATCAAATACTTCAATTTGTTGATTTGTATTTGCGAACGCATTTGTTGATAATAGAAATAGAAGAAGAGAAATGACCCCGATTTTTTTTATCATAGTACAACACCTCACCATTACTATCCCCTCAAAAGCTTTAAATATTTTTCTGTCACATTCATGTAACAAAGATGTTGTATGATACAATTGGTTTTTGTTTAAAGGCAATGGAGGAAAAAATATGAAAGTTTTAATTGCAGATGACGAACAAGATATGTTAAGGATTTTAAAAGCTTATTTTGAAAAAGAAGGCTTTGAAGTATTATTAGCGAAAGACGGAGAGGAAGCACTTCAAATATTTTATGATGAAAAAATTGATTTAGCTATTTTGGATTGGATGATGCCGAAACATAGTGGTATTACTGTCTGTCAGGAAATAAAAAAGAATTCAAGCGTAAAAGTATTAATGCTTACGGCGAAAAGTGAAAGTGAAGATGAATTAGCAGCGCTTCAAAGTGGGGCAGATGAGTACGTAAAAAAACCATTTCATCCAGGAGTACTAATTACACGAGCGAAAAAACTTATTCAGCATGATGATATTATTCAAGTACAAGATGTAAAGATAAATTTCGCCAAAAATAAAGTATATAAAAATGATATAGAGTTAGAAATTACAAAAACAGAGCTCGAATTAATAAAATGCTTTTTAAATCATAAAGGAACTATTTTAACTCGTAAAAAATTGTTAGACATTGTATGGGGATTTGACTATTTTGGAGAAGAGAGAACGGTTGATACACATGTAAGAAGGCTGCGTAAAAAAATTGGAGAAAATATTATTAAGACGCATCGTGGGCTGGGTTATAGTTTGGAGGAACAAAGTGAATAAACTTGGGAAAAAGCTATTTCTCAGCATTTCTTTAACCGTTATTCTTATATTTACAATTTCTTTATTATTAATTAACTTTCTCCTGCCGAAATATAATATTTATAAAACACGTGAAAACTTAAATGAATTTACAACTCAAATACAAAATGCGCTAGTCAATGATTTAGAAGATGTTATTCATACAATTGAAAGTGAAAATAATGTTACAATTGCGTATACGCCAATTAATCAGTCAGAAGATGCTATGAACGACGCGTTACGCATGCAACTTACGAAAAAGAAAGTAACGTTAAATAAGCTTTGGATTACGAAAGACGAAGTTATGAAAGTGAAGACGGAAGGGCAATCGAATAAACTGTACGATCAAGGAAAGGTAAAAGCGAGTTTTTTTGCTAAATATATTGCGAAAGATGATACGATAATTTTAATTGGGACTTCCATTGCGAATTCAAATGAAATTATAAATACGTTAAATACATTTTACTTATATATCCTATGTTTCTCGCTCCTTCTTATTATTTTACTTGTGTGGATACTTTCAAAAATAATAACGACACCACTGAAAGAGTTAAGTGATGTGGCTCAGGATATTTCACATTTGCAGTTTAAAAGAACGAAAGTGAAAACGAATGATGAAATAGGAGAGTTGGCCAATAGTATTAATATCATGAGTGAAAAACTACATGAAGCACATCAAGACTTAACTGATCGTAATGAACATTTAAAACAATTTATGGGTGATATAACGCATGAATTAAAGACACCGATCGCATTAGTAAAAGCATACTCTATGGGGATTAAAGATGGATTAGATGATGGGACTTATGTAGATACAATTATTAAACAAACAGATCAAATATCAAACTTAATTGAAGAACTATTACGATTTTCTAAACTAGAAAGAGATATTTTACAAAAAGAAGAATTCCCCATTGAACCACTGGTCCAGAGTATATTAGATAAGCATCAGATTGAATTGGATTCGAAAGAAATTAACTTGCAAGTAAATTGTAATGCGGGCGATACAATCGTTTATGCAGATTTAAATAAAATGAGAATGGTGTTTCAAAATTTAATTTCTAATGCGATAAAATATACAGCAAATCAAAACATAATAATTACATTAGAAGATAGAAATAAAAGTATATATTTCCAAATAAAAAATGGCATTCCTACGGATAAAATTAAGGATATCGAGAAAATTTGGGAGCCTTTTTATGTACTAGAATCTTCTCGTAGTAAAGAAAAATCAGGTACAGGATTAGGTCTAGCGATAGTGAAAAGTATTTTAGAAAGGCATGGTTTTGAATATGGAGTTTCCTCTATAGATAGAGAAATTCAATTTTATATAAATGTGAAAAAGGACTAATGAAAATATTAGTCCTTTTTGCAGCTTTAGAGATTAGCGATACAGGATGAATCACCATAATTTTCAAAATTGATGTATTAAATGGAGAATTAGCAAATGTTCTACTTTCATTAAATTCACGTGAAGTTCACAGGAAAACGTTATATTTACATAGTTATATTTGAATTTAATGAAGTGAGGTATTCAGATTTGAAAAGAAAGAAATTAGTAATTGGTAGCATTTTAATGGGTATGACGTTATCTTTATCTGCATGTGGTTCATCAGATAATATTGTAACGACAAAATCAGGAAGCATTTCAGAAAGTGATTTTAACAAAAAATTCAAAGAAAACTACGGTAAACAGAATTTATCTGAAATGGTAGTAGAAAAAGTATTAAATGATAAATATAAAGTTACGGATGAAGAGGTAACGAAACAACTAAAAGAATTAAAAGACAAGATGGGCGATAATTTTAATACATATATGGAATCTAATGGTGTGAAAAATGAAGATCAGTTGAAAGAGAAATTAAAGCTTACTTTTGCTTTTGAAAAAGCTATTAAAGCAACCGTAACGGAAAAAGATATTAAAGATCATTATAAGCCAAAGCTTCAAGTTAGCCATATTTTAGTAAAAGATGAAAAGACAGCAAAAGAAATTAAAGAAAAATTAAATAGTGGCGAAGATTTCGCGGCATTGGCTAAACAATATTCAGAGGATCCAGGTTCTAAAGAAAAAGGTGGGGAACTATCTGAATTTGGACCTGGTATGATGGTGAAAGAATTTGAGGATGCTGCGTATAAGTTAGAAGTTGGTCAATTGAGTGAACCTGTTAAATCTTCTTTCGGATATCATATTATTAAGCTAACGGATAAAAAAGAGCTTAAACCGTATGAGGAAGAGAAAGAGAATATTCGTAAAGAATTAGAACAGCAACGTATACAAGATCCTCAATTCCATCAACAAGTTACTAGAGAACTGCTTAAAAATGCAGATATAAAGGTATCTGATAAAGACTTGAAAGATACCTTTAAAGAGTTAGAAAAATAATAAATGGAATGTAAGGCAAGCGATAGAAATATCGGTTGTCTTTTTCTCTATTTATCCCGCTATTTGCCGGGCAGTAAGACCCCACCTCAAAATTCAGCGAAAGCAAAGAAGTGACCCTGCTGCTCGTAAACGCCCAATTGGTGAGGGCTGATTAAAGTTTTACTTTATAAAGAAGGAGGAAGCGGGAAAATACTTTCATACCTGCATTAAATTTTACTTAATAAGAAATCTTTGAGTTTCTCAACTTTTATATAAAAATAAAACTGAATTTTCAGTTATTTTGTTATATAGTAAAAGAGAACGAATAAGGGGAGGGAACATTTTGAGTAAAAAGAAAATGGCAATTACACTGTCAGCAATGCTATCTGCAACAATTATACCTAGCTTTACTATGAATGTGCATGCAGAGAAGAAGGAAGAGATTAAAAATACGAAAATTGAATTAGAAAATGGGATGACAAAGCCGATTTATTCTCTCGATGAAGCTATTATCGAAAATTTATATGTAGAGACAGAAGTTGATAGTGATCGAGACGGTAAGAAAGATAGAGTATCGATAAAAGTTATGCGTCCAAAGACAGATCCGAATGTGAAAGTTCCTGTTATTTATGAAATGAGTCCATATCGATCTGGATTAAAAGCTGTTCCTGTATATAATGTAGATGAAGAATTATATGCGTATGAAGGAAAACCGTATGGAGCGGTTAATCTTGGTTCGTATGGGAACTATTACGTGCCAAGAGGTTATGCAGTTATTCTAGGCGAAAGTATCGGTACTGGAAAATCAGATGGATGCCCTACAACTGGAGATGAACAAGAGATACTCGGGACAAAATCTGTTATTGATTGGGTAAACGGTCGCGCGAAAGCATTTACAGAACAGGGTGAGGAAGTTCAGGCAAATTGGTCTACAGGAAATGTAGGTATGACTGGAGTTTCCTATAATGGTACTTTACCAAATGCTGTTGCGACTACTGGAGTCGAAGGTTTAAAAACAATTGTTCCAATCGCAGCAATTAGTAGTTGGTATGATTATTATCGTGCAAATGGTGCAGTCATTGCTCCAGGCGGATATCAAGGAGAAGATACAGATAATATGGCAGAAGCAGTACTGACAAGGGAAAATCCTGAAGTTTGCGGACAAGTTATAAAAGAATTAACGGCTGGACAAGACCGAAAAACAGGTAATTATAATGATTTTTGGGATAAACGTAACTATGTAAAAGATGCTAAAAATGTAAAAGCGAGTGTATTTGTTGTTCATGGTTTAAACGATTGGAATGTTAAGACGAAACAGTTCGCGCAATGGTGGGAAGCACTTGCGGAAAATAATGTTCCTCGTAAAATGTGGCTACACCAAGGTGGTCATGGTGGGACATCAAGTAATAACTGGCAGCAAACACAAAATAAATGGTTAGATTATTGGTTGTACGGAATTGAAAATGGAATTATGGATGAACCAATGGTTGATGTGCAACGAGAAAATAAAACGTGGCAAAAGATAAAAAATTGGCCAGATCCAGCGGCTGTACCTTCAAAAATCCGTATGTATTTAAGTAATAAATCAGTCAATTTACCATTAAGTATGGGAGCGGCTAATAAAGTTTTCTCAGTCTTAGATGATGCACAAATGAAATCAAACCAATTAGTAGCAAACCCAGAATTAGAAGTAGCAAATCGATTAGTATATACAATGCCTGTACTGCAAAAAGATACGCGTATAAGTGGTACACCAAAGATTTCAATTACAGGAAATATTGATCGATCTGTATCAAATTTAACAGCATTACTTGTTGACTATGGAGGAGCGAAGCCGGAAATCGTAACGAGAGGCTGGATGGATCCACAAAACTTAAAGAGTATAGAAAATTCAACAGCGATTCAACCGGGCAAAGATTATACATTTACATGGGACATGCAGCCAGATGATTATGTATTTAAAGTGGGGCATCAAATCGGAGTTGTTTTAATTGCAAGTGATTATGATTATACAATTAGACCGAAAGCTGGCACGAAACTTACAGTGAAATTAAGTGAAGTGACATTGCCGATTGTGAAATAAATATTTTTTCTAAAGAACTTACTAAAGTAAGCTCTTTAATTTGTAGTCTGAATTTTTAATTTTTATATTTTAAATTGGAAGGTTATGTAATACAATATCATTATATTCTATGGAAAGTGAGTGATATATTATGACAGTCAGCTCTTTCGAAATATCATTAAAATTAGAGGTACAGGAAGATTAGTTGAATTGAAATCTTCCGTACGTAAAAACGGAGGAGAAAATAAATGTTTAGCTTTTATAGTACACTTTGTACGGAACTGTATGATTACACAAAACCAGTCGGTTATTCTTTAAATGGTGATATTGAGTATTACAAAGAACGTTTAAAAGATTGTAGAGGAAGAATCCTCGAAGCTGCAGTAGGTTCAGGGCGTGTCATCATTCCGCTTCTAGAGGCTGGTTTTAAAGTGGATGGGATAGATTATTCACCTGAAATGCTAGATTCTTGCCGTAAGCGCTGTAAAGAGAGAGGCTTACATCCTAATTTATATGAAGGAAGCTTGCAACAATTTTCACTTCCGCATAAATATGACGCAATTATCATTCCTACTGGATCTTTTTGTTTAATTGAAAATCGTGTGGATTCTATAAATGCATTGAAATGTTTTTATGAACATCTTAATCCAGATGGACGATTAATCGTAGATATTATGCTTCCGCATGACTGGAAGACTGGGGAAATTCATACATCGACTTTCTCTTTGCCGAGTGGAGACGGAATCACATTAGAAAATAAATCAATTGAAATAGATTGGCTGAACCAAGTTACTGTATCATATTTGAAATATGAAAAGTGGAGTAAAGGACAGTTAGTACAAACAGAACTACAACGCTTTGCGGTACGTTGGTGTGGAATAGAAGAGTTTAAACTTCTGTTAGAAAGTATAGGTTTCTCTAACATTACTTGCTCTGCTGAATATGATTATGAAAAAGAACCGTCAAATGCAAATCAAATGATTACTTTTGAAGCTATGCGAAAAGAATAGAACTAAAACTATGAATAAAAAATAAGGCAATCGATTTAAAATCGGCTGCCTTATTTTTAATTTTATGTAATGGTTTATAGAGAAAGATTGGAGGGAAATAAATGAAACTTATATTAATATTTGGCCCACAAGCAGTTGGAAAAATGACAGTGGGGCAAGAATTAGCAACATTAACCGGTTTAAAACTTTTTCATAACCACATGACAATTGATTTAGTAAGTCCAATTTTTGATTACAGTACGAAAGAAGCAAAAAGACTAGTAAGTTTATTTCGTAATGAAATATTTGAAGAAGTATCTAAAAGTGATTTATCTGGAATGATTTTTACGTATATATGGGCATTTGACCTCCAAGCGGATTGGAATTATATACATCATGTAGAAAGTATTTTTGAATCAAAAGGTGGGACAGTGTATTTTGTAGAGCTGGAAGCGGAATTAGATGAAAGATTAGAACGAAATAAAAGCCCGAATAGATTAGAACATAAACCGAAAAAAAGAGATATTGAGTGGTCTGAAAATAATTTGAAAGAAACGATGAAAAAGCATAGATTAAACTCTCTTCATGGTGAAATTGAAAAAGAAGAGTATATAAAAATTAATAACACGTATTTGAGTGCAAAAGAAGTAGCGGAAATGATTAAAGAGAAGTTTCAATTGTGAAATTTTTGAAGTCTATTTCGTTTTCGTTGTCCAAGCATTCTCCTACTAATTACACATACTATTTATGTTAAAGTCGGCTACTATTTTATATAGGGCTGTTATTTTCCTATAAATGCTATTTTAGTGAAGTGGGAGGAATCAATTTGGAAAACGTAGAACAAGATAGAATTGAAAATCAAGTGTATTCAAATCGTGTAGTAAGATCAGAATTTGATTCGAATTGGGAAACTTGTATATCAAAGAGTGGTTATGTAATTTATGTAGCAACAAGTAATAATGCTGAAGTAATAGTGCTTCTTGCAGATGGTTCAAGTAAATTATTAATTTTCGAAAAAGGCGGTAAAGTAGTAGTAGGTGGCGGTGAAACAAGTCATTACAGTAAGCCGCATATTGCAAGAAATATTTAAGATAGAACATGTTAATTAAGAAGAAGCTGGAAAACGGTTGTCATTCATGTTTAGGGCATGATAGACGAACCGTTTTTTATTTGTTTATAAATTTAGAAGAACTTCATTGATTACAAATACATCGGGATGACCAGCAAAATTAGAAGAAAACTTGGCGGGTAATGGTACAAAATATTATGTAGGTTTGCAAAAATGTTATAAGCGATATAAAAAAGCATTTCCTATTTGGGTAAACACTACTTCTATGTTATAGTATAATAGTGTTTTTAGATGGTGCTATTTTAATATATTTATAATTTTGTTATGTATTATTTTTATATTAAATAAGCGTCTAAAGTATTTTTTTATATAAGGAGTAATAATTAGAGAAATGAAAAATATAGACTTTATACTAGAAAGTGATGAGGCATTAAAACCGTCTGAACGATTAGTACTATTATTATTAGAGAAGCATAGAATGTTATATACGAACGATCTATTGGCATTATCAAATTTATCATATAAAACATTAACAGATTCATTAACGGCGCTAGTTTTAAAATCGTATGTGTTAAAGGAAACAGGTAAGGGAAGAAGACAGAATTGCTATAGATTAGTATGATAAGGCAGCTGTTTTAGAAACTTTTACATATGTTTTTTCAATCGTAAGGTGAAATTGTGTTTTTGTTTTCAAACGAAAAACTTACTATAAGAGGGGCTAAGATAGTAGCGTTTCATTTTTGTAAATGTAATTATTTCATCATTGAAAATACAAAAATAAAATAAACCGCATAAAACAGAAATAAAAAAACAATCCATTTTAAAAATGGATTGTTTTTTTATTGGAATAATATTATTTGATATGTTGAAAGCATAAATAGCAGAATAAACATTACCTGTTTTAGTTCATGCAACTGAACAAATATGATGAAAACTATGTGTATAGTTTTTTGCTTGCTTTTTCAGTAACTCTAATGAAATCATGGTCTTCATTGTTTAAAGGTAGTATTTTTAACATTATTGCTATTCAGCATTAAGCACAAAAAAGTAATATATATAATATTATTATGTAAACTTAAGATTTTAAAAGGAAAATATAATAATTAATAGAACATGTAGAAGGAGATGCTTAAATATTTTGAAGGATGGGAGATTATTATGGAGCATTTACAATCAATAGCACAAGCTGTTATAAGTGGTAATAAGGAAAAAGTAGTGAAGTTTATAAAGGCGAGTCCAAGTATTGTTAACGAATGTAGTGAAGATGGCTGGACACCACTTCATTTAGCAGCTTATTTTGGACAGAAAGAAATAGCGAGTTTTCTTTTAGAAAGCGGTGCAGATATACATAGTAGAGCGAAAAACGAAAATGAAAATACAACTTTGCAAGCGGCAATTGCGAACAAGCAAAGTGAACTTGTCGCTTTCTTAATTGAAAAAGGATCAGATGTAAATATTATGCAAAGTGGTGGCTGGACAGGACTCCACGAAGCAGCATTATTAGGAAATGAAGAAATAATTATGTTGCTCCTTAAAAATGGAGCTAATAAGATGATTAAGAAAAATGATGGGAAAACAGCGTATGATATTGCATTAGAAAAAGGATATAATCACCTTTTACATCATTTGAAACAGGAAGTGAACTTATGATGAATAAATGGAGTGTTGGTATATTTTTATTTAATGAAGTAGAAGTGTTAGACTTTGCAGGGCCATTTGAAGTTTTTTCTGTAACTGAGGTGAATGAAGAAAAAACATTTACTGTTTATACAGTTAGCGAGAATGGGGAAATGATTACAGCAAGGAATGGATTGAAGGTACAGCCAGATTATAGTATTGAAAATTTACCACCAGTGGATATTTTAATAATTCCAGGTGGGCTAGGTGCTAGAAAATATGAAATAAAAAATGAAATAGTAATAAAATGGATTCGCCAACAAATGAAAGAAGTAAAGCTGATGACTTCAGTTTGTACAGGAGCGCTATTACTGGCGAAAGCAGGTTTACTGGAAGGTTTAAAAGCAACAACACATTGGGCTAGTATTGAAAAGTTTAAAAATGAGTTTCAAAATGTTGAAGTTATAGAAAATGTAAAGTTTGTAGATGAAGGACATATTATAACATCTGCCGGAATTTCAGCTGGAATTAATATGGCATTTCATATTGTGAAAAACTTGTTAGGTGTGTATGTTGCGGAGGACACAGCGAAGCGAATGGAGTATGATATTAGTTTGCCAATATAAAAAGCCCGGATTGGGCTTTTTATATTGAATGAATATAGTTAAGCTCTTCATCACTCAAAATAGGGCGAACAGATGCATTTGCATTTTCTTGTGCTTGTGTTCCTGTTTTTGCACCAGGAATTACAACACTTACTGCCGGATGAGAGAGTACATAGCGAAGTGCAAGTTGCCCTAGGGTTTGATTTTTATTTGAGAGCAACCGAAGTTTCTCTACGGTTTGTAAGTCTTCTTGAAACCAAGTTTCATTTGGCCAATCTTTGCGTAAATCTCCATCTGGAAAAATTGTTTTATTTGTGAATTTTCCAGTTAAAATGCCCATTTTTAATGGACCACGAATAACAGCTCCTAGATTTTTCTCTTGTAAGAATGGTAATATATCTTTTTCCGGTTTTCGATTTAATATATTGTAATCAAGTTGTACGATATCAATTTCGTTGTTGTTATTGAAATGATGAATGTATTGTAAATCATGAGTCGAAACACCGACTGCTCTTACTTTGCCATCACGTTTTAATATGTCAAATGCACGTAGAAATGCTTCTGTTTCTCTACGATTATGCCACCAAATATGACAAAAATAAAGATCAATATAATCTGTTTGAAGACGTTGTAAACTTGTTTCGAATACGGCGATGATTTTTTCGGGAGTATCATATACAGGAACTCCATTAAGGTCGTAGTGATGTCCGATTAAACCACCTTTTGTTGATAGGATAATATCATTACGATGTCCTTTAATCGCGGTAGCCACCAACTTTTCACTATGTCCTAAACCATACACATCCGCAGTATCAATAAAATTCACACCACATTCAATTGCTTTTTTTATAGCGGTTATAGATTGTTTATCGTTAACAGGTCCCCATTCATCACCACCGATTGCCCATGCGCCAAAACCTATTTCAGAAACAGTTATTCCAGTTTTACCTAATGTGCGGTAATGCATATTCCCCCTCCTTGTAAGCATGTTATAACATGGATATGTGGGGAAGGAATTTTGTGTGTGAAAAAACTCTTCTACAATAGTAGAAAAAGAATTACAGAAACTACTATTTTATAGCAGCATGTATAAAAAAAATCGGTGTAAATATGGAAATGTCGTCGAATGCTATCTTTAATTGGTTAATTTATGGGATATTTTTGTGAAGGAGTTTATTTTATAAGAATAGAATTTAGTTTAGTAAGAAAACGTGCCGATGGTAGTGAAAAATATGGGTTAGGGGGATTTGAATGAGGAAACTCGAGCGAGTAAATGTTCCTAATATACCAGAGCAATTATCACAACCTAGTGACAAGCGTAGGGTAAATAAAAAGAAGTTAAGGCGACTTATTTTAATGGTCCTTTTTATTGCGGCAACTACTCTATATGTTCAATATATTTTAACGAAACAACAAGAAGTAATTGATAAAAAGAAAGATACGATTACGGATCAAAAGAAACAATTAGTATCTTTAAAGAAAGATAAAGATTCTTTAAAGACTAACATAGAAAATTTAACAGACGATGAGGAAGAAATTTTGAAGTTAGCGAGAAAAGAGTATCAATTTTCTAAGTCAAATGAAACTATATTTGTGATGCCAAAGTAATAAAAAACAGTTAGCTATTGAACTGCACCCCCAATTGTTAGACGCCGTCTAACAATTGGGGGTGCAGTTTTTTATGTATGAATGTCATGGTACAAGGAACAATCACATATTGTAGAAATGAAGAGTTTAAGCTATTTTCATAAATATGGAATATGCACTGAAATAAATGTTGTTAAAATTCTGTCAATTATATTATAATAAAAGGTAAGCGGATACATTTTTTAATCAACGTTGAGTTCCTCGCTCATACGACTATTAAGAAACCCGTTATCCTCGTATAAGAAAGGAAGATAGCTGTGTACGCTTCAAATACAATTTATATCGTAGGGGATGCGAAAGCACCTCAAAATAATCCCATTACTGAAAAGTTTAAAAGCTATTTTGTAGCATTTATACTTGTTAAGGATACAGGGGAAATTGTAGATGCAGACTGCTCAGCGACAATTGCATTAACATCTCAATTTGTTAAATATTTATTTCTACATAAAAATATAAATGACCCGGCATTAGTAATGGAAGTAAAGAACCGATATTTCGGTTCTTCTCAAAAAGCGTTACTTGTAGCGCTAAAAGATGCACAGAAAAAATATAATCAGATTGCTGCTTTGTCTACTCAATCATAGACAAAATCCAGCCGTAAGAATCATTCTTATGGCTGGATTTTTTTATTTCACATTATCGTTCTACATCAAAAGTAAACGAAAACAAAGTAGAGTGATAGAAGAGTAAATGTCCAATGGGTTTACCTAATAATTCGTGGGTATAAATCTCCGGTGGATTAAGATTTCACTTCATTGGGGAACGAAAGGATGAACAAAATGAAAATTACAGATGTAAAAGTAAATCGTAGACGTGTAAAACTGCATACACCGTTTAAAACCGCACTTCGTACTGTAACAGAAATTGAAAGTATAGATGTTTATATTCATACAGACGAAGGAGTGATTGGTAAGGGGGCTGCAGCCGCAACGCCAGTTATTACGGGGGATTTCACCAGCGGAATAGAAGAAGCGATTTTAGGACCGATGCGTTCATGTTTAATTGGTCAAAATATCATTCAGTTTCAGCAGTTATTACAGGACATTCAAATGAGTTGTATTGGAAATTCAAGTGCGAAAGCAGCGGTAGATATCGCTTTATATGATGTATATTGCCAATATCAAAATGTGCCGTTATATGCATTGTTAGGCGGGAAGAAAAAAATTCATACCGATATTACAGTGAGTGTGGATGAACCTGTATTAATGGCAAAAGAAGCGAAGAAACATATAGAAAAAGGATTTCAAACATTAAAGATTAAAGTGGGTAAAGAGGCGCATTTAGATTTGGAACGTATTGAGGCAATTCGAAATGTGGTACCAAGAAATACGACATTACGTTTAGATGCGAATCAAGGTTGGAGTCCAAAAGAAGCGGTCTCTATCATTCAAGAGATGGAAAATCGTAATTTAAATATAGAATTTATTGAACAACCAGTACACGCGAAAGATTGGGATGGGTTAAAGTACGTCAAAGATCGTGTGCAAACGCCAATTATGGCCGATGAAAGTATATTTTCAGCAAGTGACGCATTAAAGCTCGTTCAAGGAAGATATGCAGACTTCATTAATATTAAATTAATGAAGTGTGGTGGCATACGTGAAGCATGGCGTATTGCAGATATCGCAGAAACAGCTGGTGTGAAGTGTATGGTGGGCAGCATGATGGAGTCTTCACTTTCCGTTAGTGCTGTTGCGCATTTAGCGGCAGCGCATCCTAATATTCATTATTTTGATCTTGATGCACCGCTTTGGTTAATGGAAGAGCCAGAAGGAATGACTTATTCTGGATCAAAGATAAACCTTCAATCGGCAGTGAATAGTAAGTTTTAGGAGAAGAGACTAGTAAACTATCTTTTAAGGGGGATAAATATGAAAAAAGTAGGAACTGCATTTTTAACAACTTTATTTATATTTTCATCGTTTACATCGGCAAATGCTGAAGAAAAGAAGGATAATAAAGCATTTATAGATGTATCTGCTGCAACGTTATGGACAGTACCTGATTCATTAAGGCCAATCGATACACCGAGTGCAACAAATCCAGTGGATCTATGGAAATGGACGAAATCAATGACACTTGACGAGAAACTATGGTTAACAAATGCAAATAAATTAGAAACACAAGCGTTACTCGGTCAAGAAGTAACTGTTATTGATAAGAAAGGCGAATGGGTGAAGGTATTAGTGCATGGACAGCCAACACCACGAAATGAAGAAGGTTATCCGGGCTGGATACCTGAAAAAC
The DNA here is from genome assembly GCF_003946765.1 of Bacillus sp. 2D03. Lineage (NCBI taxonomy): Bacteria > Bacillati > Bacillota > Bacilli > Caryophanales > Bacillaceae > Bacillus > Bacillus sp. 2D03. The sequence goes on along the minus strand of NZ_RPSJ01000002.1, from coordinate 350,305 downwards.
AATTAACATATAATCAAGAATTTGCAGATAAAACAAATGAACCTTTTGTCTTAATAACCAAACCAACAGCGATTTTATATATAAACCCTTCTGAAAAACATAAATCACTTGAAGTCAGTTATAATACAAGACTGCCGCTATTAAGTGAAGACACAATTTCATACCGTGTATTGTTGCCAAATGGTCAAAAAGCATGGATACGTAAAAATGATGGAACAGTTTACCAATCTCAAACTGATATTCCAACTCCGGCGGCTGATGATTTAATTAACACAGGGAAAATGTTTTTAGGATTACCGTATATATGGGCTGGTACAAGTGGTTTTGGATTTGATTGCTCTGGCTTCACGCATACAATCTACAAATCGCACGGCATTACAATTCCGCGAGATTCTGGACCGCAATCAAGAGCAGGAGTTGCAGTTGATAAAGAAAATCTACAAAAAGGTGATTTAATTTTCTTTGCACATGATCAAGGGAAAGGTAGTGTCCATCACGTTGCAATGTATATTGGTGATGGCAATATGATTCACTCACCAAGAGCTGAAAGATCGGTAGAGATTATACCGCTAAATACACCAGGATATATAGAAGAATACGCTGGTGCTCGTCGTTACTTACCTTAAAAATAGAGGGGGTTTTTAAATGAAAAAAGTTGTTCGTTACTCATTAGTTAGTACTCTATTAGTTTCTTCATTTTTAGTTGGTTGCGCAAAAGAAAAAACTGCAACAAAGCCGAAAGATGAGAAGAAAGTATTACAGTTACTAGAAACGGGTGAAATTCCGTCGTTAAATTCAGGGAAAGTAACAGATGCAGTCTCGTTTAACGTTTTGAATAACGTAATGGAAGGACTATTCCGTCTATCGAAAAATGATGAAGTAATTGAAGCCGGCGCACAAAAATATGAAGTGAGTAAAGATGGAAAGACATATACATTCCAATTGCGTGATGCGAAATGGTCTAACGGAGATCCAGTAACCGCTCATGATTACGTATACGCTTGGAAGCAATTGATTAATCCAGATACAGCTTCTCAATATGCATACATTGCGTACGATGTAAAAAATGCTGAGAAGATAAATAAAAAACAACTAGGTCTAGATGAATTAGGAGTAAAAGCGAAGGATGATAAAACATTCGTCGTAGAGCTAGAACACCCTGTACCGTATTTTACGAAATTATTAATTTTACCATCCTTCTATCCAATTAACGAAAAATATGCGAAAGAGCAAGGTGATAAATACGGCTTAGAAGCAAATAAAGCGGTATATAATGGACCGTTTACATTATCAGAGTGGAAGCATGAAGCTAGCTTTACAATGAAGAAAAACGATAAGTATTGGGATAAAAAAGAAGTGAAGTTAGATGAAGTAAACTATCAAATTGTAAAAGAAATTTCAACTGCGGTAAATTTATATGAAACAGATAAAGTTGATAGAGCTGTTATTTCTACAGAATTCGTAGATAAATATAAAAATAATAAAGAGCTAAAACAATATACAGATCCAGTTATGTACTTCTTCCGATTTAATGAAAATGTACCAATTCTTAAAAATAAAAATGCACGTCTTGCGCTAAGTACAGTTTTTGATAAGAAGGGGCTCGCAGATTCATTTTTAAATGATGGATCGGTTGCAGCAAACTATTACGTACCAAAAGGATTTTTAAAGGGCCCAGATCAGAAAGATTTTAGAAGTACGGCTGGCGAGTTTAATAAGACAAATGTAAAACAGGCGAAGGAATATTGGGAGAAAGCGAAACAAGAGACAGGTACAAATGAAGTGACGTTAGAACTATTAAATTATGACTTAGAAAACTTTAAAAAAGTTGGAGAGTACATTAAAGAGCAGCTTGAGAAAAACTTACCAGGATTAAAAGTGAATGTGAAATTACAACCACATACGCAAAAATTAGCACTTGAGAAGAAGAAAGAATATGAAATGTCGTTATCACGCTGGTTACCAGATTATCCGGATCCAATGACTTACTTAGAAGTATTCCTTTCTGGAAGTAGCGTCAATAATACAGAATATGCAAATCCAGAATATGATGCATTAATTAAGAAGATTAAAACAGAATTAGGTAATGATGAAAAGGCTCGCTGGAAAGCAATGCAAGATGCTGAAAAAATGCTACTTGATGATGCAGTAATTGCACCGGTATTCCAGCGCGGATTATCATACTTACAAAAACCATATGTGAAAGATTTATATGTACATCAATTTGGTCCAGCTACAAGTTTAAAATGGGCAGATTTACAAAAATAAAAGAATGGGGAAACAGACTTCACGTATGTGATAGTCTGTTTTTTCTTATTTAAAGTTAGAAAAATAGTTCATGGTATAATTTATTAGTCTGTAAACAGTATTTGGAGGGAAAATGATGTCTATGTTTGAAGAAGAGAAAGTAATTTATACAAAAAGATTATTCATGAGGAAACCAATTGTAGAAGATATTGATCAGTTTTATAACATATTAAAAAAAGATACTGTTGGCAAATGGCTGGCTAAATCAAGAGGAATGTCGAAGGAAGAAACAAATGACTATATCGGGCAACTTATCTTACATTGGGAACAGTTTGAATTCGGAGTATGGTTGTTATTTAATAGTGAAACAGGAAAGCTTTTAGGACATTGTGGTTTAAGAAAGGTAGATGAAACAGGTGAAATAGAAATTATGTATCTCCTTGACCCAGAACATTGGAGGAATGGGTATGCATTAGAAGCAGCAGAGGCTTCCATCAAATATGCAATAGAGACTTTGAATGTAACAAGAATAATTGCTAGAGTTAAAGTAGAAAATGAGAGCTCGAAAAAACTTTTACGAAAGCTCGGGTTTATATATACCCATGAAGTTGATCATAGCGGGCGCTTATTATCATATTTTGAACTCCATACATCATCCAAAGAATTCTAGACATTTCATATGTGTTTTCATTGTTAAAAAATAAAATTATTACTAAAATTCCAGTGTGAAATTTATGTAGAATCTTGTATAATTAACGTGTTTCTATGGAAACATTTTTTTGTGCTATTTATATAGGACTTAATAGAACAAGTAAGGAAATACATACATGTATATAATAGATAAATAGAATGGAACATGTATAGAGAAAAAGGAGAGAAAAGATGACGTGTCAAAAACAAGGGTTACAATTTAATAACGATAGAAAGAGGGACAGAAGATGAAAATGAAGCATGCTTTTGGTCCTATAATTTTAGCGTGTGTGCTTTTTTTCATTATCATTCTAATCCCATCGAAAAGTTTAGTGTCGCTTATTAGTGATAAGAAGGTAGAAGATGCGGCAACTTCTTTACAAAAAGAGAAATTACAAAGTGTTTTCTTACAGCAAAAAATGTTAGAGAATTCACAGTATTTACCGATGTACGGTTCATCAGAATTTTTACGAATGGATGCATATCATCCGTCTAATTATTTCAAAGTAAATCCAGCTGGTTTTACACCGTTTTTAATTGGAACTGGTGGTACACAAAGTTTAGCTCATATTTTAAATATGACATCTACTATGGATGAATTAGAAGGTAAAAAAGTAGTCTTTGTTCTTTCACCACAATGGTTTACAAAGACTGGTGTATCACAAGGGGATTTCACTAATAATTTCTCCAAACAACAAGCATATCATTTTATTTTTAATGATGAGATAAATCCAGAAATGAAGAAGCAAATCGCGAAACGGCTATTAGATTATAAAGTTGTTCAAGAAGATGATATATTAAAAAATTCATTAGAAGGTATTGTATATAATGATACGAAACATAACATAAAAGCAGGTTTAGTTAAACCACTTGCTTATATGCATCGAAATATTTTAGATCATAGAGATTTATTTAACTCTTTATTTAAAATCGAACCGATGAAAGAGAAAACAAATATCGGACTGCGTTCAATTTCTTGGGAAGACGCACGTAAACACGCAGAACAAGAAGGGAAAGCGGAGTCTACTACAAATACATTCGGAATTGAAAATCCGTATTATCATAAGAATAATCTGAAGAAAAAACTAAAAGGTTTAAAAAACTTTAGAGCAAATGAAACATATGATGAATCACCAGAATACGATGATTTACAAATTATTTTAGATTTATTTAAAGAGAAAAATGTCAAACCACTCTTTATTTCTGTACCTGTAAATGGGCCTTGGTATGATTATACTGGCTTCCCGAAAGAACGCCGTGAAGTGTATTATAAAAAAGTTCGAGAACAGGTTGAGAAAGCAGGATATCCAGTAGTTGATTTCTCTGGTCATGAATATGATAAGTATTTCTTAAAAGATACAATTCATTTGGGCTGGAAAGGTTGGATTTATTTTGATGAAGCAGTGCAGAAATTTAATTCTGAGAAATAAAGTATAGAAATCGGAATGGCTATGAGCCGTTCTGATTTTTTTAGTATAGAGGATTTTGGTGAGGACAATTTGGGAATGCATGTATATCTTGAACCTGTCTATAATCATAATGTTTCATTGCGAACTGGGCTTGATAAAGGTATTCATACACATATAATTGACCATCGTGCGCTGAACATAATACACCAGAAGTTCCTTGTCCATTTATGAAGGAAATACCGATAGGGCGTCCGATTAAGTATGGTATTTTTTGCTGCCAATGCATAGAGGAATCACTCCTTTTTGAGATAATATACGAAAGAAATGATTGAATGGTTGCTTATCCATGTAAATGTAGATGGAAAGGTGTTATATAATTCCTGAAGATTAATATAAATAAAAAACCGCTATAACTCCAAATGAATTTATAGCGGTTTTTGTTATATTCTTAAGTAAGATTTTTACGCTTTTTTGTCCATTTTTTTATAACGAAGTATAAAAGTATAAGTACGACGCCACCAATTGCGAATGATTTCACATACGGACCAGCAATATCGTTAATATTCTCCCAATTTTCACCTAGTTTTTCACCTAAATAAATGAAAATAATAGACCAAGGGATAATCGCAAGTGCTGTTAATGTAGTGAAACGTAGTAATGGCATTTTTGTAATACCAGCAGGAATTGAAATCGCATGACGCACTACTGGAATGAAGCGTGCTGTAAAAATGACGCCAGTTCCGTAACGATTAAACCAATCTTCTGCAGCATCTATTTGTTTTTTATGTATGAAAATATATTTTCCATAACGTTCTAATATAGGGCGTCCGCCGTATCGTCCAAGCCAATAAATAAAGATTTGGGCAATAACACCGCCAATTGTACCGAATACAACTGCGCCTATAAATGAGATACTTCCATTGAATACTAAGTATCCTGCATAAGCAAGGACAATTTCACTTGGGATAATCTCAATCATAAGTCCAAGCATAATGCCCCAATAACCTAATCCTTCAAAAAACGTTAATACTGAATGAATAAAACTACTTAACATTGTTGCACCTTCTAGTTTATGAATTTTTGAGTATAAGAACCTTTTATTTAATCACATAAAAGGTTCACTATGTGTAGATTATACCTTATTTGCATAGGGGATTGCTATTTCAACTTTTTTATGTCTCTCATAAGTATTATAGTAAAGTATATAAGCCACGTTTTCATGAAGGGTTAATGAAAAGATTATTAAAAATTTCTCATATATCAATGATAATAGACTGAAAATTAAGTATAATGGTATAGGCCTTTCATTTACAAAAATAGGAGGAGAACGTATGTATATTACAGATCCGATTTATGGACCAATCTCTATTCGTGATAGAGATATCCTTCGATTGATAGATACAAAAGCATTTCAAAGGTTGGCGTATATTAAACAACAAGGACATACTTATTTTTTACATGAGAACGCAATACATACAAGAGAAGAACATTCGATAGGTGTATATGCACTAGTAAATAAAGTGATAGAACATCTTACTGAGATTGGTGACATACATTTATCGAAATATGAACGAAAGCTAGTATCTACTGTAGCCCTTCTACACGATGTTGGACATGGGCCATATTCACATTTTTTTCAGCAAATATCGGGTGAAAATCATAGTGAGTGGACGGTACGAATCATTCAAGAGGACGAAGAAATACGTACGATTTTAAATCAAACACCTAGATTATTAGATGATGTAACGAAAGCTTTAACAGAAGATGGAGTTTTTCCAATTATAGATGAGCTCTTATTTAATTCATTAGGAATGGATCAATTAGATTTTTGGAATAGAGATTTATATTACTCATCGCTTGAATTAGAAGGTTTACAGATAGAAGGATTGATTGCTAACATGCGTTTAATTGACGGTAAACTTGTTATTGAAGAATCGGGAATCCCCTTCATCGAACAATTAATGAAAATGAAAGAAGGGCTTTACAATAATGGATTTGGCCATCCGTTTGTGATAGGAAAAGATATATTGCTGCAAACAATTTTTAAAATGATAGAGGAGAAAAATCTTTCGTTCTATACTCCTGAACTTCAAAACTTCTTTCATAAAGGAGAGAAGTTAGAAGTAGAAGACTTTCTTCCGTTACAAGATGAAATGATTTTAAATGAAATACAGTGCTTTGCAAAATCAGATGATGTTGAAATAGTATCTTTAATTCAACTTTATGTTTCAACAACTAAAAGTTTATCATTTCAAAAAGGAGTGGAGGGTGATTTTAGAAAGGAAAATAACAATTTAGCGATAATAACTGAGAAAAAGGCGTACAGTTCATATGCAGGTGGTATTTACGTCCATAGTGAGGGGCAGTTAGAGGACATTTTAGAGAAATCAAATTTCATTCAAGAGATAGTAAAATTGCCTAAAAAAGAATATGCCTATTCAATTTGATTTGGTTCGAAAATAAAAAATGAATGAGATGGAAACGTAAATTTAGAGGAGGGAATAAAATACATGAAACATAAAATTGCTGTACTGGCAGATGTACATGGAAATGCAACTGCTTTAAAAGCAGTTATCGAAGATTCTATGAAAGAAGGTGTGACTGATTATTGGTTTTTAGGAGATTTAATTATGCCTGGTCCTGGATCGAATGATTTGTTTGAAATATTAGAAAGTATTAACGTTGATACTTATGTACAAGGAAACTGGGAAGATAGTTTTCTTGACGTTCTTAATAAAAATATTGATATTGATAACGCAACTGATATTTATGTTTCTAGATTAGTTCAGTATCAATGTGAAAACCTGGATGAAAATTATATTAAGCATGTTAAAAATTTACCATTACATATAACAAAACAGGTTAATGATTTATCAATCAGTATTAGTCATAATCTACAAAATAAAAATTACGGAGGAGATTTGTGGCCCACTAATAATCAGGAACAGTTTGATCGGCTATTTGATCGTGATTATGATATTGCGATTTACGCTCATACCCACCATCAATTGTTGCGCTATAGTAGCAATGATCAATTAATTATTAACCCAGGAACAGTTGGACAACCTTTTTACAAGTGGAATAAGCTAAATTCTGACTTGCGTGCTCAGTATGCAATTCTTGAAATTGATGAGGCAGGGATTACTGATGTGAGGTTTAAAAAGGTTTTTTACGATGTAGAAAAGGAATATAAAAATGCCATGAATAAAAATCTTCCTTACATTGATTTATATCGTGAGCTGTTAGAGACAGGAAAAACTCATACGCATGATATTGAATTATTACAAGAAATTAATGACAAATATAATTATAAAGATGAAGTAATTAAGTTTATCGAGAAAATCTGATAGGAATTTAATAGAAAGAAATGAACATTGTTGAATGTTAGGTTAGTAATGATTTTTACATAATACATAATCAAGAGTTATTTTATAATGAAACTTAGATGTAAAATGATTTTTGTATTTTATATTGATTGAAAACAAGCATCCCCCTGTCCTAGGTATATGACGGGGGGATGCTTGTTTTTTTAAGGCTTCACATCTAAGTTCTGTAAAAATAAAGTTGCTGTTACGTAACGCTTTGCTAACATTTGTACATAAGCGGTATGTACAGAAAGGGTCGCAATAATAATAGCGTTACGAATTGCTTCGCGTTGTTCGTTATTAATTTGATCGAACTTACTTGCGATTTTATCAGCTTTTTCTTTTACGATGTTTTCAATTGTATGAACGGTATCTGTTGCATTTAATTGTAAGCAATTTCCTTGATTGAGTTCTTCAAATAGAGAAGAGTATGCTACATATAAATGAACAGGATTGATTAAATCATCACTTCGATCAGCTGGATCATTTACAATAAGGCGTAATAGCTTACGAATGGATTCAAAATCAAGTGCTGTTTTTAAATCTTCGACAATAAATAGTAAGGCTGCTTGTTCAATTGAATATTTTTTCCCTTTTTGAGGAGAGCCAATCATTTCTTTTATATCTCGTTTCACCCAGTTTTGCATAGCAGTTACAGAGAAACTTGTGTTTTCAATCTGATTGCCAAGCGCAACTATTTCATTTAAAGAAAAACCGACATCAGTATCGTCAATTTTAATCAGCTTTTCAAAAATAGGTGAAAGTGCGGTAGTAATAAAAGCTGTAACGCTTTGTCCGCTTTCAATATCTTTTTTATGTGACTTTGCCCAAGCTTCTTGTAAAATACCGAGAGGCTTTTTCGTATTCCATCCTCTTAGTGATAGAAGAAGGGTAGCCATTTCGTTTCGTGTGAGATGAAATGTTTCCATCTTTTCACCTCCAAAATAATAAAAAGTTCTTATGAACTTATAATATGTTTTGTTTCATTTAAAGTCAATTCTGTTTTGCTTAATTTTTCCTTTGTGACCAAACTGTTGAAAGTAAATAATACTTGCATATTTCGACAAAAGTTCATATAATAAGTTCATAAGAACCTTTAAAATGTTCTTAAAAACAAATCTATCATTCTGAATTTACTAGAAAGATAGATTTCACATATATCTATATAAAAGGAGAATGGATATAATATGTTGAAAAAACTTGTAGCAGTAATGACAGCATTCATGGTTATCTTTGGGGCTAGTAGCTTTATGTTCGTAGATCATGCAGCAGCGAAAAGTTACAAATCTGGTAAAAAATCATTTACACCAAGTTCAGGTCAAAAGTCAAAAGTTGATTTAAACAAAAAAGACTCAAATGTAAATTCTCAAAAAACGACTCCAGATTCAAAAACGAAAGCAACAAACACGGCACCAAAAAGTAATAAAGGAAGCTTTATGAAAGGTTTATTACTAGGTGGTCTTGGTGGTTTACTAATGGGTAGCTTATTTGCAAATATGGGAGCTCTTGGTTCTGTATTAGCGTTTATGGTAAATATGTTAGTAATGGCTGGTATCGTAATGTTAGCAGTTCGTGCATTTAAATACTTCAAAGACCAACGTAAGAAGAAGGCAGATGAAGTAGCATGGAAACAATAAAAATTTCTGAACAAGAGCTTATAAATGCGCTTTGTATATATATCGCTGAAAAAAGACAAGTGGGTCCAGAAGAAGTATTAGTTGAACTCATGTATGATGACGACTACGGTTTCTCTGCGGAAGTAGAGGTAAATGGTCGCCAGCAAATTTTAATTCAAGCAAACTTAATCGAAGCTTTACGCTTATTGCTTGACAGAGAATATAATGTCAATCCATTCGCAGCGAGATTACAACTTGAATTAGATGATGAAGAAGGTATTTACGCATTAGCGAAAATTAATAGTGATGAACAATAAGACTGTTAGGGCTTTATGCTCTAGCAGTTTTTTATTTTAATTTCTATTTTTAGTATGTTTCCTATTTTAGGATAAAATTCAATTTTTAATAAACTGATGAATTGGTAAAAATATGTTATTCTTATTAAGAATGTTTTATGTTAATAGGAGGATATTATGAAAAAGAAATTATTAGCAACAATTGCTGCGGTATGTTTATCTTTAACTGCTTGTAATTCAACGGAGCAAACAAAAGAGGTACAAGCGAATGAAAAAAAAGATAAGAATACTGAACAGCAAACAGCAACAACTAGCCCGAAAGCTAAAGAGATAAAAGAAAAAAGTGCAGTGGAGAGATTATCACAAGATCATAGTGTTTCGTTAGAAGGTGATGGTGCGAATTCTTCTGATTTTTTTGAGTTAAAATCCGGATTTGTTATTGCGGAAGTAGAACATACAGGAGAAAGTAATGCAATTCTAGAGTTAAAAGATGAACAAGGTAATGACTCTGGTTCACTTTCGAATTTTATTGGTAATGGAAAAGAAAAACGTGTAGTTTTATTAAACAAGAGTGGAAAATATTTTATTAATCCAATGGCAGATGGTCACTGGAAAGTGAATATGTCTCAGTCTATTCCAATAGATAAAGTAGTAACAGCTCCAGGAACAATTAGTGGTCACGGATCTGATGTTGTTTTTGTGAAACTTGAAAAAGGTTTGAAAGAATTGCATGGTGTACATAAGAATGGTGAAAGTAATTTTGTAGTGGATTTAAACGATAGCATGATATTTAATGAAATTGGTGCTGCCGATACTACGAAAAAAGTACCTGTAAAAGAAAATGGTATACATATATTCACTATTCAAGCTGATGGTGATTGGACAATCGAAGTGAAATAATTTGAAAAGCTCTCCTTATGTTTTTGATAAGGAGAGCTTTTTGACAAATAAGTCTTATTAAATAATTTCTTGTTGTTTATAGAAATCTTTATCATTTGTTTGGAATTTATGCCATAAATCATTCATCTTTCGTCTACCGATATCTACCATCGGATTAAACTGAATTGCAGCTTTCTGACGAACAGAGTGAACGTTTTGAATGGCGTGATATAATTGTTGGTCGACTATATCACGTTTTTTGCTTGCATATTTAGCAATAGATAGACCTGCAACTGTTCCTTGCGCCATCGCAATTTTTCCGCTTTCAATGCCTGTAATATTGCCGGCTACAAATAAACCAGGAAGAGGGGTTTCCATTGTTTCGGAATGGAGAGGAACGTGTCCGCCTAATTCTGAAATGTAATGGAAGGGACAACCAGCTACAGCTGCAAGTTCGGCAAGTGGGTATAATCCTCCGGCAATACAAACAAAATCTGCTTCATATATTTTCTCTGATCCATTAATAACATTTCCTTTAGAGTCAATATTAGCAATACGTACACCTTCAACTTGATCTGTTCCGATAATTTCAAGAGCTGCTTTCCGAAGGTGAAGTGGCGTTCCGTTTATTTTCATTCCGTTGTTTGGATAGAATGTTAATCCAGCTTTTCGAATCCAATCAAATTTCATAAAGTGGCTACCTATTCGCAAGAAAGCAGAAGGAGCGAGGTGAGCTGCATTTAAAAGAGAGTTTAAAACTTCTTCAGGTTCACCAGCTTTTTGACTTAACTCGCTTTTCTCAGGGAGTACAATATGATCCACTGTAATTCCCGCTAATTGCAATTCACTTAAAATGGCGAAAGACAAAATGTTAGCACCAATAATAATTCCTTTTTTTCCAACTTGCACGCGATGAACATTTGTCATAACTTGAGCTGCTCCAATTGACATCACTCCTGGAAGTGTCCAGCCAGGAAGGGGAATAGAATATTCCGCAGCTCCAGTAGCAAGTAGTACGAAAGGTGCTTCTAACGTACCGATATTAGTATGTACAAACCAATTGTTTTCATCTCTATCTAAATTATAGACCGAAACACCGCACCTGATATGTACTGAAAGTGATTCTGCTTCTTCATGAAGTCGCTTCGATTCTTTTATTCCGTTCCACCATTCTCCAGTAGGCTCTTGATGCAACTGTCCTAACAATCTCCCGCCTGGCTTCATAAATTCATCAATAACGAGCACTTTTAGTCCGAAACGAGCACAAGAAATAGAAGCAGATAATCCCGCTGGCCCTGCACCAATAATAATTACATCACTCATCGTTTTTTCACCATCTCTCTCACGATATTCGGATGCTGTTTCCCGCTTTCAACAACCATGTTTTCTTCTACAACAGTTAAGCATGCGCGTACATTTGTTTGATTATTTACTGTCATGCGGCATTCGGAACAGTGCCCGATATTACAATAAATACCTCGCGGTGTTCCGCTATCTTCATGAACTCTTAATGTCCGTATTCCATTTGCTAACAGGGCAGCAGCTATCGTTTCATGTTCATATGCTTCGTATTGATGACCGTTAAATTGAAAGGTAATACGCTTACTACTTTGTAAAGTGCCTAAAATAGGGTGATGTGTAATTCTACTCATTTACTTTCACCTACCGATCCAAAAGTAACTGCACGTATTGGTGGTTGATATTTTAACGGTAGTTCATTAAGAGTTACGTCAGGATTCGCATTTTCAATCATTCGATCTATCATTATTCTGCATGTGCGACCACCGCAAAATCCCATGCCAGCACGTGTTCTTAGTTTTAATTCTCTTGCCGAGCATTTATATTCAGCAATTGTCGATTGAAGTTGCCCATATGTAACCTCTTCACAACGACAAATGATTAAGTTGTTTTTATTTGTCATGTGTATTCCTCCTCTAGTTCGGTTTTCACAAATTATATATGCAAAAATCATGCCAATATAGAGGAGGAGAGGGCTATCTGTAAATGCCTGATCGGTGCATACTGCTTCTTTATTGAAGTCCAAGTTTCTTTAAACGGTTATATAAAGTAGCCCTTGTTACACCAAGTTGTTTTGCGCATTCTAATTTATTCCCATTTAAAATTCGTAAAGCCCTTTCGATAACTTTTTTCTCATGCTCATCCATCTCTTCTTGTAAAGAAAGGATTGTATTATTGTTGCTGAGTAATAGGGAATGGGCTGTATGGTTGTCTAAAGTTTCAGTCGTATGAAATGGTAAATATTCTTGTTTTATAATTCCGTCTGTTGCGAATACCACAAGCCGTTCAACAACGTTTCGAAGTTCGCGAATATTACCTGGCCAATTGTAATGAAGCAGTTCATGCATAATGCTTGAAGGTAAGTCACGAATTGGTCTGTTATAGTTGATTGAAAAATCGTTTAAGAAAGAATAGGTTAATTCAATAATATCCTCGCGTCTTTCGCGCAGCGGTGGAATCTGCAAGCTAACTACATTTAAGCGGTAATATAAATCTTCTCGGAAAGTTCCTTTTCTCATTTCTTCTTGTAAATCACGATTTGTAGCAGCGATAATACGGAAATCAATATTAATTTCTTTTTCACCACCAACTCGGTAATACTTTCGCTCTTGCAGTACACGTAACAGTTTTACTTGCATATCAAGTGGCATTTCACCTATTTCATCAAGAAATAAAGTACCGCCTTGCGCGAGTTCAATTTTACCTTTTTTTCCTTTACTATTTGCTCCAGAAAACGCCCCACGCTCGTAACCGAATAATTCACTTTCAAATAATGCTTCTGGAATTGCCCCGCAGTTAATCGAAATGAAAGGCGCCTTCGCTGCTTCACTTGCTTCATGAATTGCTTTCGCAAATACTTCTTTTCCAACTCCGCTTTCCCCAAGTATTAAAACAGTTGATTTCACCGAACAAACTTTTCTAGCTAATTGTATCGTTCTTTGTATAACAGGACTTTTTCCATTCATCGCAAGGAATGGATCGGATTCATCTTTATACTTTGCCACTTCTTGTTCTAAACGGTGCATTTCATGTGACATATTAAATAGTTTTTCATTTAAAGCGACTTGATTTGTAACATCTGTTTCTGAAACGACTGCTCCTATAATTTCATCATTACAATAAACTGGATTTGAATTAATTAATACGAATAAATCGGGACGAGGCTGATGGAACTGAGCGACTATGCTTTTTCCATCATGTAAAGATTGTAAAATTTCCAAGTCTTTATAATCAAAAAAACGAGTAATCGGTTGCCCAATAATCTCATTATGGTTGACTGAAAATATTTTTTCAGCACCATCTGTCCAAGTTCGAACGCATTCTTTACTATCAATTACTGTAACAGAAGAGTCAGTTGTTTGTATTACAGTGTCATAAAATGACTGTAGTTCATTGTAGGACTTATAAAGAAATGGAATCATTTGCTGAGAAGTTATACAGCATATCGGCTCATCGTTTTCGTTAAGGATGATAACAGCTAATTCATAAGAAAAAGCGTCAATTAATGCAGTGAATGAGTCATCTACATAAATAATTGCGCAATTATATTCTTCTGTAGTAGAAGGGAGGTAATAAAACCTTTCGTTTATTTTCTTAATGGGATCAAGGCTACATGTATGATTGATTAAAACGCTTTCCAAAAATTCTTGTATAGTCGGAAATGAGAATTCCATAATGTCCTCCTGTTATGTATAAAAATTTTGACAGTGATAAAAAAATAATACACCTATTTACTATGAATTTAAAATATTTTTACAAATAAAAATATTATTTATAAAAATTGTATATGTACAGAATTGGCACGTCAATTGCATAAAAAGAAAGTGAGAGGGCTAGGAAAGGAGGAGTATATTGTGAGGCACTGCGACGTTTTAATTATAGGTGGTGGAATAATAGGGTGTTCTATCGCTTATTACACTTCAAAATACGGAAGAGACGTAACAATCATTGAAAAAGAGGAATTTGTCAGCGGGACGTCTTCACGGTGTGATGGGAATATTTTGGCCATTGATAAAGACCCGGGATTTGATAGTCAAATGTCTTTAGTAAGTCAAAAATTAGTAACTGATTTAAGTGAAGAATTAGAGCATTCATTTGAATATAGGGCACCAGGAAGTATTCTCGTATGTGAGTCAGACGAAGAGATGGAAGCTGCGCAGCAATGGGTAAATCGGCAAAAAGAAGCTGGATTACCGTTTCGAATGCTTGATAGGCAAGATATAAGGGAAGAGTCGCCTTTTTTTGCTGATGATTTATTAGGCGGTTTAGAATGTGCGACGGATTCAACTGTGAATCCATATCTCCTTGCTTTCTCGCTTCTGTCAGAGGCACAAAAGTTTGGCGCAAAAGCTTTTAAGCAGACGGAAGTAAAGAGTATGGAAATAGAGACGGATGGTTCATTTGTTGTAGAAACTACGAATGGAACTTTTACAGCACAACAAGTTGTAAATGCAGCCGGTGTGTGGGCTCCTAAGATTGGTCAGATGTTAAATATAAATATACCAATTGAACCGAGAAAAGGGCATATTATTGTAGCTTCAAGGCAACAACACGTAGGATGCCGTAAAGTAATGGAATTCGGTTATTTAATTTCTAAATTTGGCGGAAAACGAAAAGTGGATGCTTTAACTGAAAAATACGGGGTTGCGCTCGTATTTGAGCCTACTGAAAGTCAAAATTTCTTAATTGGTAGTAGTCGTGAATTTGTAGGATTTCATACGAGGATAAATAATGAAGTCATTAAATGTATCGCAAATAGAGCAATTCGCTTTTATCCGAAAATGGCAGATATGATGGTAATTCGTTCTTACGCTGGTTTACGTCCGTGGACAGAAGATCATTTACCGATTATTTCACGAGTGGAACATATTCCGAATTATTTCATTGCCGCTGGACATGAAGGTGATGGGATTAGTCTTGCAGCAGTTACTGGAAAAGTAATTGAAGAGTTATTAAATGAAAAAGAGACAATTATTCCTATTGAACCACTTCGTTTGAGTCGTTTTACAGAAAGGGTGTTAAACGGATGAGGTCACAAAGAGTCTTTACGACGATTGATACACACACAGGTGGGAATCCAACGAGGACATTAATTAGTGGACTTCCAAAGTTGATTGGAGAGACGATAGCAGAGAAGATGTTACATATGAAAAAGGAGTATGATTGGATTCGAAAATTGTTAATGAATGAACCGCGTGGTCATGATGTAATGTCAGGAGCATTATTAACAGACCCGTGTCATCCTGAGGCTGATATAGGTGTTATATACATAGAGACAGGTGGATATTTACCGATGTGTGGTCACGATACAATCGGTGTATGTACAGCGTTAGTTGAATCAGGTTTAATTCCGGTAGTTGAACCGATTACTTCTTTAAAACTAGATACACCGGCTGGCTTAGTTGAAGTAGATATTGCTGTTCAAGATGGAAAAGCAAAAGAAGTATCTTTCTGTAACATACCAGCTTTTTTATTGAAAAATATTACTGTACAAGTGAAAGACATTGGAACTATAGAGGCTGATATTGCCTATGGAGGGAATTTTTATGCCATTATTGATGCGAAATCAGTAGGTCTAGAATTAGTACCAGAAAATGCATCTACAATCATCGATAAGGCGATTCATATAAGGAACACAATTAATGAGAAGTTTGAAATCACTCATCCAGAGTATTCGTTTATAAGAGGATTAACACATGTTGAATTTTATACAGATCCTACTCATGAATGTGCGCATGTGAAAAATACAGTTGTTGTACCACCAGGCGGAATAGATCGATCTCCATGCGGTACAGGAACATCTGCGAAGCTAGCTGTATTATACGCTCAGAAAGAAATCGAGATTGGTGAAGAGTTCATTCATGAGAGTATCGTTGGTTCTTTATTTAAAGGATATGTCATGAATACGACACATGTTGAAAATATTGAAGCTGTCATAACGAAAATTACGGGATCAGCTTGGCTTATGGGTATGCATAGATTTTTTTACAATGAAATGGATCCACTTAAAGAAGGATTTTTGCTAATTCCGCCGATGGAACATGAAACGGAGGATATAAAATGAACATTCAAAAAATGTATACAGCAGTAGACGTACATGTAAATGGCGAGGCATTTCGTGTAATGAAAGACGTACCATGCAAATACTACTACAGTTTGGAGCAATTAAATGAACAATTTTCAGGTGAATTAGCAGAAGAGATGAAGCTTTTATTAAATGAACCACGTGGTTTTATCGGTTTGAATGGGTGTATTGTCGTTCCATCTATCTATAATGAAGTGGATGCAGCTGTATTATTTTTTAATCATGAAGGTTCGGTTCCGCTTCATTATGGAGGCATTGTTGCAGTAATAACGATGTTACTCGAAAGTAGGTATTTAAAAAAGAGAGAGTCCAATCAATACAAAATTGAAACGTTATGTGGAATATTTTTAGTTCATGCGTATGTAGAGAATGATGAAGTTATATCGGTTTCGTTTGAAAGCAAACTATGCTATATGATTGAGAAAAATTTACAGGTTGGTAATGTAAGTTATTCTCTTATACAAGCAGATAAAGTATATGCAGTTGTAGAAAAAGGTGCGTATTCGCCAGAAATTCGCATGGAAAACATTTCTGAATTGAAAAGATGGGGAGAAGCTACACTGCAGGCTATACAAAAACAGTCGCTAATAAAAAGGCTTATTTTAGTAGATCCTTCGCAAAAAGAAAAGAACCATATAAAATCGATTACATTTCATGAAGATAACTTTATCGTACGTTCGCCAGGTTTTGTTTCTACTATTGTATCCTATGTTCATGCGTTATTTAAAAATGATTATATGGCGGATAAACCTTTTAAAAATGAAAGTATATTTAATAGTTTTATAACTGTGGAAAAAGTGAAGAAGGAGGAACTAGGATACATTTTCCGTTTTGAAAGTAGAGGATTTATTACAGGGATGCAGACGTTTCTATTAGACCCTACGGATCCATTTCCGGCAGGTTTCTTATTAAAATAAAATGTGATAAGGAGAGATAAATATGCAAAAAATTAAAGGGGCATTCCCAGTATTAATAACACCGATGGATGAATTTCAGGAAATTAATTGGGATGGGGTAAAGCAAAATGTAAATTACTTTATCGAACAAAACGTTGCAGGTATCATCATTAATGGAAGTACAGGAGAGTTTGTAAGTTTATTAAAAGAAGAGCGATTTAAAATGGTAGAAACCGTTTTGAAAGAAATTGATGGCCGTATTCCAGTTATTGTTGGAACTGCTGCGGAAACGACGAAAGAAACAATTGAATATACGAAGCATGCAGAAGCACACGGAGCGGATTGTGCATTAATTATAAACTCTTACTATTGTAAACCGAAGGAAGAGGAGATTTATTTTCATTTTAAAGAAATCTCAAACTCTGTAAATATACCAATTATGTTATACAATAATCCATTTACTTCTGGTGTTGATATGAGTACAGAGCTAATGCTCCGTATTGGAAAAGAGTGTGAAAATGTTACACATATTAAAGAATCTAGCGGAGATATTCGAAAAGCGAGAGATTTAGTAAGACAAAGTGAAGGGGCTTTCCAAGTCTTCTGTGGTTCTGAAGATTTAGTTATGGAATCATATTTAGTTGGTGCCTCGGGATGGGTTTCAGTAGCAGGAAATATCGTTCCCGGTCTCGTTACAAAAATGTATGAGCATTTTCAAAATGGTGAATTAGAAAAGGCGTGGGAAATAAACGATGCTATTTTACCACTTTGCGAGTTTCTTGAAGGATCAGGGAAATATGTTCAAATCGTTAAACGTTCTATGGAATTACATGGGCAAGCGGGAGGACCTTCTCGCTATCCAAGACTAGGGTTAACTGTAGAAGAAGATCAAAAGCTTCAAACGATTTTATCAAATATTGCAGCTCATGCAGCTGTTTAAATAAGGAGGACATAATGTTAAAGACAAATATTGAGCTGAAACCAAAAGTGGAAGCGTTTTTAAATGAAGAAATTAAAATGTTTATTAATGGCGAATTTGTTTCTGCTATTGGCGGAAAGACGTTTGAAACGTACAATCCAGCAACAGAAGATGTTCTAGCTGTCGTATGTGAAGCGCAAGAAGAGGATATTGATGCTGCAGTAAAAGCGGCAAGATCTGCATTTGAATCTGGCCCGTGGGCAGAAATGACTACTGCTGAAAGAGCGCATCTTATTTATAAATTAGCAGATTTAATTGAAGAACATAGAGAAGAATTAGCGCAACTAGAAGCTTTAGATAATGGAAAGCCATACCAAGTAGCACTTGATGATGATATTTCAGCGACTGTAGAAAATTATCGTTATTACGCAGGATGGACTACAAAAATTATTGGGCAAACAATCCCGATTTCAAAAGATTACTTAAATTATACGAGACATGAACCTGTTGGTGTTGTAGGACAAATTATTCCGTGGAATTTTCCGCTTGTTATGTCTTCTTGGAAAATGGGAGCTGCACTGGCGACAGGTTGTACGATTGTATTAAAGCCAGCAGAGCAAACGCCTTTATCTTTACTATATGCAGCGAAACTCTTTAAAGAGGCTGGATTTCCAAACGGTGTTGTAAACTTTGTACCAGGCTTTGGTCCTGAAGCAGGGGCTGCAATTGTAAATCATCACGACATTGATAAAGTTGCTTTTACAGGATCTACTGTTACAGGAAAGTACATTATGCGTCAGTCTGCAGAAATGATTAAGCATGTAACGTTAGAGCTTGGCGGAAAATCACCAAATATCATTTTAGAAGATGCGGACTTGGAAGAAGCGATTAATGGTGCATTCCAAGGTATTATGTATAATCACGGTCAAAATTGTAGCGCAGGATCACGTGTGTTTGTTCATCGTAAACATTATGAAACTGTAGTAGATGCACTTGTGAAAATGGCGAACAACGTAAAACTTGGAGCAGGTATGGAGAAAGAAACGGAAATGGGTCCACTCGTATCTAAGAAACAACAAGAGCGTGTGTTAAATTACATTGAGCAAGGGAAGAAAGAAGGCGCTACAGTTGCGGCTGGTGGTGAACGTGCACTTGAAAAGGGTTATTTCGTTAAGCCAACTGTATTCACAGACGTTACAGACGATATGACAATCGTTAAGGAAGAAATATTTGGACCAGTTGTTGTTGTTCTGCCATTTGATTCGACAGAAGAAGTAATTGAACGAGCGAACAACTCATCCTATGGCCTTGCTGCGGGTGTATGGACGCAAAATATCAAAACGGGTCATCAAGTGGCAAATAAATTAAAAGCAGGAACAGTATGGATTAATGATTATAACTTAGAAAATGCAGCTGCACCATTTGGTGGATATAAACAATCTGGTATTGGCCGCGAATTAGGTTCATATGCGCTTGATAATTATACAGAAGTGAAAAGTGTTTGGGTAAATATAAAGTAATAGGGCGTTTTACTGATAAAAATTGAGGGATGAAATAATGAAAGATGCGGACAACTAGAAAGTTTGATAATAGTTGTCCGTTTTTTTTATATACAAAATTGCTTTTCAAAAGAATGATAAGGGGGATTTGGATGGAGAATTTAGTAGAATGGTTAGTAGGGCAAGTGTGGAGTATCGGTTTAGTTGTTTTTGCATTAGGGGCAGGCGTATATTTCACGATTGCAACACGCTTTTTGCAAATCCGTTATTTTAAAGAGATGATTAAACTATTATTTGAAGGAAAGAGTTCAGAGACGGGAATATCATCTTTTCAGGCATTTTGTTTAGCCTTATCAGGAAGAGTTGGAATTGGTAATATTGCAGGGGTAGCGACAGCAATTGCTTTCGGCGGTCCTGGAGCTGTATTTTGGATGTGGGTAATGGCTTTGTTAGGGGCAGCGAGCGCGTTTGTAGAATCAACATTATCTCAAGTATACAAAAGTAAAATAGGGAATGAATATCGCGGCGGTACTCCATATTTCATTGAGAAAGGTTTGAAAATGAAATGGTTTGCAGTCATTGTAGCAGTAGTTGTAACACTTTCATATGGCGTTTTATTACCAGGTATTCAATCTAGTAGTATCGCAGTTGGATTTGAAAACTCTAATGGTATTAGCAAATATATAACTGGTATATTTTTAGTCTTGTTACTAGCAGCAATTATTTTTGGTGGTGTAAAGAGAATTGCTGGCGTTTCTCAAATGCTTGTTCCATTTATGGCAATTGGTTATGTAATTGTTACATGTATCATATTAATTGCGAATGTAACGGAGATTCCAAGTATGTTTGCTTTAATTTTCTCTAGCGCATTTGGTGTAAATGAAATGTTTGGTGGAATTGTTGGTGCAGCTATTGCATGGGGCGTAAAACGCGCTGTATTTTCAAACGTTGCTGGTGTCGGAGAAGCGACGTATAGTTCGGCGGCTGCTGAAGTATCGCATCCCGCAAAACAAGGATTAGTTCAAGCGTTTTCCGTATATATCGATACAATTGTCGTATGTACAGCGACAGCTCTTATGATTTTAATAACAGGTATGTACAATGTTATACCTGAAGGGAAAACCACCATTGTACAAAACATAGGAAATGTGGAAGCTGGTCCAATTTATACACAACAAGCAGTTGAAACTGTGATAACAGGGTTTGGTCCAATATTTATTTCAATTGCGATTTTCTTTTTTGCATTTACAACGTTACTCGCTTACTACTATATCGCTGAAACAACACTTACTTATTTAGATCGTCAACTGAAGTATGGCTGGTTAAAACCAGTTTTAAAATTTGGATTTTTAATTATGGTTTACATCGGTAGCGTTGAATCAGCGTCGCTTTTATGGAATCTTGGAGATTTAGGAATCGGTAGTATGGCATGGTTAAACTTAATCGCAATCTTACTTTTAAGTAAAACCGCATTAAAAGTGTTAAAAGATTATGAAACGCAGAAAAAAGAAGGGAAAGATCCAGTATTTAATCCTAAAAATGTGGGGATTGAAGGATTAACATTTTGGGAAGAAAGAAGTAAAGAGGTTGAAAGAAAAAGTTCTAGAGAAAAAGTTATTGTAGATGATAATTTAAAATTATAACTTAAATTAACTGAAAATTCTTAATTTAAAAGAAGGTATATTACCTCCATATTATCACATACTACAATAAGTATGGATAATATGACTGGAGGGAATAAGATGGAACATGAGCAACATAGTTCGATAAATGATATTCTACATCATTATAAAGAAGGTATAGGTAGTTTTACAAATCAAATTCCTGAAATCGCTGAGACATATAATGCGTTCACGCAAGCTTGTTTTCAAGAGGGTGCTTTAACAAAAAGAGAAAAGCAACTTATTGCATTAGGAATTAGTTTAGCAACGCAAGATGAGTATTGTACAATTTATCATACAAAAGGTTGTCTTGATCAAGGATGTTCGGATAAAGAGATTCTGGAAGCATGTGGTGTTTCAGCAGCATTTGCTGGCGGAGCTGCGATGAGTCAAGCGGTAACTTTAGTGCAAGAGTGTTTAACAGAACTGAAAAATCAAAAGCATTGAATAAAAAACCGTTTTAAACTTTATGTTTAAAACGTTTTTTATGTGAAATTAAATTTGAGTATAAAAATTATCTAGGATGGGTTCAATTTATGGTTATACAATAATGGGAGAATTTTAAATTTAGTAGGAATGAGAAATAACAACTATTTATTTAGTTTTAAGGTTTTGTAAAAAGCTTCAATTGTTTCATATAATCAATGGCTTTTGTTTTGTTTTTCTGTTTAGAAACATACATACAAATTTTTATCGTTTTCAATTTAATATTCTATATCTTCATAAATAGATTTTTCTACATCAGGAAGAACTGTGTATATACTCTTACCGATTAAAGCTTCTAATTCTTTCTTAATCGCATAAAACCCTTTCCAATGTAAAGATGTATGAGATGTTGTACCATGACGCAAACCAACAGAAATTAATCTTCTTTCCAGCGTAGTAAAGCCATCCGCATCAGCAAGAGCGTCACAAAGAGTAATTACTTTATTGTATAAATCGTAGTTACAATGTTCATTTAATATTTCAACTAACCGGCTTCTCATATGGTCAGGAACGAGACTCCATTCCGCTGCGATATCTATATGTTCATTTTTGCATGGGAATGAGTGTGTCACACAAATAACAGCGTTTCCTGTATACCCTAAATCATTCATATACATATAACCATCATAGGAATGAATGACCGATTTGGTAAAACCTTTGTATCTTCCGATATCATGCAAAAGGGCAGCGTTATATGCTATGTCAGCATCTAGCTTGTACCCTTTTTTTATAAGTTCTATAATTATGTTTTCAGTTGCATGAGCAACATGTAGTGAATGTTCAAACCAAGGGCCCGGGTTTTGTTCATATGCCCATTCGAGTAATTCTTTTGCGTATGTTCTATCTAATATATATTTCATATCGTTATCCTTTCACAAAAAATCATATCTTACTATAAATTCCTCTTATTATTTCATTATTCCTTCTTTAAAAATTGTTACAATGAAACAAAAGGGGGAAAAGTAATGCGAAATTTAGTAATTGAAGAAATTAAGAAACTAGAAAATGATATAGAAGAACTTTCGAAACTTTTGAAAATGGTTGTAAATGATGGGGCATCAATTGGTTTTTTGCCTCCACTGGAACAAAAAGATGCAACAAAGTATTGGCAAACAGTATTAGCGCCAGAAGTGATATTGTATGTGGCTAAAATAAACAACGAAGTAGCAGGGAGTATTCAATTACAGTTAGTTACAAAGCCTAACGGAATTCATAGAGCTGAGATTTGTAAATTAATGACTCATCCAAACTTTAGACGTAACGGTATTGGACGAGCGCTTATGCAAAAAGCAGAGGAACGAGCAAAGCAAGAAAACAGGTCTCTTTTAGTATTAGATACTAGAGAAGGAGATCCTTCCAATAAATTGTACAAATCACTAGACTACCAAGAAGTTGGAACAATACCAGGGTATGCAATTTCTCCGAATGGAAAGTTAGATGCTACGGTTATTTATTATAAAAACATTTAAGGTATAATCAAACGGGGAGAGTGCTTAATTATTAGTAAGTGAATAATAAACGACTATTTTTAACACCGTCTATATTTTTCTGGCGGTGTTAAAATAGTTAATTATAATCTAATTAACGCACTAAATGAATTTGAGAAAGTTTTTAGAGGGTTCTTTTAGTAATGATTCTCGTCTTATAATAAATGTAGAGAAGATGACTAGCCAACTATAGTTATTTTCGCTTTATTATGGGAAGGGGATGAAAGAATGAAAAAGAATAGTTTACAAAAGATGAAGAAAGTTATTTTAAGTGGTGGCGTATTACTTACGGGATTATTAACATTTGGATTTTCAGAAAAGGCTTCAGCTCATGGATATGTAGAATCACCAGCGAGCCGATCTTATTTATGTAAGCAAGGGGTAAATGTAAATTGTGGACCGATTCAATATGAACCTCAAAGCGTAGAAGGAATAGGTGGATTTCCGCAACTAGGACCTTCTGATGGACAAATTGCAGGGGCTGGTCATTTTCCCGCTTTAGATGTTCAAACTGTAGATAGGTGGAAGAAAGTTACGTTAAATGGCGGGACGAATACATTCAAGTGGAAACTAACGGCTCCTCATAGTACGAAAGAGTGGAAATACTATATTACGAAAAAAGGTTGGAATCCCAATAAACCTTTGACGCGATCAGATTTAGATTTAGTGCCATTCTATGTGGAAAATGACGGTGGAGCTAGACCAGGAACAACAGTAACGCACGAAGCGAATGTACCAACTGACCGTAGTGGATACCATCTTATTTTAGCTGTTTGGGAAATTGCAGACACTGGAAATGCGTTTTATCAAGTTATAGATGTAAACCTTTTGAATAATGGCTTATCCTCAAATTTCGCTTTTAACAATGTAGTGCAAGCTCCTACACTATTTTAATTGAAACATACATTTCGATCATCTAATTCATTTTAGATGATTTTTTTTATGAAAATGATGAAAAATATAGAAGAAAGTGCAATTATTTATAAAAAAATATGCTTTAAATATTGTCATATTTGCTTCTTTAAGATATCCTTTTCATGAAGAGGTGGAAAACATGGAAAAAGTACTAGTTTTCGGGCATAAAAACCCAGATACAGATGCAATTTGTTCTGCAATTGCTTATGCAGAATTGAAAAAAGAATTAGGAATGAATGCTGAGCCTGTACGTTTAGGCGAAATCAGCGGTGAAACTCAATTTGCGTTAGACTATTTTAAAGTAGAAGGACCGCGTTTTGTTGAGACAGTAGCAAGCGAAGTGGACAACGTTATTTTAGTTGACCATAACGAGCGTCAACAAAGTGCTAACGATATCGAATCAGTTCGTGTGTTAGAAGTTATTGACCATCACCGTATTGCTAACTTTGAAACAAGCGATCCTATATACTATCGTTGTGAGCCAGTTGGCTGTACAGCTACAATCTTAAACAAAATGTACAAAGAAAATGGCGTAACAATTCGTAAAGAAATTGCAGGTTTAATGTTATCTGCAATCATTTCAGATTCTTTACTATTCAAATCTCCAACTTGCACAGAACAAGACGTAGCAGCTGCTCGTGAATTAGCGGAAATCGCTGGTGTAGATGCAGATAACTACGGCTTAGAAATGTTAAAAGCTGGTGCTGACTTAAGCGGAAAAACAATGGAGCAATTAATCTCTCTTGATGCTAAAGAATTCCAAATGGGTAATGCGAAAGTTGAAATCGCACAAGTAAACGCTGTTGATACAAACGACGTTCTTGTACACCAAGCGGAACTTGAAAAAGTAATTTCTGCAGTAGTAGAAGAAAAAGGTTTAGACCTATTCTTATTCGTTGTAACTGATATCTTAACTAACGATTCTGTCGGTCTTGCGATCGGTAAAGCAGCAAACGTTGTTGAGAAAGCATACAACGTATCACTAGAAAACAATACAGCTACTTTAAAAGGTGTTGTATCTCGTAAAAAACAAATCGTACCAGTATTAACAGAAGCATTCCAAGCTTAATCGTATTGCGTACAGATGAACAGTAAGGACAAGTAGTCAGATTGGCTACTTGTCCTTTTTTATTTATAATAAGCAGAAATTTTTAATTTTTAAACAGTCGCATTGTGTATGCTTAATGATATGGAAGTATTGAAAAGTAAATTACAGGGGCTTTTTGAAAAAATATTGAATCTGTTTCAAAATTAGAGAGCTGGATTTCGGAGGAACTGCGTTTAACTTTTTAGAAGAAAGGATATAAAGTTTTGATTAACGAATTAAAATAAGGATAGCGTTAGCTATCCTTATAATCGTTTATTCGTAAGATTTTTTCTTGTTTATATAAAATGTGATTATCGTAGTAATGAAGAAAATAGGTATCGCATACACTTGCCCAACAAATAACTTCCAGCCGACATAATTATAGCCTTCAGATGCTGGGATGATAACGGAAATAACGCAAACGATAAAATAGACTAATAGTGCAGGGATAATATTTTTCATTTTTATGAACCTCCTTTATTGCTTTATTAATACATGATAGTATTATAATTTACTTTCATTATTTTGAAGAAAAAATGAAAAAATTTTATGGTATTATAATATTTGCAATGAGAGTAATCTATAGTACGTATATGGTAAAATGTGTAATTTTAACTTTCAGAATTATTATATAGTATTTCGAGAGAAAAATGTACAAAATAACGAATTTTATTTACCAAAGTAAAGGGAGTAGAAATATATATGAAAAGGCTATGTATAATTCCATGTGGAAAAAAGAAAATTTGGGATAAACATTCAGACTACGGACCGATGGAAGCAAAAGATGTATATATTAGTCCGTTCGGAAAAGCATGTCAGGCGTACGCAACTATGTTTTTCGAAAACTGGGTTATATTATCAGCGAAACATGGATTTTTAAGACCAAGTGATATTGTATTAGAAAACTATGATCTTGCATTTGATTCAAAAAGCGATGAGGTAATAAGTATAGAGCAATTACAAAAACAGATGGTAGATAAAAGTTTATTACAGTTTGACGAAATCGTCTTATTAGCAGGGAAGAAGCATAAAAAAGTAGTGACAAAGCTATATCCAGAAGAAATGATTACATATCCGCTAGAGGGGTGTAAAGGGATTGGGTATATGTTGCAGAGGTTGAAAGAAGCTGTGAAGGAAGGGGAGGAAATATAGGTGTAGTTTCAGTGATTTTAAACTCTATTTATTTAGGGAGCTGAAAAGTAAAATAGAGTTTTTAGGCATCGCCGAAAGGGTGATGCTTTTTTGTTCGTGTCGTCATTCATGTAAAAGTAATTTAGAGAATAAATCATTCGATTTATGAAGCGATAGCTTTTTTATATCGAAAACAAATTGCGTCACTTTTAGAAAATGTAGGACGTATGGGCACAGTTAAGATTGTAAGTGGGAATAGCAATAAGACAAGTTTTGAATAAGATATTAAGAAAGGAGATGTTGATGAATAATGGCTAGATATAGTTTGCACGGAGGACACAATAGTATTGTTCAAGGTGCTAATTTCGGGAATCGGAAAGAACACGTTCTAGATAGGCAAGTTAAAGATGCCGTGGCGGCTAAGTTAAGAGCCCTAGGACACACGGTTTATGACGATACGGACGAGGTAGGGGCAACTCAATCACAAAATTTAAATAATATCATTCGGAATAGCAATTCCCATGCTGTGGATTTAGTTATTTCTTTTCATCTTAATGCAAGTGATGGAAATGGACAGGGTGTTGAGGTTTTATATTATGATCAGAAAGATTTGGCGGCTAAAATCTCAGCTCAACTAGCAAAAGATATTGGATGGCGTGATCGAGGTGCGAAACAACGTACAGATTTAGCAGTATTAAATGGAACGAAGGCACCGGCTATTCTTATTGAATTAGGATTTATTGATAATGAATCCGACATGGCAAAATGGAATGTTGATAAAATCGCTAATTCTATTGTATTTGCTCTTACAGGACAAACTGGAGGAGGTGAAGCGAATTTGCTCAAAGTAAAAACTGGTGGTGTAGCATTTAGTAATTTACAAGCTTTGGCTCAAGCTATGGTTGATGCGGGTATTGATGGACAAATTGTCGTTCAAAAAGATGGCATTGGTTATGCTATAACGAATGGCTATCCGTCCGGGAATATCGATAAATTTACAGCTTGGTTAGATGCACGTAAATGGTACTATGAGTACGTGAGATAAAACGAAAATTGGTTTGATTAAAAACTAAAAATTGTCTTATTTTTAGTTAACAAGTATATTAAGTAACTATAAAAATATGGACAATTTATATGTAAATTAGTACACAAAACCACCTGTCAGAAAGGTGGTTTTATTTATCAAGCTATTTGCGGGAAGTAAAATTCTTACCTCAAAATTCGGATGAAGCTAAGAAATTAGGTGGGAATTACACTGCTCGTAGCCTCCTACTAATTATCGTTTCACTTTATATAGTTTAGAGTTTTGTAAATCTTTACTTATTAAACCCGTAATAATATTTTGTTTTCTCAATACATAAGCCGAATTTTAAATTATTACCCAATAATATAATACCTCTCATACTATTTATTAGTTGATAATAACAAAAAAACAAGCTTTGAATATAATAATGAAAAAGGAGATGTTAAATAATGGGTTATATTGTAGATATTTCGAAATGGAATGGCGACATTAACTGGGATATCGCAGCACCACAATTAGATTTCGTAATTGCACGTGTGCAAGATGGTTCAAACTATGTAGATCCTTTATATAAAAATTATGTACAAGCAATGAAAGCAAGGAATATTCCGTTTGGTAATTATGCGTTCTGTCGTTTCGTTTCAGTAGAGGATGCACGGATAGAAGCAAGAGACTTTTGGAACCGTGGTGATAAAAATGCAACAGTTTGGGTAGTTGACGTAGAAGTAAGAACAATGAACGATATGAGAGCGGGTGCACAAGCTTTTATTGATGAATTACGCAGATTAGGAGCTAAGAAAGTCGGTTTATATATTGCTCATCATATGTATGCTCCATTTGGAATGGCAAATGTCAATTGTGATTTTGTATGGATTCCTCGTTATGGTGGTAACAAACCGGCCTATCCATGTGATATTTGGCAATACACAGAGACAGGCAATGTGGCTGGTATCGGCAAGTGTGATTTAAATAAGCTGATTGGAAATAAGCCGTTAGCTTGGTTTACAAATCAAATTGTTGAGCCGATAAAAAAACAAGAAGGGGTTGGAATTATAGTGAATAAATATAACAAAGTAGTTACTTATGAATTTGGTGTAAATTTAATTTCTGACATGATTCAAATGATGGATAAGCTTGGATATATTTCTAAAATAATATCTCGTGGAGATAACCAAGGGCTTGTGTATTTCGAAACAGATTATCGTCAAGGGAACGAACTGGACAAAGCAACTGCTTGGTTAGATATGAAAGGAATTAAATATTTTTATACAAAAGAGTAGTTTGCTAAATAAAAATAAGAGCCGTCATGTGACGGTTTTTATTTTTATTTAATCTTTTAACTCTACTTATAATATGGAGAAAATAGACTAATAAACAAGCCTTTGTATACTTTCAAACATAGAATATGATGAATTCTATCAAGGAGGAAGCATATTTATGAGAAATACTTGTCATTGTGGACATTTTCAAGATTGTAATAAATTTTGGGATGATTTAATGTTTGGGAGATGTAAGCGCAATGATTTTCACGAGTGTTGTTGCAAAGAGAAACCGAAGTGTGAGTGTGAAAAATGTCATTGTAAAACAAAAGCGAAATGCCATTGTAGGCATGAAGAGGAAGGGTATTAATAATAAAAAAGAGTACGATGCGTACTCTTTTTTGGGGTGATTATATTCCATTTTGAACAGATTTCTTTACAATTACCCATGTGTCTTTCTTTTTAACCGTTATAGCTACATTAGTTCCATTAGATTCCTTATAAAAGATATATCCATTATTTGAGTTTACATATGTTACTGGTTCGCCTATGCAATCTCGCGAGCAGGATTTGTTGACTAGTTCAATTAAGGATAGTTCACTTGGATCGGTTTTACTGGCTTCTATAACAGCATCAAGGCTTGTTTTTCGATAACCTTGCAAGTTTATATGAAAAAGCTGCTCTATTTCTCCTGTAATGCTAGTGTTCATTACTTCTACTGAATTCTTTTTTTCTTGAAGAAAGCCGTTTTCATAAAGTAATTTTGTATAGCCAATCCATGCTATTAACACTAGCATGAAAAACATACCCGTCATTTTAAGTATTCGAAGTCGTTTGCTTATAATTGTTTCTGAGTATTTCATTCACTCTAATCCTCCAATGTTTTTAATTTAAAATATGCTTGGATACATACTTTTAGAAGAGGATGAAAGTTAATGAGTTTTTAATAAAAAAGAAAACATCCAGGGTTAGATGCTTTCTTTTTTTGGTATTTTTGGCTATCTGTTAGTTACTTGTTTCATAAGTGGTCTTATTTCTTTAACTGGTGGTTTCTTATCATAGGCATCAACGTAAGAAAAGTAGTAGTTTAAGTTTCTTAGAAGACCTTTTCCTATTTTTGCACTTAAGAAAGGAAAGACTTGTCCGGTATAATCATCGAGAGATTTACAGTAATATTTTTCATCTAAATATATACTGTATTTACATGTTAGTTCTACTAAAGGATTCCCTTCATCATCAAATACTTCTTTAGAATCAATAATATCTATTAGTGCAAATTTTTCATTTAAGTAAACTTTCTTTTTTTTCTCGTGTTTATTTGTAAGTATAAAAACGAGACCAATCGCGTTAATCAAACTATTTCCTCCTATAAAAAACGGATATTAATAAAATATATTGATATAAGCTAAATGTAAAGAGGAGAGGTGAAATATCATGGAGAGAAAACTAAATAAGCCGATTGGTGAGAGCTGATAATCAGTGGGGGATGAACAAACCCCTCACTGATTAAAGTTTCACTTTATTGAAAGACTTGCGGGAATTGTTTTACGATTGCGTTTGTTATCATGTCAGCCATTTCTAATGCTTCTTTTTCAATTTTATCGTAAAGTTTTACTCCTGCTTCATAATCTTTATTTAGGAAGGCAAGTGCTTCTGCTTTCGTTAGTGCTAAATGTTCATAAAACATTTTTCTAAATTCTTCTTTATCTATATATGGGTTGATACTGTTAAGAAATTCAATAATTGCGTCACCATTAGCGTACCATTTTTTCTCTATAGCGGCCGCTGCATTTTGATTACCAGCTTTTGCCGCTTTAACAAGATCCGCTGCAATTACTAAGTGATCTTTAATTAATGCACTATATTTTTTTACTGCATCTTCACCGTAAAATGGTTCAAGTGATAGTCCCATATGTGTTGCGTTTTGTAGAAGTCGTCCAACAGTAACGTTAACATCTGGTAAATTAAATACTATACTTATAATAGCCAATCTCGTCCAAGCGACGTGTTGTTCCCATAAAGAACGCATATATCCTTTTAAAAAATTCTCATTTTTACTAATTCGGTAGTTCCGTACGGATAAATCATAGTTTACATAAGGGTTATGGTAGGGGGAGTAATACGATTGCCAATAAGAATACATAAATAGTAACACTCCTTTGAACATGTATAACTCAAAGTATGATGAAGATTTATTTTTAGTTCCGTGTCCTAGATTATTTTTAGGGAATTTGAAATGGAGAAATTCAATGAATGATGTTGTGATATATATGAATAATTTGAATATAAAGTAAAAGAGGGTCTGCAAGGGAAGTTACAGACCCTCAAAAGGGTATTGCCGAGATGTCGGACTCGACTACGTAATGTTATCATAAAATTCTTTTGAAAAAACCTGGTAAATGTGTCCAAATGAAATTGGGACCTTCATACAGTCAAAGGGACCTGCTTCCCGCGGCAGATCCCAATAACTAGATAATGTCGATGAGCAAAAAACTCATCTGGAGTACTTTTATAGTAACAAGTAAAATGTGTTTTGTGTATTGAGAAAGAAGAATTGCATAATTATATACGAACAATTTAACTCCCAACAATTTATGATTATCATTAATTGTTGGGAGTTAAATATGGTTATAAAATGGAGAAAAGACTTGGAAGTGAGATCGAGGTACACAGAAGTATGTAATCATGAAAAAGACCTGCTAATATAAGCAGGTCAACTTAAGGGGTTTATCCAACAGATTATTATATATGTTAACAACTCAATTGTAGTAAGTCTATATGTTTAATATTGAGAAAACTTCTGTGAATAATATATTTTTTGCGCATATATTAACGTTTAAAAAGTTGAGAAAGAAAATTAAAAAGCTTTTTATAAGAGAATAATGGCTGATACTTATAGTATGATTCATATTTCCACGCATCATTATTAGAGAATTGGAGTTGTTTTGTTTTCGTTTTTGCCGTGATGGACCTCATATTACGATGTTTCATATAGTAACCTCCTGAATTTATATGTATACGATTAGTAGTATTCAAGAAAGGGAAATAAAATGAACATTTAAATTGAAACTCTTTCTTCTTGTGTACTGGATTTACGTTATAAATGTTGTAAAACATATAAAATAATGATGCTAATTCATATTAAATAAGTGAAGAAACATAGAATAATGAAAAAACAATAAGCATCTAATCATCCCTTTCAAGTCGCATAAGTGATTGATATAATAGAAGTAGATGAAAGATAAAGAAAAGCAGGTGACTCTTTTTTGTTTACTAAAGCACAAGAACTTTTAGCGTCCTACTTTGGTTATTCTTCGTTTCGAAGAGGACAAGATGAAACAATTAAAAATGTACTAGATGGGAAAGATACGGTTTGTATCATGCCAACGGGTGGCGGTAAGTCGATTTGTTATCAAATTCCGGCATTAGTATTTGAAGGAACGACGTTGGTTATATCACCTTTAATATCACTTATGAAGGATCAAGTAGATACATTGGTACAGAATGGCATTTCAGCTACATATATTAATAGTTCTATATCTATTGCAGAAGCAAATCAGCGAATTCAATTAGCGAAACAAGGACATTACAAGTTACTTTATGTGGCGCCTGAGCGTCTTGATTCGATGGAGTTTGTTGACCAACTTATCGATATGAAAATCCCTATGATTGCGATTGATGAAGCACACTGTATTTCACAGTGGGGACATGATTTCCGTCCAAGTTATTTACATATACATCGCATATTAGATTATCTTCCAGAAAAGCCGCTCGTATTAGCATTAACAGCAACAGCAACACCGCAAGTACGTGATGATATTTGTAATACACTTGAAATTAATCAAGAAAATACAATTATGACAACGTTTGAGCGTGAGAACTTATCGTTTTCTGTCATTAAAGGGCAAGATCGAAATGCATATTTGGCGGATTATATTCGTCAAAATCAAAAGGAATCTGGGATTATATATGCAGCTACTAGAAAAGTAGTCGATCAGTTATATGAAGATTTAATGAAGGCAGGAGTTTCTGTATCAAAATATCACGCTGGTATGAGTGATATTGATCGAAATGAGCAACAAGAACTCTTTTTACGAGATGAAGTAAGTGTAATGGTAGCAACATCTGCATTCGGGATGGGTATTGATAAA
Source organism: Bacillus sp. 2D03 (assembly GCF_003946765.1). Classification (NCBI taxonomy): domain Bacteria; kingdom Bacillati; phylum Bacillota; class Bacilli; order Caryophanales; family Bacillaceae; genus Bacillus; species Bacillus sp. 2D03. The sequence goes on along the minus strand of NZ_RPSJ01000002.1, from coordinate 317,185 downwards.
TCGAATATTCGTTACGTAATTCATTATCAGCTTCCAAAAAATATGGAAAGTTACTATCAAGAAGCAGGACGTGCTGGTCGTGACGGATTAGATAGTACATGTATATTGTTATATTCTTCTCAAGATGTACAAGTACAGCGTTTTTTAATTGATCAATCAACTGGAGAATCACGTTTTTCAAATGAACTTGAAAAATTGCAAAATATGACCGATTACTGTCATACAGAACAATGTTTACAATCATTCATTTTGCAATACTTTGGAGAAGAACCGAAAGAAGATTGTGGACGCTGTGGTAATTGTACAGACAATCGCGAGAGCATCGATGTGACAAGAGAATCACAAATGGTTTTATCATGCATGATTAGAACCAACCAACGCTTTGGAAAGCAAATGATAGCGCAAGTATTAACTGGGTCGAAGAATAAAAAAGTTATTGAATTTAATTTTCATACTTTACCAACGTATGGGCTTTTATCGAACCGTAGTGTAAAAGAGGTCAGTGAGTTTATTGAGTTTTTAATTTCAGACGAGTTAATTGCAGTTGAACATGGCACTTATCCGACGTTAAAAGTAACTGAAAAAGGGAAAGAAGTATTACTTGGTAAAGAGAATGTTTTACGAAAAGAACGAGTAGAGACAAGACAAATTGTTCAAGACCATCCTTTATTTGAAGTGCTTCGTGAAGTACGTAAAGAAATTGCACAAGGAGAAGGTGTACCTCCGTTCGTTATTTTCTCTGACCAAACATTAAAAGATATGTGTGTGAAAATGCCGCAAAGTGATTCCGAATTGTTGACGGTAAAAGGTATCGGAGAACACAAACTTGTGAAATATGGCTCGCACTTCTTACAAGCAGTTCAGCATTTTATTAAGGAAAATCCAAATTATGCTGAAACGATTAAGACAGAAGTAGTTTCAGAGCGTAAAAAGTCAGGAAAAGCGTCCGCAAATTCTCATTTAGAAACGTATGAAATGTATAAACAAGGTATTGATTTGAATGAGATTGCAAAAGAACGTAACTTATCAAGACAAACAATCGAAAACCATTTAATTCGCTGCTATGAGGATGGAATGGAAGTAGATTGGCAAAGCTTTGTTTCAGCAGAGTATGAATCTCTTATTGAAACTGCCGTTCAAAATGCAGATGGTGGTCTGAAATCTATTAAAGAACAGCTTCCGAATGAAGTGAGTTACTTTATGATTCGTGCTTATTTACAAATAAGAAAGTAGAGGCATATAAAGGGGATAAGAATTTATGTATCATGTTTTCGTTTATGGAACGTTAAGAAGAGGACAAACGAATGCTCATTATATGCTAGGTGCAACATGCATCGCAGACAGAGCTTGGACATATGGAAAATTATTTGATACGAACGAAGGATATCCAGCCATGACTTATTCGATTGAAGAACAGGTGTATGGAGAAATTTATGTAGTAAATGATGAGATATTGTGTAAGTTAGATGAACTAGAAGAATATACAGGCAATGCGGAGACTGATTTATATAATCGAATCACGCAAACAGTATATGTTGCTGATAGGGAAATTGAGGCATATGTGTATATCGCTCAGGATAAAAAGATGTTAAAGAAAGTGATAGACTCTGGTGACTGGCTTATGTATCAAAAAATATAATAAGGTAGTTTTAAAAATTGGAAAGCAGATAATGACGAATTCATTATCTGCTTTTTATTGTGTGAATAATTGTCGTTCTCTTTTTATTCTTATAGTTCTTAGTACGATTCCAATTCCGAGAAATAAAACAGTAGCAGCGACCCCGCTAATAGGATTTAACCAAAAATCACTACTGTTTGTAAGAGTAATAATCCCTGTTATTGTAACTAAAACAGTAGGAACAGCATCCTCGATTGCATGCATGATAACACATGGCCAGACGGATTTTGTAAGTCTATATATTTCAACATACATAATTGACCAACAAACCATAAGGATACAGCCAGATAAAAGCATATTTAATCTTGAGATAGATTCAAAATATTCATTTGAAGAGCCTCCTTTACTTTTATTTATCCTACTATTTATGGGCAGTAAAACGCCCATTGATTAAAGTCTTTCATTTTTACAATGTTTTTTAATAGATAAATTAAATAGGAGACAAATAGAAAGTAGTATCTTTTGTATGCATCACTATACTATATGTGTATTTGTGTGATTTAGATGTTGCATATTATTTTTAAATTAGAAAGATGAAAAGTAAGTTTTTTCGGAAAATTTAAATGGAAACTATTGACTTTATGATTGGGTTTTTAATACAATGATACTTCGACTGAAAAATTAGAACGGACAGGAGGGAATCGTCGAAATGAGCAACATATTTGAAGATGAGTTACAAAAAATGAAGGATACTTTACATACGATGGATGAGCAATTGGATAAGCTTGAAAAAACCCCGGTTTATTATGGAGAAGATTTTAAAGAGCAAATTCTTGAAAGTATGAGGGAGTCTAATAGACAAAACTTACGTATTGGTGTGCAAGAGCCGTACTTTGGAAGGTTAGATTTTCAGGAAGATGGAAAAGAAGAAGTTATGCCGATTTATATCGGAAAAGTAGGGGTTTCGGATATGGACACGATGAAGCCAATCATTATTGATTGGCGAGCGCCTGTCGCAAGTATGTTTTATTCATTTACCGGTGGAGAAGAATTAGCATTTTATCAATCACCAGATGGGTTAGTAGAAGGTGATGTGTATTTAAAACGAAACATTTCCATTCGAAAAAGAGAACTTGAACGTGTTGTTGATACATATGTAAAAGGAAATGAAGATGTATCGCATGCCGATGATTTTCTTCTATATCGATTAGGTGAGAATAAAGATAATAAGCTAAAGGATATTGTTTCAACAATTCAATCGGAACAAAATGATATTATTCGAGCGGAAAGAAATTTACCATTACTTATTCAAGGGGTTGCAGGGAGCGGAAAGACAACAATTGCTTTACATCGCCTTGCTTTTTTAATTTATGAATATCGTGAACAATTAGAAGCAGAAAGAATGATCGTATTTGCGCCGAATAGTCTGTTTTTAGACTATATTTCGAGTGTACTTCCTGAATTAGGTGTAGGGAATATTAGTCAAACAACGTTTCCGGATTGGGCATTACGTACGTTAGATAATTCAGTGAAACTAAAGCAGACAGAAGAAAAATTGAAAGAAGCATTTTCAATTAATCGTGATGAAAAGAAGGTAATGCTAGGTAAATTAAAGGGTACGTTGGAATTTAAGACGTTTATTGAAGAGAGAATGATCCAATTTGAAAATGAGTTAGTTCCGACAAAAGATTTTGAGGCGTGGGATAGAGCGATTATTCCAGTAGAAGATATTAAAAAATGGATGCAAGTTGAATATAAACATTATCCTTTACAGAAAAGAAGAGAACGATTAGTAGGACGAATGAAGCGCTGGATTGAAATTGAACTTAAAAAATTCGGGGAAACAAACGAGAAAAAATTACTTAAAAAAGAAGCGACTAAGAGACTCAACGCATATATGAAGTTTTGGCCGAAAATGAGTGCTCTTTCACTGTATAGTTCAATAGTAAAAAGTAAAGAAATACTTGAGGTATTACCTGAAGAACTTGTTAAAGAAACAGAAAAGAGTTGTCGTAAAAAAGAAGTGTATGTAGAAGATTTACCAGCTTTAATATACATACATCATCGTATAACAGGGATTGAAATCGGGCAGAAGTTTCATCACGTTGTTATTGATGAAGCGCAAGATTTTTCGCCTTTCCAAGTTTATGCATTAAAAGAAATTACATTAGGTAATTCTTTCACTATATTAGGTGATTTATCGCAAGCGATTTATGATTACCAAGGAATTGAAGATTGGAATGCTTTTAAGGAAGTATTCCAAGAAACCGGTTATTATGAATTGACAAGAAGTTATCGTTCTACAAAAGAAATTATTGAATTTGCAAATGAAATAATTAAAAATGCAGAAATCCCAGTAGGACTCGCAACACCAGTCTTCCGCAGTGGAGAAGATGTGAAAGTAATTCATGCCGAAAATCAATTTACTGAAATTGTGAAGACGGTAAAACATTTGCAAAATGCAGATGTGAAAACAATTGCAGTAATCGGAAGAACAGAAGATGAATGCCGTGATATATATGTGAAATTAACAAATGCAGGATTAACGGTAAACGTAATTGAAGCAAACCAAAGTAAATATGAAGGTGGTATATCAGTAGTACCTGTCTATTTAGCGAAAGGTTTAGAATTTGATGCGGTGCTTTTAATTGATGTGGATGAGGAACATTACAAAAACACAAAACATGATGCAAAGTTACTATATGTCGGATGTACGAGATCACTTCATGACTTATGGATTTTCCATAGTGGGGAAGCGTCACCTTTAATTAAAGGATTAAAATAAAGTGAAACTATAATCAGTGGGGAGTTTTACTGCAAGCTAATGTGGGATAAATATAAAAAGAGGATTTTCTAGTACTGTATGAAAATCCTCTTTTTATATTGAAATGGTAGACGTGTAAAATGACAATAAATTTATTTAATTTTCGATATAAGATACTTCACTGTACTTAAAAATATAACAATAAAGTCGTTTAAAAATCTAAACATTATTCAACAATAGCGCCCGATTGTTGAATAATGTTCAATTTCAAACGAATAAAGCCATTAATATTAAATCTTGATAGCCACCATCCAATTTTACACCCTTTGCTTTTCTACCCTCTTCAAAGAAGCCTAGATTCTTATATAACTGGATTGCACTTAGATTATCTTCCATTACCTCAAGACAAACTTTTTCAATCTTACTGTTATTTTTAGCCCAATTGATTAACGTTTCTAGAAGAGCTCTTCCAATACCATAATTTCGATATTCAGGTAGTATGTTCATCGCAAAAGCCCCTTGATGACTGATTTTTTCTTTGTTTCCGTTCTTAAAATCTATTGCACCGACTAACTTACCATCAACTTCAGCAATAAACTGTACATAATTTGGATTTTCATGATAAGATTTTAACGTTTTTTGAATAACATCGATACGCACCTTTTTTACATCCTCAACCGTACTTAGCATGTATGGAGCGTTTATTAAAGCTTTTGAAGCAGAATCTAGTATTCTTTCTGCATCCTGTTCTTTAGCTTCTCTAATTATTATTGTTTTTCCATCCTTAGATTTATAAGTAAAAACATTAGTTGATAAGATACTACACACACCCTTTCGGAATATAATTAGTTGAATTTTTTAACTATCGTGCAATTATTAAGTAAGAAAAAGTCGTATCACCTTTTTCTGCAATCGCTCTGCTTCAACTTAATGACGATTATTTCAAATATTTTTAATTTTTACAAGGATTTATTCCGTAATATAGCTCGATTGTTGAATAACATGACTAGCGTTTTTTAAACAATTTTATTATGTTTTAAACAACTTTATTATCTCTGTACAAGATGAATTAATGACTTGAGCTGTTGTGTAAATAATATACAATGACCTTTTCTAATGCCTTAGTTTGTTCTTTTTTCCATGTACGAACAGCATCTTCTGGAGTTTGTGTATGTTTTAACCAATCTAGAATAAGGTGTAGTCGTTCTTGTATTTGCCCAATGTTTTGCTCCTTTATGTTCTTATTCTGAATTCTATCAATTAATTGAAGCATATAGGGAAGTTTTTCTATACATTCACTTAAATCTCCGCAATAACCTGAAGGGAATTCATGTGTACCAAATTCTAAAGTATTGATGTAATTAGAAACTAGGTATATCATGGCTTCTTGTTCGGTATCACCACCTAATTCAATCGCTTTTCGAAGGGATTTTTCTAAATCGTCTTCTTTATTGCTAGAGTCCATATAAATTCCTATCCATCTAAAAGGTCTTGAATCAAATGGGTTGTTTTCTGTCCATCTATATAGAATGTCAATTAGAAAACTATTTAGTGAGAAAGTTAAGACCTCATCTTTTTCGTTTAATGCATCTAAAATAGTAAACAGCGAAATGGCAAACTCTTCTTGAACTTTTGATTCCCATTTTTTTGCATTTGTAATAAATGTCCCTAAATGTTTAAAAGCTAATTTTCGAAGTCCCGCTTCGCGATGCTGACAGTAACAAATAAAATCATGCCAATGCTCATTTGTATTCATATGTATAATAATAGTTTGTAATGCAGTGAGAGGTTTATCCATTATAAGTCCCCAATCTATTAAGCACGTGTTGAAAATTTAGTGTTATTATATCATTACATAAATTAAAGTGGGAAGAATTTAAGATGGATTTTATTGGTCACGGGATCTAATCGATTGGTAATGTAGCGATTCTAACAGGCCCCATTATTGACTTTGAAGATGAAACGAAAAAAAGTTATTATGTTTATCTGAATATTGAGGGGATATGTTTATTTAATTTTTAGAAAACATAGACTATTAAATTTGTAAATGGTATAATCTTCTTATTATTGGAATTAAAATCAAAATATTTGAAAATAAAGGATAGGGTTGGTTTTAATGGGGGATTCTGATCACAAAGAAACAAAGGCAATATTAAAGTTATGGTTTATTTATATACCACTTGCATTTGGAGAGTTTGTCTTTTCTAATATCATAGATTATTTAAAAAAAATAAAGATTTTGCATTTGAAAAACAATTAACCTAATTTAATTGTTTTTTTATTTTTCTCTAATAAACCAAACAAAAATAAAGATTTTGAACAAGATGAAGTTTATGAAGGAAATAACGTTGATTAGGTGCTGAAAACGGGAATCATTCAACCATGGTAATTTGCCATTTTAATACCTTCCTATAGTAAGATGTTATGTTCACATCATATGTATACGATATTTGTAACATAGCATTACTAGAACTTCAAAATTAGTAGTTAAGGTGCTACCTTTTAGAGTGCTATAGATATATATAACTTAGCTAAAAAGAACAAATCATATAATTTGCGCTTTTCATTATCTGTTTTTGGTAAAAAATTGCAGTTTTTGTCACACTAATACTGTACAATACATAGTATAAAACACATACTGTATGACATATAGTAATGGAAATGAGGTGAGTGAATGGATACTTTATTAAACTCGTTAATTACTGAGTTAAGAAGAGGGACATTAACGTTAGCTGTTTTAAGTCAATTAAGAACGCCGCAGTACGGATATTCACTTGTCCAGTTATTGGAGCAATCAGGGGTTACAATTGATCAAAGTACTTTATATCCACTACTTCGCCGATTAGAAAAGCAGGAATTAGTGACGAGTAGTTGGGATAAAACGGAGAGTAGACCTCGTAAGTATTATGTTTTAAGTGATTATGGATTAGAAATATTTTTGCAGTTGAAAAAAGAATGGATAAAGGATTCGAAAGAACTTTATAACTTATTAAAGGAGGAGGAAGAGAATGAATTTAATTGATCTCTATATCCAAGAGGTTGCGAAGAGATTACCTGAAAAAAATCGTGAAGATATTACACTTGAACTAAGGTCAACTATAGATGATATGTTACCTGAAGATTATAATGAGAAAGATGTAAAGAGCGTTCTCGAAAAATTGGGGAGTCCGGTTTCATTGGCTAATGGTTATTTGGATAGACCGATGCATTTAATTGGACCACGTTATTTTGATGTATATACAACGTTGTTAAAAATGATTATACCAATCGCAGCTGTCATTGCACTCATATCAATGGTTGCAGAAAATTTTATAGGCTATAGTGGTGATCAAGCAGTATTAAATGTTATTTTTCAATTGATAGGTAAAGGCATTGGGGAAATTTTTGAAGTGGGCCTCCATGTATTTTTCTGGTTGACAGTTGTGTTTGTTATTTTAGAAAGAACAGATACAGACAAAGGTATCGAACCGTTGACGACAAGTTTAAAAAAATGGACACCAGATGATTTGAAAAACATCTCGTATATCCCAAAGAAAAAAGCAATCTCGAAGTTTGAAGTTTTTGGAGGTTTAATGTGGACAGCAGTTTGGGCTACACTTTACTTTTATGCGAATCATCTTGTTGGCGTATATAACGGTACGGCAAATGGACTGAAGTTTGTCTCGCCAACTTTTAATCAAGATGTTTTATTGCAGTACTGGCCAATCGTTGTAATTATGATCGTTTTTGAAATATGTATATCCCTTTATAAATTAGTGCAGGGACAATGGACGCAAAGATTGGCGATTGGGAATGCTATTCTTCAGGTAGCTGGGACGATAGTATTCATTGTAATTGTAGTAAATCCACATGTATTTAACGCAGGGTTTATTACGTATTTGGCAAATGCATTTACTATTTCCCTAGAGGGATTTAAAACGTGGTTAGTTGGCGGTGGAATTGTAATTTACACATTATCTGCTGCAATAAATATATTTGACGGTTTCCGAAAAGCTAGTATTCGTATGTAGATAAAAATCGGAAATTTCGATAAAATAAAACTATTGAAAAGATAGTGATATAAGGTGAACATGATGAAAGGAAGAAAACAATGATAAGGGAAGCAACGAAAAAAGATTTAGCATACATTTTAGATATTTATAACGATGCGATACTTTATACAACAGCTGTATATGCGTATAAACCTGTAACCCTTGAAAATAAAATAGATTGGTATGAACAAAAAAAGGCTGAAGGGTATCCAATTTTCGTATATGAATTAGATAATAAAGTAGTAGGATTTGCGACATTCGGCCTATTTAGAACGTGGCCTGCTTATAAATATTCAGTTGAACATTCTGTGTATGTAGATAAGGCATATAGAAAAAATGGCATTGGGTCTTCATTAATGAAGGAATTAATCAAAATTGCAAAGGAAAGAGAGTATATGACCTTAATTGCTGGAATTGATGCAGAGAATGAGAAAAGTATTGCCTTGCATCAAAACTATGGATTTGTTCATGCAGGAACAATAAAAAAAGCTGGTTATAAGTTTAATAAATGGCTAGATTTAGCTTTTTATCAGCTGGAACTTAACGGTCCTGAAAATCCTATAGAAGAATAAATATTTTTCGGTAGCAAGAAAAAATTCATGCTACCTTTTTCTTATTTTAATAGCTAATGAAAAGGTTTTTTACATTCAATGTTGAAATATTAGAAGTTAATATAACGATATAAAAAGAGGGATAGAAATGGAAACTGTTATAAATAAAATAAAAGAGGTACAATCTAATTATGTGGGAATGGCAATTTATTCTACAAAAAATAATCGTATAGTTGCTTCGTATAATAGTGAATTAAATATTCCGTTAGCATCAGCAGCAAAATTAGTCATTGGATTTGTAGTAACGCAAATGGTGAAGGAAAATAAACATAATTGGAATGATATACTTCATTACATTAAATTTAATCCACATGAAGATAGTGCGCAGTTATATCCGCATTTACAAGGAAGAACTTCTTTAACACTTAGTGAAGCGGTAGAGGTAATGATTGCTTGTCATGATAGTTACGTTGCACAGTCAGTTGTAATGCACTGTGGTGGATGGGATGCTGTGAAAATGTACGCACAAACGTACTTTTCAAAAATTCATATACAAGAGAATGCTAGAGATGAGAAAAATGTTGGAGAATTAAGTGAAGTTCTTGCCCTTTTCATACAAACCTTTCAAGGTTATAAATCAGAACCAGAATTATGGGAACCAATTATTAGCGGCATGGTAAGACAGCAAGGAGAGTATGAAGAAATTCCATATTATCATATAGCTCATATGACAGGTGGATTACTCACAGCTACAATAAATATTGGTATTATAGGAATGTTTAACGAATTTCCACTTCTTTATGTGATTGGGGGAAAAGATTTACCGAATCGCCGTGAAAATAAAGAGGTAGATGAAGCTTTTGCAGTAGTTTTAAAGTACATATACAAAGAATATAGTGAAAGCATGCTAGGAGTGAGCGATTGAAAAGAAACTTAAAGACTTCAACAATCATTATTTTAATTTTAACGATTATTGCTCTTGAAGTTGGAATCGCACTATATGATCACAATTTGTCATTAGATACAATTTACTTTGCAGCAATTCTTATTTGTATTGTATTGCTTTTTGGCACACGTGTTTCTGAAGAGAAAGAAAGTACATCGAAACGAGGACGAAGAAAAATAGCTGTTATATTTTGGCTATCTATTTCATTGTCTATCGCTTGTTTTGCAGTTATAAGTTACATAAGGGTAGGCTATGTCTCTGTACCAGGGATAATTGGCTTTTCATGCTTTGTTACATATGGTGGATTCGTTTTGATTAGTATTTTAAAGGGGAAAAATAAAATGTAGCTTACTAAGTTGAAAGGAAGCAATGTATATGAAACATATAGAGAACGGTACACGTATTGAAGGAGAATACATTAAAAATAAAGTCATTCAATATAATATGTCCATCTTAACAGATGAAGTAAAACAGCCGATGGAAGAAGTAAGTCTCGTAGTAAAAAATGAAGAAGGAAAAATATTTGGTGGTTTAACAGGTACGATGTATTTTTATCATCTTCATATCGACTTTTTATGGGTTGATAAATCAGCTCGTCATGACGGTTGGGGGAGCCAACTTTTACATAAAATTGAAGAAATTGCGAAGGAAAAAGGGTGCAGATTAATATTGCTAGATTCATTTAGTTTTCAAGCGCCAGAATTTTATAAAAAGCATGGTTACCGAGAGTATGGTATCGTTGAAGATCATCCGAAAGGTCATAGTCAGCACTTTTTTGAAAAGAGATTATAATAATATTATGTATACTGATTGATGGGAGAAAGCATATGTACACGTATAAATTGCAACAAGAACAACCAATCTGTGCAGAAAAAATAAAGAAGCTTTATGATTCTGTCGGTTGGTGGCCAGAAAGAAAAGAAGTCGATATTGAAAAAATGTTAAAGAATAGCATAGCCATTGGAGTATGGGAAGAAAATGAATTAGTTGGATTTGCTAGAGTCGTTTCTGATGGTGTTTTTCGAGCATACATTGAAGATGTTGTCGTACATGAGAATGTAAGAAATAAAGGTATTGGAGAGAAAATGCTTACAATATTACTTCGAGAAATATCTCATATTGATATTGTTAGTCTATTTTGCGGAGAGAAGCTAATAAAGTTTTACGGTGAGCAGCAATTTCAAGCAACGAAGCAAATTGTGATGCATCGTAATCAAACAGGGAAAGAATAAGAGGTGCCAATTAAAATGAATGCAACAAGAGCGTACTGTTTATCGAAAAGAAAAGCGACAGAAGATTCTCCAGATGGCTGGAGTGCAACATGTATGAGGCTTAATAATAAAATATTTGCGATAGTAAATCATGAAGAAGGTGAAAAGGCTGCGATTACATTGAAGTGTGATCCAGAAGTCGCATTAAGAATAAGAGAAGATTATCCAGAAACAATTATTCCAGGGTATCATATGAATAAAAAACATTGGAATACCGTTTATATTCATAAGGGTATAGAGCAGGAGCAAATTAATAAAATGATTGATTGGTCGTATGATTTAGTACTACAATCATTTTCAAAGAAAAAGCAGCAGGAGTTAATGGATTAATATGTATTAGGAGTGTGTGTAATGAAAGATTCGATTAAAGATACGTATGATAAATTAGCGAGTACATATAAAGAAAATCTAGATTTCGCAAATCCATATAACAGTTATTATGAAAGACCGGCGATGATGGAGCTTATTCCAAAGGAACTAGAAGGAAAAAAGATATTAGATGCTGGATGTGCAGCTGGATGGTATACTTCTCAATTCATAGGAAGAGGAGCAAATGTTACAGCAATTGATGTAAGTCCTGAAATGGTAAAAGCAGCAAAAGAAAATATAGGAGAAGAAGCGACGTTCCTTTGTCATGATCTGCAAGAAACATTGCCATTTGAAGATAATACGTATGATGTGATTGTAAGTTCATTAACTCTTCATTATATAGAAAATTGGAATCAAGTATTTCAAGAATTTCGTCGTGTATTGAAGCCAGGTGGAGAACTTATATATTCTATTCATCATCCTTTTATGGATTTCACAAAGTTTCCATGTGAAAATTATTTTGAAAAACAGTTATTAATAGATACTTGGGTTAAACCGAATATTACTATTGAAGTCAAGTTTTTTAGAAGATCATTACAAGACATACTAAATGAAACTACAAATTATTTTGTATTAGAAGAGATAGTGGAACCGAAGGCAATTGAAAAAATGAAAGAAGTAAGCGAAAAATCATATCATTATTTAAATATGAATCCACATTTTCTTATCATAAAAGCAATCAATAAATAGCTAGTAAAATAACTTTGTTTTACTAGCTATTTACAGTTTTACATTACATATTAGGAGACTTTAAAATGAATACGAAACGAAATAGAGTAGTATATGCACTATTTACTATAGTTGTTATTATTTTAGGTCTTAGCTCAAGAAAGTTTGCTTTTGCACTACCACATCTATTAAATGATTATTTAGGTGATGCATTATGGGCATTAATGATTTTCACTGGCTTTGGATTTTTGTTTCCTAAAACAGAGACGAAGAAGTTGGCTTTTATTAGTTTAATGTTTTGCTACGGGATTGAAGCGAGCCAATTGTATCATGCGGAATGGATAGATAGCATTCGTGGAACGACTTTGGGCGGACTCGTGTTGGGATACGGTTTTTTGTGGAGTGATTTAGTGGCTTATACAATTGGTGTTGGAGTGGGAATACTGTGTGAGGTTATTTTTCGGAAGAAATAAGAATTGTAAAAGGGGTATTGTAAATGGAACAAGCACTGGAAATTGCAAAGCTTTGGTTTCGAAATGAACATGTCACAGCTACTGTAATTCAACCAAAAGTAGCGAAGGTTTTATGCAAGAATAAAGAGTACATTTTAAAGAGAACGGGATCGATAAAGCAACTTCTAGTTGAATTCGATGTTTTGAAGCAACTGTATGAAAAGGGAATTAAAGTACAGAGAGTAGTAAAGACAGAAAATGATGAACAATATGTATTATATAAAGAAAAATATTATTGCTTATATGAGTATGTTGCCGGAAGTGTTTTAGAAATAAAAGATACGAATAAGCTGGAAAGGCTAGCAAGTACAATTGGAGAAGAAATAGCTAATCTGCACAAAGCATTACATTCGGTGAATAGTGACCATGAGTTAATAAAAAGAGATTTATATAAGATGGTATTTGAATGGGCTATACCGATTTTAGAAAAGAATGAGCATGTTCATCGAGAGGTAATTCAAAAGATGGAGCGAATGCACGCAGCTTTCAAGGAAACGGTCCATCCATTACCGAGACAAATTATTCATCGTGATATGCATCTATCAAATGTAATCTTTAAAGATGATAAACTGGAAGGGTTTATAGATTTTGAGATTTTGGAAAATAATGTAAAAATATTTGATTTATGTTATTGCTGTACAAGTATATTAAGCGAGCTATTTAGTGATGAAAAATTAAGAGGGAAATGGTTACATATCGTTAGCAAAGTCTTTGAAGGTTATTATAAACAAAATGATTTAACGAAAGAAGAACTAAAAGCCATTTGGTATGTTATGCTTTCAATTCAAATTATCTTTATTGCTTATTTTGTCCAGTTACCAGATTTATTAAAGTTAAATGAAGAAATGTTCTTCTGGATTTTTGCTAATAAGGAAGCTATTGAAGAAGTTATAGAAGGTATCGTAAAGGTATGAAAAAAATAATATTAATTGGTTCTGGTGGTTCAGGAAAATCTACATTAGCAAGGCAGTTAGGAAATAAATTAAATATTAAGGTGCATCATCTTGATGCATTATTTTGGAAACCGAATTGGGAAGGTGTTCCGAGAGAAGAACAAATAGCAGTTCAAAATAACTTAATTAAAGATGAGAAGTGGATTATTGACGGGAATTATGGCGGGACGATGGATATCAGACTGAATGCAGCTGATACAATTATCTTCCTTGATATTCATAGAACAATTTGTATTTATCGTGCGTTTAAAAGAATTGTAAAATACCGGAATAAAAAAAGACCAGATATGGGCGCGGGATGTGAAGAAAGATTTGATTTGCAATTTTTTAAATGGATATGGAAATATCCTAATGCTAAACGACCTACAATTTTAAAAGGGTTAGAGCAATTGTCCGAAGAGAAAAAGGTTATTGTTTTAAAATCTCCAAATGAGGTTCGGAAATTTTTAGAGCACATATAATAATAGAATGTGACACAACAATTCTTTTTGAATCTTACCGATTAGTTTAATTAAACTAATCGTTTTTTATTATGGAAAATTTAACGCTTTTGAAAATTGTATTTTGTAATGAGTATATGACTATAAATTCATATAAAATGAACGTTTGGAGGAATAGAAAATGACTAATGATTTAATTCAACTAATTGATTCATTAATGGTAAATATTCCAGCTGGAGAGGTAGTATTAAGAGATGATCGAATAAAAAAAGAATGGCTAGTGCAAATTCAACCATTTCTTCTTGCGAAGTATGCTGTAACAATCGAACTATATGATGCTATTACAAATAGTACATTAAATAATTTTGATAAAAATCATAAACCAGTTGTCAATATTTCATGGAACGATGCCATTGCGTTTTGTAATGTACTTTCAAAAAAAGCGGGATTAAAAGAATATTATTCTATTAGTGATGGTGGTCAAATTGTGAAATGTAATTTAGATTCAAATGGCTACCGATTACCATGTGAGGCAGAGTGGCAATATGCATGTAAAGCAAGTACAACCGGATATACATACGGGAAACTTCATGATATAGCGTGGTATAATGAAAATTCAAATGGACATATTCATGACGTTGGCCAAAAAGAACCGAATGCATGGGGACTTTATGATATGCTAGGGAACGTTTGGGAATGGTGTTATGATTTGTATGATGAAACAGTGTACGGATCATACCGCATTTTTCGTGGTGGTAGTTGGGCTGAAACAGCGAGAGGGTGCGGCGCTACTTGTCGTCGTCGAAGCCATCCTACATTTCATATAGATGATCTCGGTTTTAGACTCGCTAGGTCAATTTAGTAGGAACATGCTACGAACAACTAAGAAAAGAGTATGGAGAAAATCCGTACTCTTGCCAACATAGAAACGATTTAACGTAAGGAGTGTTTATTATGGCGCGTGTTTTATTTATTAACGCTGGATCAGAAGGACATATAAATCCAACTTTACAAGTTGTAGAAGAATTGATTTCTCGTGGTGAAGAGGTCGTTTATTTTTCAATAGAAGCTTTCAGGGAGCGGATTGAGAAGACAGGTGCTACTGTACGAACGATTGATAATCAAAAATTTATAAAAGCGTTTCTATCTGGAGGCAGAAATTATTTACAGGAAAGAATAAACGGCCTTCTACATACAGCGAATATTGTAATATCTAGCGTTCTAGAACAAATTGAAGGTGAACATTTTGATTACATGATTCATGATTCTATGTTTGGTTGTGGCCATTTAATTGCTCAAATTCTTAAACTTCCAGCCATAAATTCATGCACATCTTTTGTGCAGGATGAAAAATCCTTTGAGCAAATGTTAGGTCATCTGTCAAAAAATATCCCAGTAGAAATTCATGATAAAATACAGAATGATTTTCAAAACTTAACAAAGGGAATTACTGAAAAATATGGTGTTGAAATAAAATCATCGTATGAAGTTTTCTGTAATCCTGCACCCCTTACTATTGTGTATACAATTAAGGAGTTCCAGCCTTTTGGTGATACGTTTGATGAAACATATAAATTTGTAGGACCATCTATCTCTGCACAAATGAAAAACAGAGACGTTGATTTTACTTCAATTGAAGAAAAAAGTCCGATTTATATTTCATTAGGTACTGTTTTTAATGAAGCGATTGACTTTTATAAACTGTGTATGAAGGCCTTTGAGAATAGTGAGCATACAATTGTTATGTCTATTGGTAATAAAACAAAAATAAGTGATCTAGGCGAAATCCCTAAAAACTTCATTGTGAAAAACTATGTGCCTCAAACCGAACTGCTTACTTATACGAAACTATTTATTACACACGGCGGGATGAACAGTACGCATGAAGGACTATATAACGGGGTTCCGCTCGTTGTAATACCGCAAAGTGCAGATCAGCCAGCAATCGCAAAGCAAGTGGAGAGTCTTGGAGCAGGAGTTCAATTACATATGAATGAATTAACCGTGGAGAAATTGCGTGAAAGTGTGGAGTTAATTTTAAATAACCCTTCATATAAAGAGGCTGCTTTGAATTTGAAGGAATCATTCCGAACATCGGGTGGATATAAGGAAGCTGTTGATGAAATTTTTACATTTGTAGGTCAGTAATAAATATAAAGTTATACATGAAAAAAGTGTCTATATTAAATGATATAGACACTTTTCTGTTGTAAGAAGAGAAGAATTGTTTAAATGGAAAAAATGAAAATACTAAATGTGAATTTTGAGAACTAAGTCTACAATTTCTGCTGCACACTTTTATTTTATCCCGTATTAACCGACCGTAAAACCCCAACTAATTAAAGTTTTACTTTATGATTTCAGGATGTGGTTTTATATGTTAGTAATAATTTCACTGTTTCTGCACAACTTCTGCACATGCTTAGGCGAGTTCTATGTCATGATATATTCATAAAGTGAAATGTTTCACAAGGAAAAAATATATTTTCACTGCGGTGTATGCATAATTAATACATACATCGGTACAAGTTTGTCTCTTTTTATTCTTTTACATCAAAGCCCACATTCCACTACAAAGTATAACAAGAAGGAGACATGAGCATGAATAATCGATTTTTAAAACAACTACAAAATATGAAAATGAACAAAAAAAGTTTAGGAGCTGTAGCATTAACAGCTGGAATTATTAGTACGACACTTATTCCTCAAAATGCTTATGCGCACGGTTTTGTTGAAAAGCCCGGTAGCCGATCCGCTTTATGTAGTCCAACTTATGGTGCGCTAAATGTAAACTGTGGAAGTGTTATGTATGAACCACAAAGTTTAGAAGCTCCAAAAGGGTTCCCGCAAGGTGGTCCAGTAGATGGACAAATTGCTTCAGCAGGCGGAAAATTTGGTGGTATTTTAGATCAACAAACAGAAAATCGTTGGTTTAAAAATACAATCACTGGTGGGGAAAATACATTTACTTGGAAGTATACTGCGCCTCACTTAACGAGTAAGTGGCATTACTATATTACTAAAAAAGGATGGAATCCAAATAAAGCGCTAACAAGAGCAGATTTCGAACCAATTGGAACTGTACAACATGATGGTTCTGCAGCTTCAAATAATTTAACTCATAAAATCAATGTACCTACTGATCGTAGTGGATATCATGTGATTTTAGCAGTATGGGATGTAGCTGATACAGCAAATGCATTCTATAATGTAATTGATGTTAATCTTATTAATGATGTGAAACCAGACATAGAAGCGCCAAGTAGTCCAAATGGACTTCAGACGCAAAAAGTAACAGCGAATAGTGTAGAACTAACATGGAACGCTTCTACGGATAATGTAGGGGTAAAAGGATATCAAATCTTCCGTAACGGAGAGATGATTGATACAGTACCAGGGACTCATTTTATTGATAAGAAGTTACAACCAAGTACAGAATACTCTTATACTGTAAAAGCAATTGACGCAGCTGGCAATGTATCGAAAGAAAGTACAGCGCTTACAGTAAAAACGACAGTTGAGACTCCTGATACAGAAGCACCAACACAACCAAAAGGATTACATAGTATGGGAACGACAGCGTCAAGTGTGGATTTAATGTGGAGTCCATCTGACGATAATATTGGTGTAGACCATTATGATATTTATAGAGAAACAGAAGGGTCAATGAAAAAGATTGCAACATCCAATACAACTTCTTATTTGGATAAAAATCTGCTCGCTAATACTACTTATAAATATGTAGTGAAAGCTGTTGATGTAGCTGGAAATGAATCCGTACAGAGTGATATATTCACAATTACTACAAAAACTGAAAGCGCTTCACATGAAGCGTGGGATGCAAAAAAAGCATATAAAAAGGGAGATAGAGTTCTACACGAAGGAAAAGTATATGAAGCAGTCCAGAGTTATCAAGGAAATGGTGATCCAAACTGGATTTATGCATTATCATTATGGAAAACAGTGTAAGTTTTACCTAGGTATGAACTAAAAGATGATGGGCTTTGATGCAAAAGGTAATTTTGAGAATTCACTTTTCTATTAATAAAACAGGGTAGTGTATGAATACATAAGATTCATATACTACCCTTTTTATTATGATAACACTTTCGTCATAAGTATGTGCGGAATGCCATCTTCCATAAATATATCAGAAGAAGTTTGATAGTCTAATTTTTTATAAAATCCTTCAGCTTGTGTTTGACCGTGTAGCTTCACTTTTGTAGCTTGTTCGTTACGAGCAATTTCTTCTAACGTTTGAATGATGACTTTACCTAATCCATATGTACGATAATCTTTTAAAATACAAATACGTTCTAATTTTCCGACACCATCAACAAATCGTATACGCCCTGTGCCTACAGGAAGATCATGATAATAAACTAAAATATGTTTACATTGCTCTCCGATTTCATCGAATGTATCGAATTCATCTGTAAGAGGAACACCTTGTTCTTTTACAAATACTTCTTTTCGAATATGAAAGGCAGTTTCTAAATCAGTAAGTTCTGTTATAAGTTTGGATTGCAAAATGTTCAGTCCTTTCTAGTGTAATCAGTTTGCGTTTTCCTAGTATATCATAATAAAGCACTATTAAGAGAAGAAGAACATACTAAAAAGCCAACTTTAAAAAGTTAGCTTTTATTACAATTTCTTTATCCCATTTTTAGTGCCAATAATTGCTGTACTCGTCATACTTATAAACAACCCTGTTTCAACTACACCAGTAATCATTTTTAATTGGGTGTGTAAATGGGCAGGATTAGAAATATGATTAGGGAATATACAATCGATAATCATGTTATTGTTATCGGTTATATAGGTTTCATTATTTTTTAAACGTAACGTTGTTTGACACCCTAAAGACTGAATTTTATTTTCGGTTTGTTTCCATGAAAAAGGGATGATTTCAACAGGTAATGGAAAATTACCTAAATGTGTTACAAGTTTCGATTCATCAGCAATGATAATTAGTTCTTTAGAGGAAGAGGCAACGATTTTTTCACGAAGTAATGCACCGCCACCGCCTTTTATAAGTTGTAAATTTGAATCAATTTCATCCGCTCCATCAATTGTAAGATCAAGACTTTGTACGTCGTTTAACGAAAGTAGGGGGATATTTAGTTGATGTGCTAATGCTTCAGTTTCCTTTGATGTTGGTACAGCTTGAAATGATAATCCTTCTTTTACACGCTCACCTAATTTTTGTATTGTCCAATATACAGTAGAACCTGTACCAAGCCCAATCTTCATGCCATCATTTACAAAGTTAGCGGCATATTCGCCAGCGAGCTGTTTTAAATTCATCGCTTTACTCCGCCGGACGCGGCCCGGCATCAAGACCTGAATTTTCAACTGTAAGTACCGGACGAACGACTATATCTTTATGTACACGCATTTGACAAGATAATCGTAAATGATCTTCAATTCCTTTTTCCGTCATTGCATGTTTCTCATTCGCACTTGCTTCACAGAAATCACCTGCTAGTATTTCTACTCTACAAGTTGTGCAACGTGCATTCCCGCCACAACGATGAAGAATGTTGACACCGCTATCTTCAATTGCTAATACTAACTTTGTTCCTTCTTTCACATCAAAAGTTCCCGCACCTTCAATTGTTAATTTTGGCAAATTTGTTCCTCCTCACGTAAAATTGTACATAACATATTTATGACCGCGAATTATTGAACATAAACATTATTTTTTTATATCCCCGTAACTTTTTTTAATGTTGAATCGTTTATTAAGTAAGCGCTGAAAAGGAGTGGTTATTTTGTGCACAAAAGTAACTCATGTTTCAAAGAACCATATCGATATGAATCATTCAAATATAAACTTTTTAATTGAACAATATGGAGAGTTAAAAAGATACTGTACTTTTTTAACGAAAAACAAATGGGATGGGGAAGATCTCGCCCAAGAAACAGTGTGTAAAGTGCTTCAAAAATATAGAAATAAAGATATTTGTATGACACTCGT
Organism: Bacillus sp. 2D03; assembly: GCF_003946765.1. NCBI lineage: Bacteria > Bacillati > Bacillota > Bacilli > Caryophanales > Bacillaceae > Bacillus > Bacillus sp. 2D03. Next base: position 297,081 of record NZ_RPSJ01000002.1, on the reverse strand, counting down.
CTATAAAATAGCAAGAAATCGTTGGTTAGATCAGATGAAGTCTAAGTCTGTTCATGAAAAAATAAGAGCACAAATCACTTTTGAAGAACCACATGAGAACATTGCAGATTTGCATGAAATGGTAGGGAAAGTATTGTCTTCATTAAATGTACAGCAATCCGCAATTTTATTATTAAAAGATGTTTTTCAATATAGTATCGCTGATATTGCTAAATTGTGTTCTGTATCAGAAGGTGCAGTGAAAGCTTCTTTATTTCGGAGTAGAAATAGGCTGAAAACTGTAAGTGAAGAAGGGATTGAGATAGTCGAATTCACAGAGGATATTGAAGTTGTTGTAACATCTATTCGTGAGGAAAGACCAGAATTATTAACGAAGCTTCTTCCGACAATAGATTTTACTAAATTACCATCTAAACAGCCAGTCTTATTATTTAATGTGAAAAACCCTTCTTCCTACAGTTATATGCTTTACGCAGCATAACAAGTATTGGAGGGATTTAAAATGAATGCAATTCCATATGTAGTAGAACAAACAAAATTAGGAGAACGTTCCTATGATATATATTCAAGGTTATTGAAAGACCGCATTATTATTATCGGCTCAGAAATTAATGATCAAGTAGCGAGTAGTGTCGTAGCGCAATTATTATTTTTAGAAGCAGAAGATGCAGAAAAAGATATATTCTTATACATCAATAGCCCTGGCGGTTCAACGACAGCAGGTTTTGCAATATTAGATACGATGAATTTAATTAAACCAGATGTGCAAACGCTATGCATGGGCTTTGCGGCATCATTCGGTGCATTATTATTATTATCAGGAGCAAAAGGAAAACGGTTTGCTCTCCCTAACAGTGAAATTATGATTCATCAGCCGCTTGGTGGTGCACAAGGGCAAGCAACAGAAATTGAAATAACTGCGAAAAGAATATTAAAGTTAAAGCATGATATTAATAAAATGATTGCAGAAAAAACAGGCCAACCGATTGAAAGAGTAGCACATGATACAGAAAGAGATTATTTTATGACTGCAGAAGAAGCCAAGGCATATGGGATTGTAGATGACGTTGTTACGAAAAAATAAGTTAAAAACAGGCTAGAGGATATGCTAACCCTCTAGCCTATTTTTATTAATCTTTTACCCATTCATCAACTAGCGCTTGATTCTTCTTAATCCATTTTCGCGCCGCTTCTTCGGGATCTTTCGTTTTATTTAACTCGACCATTAACGTACCAAGCTGTTCATCGTTCATCTTCCATTTGTCAAAGTATTTTATGATATCCGGATGGTCTTTTTCGAAACCTTTACGAACAGAGTAATAAATGTCATCTTTTTCACCATATACTTTCTTAGGGTCTTTTAAATATTTTAAGTCAAATTCTGAAAAGCCCCAATGCGGATTCCAAAGCGTAACAGCGATTGGTTTCTTTTTCGTATATGCTTTCTTTAGTTCACTCATCATCGCAGCTTCAGAAGATTGGACAAGTTTTAGTTTTATATCATATTCTTTCATTGCTTTATTCGTTAAATTCATAAGACTACTACCGGGTTCGATACCGACAATTTTATTCTCTAGTTCATCTTTATGAGCATTTAAATCTTCGATACTGTTTATGTTTTTCATATAAGAAGGGACGACTAAACCTAGTCCAGTACCTTCGTACCATTTTGATTTTAAGACAATATCATCTTTATAACGATCGTTTAGCGGTTTATCTGTAACTGGTAGCCATACTTCTAAATTCGCATCAACATCACCACGAGCGACACCAGTCCAAATTGCGGCTTTTTCTAAATACATAAGTTCAACTTTGTAGCCTTTTTCTTCTAATAAAACTTTCCACATGTTTGCGGTTGCAATATTTTCTTTCCAACTTGTTACACCAAGTTTAATTTTTCCTTTCGAATTTGCATTTGTTGCATTACATGAAGTGAAAATCATAGTAATAAATAATGCAAGGCATATAAACCAAATTTTCTTTCGCATCGAAAACCTCCTAAGTAACGTTTGCCTTATAAAATAAATGTATAAGTAAGCATTCTTATTATGAACGGAAACGAGAATTTTAAAGAAATCTTATGAATGTCATTTTTATGTAATATTTCTTTGTAAAATCGCAACACTATGTGAATAGATGGGTAGAAAAGGAGTAGTGACATGGATAATACAAAGGTGCGTGTTGAAAACGTAACAAAAGTATTCGGGAAACATCCGCAAAGGGCCCTTTCCTTATTAAAAGAAGGAAAAAGTAAATCGGAAATTTTAAAAGAGACAGGAATGAACGTTGGGGTGAAAAAAGCAACGTTTGAAGTTTACTCTGGAGAGATTTTCGTTATTATGGGTTTGTCTGGTAGCGGGAAATCTACGCTAGTTCGTATGTTAAATCAATTGATTAAACCAACTGCAGGTCATATATACATAGATGGTGAAGACATCGCAACGATGGGAAAAGAAGAGTTACGGAGAGTAAGAAGAACGAAAATGAGTATGGTATTTCAGAAATTCGCTCTATTTCCGCATCGTACAGTTATACAAAATGTTGCATATGGTTTAGAAATTCAAGGAGTTCCGGTTGAAGAGCGAGAGAAAAAAGCGTTAGAATCGCTACAGTTAGTAGGACTCGATCATCATAAAGATAATTACCCAAGTCAACTTAGTGGTGGTATGCAGCAGCGCGTTGGAATCGCAAGGGCACTAACGAATAATCCAGATGTATTACTAATGGACGAGTCATTCAGTGCATTAGATCCACTTATTCGAAAAGAAATGCAAGATGAATTGTTAGAGTTACAAGATAAAATGGAAAAAACGATTATATTTATTACGCATGATTTAGATGAAGCGCTTCGAATTGGAGATCGTATCGCATTAATGAAAGATGGAGAAATTGTCCAAATTGGAACACCAGAAGAAATTATGATGAGCCCCGCTAATGAATTTGTAGAAAAGTTTGTTGCGGACGTGAATTTAGGAAAAGTAATTACGGCTGAGTCTATTTTAAAACGACCAGAAACTTTATTAATTGATCGTGGACCTCGTGTAGCCCTTCAAATTATGAGGAATGCAGGTGTCTCAACTGTATATGTTGTAAACAAAAAGTATGAGTTTTTAGGTATATTAACTGCGGATGATGCGAGTAAAGCAGTACAAAAACAGTGGCCGATTGCTGATTTATTACTTAATGATATTCCGCATGTGTATTTGGATACTTTACTGGAAGAGACTTATGCAAAAATGGCGGAGATGAAATATCCGTTACCAGTAATCGATGAGAAGAAAAGGCTAAGAGGAATTATTAAACGTGAAAGTGTCATTCAAGCTCTTGCAGGAAACATTGAGGAAGAGGTGAAAGACGATGAATAGTATACCGCGTATTCCATTAGGGGAATGGGTCGACTCATTTGTTGCAAGTTTATATGAGCACTTTGAAGGCTTATTCCGAGGATTCTCTTATATTATTGGCGGATTTGTTGATTTACTCACTAATTTTTTAACAATAATACCTGCCATATTGATGATTATTATCTTATGTTTCCTCATTTGGTACACAACGAGGAAATTATCTTTAGTCATTTTTACGCTCATTGGATTATTATTTATTTTGAATATTAACTACTGGGCACAAACGATGCAAACATTGGCACTCGTACTTACGTCTGTTATTATTTCAATTATTGTCGGAATTCCAATTGGTATATTAGCATCTCAAAATGAACGTTTCTCAAAATTTTTAAAACCAACATTAGATTTTATGCAAACAATGCCTGCATTCGTATACCTTATTCCAGCGATTACATTTTTCGGAGTAGGTGTAGTACCTGGAATTATTGCATCAGTAATCTTTGCAATGCCACCGACAATTCGTTTTACTGACTTAGGAATTAGACAAGTTCCAGAAGATTTAATTGAAGCAGCGAATGCATTTGGATCCACAGCATCACAAAAACTATTTAAAGTACAATTACCACTTGCAACCGGAACGATTATGGCTGGTGTGAACCAAAGCATTATGCTTTCGTTATCGATGGTTGTAACAGCATCACTTGTAGGAGCTCCAGGACTTGGAGTTGATGTATATCGCTCTGTAACACAAGTTAATATCGGAATGGGATTTGAAGCTGGATTAGCTATCGTAGTAATCGCAATTATATTAGATCGAATTACACAAGGGTTCCATACGAAAAGAAAATAATGAATAAAAAACACACTTTTATAATACAAAGTGTGTTTTTTATTGCATCCAGATCACATACGAACGATAACAGAACCTCCAGCTGGTGCACAAACTTGGTTTTTTTGTTGTTCCATTGATTTAATTAATTGATTATTTTCCTCGATTAATGAGATTAATTTAGTTAATTGATTTTCAAGACTTGCAATACGCTGCATCATATATTGTGAATCATGATGCAATGTATTCCTTGCGGGATGAGGGGAATAAACATACTGTTGATTTATATTTGGATTCCAATGAGGATACATTTGAATCGTTCCTCCTTCAATAAATTACGAAGCTTTCTTATAGTAAATGCCTATGTATAATTAATAGTTACTTGAAAATTTTCCAATATAAAAGGAGTATGTACAGAAAATGGAAAATATTATATGTGAAATTACAGGACATTTTTTGGAAATATTTAAGCGAGATAGTGCGTATATTAATACATTCAAGTAAATGTATGTTATTTAGGGAGAAATGGTGGGAGGAGATGTAATTTTGGCTAAAAATAAAAAAAGAAATGATGCTTTGGCAATAGGTGTCGGTATAGGGGTTGTAATTGGTGTATTTCAAGGGCACTTTACAAATAATTTAGTAATCGGAATTGTGATTGGGATTATAATTGGGATTGCGTTTTTGAAGAAGTAATGAGATGTAAATTCATTTCAAAAATTATTGTATCAAAAGAATGAAAATTCGGAATATGAAACCTGTTTTTCCTTTTATTGTGATATTATATATGAAAAGGAAGGTGATGGATATGTCAACAAACAATCAAATAGAACAAAACTGTTTCATTTGCAAAAAACATATAGGAAATATTATAGTTCCAGGTGGAGCTATTTACGAAGATGAACTCGTTTACGTTGGACATGTCCACTGGGATAGTGAAGAAACATACCTGGGTTATGTAATGATAGATATAAAAAGACATGTACCTGGCCTTGCTGAACTAACAGATGAAGAAGCGAAAGCGTTCGGACTTATAACAAGTAGAGTAAGTAAAGCGCTAAAAGAAAGCGAAGGTGCAGAGCATATTTACACTTTTGTTTCAGGAAATGGTGTACCACATATGCATATGCACATTATTCCGCGTTATCCGAATACACCAAAAGAGTTTTGGTCACCAACCGAGATAGCGAAATGGACTGGCGCACCATATGGTGACGAAGAGAAAATAAAAAAACTATGTGAAAGAATACGAAAGTATATGGTAAATGAGTATGCATACAACAAATAATACACAATATTCATGGGTTGGAAATATAGAAATGTGTTTAGGAGAAATTTCAGTTAAACAATATGGTGATATTGTACTTGGTAAATATGGCGGGAATAAAAGTGCTGGAGCGAAAAAGAATGAAGATGGTGCATTAGTTTGGTCAAATGGTGAATGGGAATTTGCAGCTATTCTAGATGGACATAATAGTGCGGAAAGTGTTGAGTTAGTAGTAAATACAATCCAAAAAGAATATGAAAATATAAAAGTAATTTTGAATGAACCAATTAATTCAGTATTTCAGTCTGTTGAAAATCATATACTTACAATTTTTCAGTCATCTTCATTTAAGGAAAAGTGCAAAAAAATTAAAGGTGAAACAGCTTGCTTACTATGTGTAAGGAAAGAAAATTATATATGGTGGCTTTCTATCGGTGATTGTTTAGTGTATGTATTTCATGAAGAGTTACATAAGTTAGGACAATATGCATTAAATCAACGTCATTTTTACGAATGGATTGGAAATGTAAACACATTTGATTTACCTGTTCCTTGCTATTCATCAGGTATTCGTGAATTACGTACTGGAAAGAACCGAATTGTAATGGTGACAGATGGAGTATTAGAATGCGGGGAACGCCGATATGAAATACCTGTAAATTTGTATAATGCTATGAACAGAAATGATAAAACACTTAAAGAAAATATTCACAATGTTTTAGAACACGTGCATCATCAGTTGGGACGTGATAGTGCGACAATTATTAGTTGGGACGTAGAAAATAAAAGGAATGCTACGTATCCGAGTGATCAGCCGGAGAAAAGGTAAAGGAGGAAACATCACTGTTTTGGGTTAAAGGAATTTTATTAATAGTATGGATTATATCCTTAGTTGTTTTTGAAAAAGTAGTGAGGAAAAAACTAAATATACCGAAACAAACAGACTGGAATAGTAAATATGTAAACAACTTTCATAAATGGGGCACTAGGGCTCTTATTATTTCTTATATAATTTTTACGATGATATGTGCTACTTTAAATCCCGTTTATATTAGTAATTTACCCATTTTATTTTTAATAACTTTATACTGCTTTCAATCATTTATGGAGTGGAAATTTGATAAAGAATCGAGGGAATATGTCATTTCTTTAGGAACGGTTCCGCTATTAGTAATAACAGGAATTATTCTTAATTTTTTCTTTTATACCTATTGGATTTAATCATATGTGGAATGAATGGGGAGACAAAATGAAAAATCCTAAATTACGTGCTGAAGCAATGATTTTAAATGAAGATCATTCTAAAGTACTTGTACAATGCGATGAAAATGGATCATTTTATCGTTTTCCAGGTGGCTCTATTGAATTTGGTGAAACGTCAAAAGAAGCAATAATTCGAGAGTTAATAGAAGAATACGATTTGAAAGTTGATGTTCAAGAGTTAGCAATTGTAAATGAACACATTTTTGAGTGGGACAACGAAAAAGGTCATCATTGTACATTGATACATTGGGGGACTGTTGAAAAAATCATTACAAATGAAATAAGGCATAAAGAGCATGAGGATATTATATTAATTTGGAAAAGTCTAGAGGAATTACAGGAGAAGCCGACATATCCTGAAGGCATCATAAGTTATTTAGAAGGGGATAACCGTAATATAGTCCAATTTATTTCAAGTAATTAAATGAAATAACTAATAAACAAGAAACCATTTACTACTAAATGGTTTCTTGTTTATTTAAGCATTTATTTTAGTTAATATAGATGTAATGAAATTAGTTTTATCCTCTGCATACTTATGTTTATCAGTAGGATTAGCTTGTGAAAGTTGAATCTTTAACTGTTCATACTGCATGCGTGCAGTTTTATTGTCTATTAAGTAATCACGAAATTGTAATTGTTCTATTAAATATGTATTCCCTTGTTCATACATATGAATTTGATGAGTTCTTGGTTCACCTTTATTAAAATAGTATCTTTCGGGTAATACTTCTTTTCTATATTTATAGTTTAGTAGTTTTAACTTTTTAATACAATGTATACCGTCCGTATAATTTTCTAATTCAATTGCTATATCAATAATTGGCTTTGCACTTAAATATGGAATAGAAGTACTACCAATATGGTGTATCGCTAAAATATGTTCGCCAATTTGTTCCTCAATGAGTTGTTTCTCTTTCATAAACTCAATTTCCCATTCTTCAGTCCACGGCACTAAAAACACTTTCCCATACGGTAAACCTAACATTTAATTAGCATCCCTTTCAAAATAGTTTTCAAAAAGTTTATTACATTTTCTTAAAGCTTCTCAAAACAAGGTGTTCCCACAATCTCCAAGGAAGAATCTTCTTCGCAAAGATCATAAATTTCACACCTTTACCGATTGGATATCGTAAATTTGTACGCTTAGATTCAGCAATTTCTACAATTTTATTAGCAACATCTATCGGATTACCAAATGTATCACTACCGCTATTAATATGTTTTTGTATTTTATCCATATACTCTTTGTAAGGAGATGTTGTATCAGATTGGTTTTCAGCTAGTTGTTTCCCAACCTCCCATATGTTTGTGTTATAAGAACCTGGTTCAATTAAAGCAACATCTATTCCGAAAGGTTTTACTTCTAAGCGAAGCGATTCACTCCAGCCTTCTAATGCATATTTTGAAGATACATAAGGAGATAAACCAGGGAATCCAACTTGGCCGCTAATGCTGCTTATATTAATGATTTTTCCACTTCTTTGTTTTCTCATATACGGTAAGACAAGCTGGGTAATTGATATAGCTCCAAATAGGTTCGTTTCAAATTGTTTACGGTATTCCTCTACTGGAATTTCTTCTACAAAGCCGCCATTTGCATATCCTGCATTATTAACAAGTAGGTCTACTTTTTGTATTTCTTTTAAAAATAATTGGAAGTTATGTATAGAGTTTTGATCGGTTACATCTAATTGTTGAATTTTTATGTTTTGTTGTAAGTTGAGTTGAGCGGCTTGAGATAGTAAGTTCACTTGTTTTTCAAGGTTCCGCATTGTAGCAATAACTAAATAATCTTTTTTTGCGAGTTCGAGTGTAGTTAATAGTCCAAATCCACTTGAGGCTCCTGTAATTATTGCAATTTTTTTATTCATTTTCCGCCAGCTTTCTTTTTCTTTTATCATAACGAGTTATGATAAGAAAATCTATTATTCTTACATTCAGTATGAAATCAATTTGTATGTAAAAAAGGGGATTATAGGGAATGAGCGTATATAGAGTAGTGTATATTAATATGATAATGAAATGAGGGAAGAAAAATGGTCCATGTGAAGGATGTATTAGCAGATCAATTGTTGGCGAATGCAAACGATCCCAGTTGGTATATTCCATTTTCAGATGCAGTGAAAGATCTATCTGAGAGAGAAGCTTTCTGGAAACCGAATGAAGAGAGTAATAGTATAGCTGAAATTGTACAACATTTACTGTATTGGAACTCAACGTGGCAAACTAGGTATAAAGAATCAAATGTGAATGCAGTACCCGCTATTGGAGATAATAACAAAAGTTTTATGCTTTCAGATAATCAAACTTTCGATGAATTACGGGAAAAACTATTAGAAAAACTGTTACAATGGCAAAATCTTATAAATGAAGAAAAGGTTGAAAGTGATGTAGTAGGATTTCCTGTTTCTGTAAAGTGGTGGGAAGTGTTAGCGAATGTAACAACTCATAATGCATATCATATTGGCCAAATTATTTACATCCGAAAATTACAGCAGAGCTTTGATAATGAATAAAATAATAGTTCTCAAATTAGGTGAACAAAAGTGGACAAAACGAGACAGATGTCTCATTTTGTCCACTTTTTTATTATGAAAGAAAAGAGAAAACCTATTAAATCAAGGATTAGAATTTGGCACGGTACTTGCAATATAAAAGATGATCAAGAAAATAGGAGGGCTGGATATGTTAAAAACAACTGAAAGTAAAGAGAATGAAATTACGAAAGAACAAGCTTGTTGGATGTACGAAAAAATGTTAGAGATTCGTAAGTTTGAAGATAAGGTGCATGAATTGTTCGCGCAAGGCGTTTTGCCAGGTTTCGTTCATTTATACGCAGGTGAAGAAGCGGTAGCAGTTGGTGTATGTGCCCACTTAACGGATAGTGACAGTATTACAAGTACACATAGAGGTCATGGACATTGTATCGCAAAAGGTTGTGATTTAAATGGTATGATGGCTGAACTTTTCGGGAAAGCGACAGGATTATGTAAAGGTAAAGGCGGTTCCATGCATATTGCGGATTTAGATAAAGGAATGCTTGGTGCTAATGGCATTGTAGGCGGGGGGTTCCCACTTGCTTGCGGTTCAGCATTGACAGCTAAATATAAAGGAACAAAAGATGTAAGTGTTTGTTTCTTCGGTGACGGAGCAAATAATGAAGGAACATTCCATGAAGGGGTTAATTTAGCGGCGATTTGGAAGTTACCAGTTATTTTTATTGCAGAAAATAACGGTTACGGTGAAGCAACTACATTTGAATATGCTTCAAGTTGTGATTCTATTGCGGATCGTGCAAAAGCTTATAATATTCCAGGCGTTCAAGTAGATGGAAAAGATCTTCTAGCTGTATATAAAGCTGCTGCAGAAGCAGTGGAACGTGCGCGTAATGGTGATGGTCCAACAATTATTGAATGTATGACATATCGTAATTACGGTCATTTTGAAGGTGAAGCGCAAACATATAAAACATCAGAAGAAAAAGAAGAACATTTAAATGAAAAAGATGCGATTGTGAATTTCCGTAAGCATTTAATTCATGAAGGTTTATTAACGGAATCTGAACTTGTTGATATGGAAAAAGCAGTAGATGATGCAGTACAAAGATCCATTGAATTTAGTGAAAATAGTCCATACCCAGACGATGAAGAATTATTAAAAGATGTATACGTTTCTTACAAATAAGAGGAGGGTGAAAAAATATGACTAGAACAGTAAGTATGTCAACTGCAATTAATGAAGCAATGAAAATCTCAATGCGTCGTGATGAAAATGTAATTTTAATAGGTGAAGACGTTGCAGGCGGTGCACAAGTTGATCATCTGCAAGATGATGAAGCTTGGGGTGGTGTTCTTGGTGTTACGAAAGGACTTGTACAAGAGTTTGGCCGAAATCGTATATTGGATACACCAATTTCTGAAGCGGGTTATATGGGAGCTGCGATGGCAGCTGCTGCAACTGGGTTACGTCCGATAGCTGAATTAATGTTTAATGATTTTATCGGTAGTTGTCTTGATCAAGTATTAAACCAAGGTGCAAAATTCCGCTATATGTTTGGTGGTAAAGCGAAAGTGCCAGTTACGGTACGTACGATGCACGGTGCAGGTTTTAGCGCAGCTGCACAACATTCACAAAGTTTGTATGCCTTATTTACGAGCATTCCAGGTATAAAAGTTGTCGTTCCTTCTACTCCATATGACGCAAAAGGCTTATTATTAGCGGCAATTGAAGATGACGACCCGGTAATCTTCTTTGAAGATAAAACACTTTACAATATGAAAGGTGAAGTGCCGGAAGGGTATTATACAATTTCTTTAGGAAAAGCAGATATTAAACGAGAAGGTTCTGATGTAACAATTGTCGCAATCGGAAAACAAGTTCATACAGCACTTGCAGCTGCAAAGCAATTATCGAAAAAGGGGCTTGAAGTAGAAGTAATTGATCCACGATCTTTATCACCGCTTGATGAAGATACTATTTTATCATCTGTTGAAAAAACAAATCGTCTTATCGTTATTGACGAAGCGAATCCAAGATGTAGTATCGCAACAGATATTGCGGCAATTGTAGCGGATAAAGGTTTTGATTTGTTAGATGCACCTATTAAACGAATTACAGCACCACATACACCTGTTCCGTTCTCACCACCACTTGAAAAGTTGTATTTGCCAACACCAGAAAAAGTAATTGAAACTGTATCAGAAATGATTGGAGACCAATCTTTATTACATGTGTAATAAAACGATGAGAAGGGAGAGAGACACATGGCTGTAGAAGTTGTAATGCCGAAGTTAGGTATGGCGATGAAAGAAGGTATTATTACGAGCTGGAATATTAAAGCAGGCGATAATGTAGCAAAAGGAGAACTAATTGCTAGTATTAATTCAGAAAAAATTGAAACGGAAATTGAAGCGCCAGCTGATGGTACGGTACTTGATATAGCTGTAAGTGAAGATGAAGGAGTGCCGCCTGGTACTGTAATTTGCTACATCGGTAAACCAAATGAAAAAGTAGAAATGCAGGAAAGCACACATGTGGTAGAAGAAAAAACATCTAATATAGAAGTACAAAATCAAGAACCAAATGGGAAAGAAGTAGCGAAGCAAAGAATTAAAATTTCACCTGTAGCGAAGAAAATTGCAAAGTCTGAAAATCTGGATATCAAGGCATTAGTTGGTACAGGTCCTGGCGGAAGGATTACAAAGGCAGATGTATTAAAGGCGCTAGAAGAAAGAGTAGCAAATCCAGAAGTACCTGAACAAGAAGAAAGTACAGTCGTTCCTGTTACTGGTATGAGAAAAGCAATTGCGAGTCGTATGCATGCAAGCTTACAAAATAGTGCGCAATTAACGTTAACGATGAAAGTAGATGTTACAGATTTAGTTGCATTACATAAAGACATAGCGGAAGTTGTGCAAAAACGATACGAAAACAAACTAACCATTACGGATTTCGTTTCTCGTGCTGTTGTATTAGCACTTAGAGAGCATAAAGAAATGAACAGCGCTTATATAGATGATGCCATTCATCAATTTGAACCTGTGCATTTAGGCATGGCAGTCGCATTAGAAAAAGGATTAGTCGTTCCAGCTATTCGCTTTGCAAATAATTTATCTTTAGTAGAGTTGTCTAAAGAGATTAAGGATATGGCACAAAAGGCGCGAGCAGGTAGCTTAAGTAGTGATGATATGCATGGAACGACATTTACAATTAGTAATTTAGGTAGCTTTGGTATTGAATATTTCACACCTGTATTAAATACACCTGAGACTGGTATTTTAGGTATTGGCGCAATTGAACATGTTCCTGTATATAAAGGGAAAAAAATTAAAAAAGGTAGTATGTTACCTTTAAGTTTAACATTCGATCATCGTGTACTAGACGGTGCACCAGCAGCAGCATTTTTACGCACAATTAAACATTATTTAGAAGAACCTATAACAATTCTTTTATAAAGAGGAGGTGAGAGAATGAGTAAACTAGTTGTAATTGGAGGCGGACCAGCTGGATATGTAGCGGCAATTACCGCGGCTCAAAATGGAAAAGAGGTCACTCTTATTGATGAAGCTGACCTTGGCGGAACGTGTTTAAATGTTGGGTGTATGCCGACGAAATCACTGTTAGAAAGTGCTGAAGTACATGACATTGTGAGAAAAGCGAATGATTATGGGGTTACGCTTAATACAGGAAGTATATCAATTGATTGGGATCAAATACAGGCGAGGAAATCACAAATCGTAATGCAACTCGTCCAAGGAATACAATATTTAATGAAGAAAAATAAAATTAAAGTTGTAAAAGGAAAAGCGAAATTCGAAACGGATCATCGTGTGCGAGTTGTACAAGGAAATAAAGAAGAAGTAGTTGATGGAGAGAGCTTTATTATCGCAGCTGGTTCCGAACCTACAGAATTACCATTCGCTCCGTTTGATGGACAATGGATTTTAAATAGTAGCCATGCGATGTCTCTTAAGGGTGTACCATCTTCATTGTTAATCGTTGGCGGTGGTGTAATAGGATGTGAGTTTGCAAGTATTTATAGTCGCCTTGGGACAAAAGTTACGATTGTTGAAATGGCACCGCAATTATTACCAGGTGAAGATGAAGATATCGCACATATTTTAAGAGAGAAATTAGAAAGTGATGGCGTAGAAATATTTACAGGAGCTGCTTTAAAAGGATTAAATAATTATAAGAAGCAAGCTTCATTTGAATATGAAGGTAGTATCCAAGAAGCTAACCCGGAATATGTTCTCATTTCTGTCGGCCGAAAACCACGTGTACAACAATTAGATTTAGAAAAAGCAGGGGTTCAGTTTTCAAATAAAGGGATTGCTGTGAACGAACATATGCAAACGAACGTATCACATATTTACGCAGCTGGTGATGTGATCGGTGGAATTCAGCTTGCTCACGTTGCCTTCCATGAAGGAACGAAAGCAGCATTACACGCAAGTGGAGAAGACGTGAAAGTAAATTATCACGCTGTGCCTCGATGTATATACACAGCTCCAGAAATAGCTAGTGTCGGGTTAAGTGAAAAAGGTGCAAGAGAACAATATGGTGATATTCTCATCGGAGAATTTCCTTTTACAGCGAACGGAAAAGCTCTTATTTTAGGAGAACAAGTAGGGAAAGTAAAAGTCATTGTGGAACCTAAATACCAAGAAATTGTAGGGATTTCTATTATCGGTCCTTATGCAACTGAACTTATTGGTCAAGGAACCGTAATGATTCATACAGAAGTTACCGCTGATATAATGAGAGATTATATTGCAGCACATCCAACTTTATCTGAGGCGATTCATGAAGCGTTAATGCAAGCGGTAGGACATGCTGTACATGCTTAGAGGGAAATATAATAAACCACTATTCTCTAAATAAATAAGAGAATAGTGGTTTGACTTTTAATAATACCTTATTACTATTTAATTTCAATCGCTGAAGTAATATCGTTCCAATCAGCAGCTAAATTAGCAGTTTTACCGTACCAATCAGCATGTTTAAATAAAACGCCTTTTCCATATCCTTGTGTTGAAGTGTGCTCCCAAAGTGTCGTTGAATAACTTGCAGAAGGTGACGCTGTACTTACAGAAGAAATTCTGTCATTCCAGCTAGATGGTAAGTTTTTAAAGCCGCTACTCCAGTAAATATATTGGCCACCTTTATCTTTATGTTCATAAAAATCAGTACTACCAGCACCGCTACCTAAAGGATTAATTTTATTTTTAATTGCTTTTTTATCCTTTTCAATATACGCATCTAATGTTTCACGGCTAGTAAAACCATAAGCTAGCCAATCTCCATTTTCATTTTGCTCTGGTAATACCATAGTAATTTGGATATCTTTCTTATCCTGATCACTTAATTTTGCAAATGAATTAACATTTTGTTCATCCACTTTTAAATAATCAAATGACTTAATTGTGTTACTTTTTTCTTCAGCACTTACCGCACCTAGTCCTCCAGTTAGTGCAAAACCCGCTACTAATGTCCCTGCTACTAATTTCTTCAACATATAACCATCCCTTTTTGTTTGAATTTTTGTACAGGTGAATCTTGTACAGCTAAAATGTATTCTAATTTTATACTTTTGTAAATATTCTGAAGTTTTAGAAATAATAGGCGGAATATTTATAGTTTTACATTTTTTCTTTAGAAAGAATGGTTATTGGAATGATACAATAAGTGGATATATTGTTTTTACTGGATGTAAAGATGTTTTAGGAGAGGTGTCATTGAAATATTTTACAAGAGATTGGTATAAAGAAATGCAAGTTTTAGAATTTGTAAGTTTTATAGATTCTATAAAAGAATGGTCGGAAATGGAGAAAAGGAAAATAGATTTATTAAAATTCCTTCCTGAATCGATATACTCAATTATACAAAACATCACAACTAATTCAAAATACCCATCAGGTGAACTGAAAAAACGTATGCAAAAGTGGACAGCAGATTATGAGAAAAGAGTGGCACAATTAGATCAATTATACGTAGAATATTTTAATTCCATTGAGAAAAAACTTCCGTCAAATGTCGCTCAGTTACACAAGACATCACTACACGATAGTGTAATTAAAGTAGTAAAGAGAAAGTCAGAAGATACTTTGTCTATCATATTAGATTGCAGTGGTACTTTTAGTGAATTTGATAAACTTGAAGTAACCTTTATCCCGCATTAACGGGCAGTAAGACACCCACCTCAAAATGCAGCGAAAACAAAGAAGTTAGGTGGGGATCAACTGCCCGTAAAGCCCGATTGGTTAGAGCTAATAATCAGTGGGGGATGAACAAAACCCCCGCTGATTAAAGTTTCACTTTATAGGAGTAACAAAGTGTTCTATGCCGGAAAACTTTGAAGATGCTTGGTGGTTATATCATGAAATAGCTCTTACTGAAGATGGTTTTGAACTAGGTGTTTTATTTGACTGTCCATTTAGAGAAGTGACGATTTGCGCGGCAGATGCATTACTTGTGAAGAAATAACTTTTTATGGAGCATTACAAACGTTTGACATAATAAAAAAATAAAGTTATTGTAGAGACATGAAGTCTACAATAGGGGCTGTACTATGAAATATTCTAAAGCTACAAATTATGCTCTTCATACAATACTTTTTCTGGCAAAGGCTACACCAAATAAGTTAGTTAGTGTTCACCAATTAGCAGAAATGCAAAATGTTTCACCAACGTACTTGTCTAAAATACTAACTAAGTTGACGAAGGAAGGGATGATACATTCATCATCTGGTCCAAAGGGCGGTTACTCGCTTAGTAAGAATTGGGAAGATATTTCATTTTTAGATATTATACATGCAATTGAAGGTAAAACATCATTGTTTGAATGTTGTTTACATGACAAACCTGGATGTTTAATTAATGAAGTAATGCTTGCAGCAGAAGAGAAAATGGAAGAAGAGTTACGAAATCAAAAAATCGTAGATCTTGCGAAAAAAATAAAAGTGGATTTTTAATCTGCTTTTATTTTTAAATTAATTAAGGATAAAAAGACTCTTTGATATCTTTAATTGTAGTTAGAAAATGATATGAAGAAGGAGAGAAGATGATGACTAAATTTTGGAATGATCGATATAAATCAGATGAATATTTTTACGGGGAAGAACCTAATACATTTATTAAAGAACAAGCATTTCGTTTAGCAAATCACAATAAAGTAATAGCTTTCGCGGAGGGAGAAGGTAGAAATGCTGTATTTCTAGCAAGACAAGGGAACGAAGTAACAGCTATTGATTATTCGGAAGATGGATTAGAGAAGACAAAAAAATTGGCAGAGAAGCATAATGTAAACGTGCATACAAAAAAAGTAGATTTATTAGCTGATAGTTTGCCAGAAAATGAATATGATGCAGCAATTATGGTATTTGGACATTTTCATGATGATTATAAAAAAATGATATTAGGTAAAATGATACAAACGATAAAGCCTGGTGGTTTAATTATGTTTGAGGTTTACTCAAAAAAACAAATAAACTATAGTACTGGTGGACCAAAAGATGTTGATATGCTGTATGATCCAATTGATATTCTTACTTGGTGTGAAGAACATAAGGTAATTCATTTCTTTAATGGAGAACAAGAGCGAGTTGAAGGGAAAGGGCACACTGGTTTAGCTGATGTTATTCAAGTTGTTATTAGAAAATGAATATAAGTGTTAATGAAAGGTAAATGTATGAATGTAAAAAGACCAGTCATGTAAGACTGGTCTTTCTATTTAGATACTAAATTATCAAGCTTCCAATATGTATCTGTTAACGGCGCAGCTTTGCTATCTATGTATAAATACATATTATTTAAATCTTTTGGTGAAGTTTTCAGTTCAAACACAACGTCAGTAGTTAAAGAGAATTCGTGTGGAACATTTTTATAGTGCTCGTCATCTATCGGATGAGCTTCACCTTCATATTTCTGACCAGTTTTTTCATCTTGTATGAAATATTTTATTTCCGAAAGATCAATAGTTTGTCCATCGTCCCGAACATTATTAATCATAACACGAGTAGTAAGGCGCCGCTCTTTGTCTATTTTTTCAAACTTTGCATTTTCAACTGTCGCTCTATAGTATTCGTTTTTAACTATTTCTCCATAGTGCATTGCATTCTTTTCGAGAGCGCTCTTTTCTTGTTTTGATGTAGTATTGCTATTACATCCTGTCAATATTCCAGTAAATAATAATGCTGTACATGTCGTTTTGATTAATGATTTCATAGTAATCCCTTTCTGTGTTAAAAAGTAAAATATAGGAATAATTTTACATCAATAGGAAGGTGAATGGAAGTATTTTTGCGTAATATACAGATATACATTTATTTAGTTGTCAAGTTAACAGGATAGAAAGAGGGAGAAGACTGTATAAAACGGAATAAATAAGAATTGAAAATATTGTAAAACAGAAGAGGCATGCATATAATTAAAATAAAGTTTAAGTTTCTGAATCTTCAATAACGGTGGTGATAACATGTTTACTGAAGAGCGTCGAGAGAAAATTTTAGAACTACTTAATACAGATGGAAGAGTAATCGCAAAGGATCTTGCGGAAAGATTTGATATGTCTATTGATTCTATAAGAAGAGATTTGTCTATTATGGAAAAGGATGGTTTATTAAAAAGAACGCACGGAGGTGCAATTGAACTTACGCGAGTGAGAAATTTAGCCGCGGAACCAGCTAAACGTTATAGTGATAGCTCAATATATGAGGACACAATTGCAAGAGTTGCGGTATCTTATATACAAGAAGGTGATTCAATTTTTATTGGCGGGGCTTCCACTCATAATGCGATGCTGAAATATTTACCGGAAGTATCATTTACGGTTATTACGAATTCTATAGAAATAGCTGGTTATCTACGAGAATATAAGAATATTGATACGTATTTAATTGGCGGAAAAGTAAAACCTTCAGGGAATATTACTGATACACTTGCCTCTGAATTGATAAGTAGATTTTCTATTGATCTTTATTTCTCTACAGGTGGAGGCATTTCATTACAAGGTATTAGTACTGCAACACCTGAAGTTGCTTATTTTAGTAAAAGAGTAAGTGAAATTGCTAGAAGAAATATTTGTTTAGCTCCGCATAATAAACTTGGAATAGATTGTTTTATAAGAGGAGAGTCTTTAAAAGAAATTGACATTATTATAACTGACGAACAGGCGAGTAAAGAAACTGTTCAGGACTTTGAGAAACAAGGTAAACAAGTTGTAATAGCGCCATTATATTGATTTGAAAGGAGTTTGACATGATTGTAAAAGAGCAAGAGTTTCATATAAATGGATTAACTTATACAATTCGTTCTGCAGCTGAGAAAGATGCTGAGCAGTTATCAAAAATTAGAGTTCAGATTGATGGAGAAACTGAAAATATGGATAGAGATGCTGGAGAGGGATTTATAGATGACCTAGGGTTTCAAAAAATAATAAAAACAGATAGTGAAGAAACGAAGAATCTCTTTTTAGTTGCAGAAGTGCACAATCGAATCGTTGGATTTTCAAGGTGTGAAGGATCAAATTTTAAGAGATTATCTCATAAAGTGGAGTTTGGTGTTTGCATTTTAAAAGAGTTTTGGGGATATAGAATGGGGAAGAGCCTATTACAACAATCTATTAAATGGGCTGACGAAAATGCAGTAAATAAAATATCTTTACAAGTATTAGAGACAAACGAGAAAGCTATTCATCTTTATAAAAAATTAGGTTTTGAAGTAGAAGGCATTTTGAAAAATGACAAAAGACTATCGGATGGAAAGTATTATAATACGGTAGTGATGGGAAGATTTACTAATACTTTTCATGAAAGAGGTGAAGAAGTATGTTTTACAGAAGGAAGTACTATGTAGTGAAAAATGAATTCATAGAAGTATTTAATGATCATTTCAATCACACAAACTTACCTAATCAGTTAAAGCATGGTTCTAGGCTAATAGGACGCTGGATGAAAGATAATAAGAATGGTACGTATGAAGTATTTGCCATATGGGAATATGATAGTTATGAACAGTATAAAGAAATAGAATCGAAAATTAGAAGTGACGAGAGGCATATTAAAAGAATACATGAATGGTATGAAAACCATGGCGGGAAAGAATATGTTTTACAGGAGTACATAGTAGAGATGAAAAATGAAGAGTTAGTATGTACTGTAAAGTAACAGAGGGGTGAGGGATAATAGAAATTAGAACAAAATTATATTTTAGTTTAGCATCCACTATTTTATTTGCGATAGCCGTGATTGTTTTCTTTATAAATGGTAATCCACAAAAGTGGTTTTGGTTATGTATTTTCTTTGCGTCCATTATACAAAATATAGTGCTACTAAAAAAGAATAAAGAAATGCATTAGGATATTCAAATTATTAACATATTTGTGTCGTCTTGCTAGTTTTATTGAAAACGCTTTTATTCAGTTTTATAATAAAAGTATGTTTTATAAATCTCCAAAACAATTAAAAGGGAGATGATACAATGTTAGCTTCACCGTTTTACTTACATACATGGAAAAAGTTTATTGATGAAGGAGTCCTTGATTCGAACCGTATAAACGAAAGAATTTCAGAATCATGGTACCGATGTAAACAAGCAAATGTGAATCCTCATATGAGTAAAGGTCAGAAAATTTTGTCTTCTGTTTTTTTTCAAGAACAAAAGAAAAAGAGTGAAATTTTCCTTGATATAGCATTACCTCAAATACAAAATATGAGAAAAACCATTGATGAACTACAAATGATGGCATTATTAATCGATCCAGATGGTTATGTTCTATCGTTAAGTGGAAATAAACAAACGTTAAAGCGAGCGAAACATATTAATTTTATTGAAGGTGTAAAATGGACGGAAGCAGCTGTTGGCACAAATGCAATTGGAACAGCGCTAGAAATTGAAGAAGCTATTATGATAAGTGGTACTGAACATTACTCCGTGGTATCTCATAGCTGGAGTTGTGCGGCCGCTCCCATTCATAACGATGACGGGAAATTAATTGGTGTTCTAAATTTCTCATGTCCAATTGAATTTTCGCATCCATATATGCTCGGTATGGTAACTTCAATGGCACATGCAATAGAACGTGAATGTAGCATAAGAGTTCATCAAAATGAATTACACTTAATCCATCGTTTTTTAGATGTCATTGATAGTGATGAACAAGTAGTTATTTGTAATCATCGTGATGTTATCGTTTCTGCGAGTAAGAGCGTTCGTGAACGAATAAATAATTGGTCAAGAATGAAACTTGAAGAGTTAATGCACCATGGATTGGAAACTAAATTAGAGATACCAGTATATAGTAATGAAAGAATGATTGGGAAATGTATGTATTTAAAGGAAAATAAACAAATGAATACATATTCTGCTCTCACATTTATAAAAGGGATTACTTTTTCAGGAGTTACCGGGACAAGCAGAGCATTTCAACACACACTAGAAGAAATTAAGCTTGTTTCACCGACTGATGCTAGTGTGTATGTATGTGGTGAGACAGGAGTAGGAAAGGAATATGTTGCGAGAGCGATTCATGAAAATAGTCCAAGAAAAGACGGGCCCTTTATAGCTGTTAACTGCGGTTCTTTGCCTAAAGAATTAATGGAAAGTGAATTGTTCGGTTATGCTGAAGGTGCATTTACAGGTGCGCGACGTCAAGGATATAAAGGGAAATTTGAACAAGCAAACGGAGGAACATTATTTTTAGATGAAATTGGTGAAGTACCACCAGAGATGCAAGTAGCATTATTGCGTGTTTTACAAGAACGCACAATAACTCCAATTGGGAGTTCAAAATCGGTACCAGTAAATATTCGTATTATTACTGCCACACATAAAGATTTACTACGGTTAGTAGAAGAAGGGAAATTCCGTCAAGATTTATATTATCGTTTGCACGTTTATCCGTTATATGTTCCATCGTTAATAGAAAGAAAAGAGGATATCCCATATTTTATACAACACTTTTGCGAACGGAAGAATTGGAATGTTGTATTTCCAAAGAGTATATACAATCAATTTTTACAACATACATGGCCCGGAAATATTCGGGAACTAGTAAATGTATTAGAACGCATTTACATTTTGTCGCAAGGACGGGAAATATGCGAAAAACAAGTAGTTTTTTTGTTACAAACAATGAGGGGAAATCAACAACAACTTGAGTTACAAGTTGAAAATAAAACAGAACATACATTACATTTTCGCGAAAAAATACAGCGTGATAGCATGATTGAAGCATTACAAAAGACAAATGGAAATGTTTCGTTAGCTGCAAAACTATTAAATGTACCCCGTAGTACATTTTATAAGCGAATGCAAAAATATAAGTTATAAAGTAGATTTTTGTAATCTACTTTTTCTTTGTGGGCTCATGTTCTGTCGGAATGTGCGCTTACCGGGGAAATAATAGAATTGTTAGAAGGGAAATTTCCTAATGGAGGTTAGTGTGTGAAGTACATTGAAATTGGAATCGGGAATAGGTGGTTTGTTCGAACGGAAACTGAAAATAAAGATGGGACTGAATTTGAAGAACGAGGTATTATAAAACCTATTTATTTTGAGTCATTATACGTACGTATTTGGTTTCGGAAAACTTGTTTTATTTTTGATACGAAAGAGGGTTTTAAGAAAGATAAGAAGAGAAGGGTTGAATATAAATTTATTGTTGGAATTGTAAGTAGACTGAATAAAGAAAAAGTGGGCTAACATGCGTAGTTATATTGGACAGGAAATTCTTTTGACTTATATCAAATTCATGAAAAGCACATTTACTAAATATAAATTGTTAATAAAATCGCTAAGAAAACTTAGCGGTTTCTTTTTAAAAAGGGAGGGTTTGCGTATGAATAGGATCGTAACTGTTTTACTTGCAATTATTATAATGGGGTATTCCATTTATAGTTGGAATGATACTTCGGAACTGAGTATGCTAATTTTACAAACGCTTTTAGGGTTTATGTTAGTTAGCTTAGGCGTGCAAAATTTAAAAAATAACCGAAAAGAAAATAGAAGTATAGGAATTGCTTTACTACTCGTGGCTTTGTTTTTAATTGTTGTATCTTTAATAAAATATTTTATATGAATAAGTTTTTAAATTAATAAAAAATGATTATTTATTGAATCCCCCTCACAATAAAAAGTTGAAATTCTACTTGTATTTCACTATATAAAATATGGCATAATGATTTAGTTAAAATAGAAATGGATAGGGTATTTGAGAGGGGCAGTATAATGAGTTTTGCAATTGAAATAGTAATAAAAGCACCATTGGATGTTGTATGTGACTACATAATAGAAGATGAAAAAATAAAAGAATGGAATACGTTTATAATAGAAAATCGCTATCCTTCAAATATGGATAAAGAGAATCCACGTGTAGGAGATAAATATATTACTGTTCAAAAAGTCGGTAAGAAAATATTCGAGGCTGAAGTAGAAATCCTTGAATACGATGCACCGCATATTATTTCACTTGGTAGTGAAATGAAGCAAGGATATTCAGCAATGACTTATATGTTAGAAGAAGATGAGGAAGGTACAGCACTAACAGTAATTTCAGAATATGAACCTAGTAATTTTTATTATAAAATTATGTATAAGTTAACAGGCTGGATATCACGAGGTATAACTATGGAACAAATGGAGCGTCTAGCAGAATGTGTAGAAACTGCTTATAATAAAGAAAATTAATATTAAAGAAATATTAAGGGGAAAACGTTACTCAAAGGATTGAGTAACGTTTTTATTATTTTAAGATTTTTCATTGGAAATCTTAAAAGCTCTTTTTTATATTTCTTTATCAATACAAAATCTCTTTGTTATCCAATAAGTAAGTTCAGAAGAGGTAAGGTTATGTTCTCTTTTCTTACCTTGGAAAATACGGTATATGTATGTCTCATATGTATGTCTCAATGGAAGGAAAAAAATGACCTGTTTTATTACCTTTTTCCCAGTCAATTATTTTAGTAAGAGTTTCCCACTTTACTTTTTCTTGATGAGCTTTAATAAGTTCATTTAAAAACTTTAAGCTAGTATGCTGTTTTGTAGCACCTAAAAATGATAGAAAACTATTTACTAGTTGTTCTTGAGACATTTTCTTGTCCTTTCTATATAGGAATTGTTATTGGTATTATTATACAATAGATGTCAGGAAATAAAGGTATTTACTAATGAAGTGGGGGAGAATTTTATGTCTATGTCGCTATATTATAAAAAAATCCGTGAGCAATTAGGAGATGAACTAATATTCATGCCAAGTGTAGCTGCTGTTATAAAAAATGGGCAGGGAGATATTTTGTTTCAATATCCTGGCGGGGAATACTGGAGTTTGCCAGCTGGAGCAATTGAACTTGGGGAAACTCCAGAAGAAGCAGTAATTCGGGAAGTTTGGGAAGAAACAGGATTGGAAGTACAAGTAAAAAAACAAAAAGGAGTATTTGGAGGAGAAAAGTACCGCCATATATATCCGAATGGTGATGAAGTAGAATATATTGTTGTTGTGTTTGAGTGTGAAGTTACTAGTGGCGAGTTAAGATCGATAGATGACGAATCGTTAAAACTAAAATATTTCCCTTTATCTGAAAAGCCCCTTTTAGCATTGCCATACCCAGATAAAATATTTTTATAAATGTAAAATAGCACACCGTATTTATTACAGGTGTGCTATTTATATAACCCCGTCGTATACATTTCCGTCAATGTATGTATTATCTCTTCTAACTCTAATTTTTTATCATTTTTCACAATCGTCCAAAGAAACATCTCATTCATTGCGAACCAAGCACGTGCTACAATTTCTTTATTTAATTCAGGCTGTGCTAATCCACTTTCTTGAGAGTATGTAATATCCTGCGTAATATTGTTTATGAAGCGTTCCCGTATCTCGTCCCAGTTTTGACGTATCTCTTTTGATAATCCGATTGCTTCTTCTACAACTTGTAAAATAGCTCGTTCTTTCTTTGCTAGTTGTAGAAATGCTCTAACTTGATTTTGAATCATTTTATGTGCTTCTTCCTTCGTTTGAGGCAAAAAGGAGCGCTTGGTAATATCATAAAATTGATTCATAACATCTTCCATTAAAACGATAAGGAGATTATCTTTGTTTTTAAAGTATACATATGCTGTACCATATCCGGTTTCTGCATGTTTAATAATTTGTGTAATTGTCGTTTTTTGAAATCCGTTACGTATAAAAATAGTGTAACCAGAGTGTAATAGTTTCTTCTTGGTTTCTAAGGAGCGGTGTTTTCTTGATGAAAGGGTACTGTTTTTCAAAGAATCACCTCTTTATACTGAAATATCTGAAAATATAACTGTATTGTAAAAGAAATTCATATATAAAGTCAACTGACATAATATCATTGACGTCGTATCAATTGAGGTGATATATTTCAATTAGTTAGAATAAAAAGAAAATTAAGAGAAGGTGACACCATGTATAAAGAACCATTTCAACCGAATTATGAATATGCGCTTGAATGTGATAAACATGATGAACTGAAAGATTTTCAAACTGAATTCTATAAAAAAGAAGGAACGATATATTTAGATGGAAACTCATTAGGACTACTTTCAAAAAGAGCAGAGAAATCGTTACTTACTTTGCTAGATTCATGGAAAGAGTATGGCATTGACGGCTGGACAGAGGGTGAGCATCCGTGGTTTTTCCTCTCGGAGAAATTAGGTGAGTTGACTGCACCTCTTATTGGAGCTTTACCAGAAGAAACTATTGTAACCGGTTCCACAACGACAAATATACACCAAGTGATTGCCACATTTTATGAGCCGAAAGGAATACGTACAAAAATTCTTGCGGATGAATTAACATTCCCGTCAGATATATATGCACTTCAAAGTCAAATTCGTTTAAAAGGATTAGATCCAGATGAACATTTAGTAAGAGTGAAAAGCAGAGATGGTAGAACACTTTCTGAAGAAGATATTATCCATGCGATGGAAGATGATATCGCTTTAATTTTATTACCTTCTGTTTTATATAGAAGTGGTCAAATTCTTGATATGAAACGTTTAACAACGGAAGCTCATAAACGCGGTATTCATATTGGATTTGATTTATGCCATTCAATAGGATCTATTCCGCATCATTTCAAAGATTGGGATGTCGATTTTGCTGTTTGGTGCAATTATAAATATTTAAATGCAGGACCGGGTGGCGTTGCAGGAATTTATGTAAATAGTAAACATTTTAATAGACTGCCAGGGTTGTCTGGATGGTTTAGTTCTAGAAAAGATAAGCAGTTTGATATGGAGCATACATTAACAGCTGCCGATCATGCAGGTGCTTATCAAATTGGTACACCGCACGTATTAAGTACAGCACCTTTAATTGGTTCTCTTGAAATGTTTAAAGATGCTGGTATTGAACGTTTACGCGAAAAATCTTTACATATTACAAGATATATGCTGAATTTAATTGATCACGAATTAAAAGATTTCGGATTTACAATTGGAAATCCATTAGAGGATGAAAAACGTGGCGGGCACATATATTTAGAACATGCAGAAGCAGCACGTATTTGTAAAGCGCTAAAAGCAAATGGAGTTATCCCTGATTTCCGAGCACCTAATGGAGTAAGACTGGCGCCGGTCGCTTTATATAACACATATGAAGAAGTGTGGAAATCTGTACAAATATTAAAGAAAATTATGAAAGAAGAAGAGTATAAACAGTTTGAAAATAAGCGAGAGGTTGTGGCATAAGCATGAAAACATCAGAGTGGATTGATATTTCACAACCGCTAAATAATGATATTGCAACGTGGCCAGGAGACACACCGTTCTCATATGAAGTTTCATGGTCAAAAGAAGAAAGTGGCTCGGTAAATGTTGGAAAGTTAACGATGAGTATTCATACAGGCACTCATATTGATGCACCATTTCATTTTGATAATGATGGAAAGAAAGTATTGGATTTAGATGTTCAAGTTTATGTTGGCCCAGCACGGATTATTGACGTTTCTAATCTTGAAAGCATCGGGGAAAAGGAATTAGAAAGCTTTCATTTAGAAGGTGTAGAACGATTATTATTACGTACATCTTCACATGGAAAAGCTGAAGAATTTCCAGATGTGATCCCTCATTTACGTGCAGACATAGCACCTTTTCTTTCGGAGAAAGGTATTCGTTTAATCGGAGTAGATGTACCATCAGTTGATCCGCTAGATGATAAAGAATTAGCAGCGCATCATCAATTATTTAAACATGGAATTCATATTTTAGAAAATGTCGTACTAGATCATGTAGCAGACGGTGATTATGAATTGATTGCATTACCACTTGCATTAACTGATGCAGATGGAAGTCCAGTTCGAGCCGTTATTAGACCAATATAAGTAGAATCATATAAAAGGGGCGTTTGGCTAATATGAAAGAAAATGAAAAAGTAATTATGGAAAAAGGGATTCATACGGATTTTAAAGAGAATATGACGTATGGGGAATATTTACAATTAGATAGTTTACTATCTTCTCAAAAAAGATTATCAGACCATCATGATGAAATGTTATTTATCGTTATTCATCAAGCAAGTGAGCTTTGGATGAAGCTCATTTTACATGAGCTAAATGCGGCGATTGAATCTATTAAACAAGATAAATTACAACCAGCTTTTAAAATGTTAGCACGTGTATCAAAAATTCAGTCTCAAATTATTCAATCTTGGGATATTCTTGCGACATTAACACCATCAGAATATATTGAGTTTCGTGATTCACTCGGTCAAGCTTCAGGTTTTCAATCGTATCAATATCGTATGATTGAGTATGCACTTGGCTATAAAACGCCACATGCATTAAAAATTTATGAAAAGGATCCAGAATTACATGCACGACTTCATAAAGCGCTACATGCACCAAGTCTATATGATGTCGCGATTCAAGCATTAGTAAAAGAAGGATTCCTTATTCATAAAGATGTGTTAAACCGTGATATTACGCAGCCTTATGAAGAAGATGCAACAGTAGAAGCAGCATGGTTAGAAGTGTATGCGGATGTGAAAAAATATTGGAACTTATATCAGCTTGCTGAAAAATTGATTGATATTGAAGACTGGCTACAACAATGGCGTTTCCGTCATATGAAAACAGTAGAAAGAATTATTGGACATAAAATGGGTACAGGTGGATCCTCCGGTGTTTCTTATTTAAAGCGAGTACTTGATCAACAATTCTTCCCAGAGCTTTGGAATGTTCGTACGAAATTATAAAAATAAACCTGTCAGTTCATTATGGCTGACAGGTTTATTTTTATTTGAGCACAATTATGTTTAAAATGAAGGAACAAGATATAATAAATGGATTAACTATTTAAATGGAGGTAAAGTTTTGGATTTCAAGCAACTAGAAAATAAATTCGAAAAGAAAAAAGTGAATACATTTCTTGTTTATCAAAAAGGACAATTAACAACTGAGTATTATAAAACACCCGAATGTGCAAATAACTTATATAAAATAAATTCGATTACAAAAAGTATCGTATCTTTATTAATTGGTATTGCAGTTGATAAGGGCTATATAAATGATATACATACACCGATCACAGAGTGGATTGAAAATGTACCTAGGGGAAAACATAATTTAACACTATATCACTTATTAACAATGACTACTGGTGAGGACTGGAAAGAGTTTGGGAATGGAGTAGTATTCCCAAATGACTTTGTAGAATCAGAGAACTGGGTACAGTACATATTAGAAAAGCCAATAATTGAAGAACCTGCTACAAAAATGAATTATAATTCAGGTTCTTCTCATTTACTGAGCTATATTATTCAAGAAGCTACTGGAATGTCGACAGAGCGGTTTGCAAAGAAATATTTATTTAATCCATTAGAAATTAACGAATACGAGTGGCAACAAGATCCGCAGGGTATATATGTCGGCGGCTTCGGTATGAAAATGAAATCTACCGATTTATTAAAATTAGGAAAATTATGTTTGCAAAATGGATATTGGAATGAAAAAGAAATTGTATCAGCGAAATGGTTAGAAGAGTCAAGTAGGGCGCATTTTGAAACATATGAACATGTCGGCGCATATGGATATCACTGGTGGGTATTACATACCGAAAGATTTCACATACCGTATTGTATATATTTCGCTATGGGATACGGCGGACAATACATCGTTATCATTCCTCAGTTAGAAGTAGTAGCTATTATAAGTAGTCATATGCCAAAACGTGGGCTCGTTCCATTAAAACTATTTATTGAGCATGTACAGGGAATTTCTAATTATATATAAGAAAAGGAGGGAATGTATGAAGGATGAAAAAATTTTATCTTTATTTAGATTCTGTTTAAGTCTTCTAGTATGTAGCGCCATTATTACGCAATTCATAATCAGGGCACAAGTGAAACCGTTCAATCCAGTTAACTTTTTTAGTTTCTTTACTATCGAAAGTAACATTTTAGTTGCATGTATTCTCCTTTTAAGCAGTATCGGAACAGCTACATTTGGTCGCTCAGAACAGTTTAGTATACTTCGTGGTGCGGCAACGGTATACATACTTACGACAGGACTCGTTTATTTTTTGTTACTAAGAGGGTTAGAAGAGTCACTTCAAACGGCAATACCATGGGTAAATACTGTGCTACATTATATCATGCCGATTGCAATGCTTTTAGATTGGATTTTAAATCCACCTATTAAGAAAATCACTTGGAAACAATCTGCAAGTTGGCTCTTATTCCCGTGTTTTTACGTTGTATATAGCTTAATACGTGGCCCAATCGTGAATTGGTATCCATATCCGTTTTTAGATCCAAGAATAGGTGGGTATGGTAAAGTACTTTTATACAGTATAGGGATAGCAGTTGTAATCGGTGCTATTTGTATATTGGTAAGATTTTTAGGGAATCGAAACTTTAGAAAAGAATTTTAGAAATGCAAGAACCCCACTGTGTCTGTTTTTAACAGTGGGGGTTTCACTTTATCCAGCTATTTGTCGGGCTGCCCGTAAAAGTCCGATTGGTGAGGGCTGATGATTAGTGGGAGATGAACAAAACCCCCACTGATTAAGGTTTCACTTTATCTACTCGTCTTCTGAAACGACAACTTTATAAATTTCTCCGTCTTCGTTTCAAATTCTACATCAACAAAAACACCGTATTCTTTTCCATCTTCACGTAACCACAATTTAAATTTTTCAACAGTTATTTGAACTGTTTTTGGTTTTCTACCTATATGAAGATAGTCAATAATTTCTGCTTTTGGGTATTGTTCTTTCGTCTTTTCTACGGCAAGCTTACCCCATTTGGCATACGGCGGCTGCGCATGAACAATTGATGAGCCTGTATATATATTTGAACATGTTGTTAGGAACAGAATGACAAGTGCGACACGCTTTAACAATTTCTTCATGATGAACTCCTTTTATCTTTTTTGTATATTGTTTACATATTTTTTCAACGATATGAGTTTGGATTTTTTTGTCTTCTTTACATAAAAGCGAGGCTTTTACAAAACATAACCAAGAAATCATTTCCGTAATTAAGGAGGGAAAATTATGCGCCAAAAGGCTATTTTTAAAATAGCAGTTTTACTTGCGTTCATAGGACTGTCTTTAATGGTCAGTAGTATACAACTAAAGAATGTAGAAGCTTTTTCTAATCAAGTCATTCAAAGAGGGGCATCTGGCGAAGATGTCATTGAACTGCAATCTCGTTTGAAATATAACGGATTTTATACGGGAAAAGTGGATGGTGTTTTCGGATGGGGTACATATTGGGCACTTCGGAATTTTCAAGAGAAATTCGGATTACCCGTTGATGGTTTAGCTGGAGCTAAAACGAAGCAAATGCTCGTGAAAGC
This sequence comes from Bacillus sp. 2D03, assembly GCF_003946765.1. Taxonomy (NCBI): domain Bacteria; kingdom Bacillati; phylum Bacillota; class Bacilli; order Caryophanales; family Bacillaceae; genus Bacillus; species Bacillus sp. 2D03. The sequence continues at coordinate 267,052 of NZ_RPSJ01000002.1, read as the reverse complement.
AACAAAGTATGACAAGTCAACTGCTAATAAAGGGACGACAACGAATAAAGGAAATAGTGGTGGCACTGCACAAGAGAATAAACCACCTCAAAATAAAGGGACAAATGTTCCGAACGGTTATTCTCAAAATGATATTCAGCTTATGGCAAACGCAGTATACGGAGAATCACGCGGTGAACCATATTTAGGACAAGTTGCAGTAGCTGCTGTCATTTTGAACCGTGTTACAAGTGCATCATTCCCAAATACTGTTTCAGGTGTAATCTTTGAGCCTAGAGCATTTACAGCGGTAGCCGATGGACAAATATATTTAACGCCAAATGAAACAGCAAAAAAAGCAGTTTTAGATGCGATTAACGGATGGGATCCAACAGGAAATGCTTTATATTATTTCAATCCAGATACTGCGACTAGTAAATGGATTTGGACTCGTCCACAAATTAAAAAAATCGGTAAACATATTTTCTGTAAATAGAGCGGAGGTGGGACAATGTTACGAGGTATTATTATTGTATTATTAACAGTCGGTGTAGTAGGAACAGGATATTGGGGCTATAAAGAGCACCAAGAGAAAAATGCGGTTTTAATTCGAGCGGAAAATAGCTATCAACGTGCATTCCATGATTTAGCATACGAAGTCGATTTATTACACGATAAAATTGGCACAACACTTGCGATGAATTCACGATCATCTTTATCACCTGCATTAGCAGATGTATGGCGTTTAACATCTGAAGCTCGCTCAGATGTAGGACAACTTCCTTTAACATTAATGCCATTTAATAAAACGGAAGAATTTTTAGCGAATATCGGTGATTTTAGTTACCGTGCAGCCATTCGTGATTTAGAAAAAGAACCGTTAAATGAGCAAGAATATAAAACGTTGCAAACTTTATATTCAAATGCAGGAAATATACAAGATGAACTAAGAAAAGTACAACATCTTGTTTTGAAAAATAATTTACGCTGGATGGATGTAGAAATGGCACTTGCATCAAATCGCGATCCAGCAGATAACACAATTATTGATGGATTGAAAACTGTAGAGAAAAACGTAACATCATATTCTTCTACAAACTTCGGACCGACCTTTACAAGTGCGCAAAAAAATAAAAAAGGCGGATTTGAAGCGGAAGGAAAGGCAATTTCTAAAGATGAAGCGGCGAAAATTGCCAAATCGTTTTTGAATTTAAAAGGAAATGAAAAAGTAGATGTTGAGAAAAGCGGAAAAGGTGCGAAAGAATCCTTCTATAGTGTGAAAATTAAAGATGAAGCAACGAACAATGAGTTCTATATGGATATTACCGGAAAAGGCGGATATCCAATTTGGGTTATGAATAACCGCGAAATTAAAGAACAGAAAGTTAGTTTAAACGATGCAGGTAGTAAAGGTTTGAAATTTTTAAAGGACCATAAGTTTAATAATATGGAGCTTTATGATAGCTCTCAATATGATAATGTTGGTGTATTTACGTATGTAGTAAATGAAAATGGAGTACGAATTTATCCAGAAGCAATCCAAATGAAAATTGCTTTAGATGATGGTTCTATTGTTGGGTTCTCCGCAAAAGAATATTTAGCATCACATCAAAAGCGAACAGTTCCATCGGCAAAGCTAACTGCAGCAGAAGCAAGAAAGAAAATCAATCCGGATGTAAAAGTCATGGAAGAACGTAAAGCTTTAGTAGTCAATGATTTGCATAATGAAGTACTTTGCTATGAATTTGTAGGCACTTTAGGAAAAGATACGTACCAAATATTCATTAATGCTAATAGCGGGGCCGAGGAAAAGGTAAAGAAAATGCAAGCTGTTGAAAAAATTTATGATTAAACCTTAATAGTGAAGTGGTGAAAATAATGAAAACTCTAATATATATATTGATGCTTTGCTTTGTTATAACTGGATGCAGTATTGGAAAAAAAGACAATCCAAACGAAAAAACGGAACAAAAAAATGTTTCAATGAAAAATGTTAATTATACGAATAAATCAAATAAGCCAAATGAAAAAGCAGCAGATCATTTAGCATCTTTAGCGGCAAGTGTGCCAGGTGTGAATGATGCAACCGCGGTCGTTGTTGGAAAATATGCTATTGTAGGTATTGATGTAAAAGCAAAACTTGATCGAACTCGAGTTGAATCAATTAAATACTCTGTTGCAGAAAGTTTAAAAAATGACCCTGACGGTGCTAATGCAGTCGTTGTAGCAGATGTTGATACGTATGAACGCCTCAAACAAATTGGAAAGCAAATTAAAAAAGGAAAAACAGGTGAAGGTATACTAGATGAATTAGCCGCTATTGTGGGCCGAGTAATGCCACAAGTTCCAAATGATATGATAGAAAATAGAGAAACGAATCCAATTAAAGATAATGATAAACAATTACCAAAAGATGAAGAACAAGAGTTAAGAAAAGAACAGAATGATCAATCAAATAATCATTTGAATAAATGAAATTAGCCTCGTACTTAATTGTACGAGGTTTTTAAATATAATATTAAATATTCAGTTTATTTTTAAGGGAAAATATGGTTTAATTATGATGGGAGGGACAACTGTTATGATGAAAAAAAGCGCATGTATATTGTTTAGTTTATGCTTAGGTTTCAGTATGACAGCGTGTGAACAGAGAAAAGAAGTGAAAAATCAAACAGCAACTTCTTCTACTGTGATGGAAAAGCAACAGAAAGAGTCTATCAATATAAATCATTTCTCGAGTATAAATGAAGGGATGACTTATACAGAAGTGAAAGATTTAATTGGTTTTGAAGGAGATTTACTTATAGAAGAAGGGGTAGAACATTCTACACAAATTAAACAAATTTTTGCTTGGAAAGGAAACAATCCAAATTCATTTGTTGAAATTACCTTTTTAGATGGAAGAGTGCATTCAAAAGCACAGCAAGGTATAGGTTAATAAGCTAAAAAATGGGAGAGTTTAGCATGAACATACACACAGGGGAAATTCAATTAGTTCCGTATAAGGAGAAATATAAAGAAGTTATACAAACATTTACTTTACCAAGTGAACAAGTTCAGTTTACATCAGATCCAAGCGCATTACTGGAGAAAGCAAAAAGTGATCGTACAAAAAATGTGATTGTTATTTTAGATTACAATGGGGTACCGGTGGGTCTTTTCTCATTGCAAACAGGCGATAGAGTACAGGAATTTACAGACAATAAAAACGCTTTACTTTTAACCTCATTTTCTATAAATCACAATAGACAAAGAAAAGGATACGCCAAAAAGTCATTGTTATTATTAGACGAGTTTGTAAAACGTTATTTTCCAATAAAAAATGAAGTTGTACTTGCTGTGAATGAAAGAAATATTCCTGCACAAGATTTATATGCAAAAGTCGGCTTCCAAGATAAAGGTTTTAGAAGAATGGGACCAATAGGCCAACAAATAATAATGCATTTGTCTATAATGAAATAATGAGATAGAAAACTTACTCTTGAATATTCATGTAGTAGGTTTTTTTATTTTAACAATATATAATATATGTATATAAAATGAAATAGAAATGAAGGATATAAAAAATGAATCAAGATAGAAAATGGAATATCGTTGGGGGAAGAGTGATTAAAACTGGGATTGCAGTTTTTCTTACAGTGTTAGTTTGTGAATTTTTTAATATCTCAACTTGGAGTTATAAAAATGATTTAAAAGATTATAAACCAAATCATTATCATCACCATTTTTCAAGTGAGTATATTATTTTATTTGAGGTATTATCTATTCATGATATGTTAGAAGAATTAAAACAAATATCCGAGAAATATGAGTGGGAAAATCGATTCAATTGATAAGTTCATTTTATTGTGGGGGGAATAGTATGACACTTTATATTGCATTACTAAGAGGAATCAATGTCGGTGGACATAAAGTAATCAAAATGGCTGAGTTAAAACGAGTGTTTGAATCAATAGGGTTAAAACAAGTGAAAACGTATATACAAAGTGGTAATATAGTGTTCGAATCTGAGGAAGATATAAACTTTCTAAAAGACCGAATACAAATGGAAATAAAAAATGAATTTGATTTCAATGTTCCAGTCATGCTAAGAACACATGATGAATTTATAAATATTATTAAGCAATGTCCGTATGAAGTTCATTCATTGTTAGAAGGAGAAAGTGTTCATATTGCTTTTTTAGCTAATGTACTTTCTGAAGAAGAGAGTAGTCAATTGCTTATATTTAAAAGTGAACTTGAAGATTGCTATATAGATGAGAAGGTCGTTTATTTGTTTTTCAAAAATAGCATTCGAAATTCTAAATTAATGAACCAGTTTCAGAAGTTACATACACCAGCTACAGTTAGGAATTGGCGGACTGTGAACAAATTAAAAGCAATTGTAGAGGGTATGTAAATATAAAAAGATGAGGTTTTCTACATGTAGAAAACCTCATCTTTTTATTTATATTGTTTTGCAACTACGAGTTCGACAATAGGATAAATAAAGAATGAAGAGCAAATTGCGATGAACAGAGGGAGGTTTTTTACTCCATCTAAATTAGCCCCCATAGAAAATCCTTCAGAGAAGATTAATATAAGGAACATTACAACTACAAGCACAAAATATGCAATTTTAAAGCTTTTATATGTAATTTGTTGTCCCATTTCATCTTGACTTTCTTCTGATACACCGTGGGGATCTCCCCAAGTAATGTAATTAATTAAATTACTAAGTATTAACGAAATAGCAAAAATCGTACCGCCCAAAATAGAACCTTCAGTTATGTATTTATATGTGCCATGTACTAGTATTGCAATTAATGCTAAAACAATGATTATAAAAATAGTTTTTTTAGTATTCAATAAATAATTGCCCCCTCGATTGTAAAAAACTCTTTACAAATATAAGTATAAAATTGGAAAAGTATCATGTCAAATACTTTTTACATGAAATATGTAAGTATGTAATATTTTAGTTCTATGATAAATAAAAAATTACAATACATTTGAATGTAAAAGAATGGGCTCGCATATATTTGGAAGGGATGTCAGATTAATTTAGGGGGTAGTTATGTCTATACTTTTAAAAGCTGGTGCAGATGCAGGAAACAACGGTTTGAAGTTAATGGTGAAAGGGCAAGACCCTATTTTTATTCCGAGTATTTATTCTTTATATATAGGTGAGCCTACAGGACTCTTAGATGAGGTAGATGTTTCATTATCTGAATTAGAAAACCACATTGATGTGACTATAAGTTCGCCATCGTTAATGCTAAATAATGTACGATACATCGTTGGAGAAAAAGTCATTCAAGATCAATTAAAAGGTACTGAGGTAGAGAAGAAATCAAATAAGTCAACGGATGAGTTAATGGTTATTACAATACTATCAGGTTTGGCGGTAAGCGCTATGCGTCAAAGTCCAACTTCTAGCCATATTAATATTCGTTATGATTTATCTGTCGCTCTTCCTATGCAACTTATTACACAAGAAATAGCTGCTGAAAATGCAAAACGTTATATGGGAAATCATAAGGTTATTTTCCATTATCCGAACGGACGCGATGTGACAATTAATGTTTCAATTGAGTATTGTAAATGCCTGCCTGAGGGTGCTTCTGGGACGTGGGGCATTGTATACGATGAAGAAGGAAATGTTGTGAAACATAAAATAGAATGTGAGCAAAATCAAGTTTCTGAAATTGATTTTGTAGATAAAACTCTACTCTCTTTTGATATTGGCGCAGGGACGACAGAAGAAGTCGTTTCATTAGGGGTGAATTTCCGTCCGCAACTAAGTAAAGGTTTATCTTATGGTGTAAAAGAGACGTTACTACAAATCATTACGAGATGGAACCGGAAGTATCCAACTAAAACGATTGATAGTATTACAGAATTCAATCAAATTTATTTAAATGATAAGCATCCGAGAAATACATTATTAGTTGAGGAATCACAGCCAGCACTATTAGGTTTAGCAGCACGTGTTGCAACAGATATTATAAATAAAATTGATGATATGAAAGACGATCCATACGTGTTTATTTATGGCGGGGGTGCAGTAATTATTAAAAACAGTTTAAAAATGATTTTAAAGCAAAAAGGACGACTCAAAAATGTAATCTTTGTAGATAATCCGTTATTTACAAATGCACGAGGATTATTAGTCTATACTTGTTCGCCAAAATATAGAGAGCATAAGCAAAAAGAGTTAGGATTTACAAACTTAACGATAAGTTAGTTGGTGGAAGTATGCGATCTAGGCGATATAAACGTGGTGATCGAGTAAAAATCAATATTCATAAATCGGTATCACCTGAAATGCTTGCGTGGCTGAATAAACAATCAAATCCAACTAATTTCTTCTTCTTTGCTGCGCAGCAACTATTTAAACAAGTAGGAGATATTGACGTTTCTAAAGCTTTACCAAGCAGCCATGTTTTCTCATTATATGTGGAGCCTTCATCCTTATTAAAAGTCGAGGTAAACCCTTTTAAAAACATGACACTAGACACAAATACATCCACCGAAAATGCAAAAAAAAAATTATGGGAATCTGTTGATCAATTAGATTGTCCATTTTTTTAAACATAGAAAAATATAAGAAGTCCCCATCACTATACATACGAATACAGTGATGGGGTTTTGTTTGTAAATAGAAGGGGGCACAATACAATTTGTGCCCCTTCCATTAGTTATTTATCTAAATTTTAGATGTATGTTTAGAAACAGCATTAATTATGCTTTCCCAGTCATCTGGATGGTTTTCATGGCCTGCCCCTTTAAGAGTTAATAGCACTGAGTTTGGAATTTCATCAATTAGTGCGAGGCCATGTTCAAATGGGAGTGCTGTATCGTCTGTTCCGTGAATAACCAATGTAGGTGCTTGTATGGAGTGAAGTACACCCTCATATGCATCATCACCTTGAAGTAAAGCGTGATTAAACATACTTAATAAATTGTTTGCGCGTTCTATTTCTTGTTTTACTTGTTTATAAACTCTATTTTCATCAAATATTCGTTCTGATCCACATAATAGACGAGATCCTGAAACTAAATACTCTGCCACATCATTTTTATTTGTCCAATCTATACTTGTGCCATTTACATGATGTGTTAAAATCCTTTCATCCATTGGAGGTAAATCGCGAGTATTGTCATCAGATCCTATTACACTAGTCGCTAGTAAAGTTAGCGTCAAAATTCTTTCGGGATGTTTTACAGCGGCAATTTGAGCAATCATACCACCTAATGACATACCAAATAGGTGAGCTTTATCAATATGATAAGCATCTAGTACTCCAATTGCATCTTCAGCCATATCTGTTACTGTATAATTGGAAGTTCTAGGTTCATAGGCAACAGAGCGTCCAACATCACGGTTATCAAAGCGAATAACAAACTTCCCCGTACTAGCCAACAGCTCACAAAACTCTTCATCCCAATAAACCATGGAACATGTAGCACCCATAATTAATAAAATAGCAGGGTTCTTAGGGTTTCCAAAGCTTTCTGTACATATATCAATTTCGTTTATTTTAAATATCTTTTCACTCATATAGTTAGCCCCATTTCTTTTGAATTTAATTAATAAAACAGTTTTGGATGATTCTAAGATGTGTGTAAGATTCGTATTGGAATTCATCCCGCTATTTGCTGGTCAGTAAGAGTCCCGTCTCAAAATTCAGGGAAAGTAAAGAGGTTGGGAGGGGACCAACTGCCCGAAAAAGCCCAATTGGCGAGGGTTGATTAAAGTTTCACTTTATAATGCTTCTTGCATAATTACCCCCAAAAATAATTATATGTTAATTCAAGGAAAAAAATTTTGAGAAATAATTGTATGTTATTAAAATAAACAGCAAGGAGGAGAGGAAATGAAAGCAATTGTTATTGATCAATATGGTAGTGTTGAAGAATTAAAAGAAAGGCAAGTTTTAAAACCGGTTGTTCAGAATAACGAAAAAGCTCAACAATAAATAATATCCTATACTATACATTTTCATTTGCGGGTATTATTTATTGTTAGCTATTGTGATATTACTTCTAACAAATACTGTTTCGTATTGTATCGTGTAATTTTTCTAATCCAATTTCCATATCTTTCTCGTTTAACATTGAATAGCTAATTCTTAATTGGTTATCATTTGTTTCGTAATTTAATAGACAAGCCGTTCCTGGTAAAAAAGAGACATCTACTTCATTTGCTTTTTGTAATAAGGTAAAGGGATCTATCGAATCAGGCAGTGTCACCCATAAATTAAAACCTCCATTTGGTATTTCAAAGTTTAGTTCTTTTAATGGCGACAATATATCAATTGTTAAATCACGTCTCATTTGTAAAGCTGTACGTAATTTTTCTAAATGGTTTTTCATACGTTCTGCACGTAAAAATGGTAGAAGTGCCTTCTGTGTTAATAAAGGACTACCGATATCCATCGAACCTTTTACTGCATATAGCCATTCAAAAATAGGGCCATCGGCAATAAGTGCTGCGATACGCAGTCCTGGTGCTAACGTTTTACTAAATCCTTTTATATATATTACGTGGCCATCTTTATCAAAACTTTTGATTGGGGGCGGGATTATAGCATCCTCAAAATATATTTCTCCGAAAGAATCATCTTCAATAATAAAAAATTGATATAGCTCCGCTAGTTCTATAAGTTCCATTCTTCGTTCTTTACTCATTACTGTACCTGTCGGATTCTGGAAGGTTGGATTTGTATACAATAAAACGGGATTTTTACTTTGACAAATATCATCAATTAAGTCGGAGCGAACTCCATGATTATCAAGAGAAACGGGAATGATTTGAACACCTTTATTGATGAAAACATCAAGCGCAGCACTGTAACATGGACTTTCTACTAATACAATATCTCCAGGTTTTAATAATGTTTGAGCAATTAAATCAATTCCTTGTTGTGCTCCGCTTGTAATTAATAATTGAGATGGGTCTGTCACTAATTTCTGGTGTTCATTTAAGTAATTTGCTATTTCAACTCGCAATTCATAATCGCCTTGAACTGGCCCATAAGTTGCTAACAACATCGGATTTTTATCCAGCAATTTATGCATTTCATCTGCCAAAAATGGATTTGGTAACAGACGAGGATACAGAATTGCTTGTGAAAAATTATAATATTTACGGTGCTTATTCATTGCATATTGAGAACGCATAACATTAATCGTTTTCGTTTGTTGCCATTTATACGGAATTGGTTTGAAATCTTTCTTTACCCGTTTATATATGTAAGCACCTTTTCCTTGTTCGATGCGTATATACCCTTTCGTTTCTAACTGTTTATACGCTTTACGAACTGTTAATACATTGATTTGTAAATCTGTGGCCATACAACGTAAAGAAGGAAGAGATTCACCATGTGAAAGCATACCACTTTGTATTCTGTCAACAATTTGCATATATATTTGCTTGTAATACGGTATGTTTGTTTCTTTACGCAATACAATTTTCATAGGTTCACCTATTTTTCTTTTTAACTTAATTAAAGCGAAAAATATATAGGGAATCAACTACAACTTGAAGTAACTGTTATATGTACCGATACACTGTTATACACCATAGCCTCTATACTCATTCTAAGAGTAAAAAGGAGGAAGCAAAATGGTCATTTTTAATTACATTTTAGTATGTATTATTTTCGGGACAACATTTTTAACGATAAAAATTGGAATTGAAGCAGGGGCGCCACCGTTGTTTTCAGCAGGAATTCGCTTCTTTTTAGCGGGCATAATCCTTATGATTATTTTTAAATTAAAGCGAAAAGAAATTATGCCACATATATTTTCAAAACGCATTATGTATGCTGGATTTTGTTTAACATTTATGACATTCGCAAGTTTATATTGGTCAGAACAATATATTTCTTCGGGATTAGCTGCTGTTCTTTCTGCTACGGGACCAATGATGATTTTATTAATACAAGCAAAGAGGAATAGGGAGAAATTACAAAAGGAACAACTCGTTGCTTTAGTTATTGCACTAGCAGGTGTTATATTTGTTTCTTTACCAGGAATGCATCAACAAGTAAGTTTCATATGGAGTATTGCTTGTATTGTGTTAGTTATAGGGGAGTTATTTTACGGAATAGGCTCTATTCGTTCGAAAGAAATACTGTCAGATTTATCAAATGTATCACCATTTCTTATTAACGGTATTCAAATGTTTTATGGAGGGATTTTACTACTAATCGCATCTATTATTGTAGAACAACCAAATGTAACCGTATTAACTTCATGGAGTGTGCAATGGCCTATTTTATATCTCATATTTATCGGATCGATTGGTGGACACGGATTATATTACTGGCTCTTATCAAAAACAAATCCAGTATTTCCATCGACGTGGTTATATGTATCACCATTAATTGCAATAATTGTGGGATATATCATTTTAGGAGAACCTTTAAATCCTACAATGGGAATGGGGGCTTGTCTTATATTGATTGGTGTATTTTTGGCCAATCGTTCAACACTACGGACTTATTTCAAAAAAGGGCGGTTATTAGAGAAGGAGATGTAGTTCCATAAAGCAACAGCCCTGTATATTACAGGACTGATAAAATAAAAAACACAGTTGGAAAAATAACCAACTGTGTTTTTTATAATTAATTCACTTTTTTAATAAAGCCTTTATAATGACGTTTTACAAGCTGGCTTTCTAACGTCTTCATAGTTTCTAGTGCTACACCGACAATGATAAGTAAGCTTGTACCACCAATTTGAGCAGAAGGTGGTAACGTAGCAATTTTCGTGAATACGAGCGGTAATATAGAAATAGCACCTAAGAAAATTGCACCGATAAATGTTAAACGGTATAGAATTTTAGTTACATATTGTTCAGTTGCTTTACCAGGACGAATACCAGGAACATATCCATTTTGCTTTTTCAAATTCTCAGCCATTTGTTCAGGATTTACTTGAATAAATGCGTAGAAGTATGTGAAAGCAACGATAAGACCGACATAAAGTGTCATTCCAATTGGATGTGCGAAATCAAGATTTGCAACTAACCATTTTGATACGCTTGAATCAGGGAAGAGCTGCGCAATTGTACGTGGCGTCATTAAAAATGCAGAAGCAAAGATAACTGGTATAACACCAGCACTATTTACTTTAAGAGGTAAATGAGTGTTTTTTGCTCCTTGATATGGATTGTTTCCTGAAACAGCTTTTGCATATTGGATCGGTATTTTACGTACAGCTTGTTGAATGTAAATAACGCCAACAACTATCGCTAAAATTACGAGTCCAATTAAAACAATTTTTATTATGTGCATGAATAGCTGATCTCCAGCATTTTGGAATTGTTGTAAATAAATTTGATTTGCAACATTTGGAATCGCAGCAACGAGACCTGCGAAGATAATCATCGAAATACCATTACCAACTCCGTTAGCGGTAATTTGTTCGCCTAACCAAAGTAAAAATGCAGTACCTGCAGTTAAAACTGTCGCAATAAATAAGTATGTAGTCCAGCTTTGATCTGTTATTAATTGTCCACCTGCTATATTATTAAAGCCATAAGACATTCCGATGGCCTGTATGAATGCGAGAATGATTGTAAAGTATCGAGTGAATTGAGCTGATTTCTTACGGCCCATTTCTCCTTGCTTTGCCCATTCCGAAAACTTAGGTATAACATCCATTTGTAGTAATTGTACTATGATGGAAGCTGTAATATATGGTGTAATACCTACAGCAAAGATTGAGAAGTGTTGCAATGCTCCTCCGCCAAATACGTTTAACATACCTAGAACGTTAGCTTGATCTTGTACTTTTAATACCTCTGCGTTAGTATGAGGAACTGGAATAAACGTGCCAATTCGAAAAACGATTAACATCGCTAGTGTAAAAAGGATTTTCCTTCTTATCTCAGCTACTCTCATGAAATTTGAAATCGTACGAAACATTATGTCGCCTCCTATATTTTTATCAGTAAAAAACTGATTATTATACCCTATGAAGTAACCACAAACCTCCTTCCACACTAAATTCATTTGACAAATGGATTTTCATACACTTTGTAGTTTTCACGGATATAAAAATATAAGGTGTTATATAAGCGACCTATACACTTTACGTAATCATTCAATACCCATAATATATCGAATAAATTAACAAATGTACATACATACGCATTAAAAATGAATAAATAGGGTCGTTTTTTTACATTTATTTAATGATAAATTGATAGGACATTATACTGGTAAATGCGCTTCGTATATTCCTTTAATCAATTAAAATCCTCCACCTTTTTATTTTCTTACAATCAATATATCGATTTAAAAAGACTTTAAAATCAAATAAAAGTATGAAAGTACATACTACTTTAGTAGTAGTAATAGTAATCAATTGTATTTCAATTAAAATTCATGTGATTAGAGGATTCTTTTTATTTAAGAAGGAATAAATATTTAAAGAAAGCTAAATAAACAGTGTACATATTTATAGGGGAGAAGATGTAAATGAAAGTTTTTATAAAAAAATTACCACCATTAGAAGTAGCATATATAAGACGAACTGGTAGCTACTTTGAACCACAAGATCACTGGGGAAAGTTACTAAATTGGTCAATTGAAAATAAACTTTATCCACCAGAGCAATCATTTATCGGAATATCATTAGATAATCCTGAACTTGTTGCAAGTCATAAGTGCCGGCATGATGCATGTGTTACGATTCCTGAAAACTTCGATAAAGAAAAGTATCATGATGTGCAATTTAAAAGATTAGATGGAGGTATATATGGTCTATGCCAGTTCTATGATGAACCTCATAAATTAAGTGCAGCGTATCAATACATGTATGCAGAGTGGCTACCAAATAGTGAGTATGATGCAGATTATGATAGAGATAATTTAGAGTTTTGCTTAAATAATGTTGCTGAAGATCTAGAAGGAAAGTTAAAGGTTGATTTATTTGTGCCAATTAAAAAGATATAAAAAACAAATAACTTCATTTGTGGTTTTAAAATGAAATTGGAATAGTAGTGAAAGAAAATCTTTTTTCAAAGATAATATTTCTAGCGTAGGAATTTAAGTATGTAGGTTGCAATGAAAGGAGAATCCACATGGATACATTTGTAAATGACAAGTTTTATGAAACGAGAAAACAATTAGTTGAGGAAATTTCTTTGTTGAGTGATGCTCAATTTAATAGGAAACCAGATAAGGATAAATGGAGTATTGCACAAGTTTGTCATCATTTAGTTTTATTAGATGAGAGAGTTATAACAGTTATTTCATCAGGATTAAAAAAGTTAGATAGTACCCAAAATGAGCGTAAAGAAATTCACACTATTTTATTAGATAGAACGAAAAAGTTTATAGCCCCAGAAATGATTGAACCAAGTATAGAACCATTTGAAGTGCAGCAAATGCTCAATATGCTAAACGAATCAAGAAAAGAATTGATGCGTTTCCTGAGTACAATAGAAGATGAGTCTGTATTAGCGAAAAAAGCAGTGATGCATCCAGCTCTTGGAGAATTATCCCTTGATCAGTGGATAGAACTGATCTATTTGCATGAACAGCGTCATATAGAACAAATCAAAGAGATAAAATTGCTTTGTGAAATTGAAGAGTAAAAATCATTCCCTATTTATTGATGCGTATTATAAACAGGGGAAACGGTTGATTCATATTGATTCAGAAGAAAAAAATAGAATGAAATTAGTTGAAAGTGACAAATAAGCTTAAGAAAATATGAAACTATCCGATTTTCTGTATAAGTGTAACCCCGTCTTAAATGAAGAGCGGGGTTATTTTTTTGGAAGTATTTTCATTGAGAAGGAAATACTTCGACAATGAAATTCAAAAAATTAATCATCATAACATATTTTATATGCGAATTTTAGTAAATTGAAATAATGATTTTATGATGATGAATGATATGTCCGTATTTTGAAAGTACTCTTCACACGCTTAAGGAAGGGGTATTCTGTCAGGAAACGATAAAATACAATTCTGTTAGGGGATGTATGCAATTTATTCTCTTTATTTTGCAACAGAACCACCTTCAAAATTATCTTTTGTAGTTGAAGTTTCCTGAATAATAAGTTACATTTTTAAAGTTCAAGCAACTTTATGAAAGTACAAAAAGGGGAGAAATATTATTATTATGCAAAAAATGAAATGGAAGAACTATGTATGTTACTTTGTAATTCTATTACTGCTTGGAACAGCAGTAATAGTCAAACCACCTATCTCTAAGGCTGAGGAATCTGAAGTTAATATCACATTGTTAGGTACTGCAGATATTCATGGTAGATTTATGCCTTGGGATTATGCGCTTGATGGAGCAAATATGAGTGGAAGTTTGACGCAGCTTTATACGGTTATAAAGAAGGTCCGTCAAGAAAATCCAAATACCATATTAGTAGATGCTGGGGATACAATTCAAGGAAACTCAGTAGAATTATTCAACGATAAACCACAATCGCCAATGATGGTAGCGATGAATACAATGGGATATGACGCCTGGGCATTTGGAAATCATGAATTCAATTTTGGATTAGATACATTGAAAAAAGTTAGTGAGCAATATAAGGGAAAAACGTTAGCAGGAAATATTTATAAGGAAAATGGAGAGCGCTTTCTTCCTGCATATACAATTGTAGAAAAAGGTGGAATTAAAGTTGGGATTATTGGTATGAATACACCAATGATTAGTGATTTTGAAAAAGGGACAGATCACTTAGATGGTTTAGTGGTGAAAAATCCGGTAGAAGAGACGAAAAAGGCAATTAAGGAATTAGAAGGTAAAGTAGATGTAATGGTAGGAGTTATGCATATGGGATTAGAAAATGAGAATGGTATCCCTGGTACTGGTGTTCAAGATATTGCAAATGCTTGTCCGGAACTAAGCGCTATTTTTGCGGCTCATATGCATAAACTTGTAAAAAAAGAAGTTGTAAATGGCGTAATTATTACAGAACCAGATAAATATGGAACACATATTTCACGTATTGACCTTACTTTTACAAAGCAAGATGGGAAATTGGTTTTAAAAGATAAAACTGCTACCGCTATACCTGTAAAAAATGCTGATGGAACAACGATATTATCTGATCCTACACTTGAAGAAACATTAACACCTTTTCACGAATATGCGAGAGGAGATGCAAATGTTGTAGTCGCTCAATTAAAGGGGAGAAATCTTGTTCCTGAAAATGAAATAAAAGGTATTCCAAGTGTTCAGATTCAAGAAACACCTTTATCAGATTTCTTTCATGAAGTCATGCTCTACTACAGTAAAGCGGATGTAGTAGCCCATCAAATTGATAATGATTATGCCCGTTTGGATATAGGTCCTATTAAGAAAAAAGATATTGCGTACAATTACCAATATGCCTTGGGAGAAATTACAGTATATAAGATTTCTGGAAAAGATTTAAAAGACTATATGGAATGGGCAGCAGGATATTTTAACTCATCTCGTGCCGGAGATGTAACCGTTAGCTTTGATAAAACCCGCCGTGCATCTAAATACAGTACGAACGATTTCTTTGGAGGCGTAAAATACGAAATTGACTTAACAAAACCATATGGAAGTAGAATTACAAATTTACGCTCTATTCGTACAAACAAACCAATCAAAACGAGCGATGTTATGACGCTGGGAATGAATGCATATAGAATGGAGGCTCTTCAGGCAAAAGGGGGAGCTTTAGAGGGGCGTAAGTTTGAACAAATTTGGTCATCTAAACAAGAGAATGCATTTGGAGAAACTGGTGGAACCATTCGTAACCTTGCTATTACATATTTAAAAGAGGTAAAGAACGGTGTATACACACCAAAAGTTATGCGTAATTGGAAAATTACTGGTGTAGATTTACATTCTTCAGAGCATAAGGCTGTAGTTGATCTTGTGAATAAAGGGATTTTAGAAATTCCAAAAACAGAAGACGGAAAATACACAAATATAGCATCTATAAATACGAAAGACTCAATTTCAAAAGAAGAGATTGTAGCACTCGCACAAAAAGCAAATATTAATCCAAATGAGTTTAATCATGCAAAGACAAAAGGTGAATTTTATAAAAAACTTAATAGGATTACTAAAAAAATATAAATTATAAGGTTTCTTATAGTAATTGTTATTTTAATAGTATGAAACCCACTCTTACAATAGTAAAGAGTGGGTTTTTATGTTGTTATTTAGATGCAAGTATACTTTTATTAGAATGAATATAGATAATTAATAACTAACCAATTGGATGAGTGTCTATAAGGATTCTCTTTTATTCAAAATAATGTACATATGTGTTCCGTTCATTATTTATAATATTGACCACAATTTATGTAATTTTGCATAATGTTACATAAATTTCGTATTTTCTCTTTTTTCCGACAGGAATAGACAGTATACTTTGTACAAGCTTTCTATTTCAAAAATTATACGAGGTGAAATAATGAAAAACAAAAAGACATTAACTAAGGTAGCATTAACAACAGGATTAGCTTTAACAGCTGTGGCACCATATGGCGTAGGTCATGCAGAGGAAACAGATCAACTACAAGTTCAAATTCAAGAGGAATCGTTCCGTTCGGGTGAACTTACACAGCCGTCACAAAAGGCACCAGAAAATGTAGTAAAGGATGCACTTAAGGAGAAAACAGAGCAAGCTCTGTCCCAAAAACAAGTCAATGGAGAAGCAGGGGTAGATTATAAAGTCCTTCAAAAACGTGGTTCGTATGATGGAACTACACTTGTGCGTATGCAGCAAACATACGAAGGAAAAGAAGTATATGGCCATCAATTAACTGCACACGTAGATAATAAGGGTGTTATTAAAAGTGTTTCAGGTGATAGCGCGCAAAATTTAAAACAAGAAGAATTGAAAAAACCTATTAATCTATCAAAAGATGAAGCAAAACAATTTATTTATACGAAGTACGGGAACGATATCAAGTTTATTTCTGAGCCAGAAGTTAAAGAGGTTATTTTTGTTGATGAAAATAATGGACAAGCTAAAAATGCATACCAAGTTACCTTTGAAGCTGCAACACCAACCTATGTTTCTGGTACTTATTTAATAAATGCACAAAATGGTGATATGTTAAAAAATATGGTACAAGAATCTAACTTAAAAGCCAGTGACAAACTAGTTGGAGCTTTAAAGAAAAGTAAACAAAGCAGTCTTACATCATTAACTGGAACAGGAAAAGATGATTTAGGTATTTCTCGTTCATTTGGTATCTCTAAACAAAGTAATGGCAAATATGCTCTTGCTGATTATACAAGAGGGCAAGGCATTGAAACATATGATGTGAATTACAGAGATATTACTAAAGAAGAAAGCTATTATCCTGGTACATTAGCGACTAGTACTTCGGCAACATTTAACGATCCAAAAGCAGTAAGCGCTCATTACTTAGCAACAAAAGTATTTGATTTTTATAAAGATAAATACAAGCGTAATAGCTTTGATAATAAGGGACAAAAAGTAGTTTCAGTTGTACACGCTTGGGATTCTGAAGAGACGAATGATCCGAAAAATTGGCAGAATGCATTAAGTGCTAATAATGGAAGTATGCTTGTATATGGCGATCCTATTGTTAAAGCATATGACGTAGCTGGACATGAATTTACACATGCTGTTACTTCTAGCGAATCTAATCTTGAATATTACGGGGAATCCGGTGCGATTAATGAGGCATTATCTGATATTATGGGAACATCTATTGAGAAATACGTAAATAATGGAAACTTTAACTGGACAATGGGAGAACAAACAGGATCTGTTTTCCGTGATATGGAAAACCCAGCTTCTGTTCCATCTTCACTAGGAGTACCTTATCCAGATGATTACAGTGAATTTAACGATTTTAATGGATGGGATCAAGGCGGTGTTCATTTTAATTCAAGTATTATTAATAAAGTTGCGTATCTCATTGCAAAAGGCGGAACTCATAACGGAGTAACTGTTAAAGGAATTGGTGAAGATAAAATGTTTGATATTTTCTATTATGCAAATACAGATGAGTTAAACATGACTTCTAATTTCAAAGAATTGAGATCAGCATGTATTCGAGTGGCAACTAATAAATATGGTGCGAATACAGCTGAAGTTCAAGCAGTTCAAAAAGCATTTGATGCAGCAAAAATTAAGTAATTTAGAAATATATTTCTCATTCATATATTAATACATTATGAAAAACAGCTAATGTCATTTTAAGGATATTAGCTGTTTTTTTCATAGCAATGTATTATTGAAAATAAACTGACTAAGCAATAATGAGGCGTTTTCTCTTTAAGAAGTAGTGACAAATCAATAAGGTTTAAAGTGTATAAAAACAGAAAATTAATAATATATTGACCTCTTGATAGAAAGTCTATAAAATGAAAGCGATAACAAACGATTGCTTTAAAATGATTTCCCTGATCTTTTAGTATTTACAAATATATGAAGGCATAAACAAATCTATTTTTTTAATCATTAATGCAAACGCTTTCGTATTAAAAGGTCATTGAAATACATACGTGAAAATAGCCAATATGGAGGTGAAGTTAAAGAGATTTCTAGATAAATTTAAGCAGTTTTATTCAGTGAAAGCATAATAAATCGTTAGTAATATTTGAAGAAAGGGTGTATGTGGTGCAAATTACAAAAAGATTAATTAATAAAACAGTTTTATTACTTACTTTAATCGTTATGTTATCATCTGTTTTCTCCTTTCAGAGTGTGAAGGCAGTTTCAAATTCTAAAACAACTGAAATTATCATTCATTACAAAGAAAAGCTTGGAAATACAAAAGACTGGAATCTTTGGTTATGGGGAGAAAATGCAAATGGTACATCTTATGAATTTACTGGTGAAGATGAATTTGGAAAATACGCTAAGATAAAAATAGACGGTGACTATAATCGTGTAGGATTTATAGTTCGAACAAATGAATGGGAAAAAGATGGTGGGGATCGTTGGATTGAAAATATAAAGGACGGTCGTGCTGAAGTATGGATTCTTTCGGGTGATGAAAAAGTATATAACTCTAAGCCTTCATCGGATCTCTCAATTCAAAAAGCAACTATTGATAGTTTCAATGAAATTACTGTAACGACTAATGTCCCGTTTCATATTAAGGAAAAGAAAATTGAAATTGAAGGCATTAAAATTAAAAATATTACTCCTTATGATACAAACAGTGGAGATATTACTAATAAGGTTAAAATAATTACGGAACAGAAAATTGATTTAAAACAAACATACAAAGTTAAAATTGAAAACTTAGCTGATACGAATACTGAAATTGGTAAAGTCATTCGTAGCGAAGAATTTGATAATTTATTTTATTATGGTGGCAACGATTTAGGAAATACATATACTCCGCAACATACAAAGTTCCGTTTATGGGCTCCTACTGCAAGCGAAGCGAAGTTAGTTACATATAAAAACTGGAACGATAAAATAGGTGCTGAAATAAACATGCAACAAGGTGAAAAGGGAACTTGGACAGCAGAACTAAAGGGGAACCAAAAAGGGCTCTTTTATACGTATAAGGTCAAAATTGGTGATAAGTGGACTGAAGCGGTTGATCCATATGTGCGTGCTGCTTCTGTAAATGGGGATAAAGGTGCAGTCGTTAATTTAGAAGAAACAAATCCGAAAAAATGGAAAGCAAACAAAAAGCCAAAATTTAAAAATCCGGAAGATGCTATTATTTATGAGTTACATGTACGCGATCTTTCCATTCAACCTGAAAGTGGTATTAAACAGAAAGGGAAGTATTTAGGTGTAACAGAAAAAGGAACAAAAGGGCCAGGAGGTGTAAAAACAGGACTTGATCATATAAAGGACCTTGGTGTTACTCACGTTCAGTTTTTACCGATATTTGATTATGCTTCAGTAAATGAAGAGACTTTAAATGAACCGCAATATAACTGGGGATATGATCCTAAAAATTTCAACGTTCCAGAAGGCTCCTATTCTACAAATCCTTATGAGCCGACTGTGCGAATAACTGAATTAAAGCAAATGGTTCAAACACTACATGGTAATAATCTTCGAGTAGTGATGGATGTAGTATATAACCATATGTATAATGCTGCTGAATCTAATTTTCATAAGTTAGTTCCAGGTTATTATTATCGTTACAATGAAGATGGAACATTTGCAAATGGAACTGGAGTAGGAAATGATACTGCTTCAGAAAGAAAAATGATGAGGAAATTTATGATAGATTCCGTCACATATTGGGCAAAAGAATACAATTTAGATGGATTCCGTTTTGATTTAATGGGTATTCATGATTATGAAACGATGAATGAAATACGTAAAGCTGTTAATCAAATTGACCCTTCTATTATACTACACGGAGAAGGATGGGATTTAAATACACCTCTTGCAGCTGAGCTGAAAGCAAATCAAAAAAATGCAGAGAAAATGAAAGGGATTGCTCATTTTAACGATAATATACGTGATGGGTTGAAAGGTAGTGTATTTGAGGAAAAAGAAAATGGCTTTATAAATGGAAAGGAAAACATGGAAAATCGTATTAAAAAAGGTATTACGGCAGGTATTGACTATGATACAAATTCGTCTACCTATCAAGATCCGGAACAGGTATTAACTTATGTGGAAGCACATGACAATCATACATTATGGGATAAACTTGAGTTAACTAATCCAGGTGACAGCGATGAAGCGCGAACACAAATGCACAAATTGTCTTCTTCGATTTTATTAACATCACAAGGAATTCCATTTTTACATGCAGGGCAAGAGTTTATGCGGACGAAATACGGTGATCATAATAGTTACAAATCTCCAGACTCAATTAACCAGATGGATTGGCTGCGCCGTGCAACGTTTAATAATGAAGTAGATTATATGAAGGGTTTAATAGAATTACGCAAAAAGTACTCAGCTTTTCGAATGACATCTGCAGAGCAAATAAAAACACACGTATCATTTATTGATGCTCCGAAAAATACTGTAGCTTATACAATAGAGGGGAATAAAAATGAATACTTTACAGTGGCTCACAATGCAAATAGAGAAGCTGTTGAAATAACACTTCCATCGAAAGGGCCTTGGAAAGTACTAGTAGACAGCAAGCAGGCGGGAAGTAAACCACTTTATGTTGTCCATGACAATAAAATTAAAGTTCCTGCATTAAGTTCATTTGTCTTAAAAACAGAGAAACCGATTAAATAAATGCGAAGAATGTGGAAATAAATACTGTATTGAGCAAATTTAACAAGGATTGCAAATGAAAAAAGCGAAGTGAAGATTATTCTCACTTCGCTTTTAAAGTTAATGTAATATAATTTCACATACTGTAATTATATTACAATTTAATAAAAGAAATAAGCAATAGATTATTTCTTTTATGGCAGTAGGAGAAGAAGATATCTTTGAGTTTATTTATAAAATTATCTGAAATACATTCGTAATTCAGATAATGTTTATTATATATTCGAACATATAACGAACTAGATGTTCGAGTTGTATTAATTCCTACAAATCGTTTAAAAATAACAAAGGCGTAAAAAGTATATGGAATTAAAATAGAGAAAAGACACCATTCAAGGTGTCTTTTCTCTATTTTGAATATGAAATGTAAGTAACTCGATTGTATGTAATAGTATGTGATATTTTCACACTAACTGATTAAGAAAAATTTAAAACTCTTTTCTTAATCTATTTGTAATAAATTACATCATAAAATTTTATCGATATAATAAATAAAACTTTCTCAACATTATTTGATTTAATAACTATATTCAACCGCTCTCCAATCCATTACAATAATTTCACATTGGAAATACATGAATATTCTCAATGTTATAAATGGTTTATACCTTATAGGATTACTATGGGAAAGGATGTGAAATATCCAAAAAAAAATCATTTTTTATGATGAAATAAAAAATTTTAATGAAGAAAAAGTTATTTCATTATTTTCAAGTTTCGTTAAAGTGCATGTATTTATAATCACTATGAGACAAGGAGCAGAATCTAAAAAAAATTTTGTAGATTAGAAAATTGCATTTCAAAAATAAGTTAAACGTTTATGGAGGGTTATATGAGCGAGAAAATTTATTACTGGTCTCCGATTAAGCATTGGGAGAAGTTGCATAATGAAGTTTTAATCGGGGAAATGAGATTTACAGGTATTCTGTCTGAGTGGTTTCCTGATTTTTATTTTATGGCTCAAAAAGGTGTGAAAATCAGTGAACTAGTAGAGCGCTTTTCATTAGGAAATGTAGAAGAGACACACAAAAACATAGAGCTCATGATAAAAAATCGTGTGTTAGTAAGTAACATATTACACCCAAGAGAAGTATTTTCTTCACAAGAAAAGATTTTTTCAAATCTATATAGCAACCAGATTCGCTTTTCTAAAGAAAAGTTAGATAAGTATATGAGTGAACAATTAAATCGCACGCACGTTGCTGCACGGTCGACCGAAATTCAACTTGAAACAACAAATGAGCTACCTACTATAATCAAGGAACGTAGATCTTGTCGTCAATTTGATATGGAAAAACATATTAGTTTTTCGGAATTTTCCCGATTCTTATCAACTCTAAAACAGGTTAGGGAAGAAAAAATATACTATCATTACGCAAGTGCAGGCGGGCTCTATCCCATTGATATCTTTGTTTATGTAAAACCAAAACGTATAGAGGGTATGAAAGCTGGATTTTATTATTATAACCCATCAAAAAATAGTCTTGTGATTGTAAATAGCATTGATCAAGTAATCAAAAGTGATCATGAGTTAATTAATCAGGATTTATTTACTCAATCTGCCTTCTCAGTTTATTTGGTTTATAATGCGAACGCTTCCATCCCGAAATACGGTTCAGATGGATATTTATTTGCTTGTATTGAGTCAGGCATTATCACTGCTACCTTAAATATGGTTGCTGAGACATTAAATTTAGGGGTTTGTTCAGTTGGTCATATGAAATTTGAAGATATTCAGCAATTTTTATGTTTGGATAATCATCAAGTGTTTCTCCATGGGCTTGAAGTTGGCTTAAAAATTAACGAGTAGAAGAAATGAATATTAGGGGGATAAAGATAAAAATGCACATTAAAGATCGAAGTTCGATTCATGAAAGTAAAGAAGTAGAAGCGTTTTGGAAGGAGCAATTATCTTCCGAGATTCTCGATTTTTCTGTATTTAAATTTAATAGCGATTACCAACTAAATAAAGAAATACCTTGTGAGTACGTTCAAGTCATAGTGAATGTAGAATTTAGTAAAAGTATACAAAAAATAAGTAAGTCTCAAGATTTATTATTATTTAGCTGGTTTCAAGCCGCTTTAAGGGTTTGTTTGGCACATTATACAGATCAAGAAAGAATTACTATTGGTATTCCTATAATTGAAAAGAATCTTGAACAAAGTGAGAATCTTAATAAGTTGATTCCTTTAGGAAGTGAAATCCATCCGCATCACACCTTTAAACAATTAGTAAATGAGATTGAACAAACGACTTTAATCGGGTATGAAAATCAGGAGTATCCGCTCTCTGAATTATTAGTTAAACACAATTTAACTCCTTTTCAAATTGTAATCGGGATGGAAGGATTACATAATGAAAATTCGCTAGAAGAATACGCAGAGAATAATTTAGTCCTATGGATACGAAGAAAATGGAATGAAATACATAATGAATTTGAATTTCAAATTTCTTGCAAGTCCCGTTCATTCTCTTCTTTGCAACAGTTTGCCAATTCGTATTGTTATGTTTTAAAGCAAGTTTCACAAAATCCGAATTTGGCATTGAAAGATATTTGTATTATTGCAGAAGAAGAAAAAGAGTTGTTAGAAGGATTGAATACTTTTCAAACGGGCATAGATTTGTTTCAATCATTTCAAGATTTGTTTGAAGCGCAAGTATTAAAAACTCCAGATCAAATTGCTGTTGTTTGTAATGATCAATCTTTGACATATAGAGAATTGAATAAGAAAGCGAATCAATTGGCTTCTATTCTTCAAAGTAAAGGTGTTTCAAAAGAAAGTATTATTGGCGTTATGGTAGATCGGTCATTAGAAATGATTATTGGTATGATGGGGATTTTAAAAGCAGGAGCAGCGTATTTACCAATCGACCCTAACTACCCAACTGAACGAATTGAATATATGTTACAAGATAGTCAAGCAAAATATTTACTTAGTAAGCGAACAGAGGAAGTATTGCCGCAATTTGCGGGTGAAGTACTGTATCTTGATAAAGAATATCTTTTCCAAGATGAAGAAAGTAATTTAGTACGAGAACATAATCCTAATGATTTGGCTTATGTTATTTACACATCAGGATCGACAGGAAATCCAAAAGGGGTAATGATCGAACAAAAATCGCTAGTTCATTTTTTAAATGTAATGAGAGAAAAAGTAAAGGCTAATCAATCATTCTTGTTTCTTGCTAGTGTATCTTTTGATATTTCCTTGTTAGAAATATGTCTTCCTTTAACGCAAGGTTCAAAAGTAGTAATTGCTACAGAGGACCAGTTTGCAACAAAAGAATTGGCTCTTTTAGTCAAAAAACATAAGGTGGATTTATGGGAATCAACGCCATCGCGAATGGAAGTGATTTTGAGTGATCCAGAAGGGGCAAATTTTCTAAAAGATTTAAAATCTATTTTATTAGCAGGAGAATCATTTTCCATTGATTTAGTTGAAAAAATTCGTTGTATCAGTGAAGCAACAATTTTAAATATTTATGGTCCCACAGAAACAACCATTTGCGCAACAGTAAAAGACTTGAGCACTTCCAAAGAAGTTACGATTGGCAAACCTAACCCGAATTATCATTCCTATATATTGAATAAGTATGGCCAATTAAAACCATTTGGAATTCCCGGTGAACTCTGCATTGCTGGCGTAGCGGTAGCACGAGGGTATCTTGGTAAAAATAAACTGACAGATGAAAAGTTTGTACCGAGTCCTTTTGCGGCAGGGGAAATGATGTATCATACAGGTGATCTCGTTCGTTGGTTGCCTAATGGAGAACTTGAATATTTAGGTCGAATGGATCATCAAGTGAAAATTCGGGGGTATCGGATTGAATTAAGAGAAATCGAAACTCGATTAAGGGAATATCCAGAAATAAACCAGGCTATCGTTGTTGATCAAGTGTATGGAAATAGGAAATTATTAGCTGCCTACTATGTATCGGATAACAAGGTGTCTTTTGGTGAAATCAGAAAATATTTAAGTGATAAACTACCTGAGTTTATGATTCCTGAAAAAATGATTCAGGTAGAAGAGATTCCATTGAATCCAAATGGAAAAGTAGATAGAAAAAGATTGTTGGATATAACACAAACGGATTATGTATCAATTCCATACGTTGCTCCGCGCAATGAAATTGAACAAAAATTAGTGCGTGCATGGGAAAAAGTTATGGAGATTGAGGGAATCGGTATTCATGATAATTTTTTTGCATTAAAAGGAGAATCTATTAAAGCACTTCAGGTAATTAATTTATTAAGAAAAGACGGCTTAAAAATAAGTACAACAGATTTTTTTAAGCACCCCACAATCGCTCAATTGAGTTCTTGTGTAAAGTTAGAGCATAAAGAGGAAAACCTTGAAAGTAGACCAACTCATGTTAAAGATTTGTCTAAGCCATTTTCCTTAACAGAAGTTCAGACAGCGTATATGATAGGACGGAATTCACAGTTTGAATTAAGCGGTATTTCACCTCAAACATATTTTGAATATGAAACAGCATTGGATATCAATCGTCTTTCAAAAAGTTTTCAAAAGGTAATTCATCGTCATCCAATGTTGCGAGCTGTAATTTTACCAGAGGGAAAACAGCAAATATTACAAAGCGTTCCTGATTACGAGATTGAAATAGTGAGTCTCATAGATTTAGATGATAGGAATCAAAATGCTCGCTTACAAGAAGAGCGTTCTCGAATGACTAACCATGTATTCCCTTTGGGGCAATGGCCTTTGTTTGAATTGAAAGCTTTTCTTTTAAAAGAAGACACGTATTTATTATGTTTTCGATACGATGCTTTATTAATGGACGGAGCAAGCATGAACATTGTTGGACAGGATTTGTTGCATTATTATTATAAACCAAATCAAAAATTAGAATCTTTATCTTTTGATTTTCAAGATTATATGTTTATCTATGATGAAATGGAACAAAGCGAAGAATATAAAACAGCAAAAGATTATTGGACAAGCAAGCTTCCTGACTTTCCTTTTGCACCTTCTTTGCTGTTAAAAAAGGATCCAGCAGAGATTGCTACTCCTAAATTCCAATCACTTACAAAAATCCTGGATAATAAAAAATGGACAAAGCTACGAAAGTTAGCACAAGAGAAAGAGGTAACGCCTTCCGCTCTACTTTGTACAATATATGGTGATGTGTTGGCATATTGGAGTAATCAACGTCGATTAGCAATTAACTTGACTGTATTTAACCGTTATCCTGTTCATGATGAAGTAGAACAGATTGTTGGAGATTTCACATCACTTATTTTATTGGATGTTGATGTAAAATCAGAGCAAACTTTCTTTACTAGAGTAAAAGAAACGCAAGCTACTTTATTAGATGGCCTTGAACATCGTCATTACGATGGAGTTAACTTTATTCGAGATTTTACTCGATATCATCAAATGACGCCAAAAGCAGTTATGCCAATCGTTTTCACCTCGATGTTAGCAGGTGCAGGTGCTTTCTCTTGGGAACAACTTGGTTCTCTTCGCTATATTCATGCTCGGACTCCACAAGTGTATTTGGATAATGTAGTAATTGAAAAAAATGGAGAGTTATTAATTAGCTGGAACTACGTTGAAGAGTTGTTTGATGTTGATGTAATAGAAGCAATGTTTTCCCAATTTGTTGACTTATTGGAACAATTGGTGAAACAAAGCGATATAACATCTTTGCAGATGAAAGAATCGGATCAAACTCTAATTAAGCAATACAATGAAACAATAGAAAAAATACCTTCAACTACCCTGTATCAATTATTTACAGACCAAGTAAAACGTACGCCGGATGAAGTAGCAGTGGTATTTGAACAAGAATGGTTAACATACTCGGAACTTCATAAACGTTCTAATCAAATTGCCCACTTCTTAAAAGAGCAAGGTATTGGTCTAGGTGACAAAGTGGGTCTTTTAGCAAAAAGGCGAGTTGACACAATTGTTAATATGTTAGGTATTTTAAAATCAGGTGCCGCTTATGTTCCGATTGATCCCGATCATCCTTTAGATCGCCAAACATATATTTTAAAAAATAGCTCATGCAAGCTTTTATTAGAACCTAGTCTTTATGAAGAAAATCATTTGTCATTTTATACAACAGAAGATATGCCCGCTATTGCTGGTTCAGAAGATATTGCCTATATTATATACACTTCAGGAAGTACAGGAAAACCAAAAGGAGTAATTATTACTCACCAAGCGGTTACAAATACTATTCAAGACATAAATCAAAAATATGAGGTGAATGAAGATGATCGTATTATTGGTATCTCTTCCATGTGTTTTGACCTATCTGTATACGATATTTTCGGAGCTTTAAGCACAGGTGCAATGTTAGTAATGATTCGTGATCCGAGAGACATGCAAGAATTAATCCGCACTGTTGAACGTAGAGGGATTACAATTTGGAATACAGTGCCTGCAATCATGGATTTGGCATTGGATCAAGTAGGTTCTCATTTTGAATATCCTTCTTTACGTTTAGTTTTACATAGTGGAGATTGGATTCCGCTTTCTTTACCAGAAAAAATAAAAAGACATTTTCCGATTGCAGAAGTAGTTTCACTAGGAGGGGCAACAGAAGCATCGATTTGGTCAATTTATTATCCGGTCAAACAGGTGGAATCACATTGGAATAGTATTCCATACGGGATGCCCTTGGCAAACCAAACGTATTATGTGTTGAACTATGAAAAGAAAATGTGCCCTGTTGGTGTAATTGGAGATTTATATATCGGGGGAGTGGGCCTTGCTAAAGGATATTTAAATGATGAAAAGAAAACAAATGAAGCGTTTGTGTCACATCCTGATTTTGGTCTTATATATAAAACAGGAGATTGTGGAAAAATGCATTCTGAGGGATATATTGAATTTTTAGGCCGCCAAGATTACCAAGTGAAAATTCAGGGATATCGAGTAGAGTTAGAAGAAATCTCTCATTGTCTTCTAACTTATAAACAAGTCGAACATGCTGTCGTAATTGATCAAACAGATGAGAACGGAATAAAATTTTTAGTTGCATATGTGGTAACTGAGCAAAATATTAGTACAACAGAACTACGAAAGCATTTGCGAGATCACTTGCCAGATTATATGATTCCTTCTTATTTTGTTTATTTGGAACAATTACCCCTGACTCCAAACGGGAAATTAGATAGAAAAGCGCTTCCTACTCCGGAGAAACAAAAAAATGAAGTATTTATTGCCCCAAAAACTGAAATGGAAAAAATATTAACTAGTATTTGGCAAGAAGTACTCAAAATAGATCAAGTTGGAGTAAATGATCATTTCTTCGCCTTAGGTGGAGATTCGATAAAAGCGATTCAAGTGTCCGTTAGACTGTATCGACAAGGATTCGAGCTTGAACCAAAAAATCTATTTTCATTTCCTATATTAAGGGACATGGTTCAATTTGTTAAAAAGCTAGACCAGTTTTCAAGTTCACAAACAAATGATGTAAATATAATGAACGATAATAAAGCTATATTACTAAATGTTAAAGATAAACAACTTAATCAACATACACTTACCAAAATACAAGAAAAAATGCCGGATATAAAAATAGAACGTATTTATCCGTTAGCACCTTTCCAGGAAGTTATTTATGAGCACGCTACGAATGAACCTGATACAAATGCATATTTTGAACAAACAATTTGGGCACTTGAGGGGGAGCTGGATATTAAACTCTTTATTCAGTGTTTCCAACAATTAGTTGATCGTCATGATTCTTTAAGAACAATAATTGTGCAAGATGAACAAGCAAAACCTTGGCAAGCTGTTCTATATGATGTTCAAATAAATTCAGAAATAAAAAACTTAATTGAGATGACGAAACAAGAACAGCAAGAATTCCTAGATCAGTGGATGAATGAAAATTTAAGTCAAGGATTTAAAAATGGTGAACTTATGACCCGTCTCTGTATATTCCAACTAGGTAATAACGAGCATAAGGTAATTTGGAGTTCCCATCATCTATTATGTGATGGTTGGAGCGTCAGCATTTTGATAGACGAATTATTCCAGCTCTACGAAAATACAAATGCGGGAACTACGGCGGAGTTACCTATGGTAAAACCTTTTGAAACATTCATAGATTGGACTTTGGCACAAGATCATGAGAAAGCACGTCATTTTTGGCGAGATTATTTATCAGGATACAATCAGAAAATTAGTATTCCTAAAAAGAAAGTCCCATCTAAAAGTGAAGGGTTAAACTTCACTTTTATGGATTTAACATTAGACAAGGATTTGACTAATCAGTTACAGACATTTGTAACTAAAAATAATATAACTATGAATACGGCATTACTAGCTGTATGGGGAATATTGCTTGGCAAATTTAACGGAACGAGAGAAGTAGTATTGCCTAATCTAGTATCAGTCAGACCTCCCGAAGTAGAAGGAATTGAAAATATGTTCGGTCTGTTCACAAATGTTTTGGCTATCCGATTAGCATGGACAGAAACGCAATCTTTTGTGGATTTTCTGCAAAAGGTACAACTAGAGACATTGAAATGTAATGAGTATGCATACTATTCATTTGTTGATATACAAAAGCAAAGTGAATTAAAAACTGAGTTGACTGACCATCTTTGGGTTTTTGAAAACTATCCAACTAATCCAGCAATCTTTTCTTCAAATGAGAACAGACATTTTGCTATCACGGATTACGAAGTTGTTGATGAGCCACATGTAAAGTATGGAATTATGTGCTTCCCTGAAGAAAAACTTACAATAAAGTTTGGATTTGATCAAACGGTATATGAAGCAGAGAAAATACAGGAAATATTAAATCACATCCATGGATTAATCAACATGATTCTTCAAAATCCAATACAAGCAATTGGTGATTACAAATTATAAAAAATGAAAAGGCGAGCAAGAACTCGCCTTTTTAAATAGAATAGGAGTAAATCAAATGACAAAAAACTTGCAGTTATCAGCCGAAGAGATGCGTCAGTTAGGATATCAAGCGGTTGACTTGATTGTTGATCATATGAATCATTTAAAAAGTAAACCAGTTTCAGAAACGATTGATAGTAATATTTTTAGAGAAAAGCTAATTGAAACGATTCCGGAAAACGGATCTAATCCAAAGGAATTACTTCATTTTCTTAATAACAATGTGTTTAATCAAATTACTCATGTGGATCATCCTCATTTTATGGCTTTTGTGCCAGGTCCTAATAATTATGTTAGTGTATTAGCAGATTTTTTAGCAAGTGGGTTTAATGTATTTCCTACAGCTTGGATAGTAGGTGCAGGTGCCGAACAAATTGAATTAACGACAATTAACTGGTTAAAATCAATGCTAGGATTCCCTGATTCAGCTGAAGGACTATTTGTCAGTGGTGGTTCCATGGCTAATTTGACTGCACTTACTGTAGCGAGACAGGTCAAGCTGAATAATGACATAGAAAATACGATTGTTTATTTTTCTAACCAAACTCATTTTTCTGTAGATCGAGCACTTAAAGTATTAGGTTTTAAACAGCATCAAATTTGCCGAATTGAGACAGATGAAGATTTAAAAATTTCAGTTAGTACTTTAAGAAAACAAATAAAAGAAGATCGATTAAAAGGGAAAAAACCATTCTGTGTTATTGCTAATGCAGGGACAACGAATTGCGGAGCGGTGGACTCCCTCGATGAATTGGCTGATGTATGTGGTGATGAAGATATATGGCTACACGTGGATGGAGCTTATGGGGCTGCAGCAATTCTCAGTGAAAAAGGAAGGGAGTTATTAAGTGGAATTCATCGTGCCGATTCTTTAACGTTAGACCCGCATAAATGGCTTTTTCAGCCTTATGATGTTGGTTGTGTACTTATTCGAAATAGCCAATATTTAAGTGAAACATTCCGTATGATCCCAGAGTATATTAAGGATACAGAAACTAATATAGAAGAAAAAGTGAATTTTGGGGAGCGTGGAATTGAACTTTCTCGTAGATTTAGAGCATTAAAGGTATGGCTTTCTTTTAAAGCATTCGGAGTTACAGCTTTTCGTGAGGCAATTGATCATGGCATTATGCTAGCTGAACAAGTTGAAGAGTTTTTAAGGAAAGAAAAAGATTGGGAAGTAGTAACACCTGCCCAATTAGGAATTGTTACTTTTCGTTATATTCCATGTGAGCTAACATCTACAGATACAATTCATGAAATAAACAAAAAATTGGTGGAAGAAATTAATCAAAGAGGATTTGCTATGCTAAGTACGACTAAATTAAAAGAAAAAGTAGTAATTCGACTTTGCTCTATCAACCCAAGAACAACAAAAGAAGAAATACTTCAAATCATGATGAACATAAAAGCATTAGCAGAAGAAATAAACACATCGCCTAAACATCTTATATCTGTTTCTCAACCTTGATATATTAGGCGGATTTTACATATTAATAGCCGATTCTTATTTAGAATCGGCTATTATATTTAAACGATAAATACATATATACTATTTATAAGTGTTTCTCTTGTAATGGGATTAAGCCTCAACCTTGGATACTCGTTTGAAACCAGTCTTTATTGCTTGTACTATTTCGTTCACAGCATAAATAGATACATCGGCATTTGGATTTAACCCTTCAAACCAGTGATAGGCATTTGGATATAAATGAAACTCCACATCAACACCAGCTTGTGCTAGTTTGCTTACATAGGTTAATGTTTCGCTGCGGAATGGATCTAATTGACCAACAAATGTGTAAGTATACGGTAAGTCACTATAATCCTCAGCTCGAGAAGGTGCTGCATAGGCAGGGATTTGATCCGTTCCATACATTTCTCCTAAATACATTTTCCAACCAGCTTCATTTGCCTTTTGGTTCCAAACAAATCCCTCTTTAATTTCATTCGCTGAAGGTGTATCATTTCTGTCATCAATCATTGGATATAGTGGCATTTGTAAACAAATTGAAGGATATTTTCGATCTCGGGCTAATAATGATAATGCTGCTGTTAGTCCACCGCCAGCGCTTACTCCTGCAACCCCAATTCGATTCGAATCAATGTTTAATGACTTTGCATTATCAGCAATCCATTTTAAAGCTGAATAACAATCCTCAATTGGTGCTGGGTAAGGGTGTTCAGGTGCTAAGCGGTAGTCTACAGACACGACCACACAGCTAGCTTCTTTTGCAAACCTCATACAAGTATCATCGTTATCATCTATAGACCCTAAGATATAACCTCCACCATGTATCCATAATAAGACAGGTAAAGATTCATGATTTGATTTTGGACGATAAATTCGTAATGGTAACGGATTATCATCAGGCCCAACAATGACTTTATCTGTTAAAGAAAGGGAGTCATCAACAACGGTAGGTGGTCTCATTTGAGCTATTCCTTCTCTGATTGATTGCAAATTTTCTGGGCGTAAATCGAGATCCGGAAACATCTCTAACCCTTGTAATAATTCTGGATTTACTCTAGTTTTCATTTTAGCACCTCTATTTGTAATTGTTTTCAAATAAATGAAGTGTATTCTAAGTAGTTTAATTGTGAAAGAACACCACAATTAAATTGTAAATTGGATATGTTATAACGGTCAACAGAATATTCGGAAATTAAAGCCTTTCTCAAGAAGGAGTTTCATGCAATTAATAATACAAGTAGCGGATTTAAGAGCAAAGTGTTTTAATGTCGTTGTAATTATGTACATTAGAAAAATTTATTTTCTAGACTCATGAAGAATTATGAAAAGCAAAATTTTATAGATAGTTACCTTAAAAATAAACAAAAAGAGAAGAACTAACCAATGTTCTTCTCTCTTTTTCATATGTAATTAGGGTATCCATAAATGTAAATAAGGATGGTATAGATTAATGGATGAATAATTTATTTTTAAATAAATAACGTAATAAATAAATATTTTTGTATGTAATATTGCATATACAGGGACCACTGGTGAAAATGCTGAGCAATGTTTTTCCATATGGTAAATTAGTTCTTTAGTTATTTACTTTATTTCATTTTCAATCGTGTAAGGCTTGGGGCTAAGATTTACAAAGGTGACTAGTAAAAAATATAACAATATAAGTATAAGATTTTGTACTTAGTAATCTCGCGATTTAAGGCATGGCATTGGATAAGTGCGGGGCGTTCAATCGATTTTGAATAAAATTGATAGTATCAGTTGCAATTTTTTTACGTTTAAGAACGATCCCGGCATGCCCGCATGTATAAATATATCGTGTAGGTTTTTCCCAAGCTTCCCACAAGTAGTCTGTATCCTCAGAATGCACATATAGATCGTGCTTACCTGAAATTAATAAAATATTTTCTTTTTGTACTTTTGGTAATGCTTGACTCGGTTCAGTGATTTTCCAATAATCTATTAAATCATCATACGTAACACCATGATGTTCCAAGTCTTCTCTAATAAATTTACCTGGAGTTGTATTCCAAATAGAATAAGAAAGTCGATTTGCATAGAAAATGGATGCTAACACATCAATCTCTTCTTCAACAAGAGAGGTTAAGTTAGTAATAAATCCGCCTAAACTAATTCCTATTAGAATCAGGGTCCCCTTTTTATTTGCTTTAATCCATTTAATCAAAGCTCGTAAATCAGCTACCGCTTGTCTAGTTGCTTGTAATGTTCGTTCAATATTTGCACTTACCATATACTCTCCACTGAATAAGGATTGATCGGGTTTTCTTTCAAAATGATAGGGTAGAGTGAAATAATACATATTCCACTTCAGGCTGGTCATATGATCGTGGAATATTTTTTTCACACGTTCGTTAGAATCCATTCTCCAACCGTGAACAAAGATAACATGAGGTGCATTTTCATTTTTATGTAAGAATAATTCCCCAGTTACAGAGTCGTTGTGTGAATCACCGGATTGAACCGAACTTTTATAGTTGAATTGCCCAACCATGTATTCATTTTCCTGCTTTGAATGCTTAATGTCAAAATGAAAATGTGATGGTTTTACTTTATAAAAAGATTCTATGTTCTTTATATTTAATGAAGTGTTAGAAAGGGAAGTAAACTGAAACGCTACACTTCTTTTTTTGTGTAAATCATATAAGGCGTACCGATCAATGAGTTTTGAAAAAATCAAATTAACCTCCTCCAAAATACATATTGTTTAAAACATAGACAAAATTTATGTTTTAAATTAATTGGGAAATATTCTCTTTTCCTAATAGTAGGTGCTTGAATTATAAAAATAGGTGATAAATTTGTATATTATATTATAAATCTTGCAATAAAATAAAACTATAAATAATTTATATTAAAATTTAAGAAGAATGTTAACTTGTTTCTTTTCTTATTAAAAGATGTAATTTCTATGAGGAACTTAACAATTCCCATCTAGATATTCACAAATAGCTTCTCTATATTTATTGTATAGAAATTATACAATAAATATATTTTTTATATTATATACATTAAATTAAGCTTAACCTCTCTTTTCTATAAATCTCTTAAATTGACTAACTCCTTACCAATATTCAAAAACGACTGCATTTTTGAATTTGTGTTCTAGTTTTTCTTGAACAGGTAAATGAATAACTACACATAAACTCCTTATATCTCTAGTTAAACTACCGATTAGCTCCATATAAACTCTAGATAACCTATATAGAATACAAGTTATCAAGGAGGTAAGAAAAATGAATTTTATGAAACGAGCGATTCTCAGTATGAAAAAAAGGATAGGAACATCATTAATTTTGATGGCAGTTTTTCTGATTGTTACAAATTTGGTTCTTTCAGGTTTCACAATCCAAAATGCATCAAAAAAAGCAGAGGATGCTGCAAGAAAAAAACTTGGTGCAGATGTTACTTTAGGTCTTGATTTCGACAAAATAGGTCAAAAAGCTAAGGAAACTGGAGAAATGCCAAATCCGCCGCAGCTCGATGCAAAAGAAACAGATCAATTAGCGAAGTCCAAGTATGTAAAAGATTATAATTACATAGCTAACACTTTCGGTATTTCTGATGGGCTTAAACTAGTAGGAGCTTCAGAAGGAGAAGAAGAAGGAAAAGGTAAAGTGGGAATGACGGCTGCGCGAGGCGGTTCAAGCTCTGGTACAGAAATAGATATGAATGCTTCTTTTATGATTGAGGGAGTTCGCAAGACTGCATTACAAGAAAGCTTTAAAAACGGAAAAAGTAAAATCATTGATGGAAAACCAATAACAGAGCAAATGAAGGATCAGAATGTAGCTTTAATGGAAAAACGATTAGCGGAATTAAACAATTTGAAATTAGGAGACAAAGTTAAAGTGCAATCAGGGGATAAGAAGGAAACCCTTGAAGTTGAAATTATCGGTATTTACGAAACAAATGAGCAAGCAATGGGTCAACAGGCTCCTCCTATTATGGATCCAGCTAATAAACTATATATGCCGCATTCAACTATGAAAAAATTAGAAGTAGACCAAGGTATAAATAGTGTTCAAGTCGTGTATTTCTTGAATGATCCACAATATATTGATGCATTTAAAAAAGAAGCAAAAAAATCTAATATTGATTTTAATTATTATAAATTAGATGCGCATGATTCATTGTACAAGCAAATGATTGGTCCTATCGAAAATATCTCTTCGACTTCTCAAATGATTATTTATATTGTATCGATTGCAGGTGCGATTATTTTAGGATTAATTATTATGCTATCAATTAAAGGACGTCGTAAGGAAATGGGGATTCTATTGTCCATTGGAGAGAAAAAGTGGAAACTGATGGCACAGTTCGTAGTAGAAGTAGTATGTGTCGCTATTTTAGCATTTGGATTATCTATAACAACAGGAGCTAAAGTTTCTCAATATATCGGGGATAATTTACTTTCGAATGAAATTGCTACTGCAAGCGAAGAAACAGATACCTCGCAACATGGTACTGTAATGATGGCTGGACCTGGTGGTACTCTACAAAATCAAAAAGAAGATCCAATTGATAAAATTGATGTAAGTGTAACAGGAGAAGATGTAGGGAAAATGGGTGGAATTGGACTAGCTATTGCTATAATAGCAACGCTTCTTCCGGCATTATCTATTCTACGTTTAAACCCAAAACAAATTCTTTTAAAAGATGAATGAGGAGGCTCGATATGGAGACAATTTTACAGTTTAAAAATTTGGATTATTATTATGAAAGTAATGGAAAAAATGTAGCGATACTAGAAAATGTTAACTTTTCTTTTCAAAAAGGACATTTCTACACGATTTTAGGACCATCTGGATCTGGTAAAACCACAACTCTAAGCTTAGGTTGTGGACTAGATGTCCCTAAAAATGGTTATGTACTGTATAATGGCAAAGATATTAGAAAAATTGGTTTGGATCGATACCGTAATCAAAATGTATCTGTAATTTTCCAATCTTATAACTTAATAACCTATATGACAGCTCTTCAAAATGTCTTAACAGCAATGGAAATTACAGGTGTTAAAGTGCAAAATAAAACAGCAAGAGCATTAGAATTGTTAGAAAGGGTAGGACTCACAGAAGTTGAAGCGAAACGAAACGTCCTGCAACTAAGCGGTGGACAACAACAGCGTGTAGCAATTGCTCGAGCACTATCTTGTAATGTTGATTTACTGATTGCAGATGAGCCGACAGGAAACCTCGACGAGGAAACTGCAATGGATATAATAGAACTATTTCAAGAACTTGCACATAAAGAGAATAAATGCATTATTGTTGTGACGCACTCACAGGAGGTTGCTAAAAAATCAGATCGTGCAGTGTATTTAAGTAAGAAGAAGTTGGTCGTAAATGAAATCTAATATAAACATCGTAGCTTTTCAATTCACATAATTTTCAAAATCTAGACCTTTCAAAAGCTTATATTTGATTTATAATAAAATCAAGCCATAATCAAAATGGTCTCCCTGTACTGAATGTTAAAATAGTTTGTTGTTCCCGTTTTAATAATATAATAAAAAGAACTTGTAGGATATTCTACAGGTTCTTTTTATTATAATTGGTTGCCTATATCATGGGATAATCACACATAAAAAACGGGACATTACCTAGATGTATGACCTAAATATCGTCCCGTTTACCTACTCTGTATAGTTATTGCAGAATTAAACCTACAATCATAATTAAACTAAATACTATTATCCAACCAAACGCACAATAGCCAAAAATTCTAATCCATTTAGGTAATTGATTCATGTTAATTTTATTTGAGGGAACTCCCTGCATAGAAAACATCATTTTTTGATCTCTATCTCTATTATTTTGTTGTTCATACATACTATCATCACCTTTCCAGAACTATTGCGTTTATAGTATATCAGCCTAAAGAAAATTATGTACAGAATAAGAGGGGATAGCATAAATATTATGTGGTGAATTTTATAAATAAATGCATTTAATTGCCATGGTTCTAAGCGCTAATCCGTTATAAATACTGAAAAAGAGCACTACATAAATAGGACTCTTTTTCTTCAAATATTAAGTTGCTGGATATAAATCAGAACCAAGGTAACGTTCTTTTATAATTTGAAGGTGATGAAGCTCATGACCAGCAATGATGTATGCTAATGCACGAACTGTAACTTCAGAATTATTCGCATTTCCTCTTTGTGACCAAGCTTCTTTATCTAAGCTTCTAAGTAAATACAAGGTAGATTGGCGAACAACTATTAAATTCTCAAGAAGATTTTGCATAGATTGCTTATCAAAACCAGCTCTAAGAACATACATATCATCATTATAGCCTGGAAGTTCTGCTGTCTCGCCTCGAGCGATTGATAGCAATCGATACGCCATAATCCGTTCTGTATCTGCTATATGACCGATTACTTCTTTTATACTCCATTTAGTAGGAGCATACCGGAAAAGTCCCTCACTATCAGAAATTCCCTTTAATAAAAGATTTGTTTCCTTCATTTGTTGTTCTAGAATATGTATGATATTTCCGTCTGATACCAAGTTGGTATACGTTGCATAATAGGAGTTATATTCACTTACCTCTGGTCTTATTTGCATATGAATCATCCTTTATGTTTTATATTTAATCTTTACATATAGCTTATCATAAAAGAATTCTAAATTAATCTGAAAAATGGAGGGAAATATGCATTTTTCATCTTCCTTTTCATCTTCATAGATGAAATGCATCTCGAATAAGAGAATCTAATTTGCTGTTAAGCGGAATTTCGTTTTTTTACTATTATAGTAGAAGATAAATATGTAAATTGAATACAGTTTGTCACTACTTATGATAATCGCCATTTAAGAAGCAGCATTTGTCCATTAAGTGAAAAACCTGTTAATAAATTTATACTTACTACAAAAACAAACAAACTCGTCCTATTTAAAGGAGAGTTTGTTTGTTTTTATGTTTAGATAATGGAATACTCATGTAAAATTGCACACTATGTTCCATATTTTTTATTGAATACTTTATATCTAGCGTTTCAAGAATTTGCTTAACAATATATAGCCCTAAACCATTTCCTCCAGTATTTCGATTTCTTGATTTTTCAATTCGATAAAATGGTTTGAAAATTTGTTGTAAATCTTCATCTTTAATATTGACACCTGTATTTATAATTTGCATTTCGATTTGACCTTGTTTCGAATCCTCACTTAACTTTATATAGACTTTTTCATTATGTGGTGAATACATAACCGCATTGTGAATAATATTTTTACATGCTTTTTCTAAAAGAGCACAATCGGTATAAATAGAAAGGTCAGAATCAATTTCTTTTATTATTTCAATGCTTTTTTGAGAAGCAAAAAATTCGAGATCTTTTGTGATTGCACCTATTAACTTTGAAAGATTAACTTCCTCTACTTTTAGTTTGAAGGTGTGTTGTTCTAATTTCGATACGCTTAAAATTTCACGAACTAATTGTTCCATACTTTCAATAATTTGATGATTTTTCTTTAAATATTGATCGCGATTTTGATAAGGGCCAATATTGTATATCATTCCTTCTAAGTATCCTTTCATTACAGTAAGAGGGGACTTTAATTCATGTGCTACAATCGCAAAAAACTCTCTGCGTTTTGTTTCTATTTCTCTTTCTTTTTCAATATCATTTTTTAATTGTTCATTTGCTTTTTTCAAATCAAACATAGCTTGTTGCAAGTTAATAGACATGTCATTCAAACTATTAGATAATTCTCCTAACTCATCTGTAGAGCGAACCTCAATTTTTTCGGAGAAATCTAAATTTGCCATCTTTTGTGCACCTTCATTAATATAAATAAGTGGCTTTGTAATAAACCTGGAATAAAAATAAGCACTTCCTATACCAATAACAAGCACAATGATACTAATATAGGGGAGAAAGCGTACTAAAACCTGTGAAGCTTCATCAATCGGTTGAAATGTAGCAAACACTACAAGCGTTAAACTACCATCTTGAAATTGAATTGGTTTCGTAACGTTATATGAATTGCTAAGGGTACTTGCATTCTCGAATCGTGTTGCTTTAGTAACTACTGTTTTTTGGGTACCACTTTGAATAAAAGAAAAAGAAGGAGAGTAAATAATTACTCCTTCTTTATTTTGAAGATAAAGCATCGCATTATTTTTTTTGGCGTATTCATCAAAAAGTGGTATCGCATCTTGAAACGTAAGATTTTTAGACTTATCAATGATTTCGTTTATCCCTGTTTGAAGTTGATCTGTTTTATATTGCTCATAAAACGTAGGGAGAAAGAAGTATAAAGTTAAATAAATCAATACTGCAAAGGATAATAAAATGAGAGATGTAGTCATAAAGAGTTTATAAGTAATTTGCTTCATTTTCATGAGTTTCACAATACTATTCATCAATTTTATATCCAATACCCTTTATTGTTTTAATATAAGGGATAGCTAATTTTTTGCGTAGGTTTTTAATATGTGTATCAATTATTCGTGTTTCTCCAAAATAATCATAACCCCAAACCTTTTCAACGATATTTTCTCTTGTGAGTACTTTTCTCTCATTTTGAAATAGTAGTTGTAGAATTTCAAACTCTTTTGTCGTTAATATAATTTCAACGTCATTTACATATACTCTATATGCATCCACATCAATACGCACTTCTTTAAATATCAAATGATTATTTACATTTTTATCATAACTTCTTCTAAGTACAGCTTCGACTCGTCTAATCAAAACATGAAATGAAAAGGGCTTTGTTATATAGTCATCGATCCCAAGGTCGAATCCTTTCATTTGATCTTCCTCTTCTTCCAACGCAGTTAGCATAATAATTGGTACGTTTGACTGACTTCGAATCATTTTAGAAACTTCAAATCCATTAAGATTGGGCATCATGACATCTAGAAGAATTAAATCAAATGATTGCTTATTAAATTGTGTCATACCCTCTAGTCCATCTGAAGCGACTACCACTGTATAATGCTGTGTCATTAAAAATTGTTTAATTAATTCCTGAATTTCTTGATCGTCCTCTACCACGAGAATATGATAGTTTTTCATAATATCACCTCTGGTAGTCATTATAGCCGTACTATCTGGAGTTTATGTGGAGATACAATAGGAACTTCATAGGACGTTTAACGTATTAGCTTCATTTTCAAGAATGTGTATTCTCCAAAAAATATGATTAGCCATATTCCTTTTTATGAAAAAATAATTGTATGCTTGAAAAAACTTATCGTATGAAAAGCTGAACGATTTATATTTCTAAAAAACCAATGTATAATATTGGGAACTGCATGTGATTTCTTAAACTGTGTGAACATATACTTGCGCTACTTACTAAAAGGGGAAACGGAAATGAATTTCAATATAAAAAAAGTTAGCGAAATTATAGAGTGTACTTCACAAACTTTAGAGTTTTTTTGCTAATTTAGTAAACGCTTAAAGTTGAACTAAGGATTATTTAAATCATGTGAGAAAGGTTGTGAAATTATTTGATGGGTTATAAAGCGATGCTGTTTGATTTAGATGATACGTTAATTGATAGGGATAAGGCAGTAGATAACTTGTTTTTATTAGTTTTAGAAAAATGTTATGAGGATGTTAGTGATACAGTCAAAAACAATATGTTACAGAAATTCAAAGAATACGATAAAAGGGAATACGGCATTAGTGATAAAACGATAGTTTTAGAATCATTATTTGATGAATTCGCGCCGAAATATAGATTGCCACACAATTATATCCAAGATTTTTGGAATGAAAATTTCCCTAGATGTTTTTCAATAGACCAAAATACTATTCATTTCTTAAATCAAATAAAGAAGCACTTTAAAGTTGGAATTATAACAAATGGCTCAACTCAGAGGCAAAAAGCTAAAATATTTAATACGAATTTAAATAGGTATTTTGAAACAATCATTATTTCTGAAGAAGTGGGATTTAGTAAACCTGATAAACGTATATTCGAACTAGCATTAAATAAGCTAAATTTACAGCCGGAAAATACTTTATTTGTTGGGGATGACTTAGAAAAGGATATTGTTGGTCCTCAAAATGCAAATATAAAAGGTGTGTGGTTTAACCCTCAAAAAATCAAGAATACGACCAAAATACAACCATATGCCGAGATTAACACTTTGGATAGTTTGTTAAGTTATGTTACTCCACAATATTTTTATAACAAGTAAAAGCAATTTCATATATATACATTCAAAAATATAAAAAAGAGAAACTATCATTAATTTCATTGACCGTATTAGTAATAAAAAAATATATATTTACAACAAAAAATATAGGCAATTTTAATAGCTGCGGCTAATTTAATCTATGATTGATTAATACGAAGTTTTGTAAAACAATTTTACTCATACTCTGTAAATTATAAAGGGGTGGGACTATGGAAATAAAGAAAGTAGTAATCGATGGAATCAATATTGCGGTCATTAGAAACGATAAGGTATTAATATCGGATGTTCAGTCTGCATTAGATACTATGGCAACAGTTCAATATGAGGTAGATGCGAAACATATTATTATCCATAAATCTTTAATAAGTGAAGATTTCTTTGATCTAAAAACACGGCTTGCGGGCGATATCCTTCAAAAGTTTATAAACTACAAGGTAAAGATTGCTATTGTTGGAGATTTCTCTATGTATACTAGTAAAAGCTTAAAGGATTTTATTTATGAATGTAATAAAGGGAATGACATTTTTTACTTAGCAACTGAACAACAAGCAATTGAAAAACTAAGTACATTAAAGTAATAATTATATCCCGCTAAATTCCCCCATTTCACTTAGTTCATGATTATATACGATATAGAAGAACTGATGTTTGTGGTAAACTAAGAGATGAATAAAGGGGGAGTTTTCTTGAACAATTTTAATAATATAATCCAAAATTTAAATAATATAGTTTACAAACCTAACAACTTAATGATTACGAATCTAAAAGAAGAAAAGCAAAACGCAGAATATGCAGGATGTTTATTCCATTTAAATAACAAAACTATTCGTTTTAGAAAATCAAAAGTTACACCTAATAAAATTGGTCAATTTGTTTCTTTTTGGGAGAAAGATGAAAATATGCGAAATAGAGCTTTCTCTTATGAAGCTGCTCCTGATTTATTAGTAATCACTTGTATTGCTGATAATAAACTAGGACAATTTATTTTTCCTAAAGAGATTCTTCTTAAAGAAAAAATATTGAGAACACAAAGTCAAACAGGGAAAATGGCAATGAGAATTTATCCTGTTTGGGATACCACTGTTAGCAATCAAGCTAAAAAGAGTCAAATGTGGCAACTTCAATATTTTGTTGATTTAAGTGATATTAATAATTTGCCTATAGATAAACTATTAAATTTATATTCGTAGCTTTTGATCTACTCCAAAAAGAAGTAATTACAGAAAAGGCATTTGTAATGACGCCTTCTATTAATTTACCTCGTGAATCGTAATTTTTGTACCGGTACAGTTAAATGAAATGTACGTTGTTACAGTGCCCCTTAAAATTTACAATCAGCATATATTATTTAAACTTATAAATTTTTAAGGGGTGCTAAATATGACAAGTTTACAAGATCAGCTTTTCACAAGATTAAATCTTAAAAAATGTAATGATGTAACGTTTGAAGAATTACCTACCATACTCTTTTCGTTTGCACACACTATACCATTTGAGAATTTAGATGTTATAGCACGAAATACGAATCAAATCTCTCTGGAAAACTTACGAGAGAAAATTTTAACTAGTTCCCGTGGTGGACTTTGCTACGAATTAAATACTCTTTTTTACTATTTCTTAAAAGACTGTGGCTATGATGTACAACTGGCATTAGGTACGGTGTATAAAAATGATATAAATGCATGGGCACTGGAGGATGGTCATATAACAATTATTTTAACTTATGATAATCTACAGTATTTAATTGATGTAGGTATAGCTTCGTTAGTACCTCTTGTTCCTGTACCTTTTACTGGCGAGTCTGTTTCTTCAAAAAATGGTTCGTACCGAGTGAGACGAAAAGATACAAGTAAAGGAATTTATGTTTTAGAAAGAATAGATACTGATGGAGAATGGAAAGTTTGTCATGCTTTTTATAAACCTAATATTAATGAGATAGTAGTAAACGATGTTCAAAGAAGAGTGATAGAAGATGAGAAGTCTATTTTTAATAAAGGACCAATTGCAGTAAAGTTGACGAACTCTGGCCATATTTCATTAACGAATACAAG
Organism: Bacillus sp. 2D03; assembly: GCF_003946765.1. NCBI lineage: Bacteria > Bacillati > Bacillota > Bacilli > Caryophanales > Bacillaceae > Bacillus > Bacillus sp. 2D03. Next base: position 223,266 of record NZ_RPSJ01000002.1, on the reverse strand, counting down.
TTTAACCGAAATTATTCATGGGGAAAAAACTAAGCGTAAAATTACAGAAGATCAATATAAAGAGTTTTTATATACTTTATTTGCTATTAAGTTATGAATAATAAAGATAGCCGGTTCTTATTCAGAAGCGGCTATCTTTATTATTTTTGGTGTAAATGGTTTTCTTCTAATATGTTTCGGAAACTGCGGTATAGTTAATGTTTTTAATGTTTCCTCCGCTTCTTCATATGTATGAAAAATTGGTTCTTTTCCATCATCCCCTTGTAAAACTAGCCCTTCATCTCGGATTACATATGGCATAAAACCACCCCATCTAGTAAAGAATTATATTCTTTTGCAGCAGAATAATACGATTTAAAGTTGATTTTCTTAATACATATAATACACTAGAACAGTACGCAAAAGTATGTACAATGAATTTTGAATGTAAAGGAAGATTAATATGTCAGTTATTGATAAATTGAAACTTAATAAGTATACAAATATGGTCGTTATTAACGAACCAAGTGATTATGACATTTTTACAGGTAAAGAAACTGCATTCTCAAAAGAACACGATGCTATCTTTATATTTGTAGAAACGCTTGATGAAATGGTGAAACAAACGAATTTTATTATAAGTAATGAAGAATTACTAATTGAAAAAGGTTACGTATTCTTCGCATATCCGAAAAAAGGTAATGCTCGTTATAGTACGTTTATTCACCGTGATGAGATGTTTCCGGCATTAAATGTTGGAGAAGATGGTTATGTGGGAGAAAGTGATATTAAATTTGCACGAATGGTAAGTATGGATGAAGTCTTTACTGTTGTAGGTTTAAAACGCGAGAAGAAAAAAACAACGAAAACATCTGCTATGAGTCAATGTGTTGCCGATTATGCAGATCGAATTAAAGATGTTGAAGCATTATTAGCTAATCATCCGAATGAACTTAAGTTTTATCAAAGTTTAACGCCTGGATATCAGAAAGATTGGGCACGTAATCTTTTTTCTGTAAAACAAGAAAAAACACGTGAAAAACGTCTAGAGAAAATGATAGAGATCCTTTCACAAGGCTATAAAACAATTGAATTATTCCGTAAGAAGAAAAAATAATGATTAAGAAAGTCACAATGCTGCAACAATTAATTGTGATGAGTACATTGAAAAAAGCATTCCTTCTATTATACTAAGGAATGTTCTTATATTTATATAATTAGCAAAAGAGAAAAGGTGTTTGAGATGAAATCGTATATTGTAGTTGGATCTGGAATTTTAGGAGCGTCTACTGCTTATCATCTTGCTAAGGCAGGTGCGAATGTTACTATCGTGGATCGCCAACAATTAGGGCAAGCAACTGATGCAGGAGCAGGTATTGTATGTCCATGGCTATCGCAGCGTCGTAATAAAGCATGGTATAAAATTGTTAAAGGCGGTGCACGTTACTATTCTTCGTTAATTCAGCAATTAGAAGAAGACGGTGAAACTGACACAGGATATAATCGTGTAGGTGCAATTAGTTTACATACTGACGAGAAAAAGTTAGATCAAATGGAAGAGCGAGCTTATAAACGACGTGAAGATGCCCCAGAGATTGGTGAAATCACTCGCTTATCAGCTGAAGAAACAAAAAAATTATTCCCAGCATTATCAGACGAATATAGTTCTGTTCATATTAGTGGTGCTGCACGAGTAAATGGAAGATTATTACGCAATGCATTAATAAGTGCTGCGAAAAAACATGGTGCAACTTTAATAAAAGGCGATGCTATATTAGTCCGTGAAGGAAATCATATTACGGGAGTTACAGTAAACGATGAAACAATTTTAGCGGAAAAGGTTATTGTAACTGCAGGCGCATGGGCGAACGAAATCTTGAATCCATTAGGAATTAATTTCTTAGTTACATTCCAAAAAGGACAAATTGTTCATCTGCAAATCGAGAATACAGCAACAGAAAATATGCCAGTTGTTATGCCACCGAACGATCAATATATTTTAACGTTTGACAATGGGCATGTCGTAATTGGTGCAACACATGAGAATGATACTGGTTTCGATCATCGTGTAACAGCAGGTGGTTTACATGAAGTATTCCATAAGGCATTAGCAATTGCACCTGGCTTAGAAAATGCTACAATGCTTGAAACGAGAGTTGGATTCAGACCATTTACACCAGGATTCTTACCTGTTATCGGACCACTACCTAACTTTGAAGGAATTCTCGTTGCGAATGGATTAGGGGCTTCGGGTTTAACAGCTGGTCCATATCTAGGAGCGGAACTTGCTAAACTAGCGCTCGGACAACCGATTGAATTAGATTTAAATGATTATGATGTTGCTGGCGCAATTGAATAATATAGGGTACTGCTAACATTTAGGAAAAACCATGCTAAACACATTCGACAGGGAATAAGCAGTTTTTCCTCTGTTAAGAGTAAACCTGGTTATGAAAAATAAAATTCTTTAAAAATAGAAGGCCGACATTATAAACCTGCATTAATAATGTAGAATTGTGATGTCGGCTCTTTGTTTATATTTATTTAAAACTTATTTTCGAGAGGAGCTTAAGCAATGAGAGCGCCATATCAAGTATTGATATTTCCTTATATAAAAACTGCTAATTCCATTCAATATGCTATTTTCAAAAGAAGTGATTATAGTTATTGGCAAGGAATAGCTGGTGGCGGAGAAGACGGTGAGATTCCTATTGAATCAGCAAAACGGGAAGCGTTTGAAGAGGCTGGTATTACAAGAGAATGTCCATATATACAATTAGATTCTGTGTCTTCACTACCAGTAGAGGATGTAGTTGGAGGATTCCTTTGGGGAGAAGAGGTTTATGTAATAAAAGAATTTTCTTTTGGAGTTAAAGTTCCTACAAAAAACATATCATTATCTAAAGAACACTTTAATTATAAATGGTTATGCTTTGAGGAAGCAGTAACGTTTTTGAAATGGGATAGCAACAAAACAGCATTGTGGGAATTAAACAAAAGATTATTAAAACAATAAAAGTGTTAGCTAACAAAAATAGTAGTGAAAGAAGAATTGAACCATTAACAAACCCTTGCTACATTTCTAAACAATGTTTTAGATTATAAAATAGAGTAATATAGATTTGGCATGTTATGCTAAAATTCGCTTAGTGTATATTTTCGTTAAAATGTGGGTGGGCCCCTTTTAGCAAAACCGGAGTGGGAATGATGAGTATAAATAGTTTTGTGGGATTGATAAATGACGAATTATTAAAAGAGGTAAGTATAAGAAGTGATGATGAATTCGAGCCTGTAGTAGTTAAAGATATTCCTAGACTTTGGAAGTGTTTAGGAACAGGTAATTATGCCGCAGTATTCATGCACAGAGAATACAAAGATTGGGTAGTGAAAGTTTACGTGCGAGAAGGAGAAGGAATTGAAAAAGAATCAGAAGTATACCGAAGAATTGGAGATCATCCTTCTTATTCAAAGCTTATATATAAAGGGGAAAATTTCATAGTATTGAAACGTTTAAAAGAAATTACCTTATACGATGCCCTTCATAAGGGGATTAAAATTCCTAAGCAGGTGATCCTTGATATAAATAAAGCTTTAGAGTATGCGAGGGAACAAGGATTAACTCCTTGTGATGTTCACGGGAAAAATGTGATGATGGAAAAAGGAAGGGGATATGTAGTCGATGTATCTGATTTCTTAAAAACAAAAGAAGATAGTAAGTGGAGGGATCTAGAAAAGGCATATTTCACCTTTTATTTTCCTTTCATTTATAAATTGCCTTTCTCTGTTAAAATACCGTATTTTATGTTAAACATTGTTAGACGTTCGTATAGAAAATATAAGAAGCTTAAAAAGAACTTCAAATTATAAAAGGACCACATATGTTCCTGAAAACGAGTTAAATTCACATAAATAACTTTAGAAAAATTTTAAATTTTGTTTAGGGGCTACTTCAAGACCTTAGCTTGCCGGGCATGTGGTGCTACCTCAAAATATAAAAAGATTAGGAGTGAACCCTAATCTTTTTATTTATACATATTTTTGTTAGTTATATCACTATCAATTCCAAAACGGGATATTTTGAATAAATGAAACCGTCAAAATAAGTGTTGATGCGGAACCAGCAGTTACTAAAGTTACTATTTTTCGTCCATTCTGTTCTTTTGAAGGTTTTATAAGTTCTGTAATTAACACAATCCATATTATGATAGAAACTATTGAAATAATATTTATAGACATATGTAACACATCCCTTCTTGTTTTCACATAAATATTTCTTCTTTTATAAAATAAAAGCAATTTAACAAGAAAATATGTAACGCATTAAAAATCAATATTTTCCTGTTAAACCACCTTTTTTAAATAGAAATACGACTGTTAAAACGATAACAACAGCCTTCAAACTGCCCCAATATGGATAAATAGCATGATCTGTTAGACTAGCATGCTGAAAAATATTCTCTAAACCGAAAATTCCTATCATGACTGCTAAAAGGAATGAAGCTGATCCATACGTCCCTTTACGATAGAGGGTAAATAAATAGACTGCGAAAATTAGTGGTAAGATGATTTGTAGTACGATTATCATAGTTCGTCCCCCAGATTATTTATAATTATATTATATACAAAATTGTAATAAAAAGGAATAAAACTTATTTGATACTAACAGAACTACTCTAATCATATTCTTCTATAAAAAAGAAGAAAAAGGGGTGTACAGTTAATTGACAAAAGTTAAAGTTAGTTTACGACCCATTGTTCATAACGTAAATTTACCAACTGTATTGAAAACAACGATACTTCCAGGTGAATCGACCGAAAGACTATTTATCGCAACTCAATTAGGAGAGATTTTTTACATAGGGGACGGAGTTATAAAGACATTTTTAGATATTCGTCACCTAATTATTAAATTAGGTACATTTGAAGAAGGTGTTTCTAGTAGCGGTTATGATGAACGCGGATTGCTAGGACTTGCGTTCCATCCACAATTTTATCAAAATGGGTTATTTTATCTTCATTATTCAGTAGCCGGAACTCAAGGACCAGGTGCACTTTCTGAACAATTTAAACCGAATCCTTGTGACCCTAAAACGTTAAATTTAAAGTGGGTTAATAGAAATACGCAATATGATCACATTGATACAGTGGAAGAATGGACTTTACAATCTAATGGTCAAGCTCAAAAACGACGAACATTACTGAATGTAAGAAGACCATTTTTTAATCATAACGGAGTCAATAGTTTAAACTTTTCACCTGAGACTGGAAAACTTGTTTTTACAAATGGAGATGGCGGATCAGGTTATGATCCATTTAATTTAAGCCAAGATGATTTAGAAATAGCAGGAAAAATAATTGAAATCGATGTAAGTAAAAATACATTTATAAATAACCCTCCTGTAGTTACACGCTTTAATGAACTTCCTTTATCTATACAAGAAACACTTACAGTAATTGCAAAAGGAGTACGTAATATAACCGGCATTTCATTTCAAAGGTTTTATAATCAATATATCAAATACGCCGGAAATGTCGGACAAGATATTGTAGAGTCTATTTTTTCATTTGTTCAATATAAACCTATACTGGTAACAGAACTTGTTCAAATGCATTTTATGAGGTTAACTCCCAATCAAGATGGGTTTATCAATTTTGGGTGGCGAGGATGGGAAGGGGATTTACCTACTTCTTTTATACGACATTGTTCTGAGAATCAGACTTCAGATGAGAGAACAATGGTTTATTATGATGAAACAATACAAACTTCAGTGAAGCGTATTCTGCCTCTACTTAGTTATTTTCATAAAGATTCTAGAACAGATAAGTTTGGAGGAACTTCACTTACAGGAGTTCAGCCATATATGGGAAATGCAATTCCAAATTTAACAGGTAGCGTTGTTTTTACTGACCTTGCCAAGAAAGGAGAATCTCAGTCTCCAGTTAAGGGTGTTTTAGCCTATACTAGAGCAGGTACAGACGGTAAACATGCTGACTTTTATGCTATTGAAACCAATTATGATTTTGGTACGCAAGCAGCTTATTATATGAGTTTAGGAACAAATTCGGATCAAACTAAATTATATTTAGGAGTTTACAGTTCTATGAAAGTAACTGATTTTAACAAAGGTACCATTTTTGAAATTATTCCTTGATACGATATATACTCGCAGTTTAATAATCCAAGGAATTCATTTTGTTTCAACACGCACAATTTATCCCCCTAAAAGTCTTTTATTATATAGTAATTCATAACAAATAGAAAGCAACTCATAAACCATAAGTGTATGAATAATATAGAAAGTAATGAATGTGGTATCTTTAGGGGGTATTTTAATGAATTGGTTTGTACGTTATTGGTATCAACTGATGATAGAACATGATACGAGCTTTGTTCATAAAAGAAAATTGTCCCTTGCGAATAAGTTAGTACTTACAGCTTTGATGAGTGCATTGGCCACCATGTTTCAAGCAGCTGGGAACTTAGTTCCTGGTATAGGTTTGCTCATTAGTCCATTTTCGACATTACCGATTTTTTTTGCTATTTTCTATTCTATTCGTGAGGGAATACTTTCTTATATTCTTACTATTTTTCTATTATTTATTATTGAGCCCAGTGAACTAATTGTCTTTCCTTTTACTACAGGCTTATTAGGTCTAGCCTTAGGAGTATCCTTTTTAAAATTAAAGAGGAGAATATGGATTGTTTCTTTTTCAGCAACTTGTCTACTTATAGGTATTATGATCGTTCTCGATGTTTTCCACTTTCCGGTACTTGGTCCTGCTGTTCATACAACTATGGATATAAAAATTATTTTATCAATATTTATAATGAGCTTTCTATACTGTTGGATTTATGCAGGTTTTTGCAGAATAATGATGAATAGATTATATAAAGTGTTGTATTGACAATGGCATAATGAGGATTGGAGATTGAATTCATGACTAACGTTGCAGTTAGACGACCGAATTTGAATGATGTAGATGAACTATATTTATTTTTCCGTATAGTTATTACAAATACATACAAAAATGAAGGACTGTCACAATTATTGGATGACATAGAAAATGAAATTAACTCAAAAAAGCAGTATTTGAAAAGTGATTTTGATAGTAACGGAGAAAGTCGTTACTTTTTATTAGCAATTGATACAAGTAACAATAAAATCATTGGAACAATCGAAATCGGTCCAGCAAGTACATTGATTAATAGTTGTACAGGTGGTGTACTTAAAAATTTGTATGAAATAGGAACTGTATTCATACTTCCGGAGTATCAAAGAAAGGGAATAGGGAGTTTATTACTACATACAATGTTTCTTACATTACTTAGCAGAGGGATAACAGAATATTGTTTAGATAGTGGATATAAAAATGCGCAAAGTATATGGACGAAAAAGTTTGGAAAACCTAACTATGTATTGAAAGATTACTGGGGAGAATCCAGTGATCATATGATTTGGAAGAAAAGTTTACATGATACACCTATAATATTTGAATTATAAAATGAAATATGCCTCTGAACATAGCTTTTCTTACTTATGTATGCTATTATTTATCTTTATAATAAAAGAGGACGTGAATGAACTTGATTAAAATTAATATTCCTGAAGCTGATGTTTCAATTACTGAACGTAAACAAGTTATTAAAGGAGACGAGCCAATCATTACTCCAATTAATGGATTTATCGATTTCCACTTGTTCCCTAGAGATAAAGGCGGCATTTTTATGTTTTACAATATTAATGACGAACTTCTTTTCGTAGGTAAAGCTCGTAAAATTAGACAACGTATTAAGAAGCATTTTGAAGATAATGTTTCACCAATTAAAAATCACCGTGATGAAGTATACCGCATTGATGCATGTATCGTAGAAGATCCAACAGAAAGAGAAATTTACGAAACATATATCATTAATGAATACAAAGCGAAATATAACGTTGATAAAGTATTCTACAAATAATCAACATTAATAAAAAACAATCCTAGCTAATATGCAAGGATTGTTTTTTATTTAGATTTATTCTTCATATCTTTCTCCTTTTTTCAAATGATTAGCAGCAACAAAACAGATTACACCTATAAATATAAGTACAATACCAACCGTTTTATGTTTTCCCTCAAAGAAAGGAATATCTGAAATAACATTTGTCATACATAGTCCTAAAAATACAAGGATAGGGCCCACCCAAAGTAATACATTACCGAATTTTGTGTGCTTCCACATAATAACCCTCCTTACCCCTCTTTACATATATATCCATAAATAAAAAGTAAATTCATAGAGAAATATAGTTTTTTTCATATCGAAAATTTAACCCTCATATATTGGTACAAGCAAAAGAGAAAGGAGACCATCATGAATTGGTTAGAAGCTTTCATACTAGGTATAATTCAAGGTTTAACAGAATTTTTACCAATCAGTAGTACCGGACATCTTTATTTAGGAAGGCATTTGTTCCGATTAGATGAGGCTGGCTTATTTTTAGATACGATGCTGCATATTGGGACTTTACTTGCGGTTTTTATTTATTACAAAAAAGAATTTATATATTTAATTAAAAACCCATTTTCAAAGCTCATGTTATTACTTATCGTTGGGACAATACCCGCAGTTGTAATTGGTTTATTGTTTAAAGACTTCTTTGAAGATATTTCAAAAACAGGAATCACGATCGGTTGGGAGTTTTTAGTGACCGGATTCTTTCTCTACATGGCAGATAAACAAAAGAATGGTCGTAAAAAAATGGATGACATAACATATAAAGACGCATTAATTATCGGTTCATTTCAAGCTGCTGCTATTTTTCCAGCCATTTCCCGTTCTGGAATGACAATTGTCGCTGCATTATGGAGAAAATTAGACCGTGAAACTGCTGCTTACTTTTCTTTTTTACTATCGACACCAGCCATCGTTGGAGCTATCATTTTGCAATTTGTAGACGTTTTTCAAGGGAAAGCAGAATCTATTTCTAGCACATCTTTAATTGTCGGAACGTTATCAGCAGCGTTTTTTGGATACATAGCCGTTTCATGGATGATTCAATATTTAAAACGTCACTCCTTAAAAGTATTCGCGTATTACGTATGGGGATTAGGTATTTTAATTTTAATGTTGCAATTTACTGATGTATTTTAAGTATAATGATAAAGAAGTTAATTAGTTTAAGATCCTGTTTCATTCATACAAGGCAGGATCTCTTTTTATTAAGGGGGAAAATATGTTTAATAAGGCTATCGTTATTGGTGGAAGTATGGCAGGAAAGTTTGCAGCAAAAGCATTATCAACTTCTTTTAAAGAAGTAATCATTATAGAAGCTGGTGAAAGATGGGATGGAAAGTCTTCGAGAAAAAGAGTTCCACAAAGTAATCATCCTCACGTGTTATTAAAAGGTGGAGAAAACGCAATTGAAGAATTGTTTCCTAATATTACGAACGAATTAATAGAAGCGGGTAGTATTATAAACAACTTTACGCGTGATTTGAAATGGCATCAATTCGGTCTATGGAAACAACCGTTCATAGGGGAAGTACATATGATTCAACAAAGTCGTCCTTTGCTAGAATGGCATATTCAAAAACGAATACATCAAATTTCAAATATTACTATTAAATATGAAACATTGGTTAAAGGGGTATTGGTAGATGCAAAGCTTAACAAAGTGTGTGGAGTAAAAGTTAAATATTTAGAGACAAACACACAAGAAGAAGTTCATGCGGATCTTGTAGTTGATGCGAGTGGATTTGGCTCGAAAAGTATAGAGTGGCTACGAGAATACGAAATTAAAGTACAAGAAGAGAAAGTTCGTATTGATTTATTTTACGCAACGAAAATGTTCAAACTTAAAGAAAATGAGGAGTTAGACTGTTGTAATATGCTAATGTCTCCTAGTTTCCCTGATAACCCTTATGGCGTTCTTATTCAAACGATAGAAGATAATCGTTATTTTGTTACTTTTAGTGGATACGCAAATGAGAAAGCACCACAAACAGATGATGAGTTTTATGATTTTGCTGAAAATCTATCAATTTCTAATGTTACAGACTTCTTAAATAAGGCTGAGGGAATTACTGATATAAAGACATACAAAATTCCTTATCAAGTACGCCGGCGATTTGATTTAGTGAATAATGTACCAGAAGGATTATTAGTTGTTGGAGATGCGCAATGTCGTTTTGATCCCGTTTTCGGCCAAGGCGTATCAGTTGCTGCTATGGAGGCTCACCAATTGCAATTACTTTTGCAAGATAGAAAACAACTTGATAAAACATTTACACAACAATTTTATAAAAAGGCAGCTACTATAATAGAAACCCCTTGGGATATGACAACAACAGAAATATCACGTCACCCGCAACTAAAGAGAGAATTAACTACAAAACAAAAATTTCAACTATGGTATACGAAGCAAATATATCGACTATCCGTAAGTAATTCTGATGTTTATATTCGGTTAGTACGAGTGATGAATTTAATTCGTAGTCCATTTCATCTCTTTCATCCGAAAGTGCTACTATCTGTATTACTTAATCGAAAGAAATAGCAGGAATATAATTGATTAAAAAAGAATGTATAACAGTTAGTAAATCAAGAAGGAGAATACGGAATGGAAATATACATAGAGCAACTAAAGAAACAAGATGCTAAGGATTTATTTACGTTTGAACTTATAAATAAATCTTTTTTTGAAACAATGGTACCAAATCGTGGCTCGAAATATTTTGAATTTGAATATTTCCAAAAACTACTAGACGATTTATTAATAGAACAGGCAGATGGAGATTCTTATTTTTATTTAATTCGTAATGAAGAAAAAGAAATTGTAGGGCGAATCAATTTAGTAGATATAGATACGGAAACTCGAATTAGTTCGCTCGGGTATCGTGTCGGAGAAAAATTTACTAAAAAAGGAGTTGCAACAGCAGCCGTAAAATTAATTTTAGATGTAGCGAAAAATAATGAAATTACTGAAGTTTATGCTAAAACAACGACTAATAATCTCGCATCACAAATTGTACTAGAAAAAAGCGGATTTTCTTCTTATCAAAACGAATCAGATATAACATCTGTAGAATTAAATGGAGAACATGTGAAGTTTGTGCACTATATTTGGAGAAATACTTCACACTTATAATAAGGAGGACTTATTCATGAATGATTTACGTTATCCAATTGGCCAATTTACATACAAACGTCCTATAACTGAAGAAATGATTGATACATGGATTCAAGAAATTGAAGATTTACCTAATGAACTAACAAGGGCAATTAAAGATTTAGATCAGAAGCAGTTAGATACACCATATCGCGTTGGAGGTTGGACTGTACGTCAAGTAGTTCATCACGTCGTTGATAGCCATATGAATAGCTACATACGCTTTAAATTAGCACTGACAGAAAAGAATCCAACTATTAAGCCGTATAAAGAAGAGAAGTGGGCAGAGTTACCTGATTCAAAATTACCGGTAGATGTTTCACTAGTAATGCTAGATTCATTACATAAAAGATGGGTTAATCTTTTATATTCTCTAGAAATTGAAGATTTAGAAAAGACATTTAACCATCCTGAAACTGGTGAAACAAAACTTGCTGTTGCAATAGGACTATACGCATGGCATGGTCGTCACCATACAGCTCATATTACTTCTTTAAGAAAGCGTCTAAATTGGTAACATGGAGATTATATTAGAGAAGGCGACAGAAACTGATGCAGAAGTTATATTTCAAATGCAAATAGACTCATTTAGCTCTTTATTACATAAATATAAAGACTATGAAACAAATCCAGCAAATGAATCTATTGAAAAAACTATTTTTAGAATAAATAATCCCAGCAGTAATTTTTATAAGATGATAATAGATTCGAAACTTGTTGGAGCGATATGTATATCCCAAAAAGAACTACCTTATAAATTTTGGATTAGTCCAATGTTTATTCATCCAATCTATCAAGGGAAAGGAATTGCTCAGAAGGTACTTATTTTAATCGAAGAAATGTTTCCAGAAGCACGAAGTTTTGAACTTGCTACGATTTTAGAAGAAGAAAGAAATTGTTTTCTATACGAGAAAATGGGGTATAAAAGAACAGAAGTAATAAAGAAATTAAATGATAAAACTACACTTGTTTATTACAAAAAAGAAAGGTAAAGCATTTAAAATACGCTTTACCTTTTTATGTTATTTTAGATTAAATATACAAAAATAATGTATGTTCTTCCAAAATACTCGGGTTAGTAATTTTGAAAATGAATAAAGATACAAAAACCACTACTTTGTCGTAAAGGTTACTAGCGCTTTTTGAATGCTTAAAATACTATCGTCACCTTTAAATTCTTTCGTAATTGGTTCCTCCATACTAGACACCCAAATTTTAAGTTCTGCATCTAAATCAAAATGCCCAGCCGTTTCGATGCTATATTGTGTAATACTTTTATAAGGAATAGAATGGTATTCTGTTTTTTTGCCAGTTACTCCTTGTTTATCTACTAATATAAGACGACGATTTGTAAATACGATTAGATCACGAATTAATTTATAAGCATGCTCTACTTTTTCATCGTCTAGCATAATCTTCTCTAAATCACGTTCTACACTTTCAGAACTCGTATTTGATGCATTTCCTAAAATACCGCTAAATAAACCCATATTAAATTCCTCCTTTAATATATGTGGAATGAATTACTTATATTGTAACATGTTACTCACAAAGATATTATCACATTACTTTAGTAGTTTCTGGTTATTGTTGTAATTAGTTTATATAACCTCATCTTAAAATCTTATGCTAATATGAAATTAAGAAAAAAGAAGCAGAGGGATATAGAATGAAGAATATCGGTTTAGTATTAGAGGGCGGAGGAATGAAAGGTTTATATACTGCAGGTGTACTCGAATATTTCATGGAAAAGAACTTATTCTTTCCGTATGTAGTCGGCGTATCAGCTGGAGCCTGTATGGGAGCAACCTATTTGTCGCGTCAACAAGGGAGAAATAAGAAAGTAAATACAGAGCTAGTATCAGATTACAGGTATATATCTTATCGAAATTTAATTCGAAAACGTGAATTATTTGGAATGGACTTTTTATTTGATGAAGTACCTAATAAAATTGTTCCATTTGATTTTCAAACTTTCTTAAACTGTAATGAACAATTTGTTATAGGGACGACTGATTGCGAATCAGGACAAGCTGTTTATTATAATAAAAAAGAACATGGAAATGATATTTTAAAAATCATCCGTGCATCCAGCTCTGTGCCGTTTATAGCACCTGCTGTAGAATATAATAATCGAAAATTACTAGATGGAGGAATTATAGATCCTATACCAGTTTTAAAAGCTCAAACTGATGGTTATGAAAAGAACGTTGTAATTATGACAAAGCCAGAAGGATACGAGAAGCAGCGAAATAAATTTTCTGGTCTAGCTAAAATTCTATATAGAAAATATCCGAAAATCGCAGAGAATTTAGTAGACCATTATCGTTTTTATAACGAGACGATATCTTATATGAATCAAGAAGAACAAAAAGATAATTTTTATGTAATTCAACCAAGTGTACAGCTTCCTATAAGCGGAATAGAAAGAAATAAGGAAAAGCTCGTTAATTTATATAATCTTGGGTATATCGATGCTCAATATCATTATGAAAACTTATTAAATTGGCTAGAGAAATAAAGGGGGGTAGGTAAAAAGGTTATTTTTAATGAATTGCAGAACATGCCTAGTCCACTGTATAAACCGTTTCCGAATTGTGACATTCGAAAAATAAGAAAAGATTTTAATAATACGTTTACAGAAGATGATTGTATAAGCGCTGATTTAAATTATTATTGGATGCATACAGCAGGTACTTTAAGTTACGTGCTTAATAATAATGAACAGGAGATTATGAATTATCCCATTTTATATAGAGATTTCATAAATTATGAAAAGACCCGTAAGCTATTACTTTATTATCTTACTGAATAAAAATTAAAACGTACAAGTGATGCTGCTTGTACGTTTTTTGTTCATAAAATATACAATATTAACACCTTGTCCATGTAGGTATTTTAACGAGAAAAAAGAAGTACATATAGAATATGTAAGAGGGAGGAGATAGAAGCTTGTTAGCTGTTTTCCTTTCAATTCATGTCCAACTCAAATATTTCGAGTAAAATTCGCTTCTAAATGGTATTATCAAATATCAAGAAAACTAATTTAGAAACGAAGAAGGGACAGGTTTAATATGGAAAACGTATCAAATGTAGATAAAGTAGAATCTATACAGTCTTTACAGTCAACAATCCGTAAACTTGAAAATGCACTATCTCAGATGACTCAAAAAGGTGCAAATACTACACTAGTGAAAAAACGACTTAAAGCTGTTTGCTTAGGATTAGCAGTGCTAAAAAACGTTTGGAATCAAGAAAATCATATGTATAGCCAAGAAGAGTTAGAAGAAGCTCGTAACGTCCTTACTGGCTTGCTTCCATCAATTGAGAGAGCCTATGATAAATCTAAAGCTGGTAGTCCGCAAAGAACACTTTTAACAAGAAGAATAAAAGCGTTGGAACTTTCTATTCAAGCAATTAATAAACTTTCTAATAAATAACTTAACTAGATACCTAACATCTTAATACAATTTTTAGTTTGTGTTAAAAATAGGTATGGACGTGCAGTATAGCAGTCGTTTTCCTTCAAATGATTATCCATCCGGAAAGATTGAAACATATTCTTTTTATAGTTCGATTTTAAATAACACACGTAAAATTCATATTTATACGCCTCATGATTATTCTCACACTTCACATCTTCAAGAACTTCTCATTGTATTTGATGAGAATTCATTCATTCATAACCTTCCAATCGCAAAAACACTTAATTATTTAATTTACAAAAATGAAATCCCATCTTGTATTGCTGTTGCTATAGATCCTGTCGATCGATTAGAAGAGCTAACTTATAACGATAAAATGAATGCATTTTTCAAGGAGGAATTACTTCCGTGGATTCAGGCGAAGTATCGTGTGCATTAAGAAGCAAAACATACAACAATTGCTGGTTTCAGTCTTGGTGGCTTAGCAGCTTGTTATGCAACACTTCAAAATCCACATGTTTTCGGAAATGTGTTGTCAATGTCTGGATCCGTACATTGGAAAAAAGATGATTATGAAAATGCAATTCCTTGGATTGAAAATCAAATTTAATCAATAGATTCTAATGCGACTCATCTCTATTCTTACATAGCAGTAGGAGAACTTGAAAACAAACCTCTTTTAACGGCTAATAGACGTCTGTATGAAGCTTTAAAAGAAAAGGAATACCAAATTACTTATGAAGAGTTTCAAGGCGATCATGATAGCGTGTGGTGGCGAGAAAAGCTATTCGAAGGATTAAGGGCATTGGAATTTACAAAAACGACACTAAAAAATAAAAAGGAGAGAGAAGCTATGAATCAAGAAGAACTAGATAAAAAACTAAAAAAACAAGAGATTTTAGTAAAAGATGAGAAAGTTTGGTCGTATACGTATGAGGATCATATTAGTTCTATCGTTAAACAAGCAGAACAGAAAGGAGCTTTTGATAATTTACCTGGTAAAGGGAAACCTCTTAATCTTGATAAAGATCTTTCGTACAATCCTGAAAAGCAACTTTATAGAACTTTAGCAAATAATCATGTTTTACCTAGGTGGATTGAGCTTTCAAAAGAAATTGATGATTTAAAAGAAAGACTAAAAGAAAATACAAATACGGCAGAAGCAGCGGATTTAATTCGAACTATTAATAAAAAGGTTTTAGAACACAATTTACTTTGTCCACCAAGTGCGCAAAAAACGAGGGTGAAAACGGACTTTTAACAATTTTTCACGAAGCTATTTCTTGCTATATAATTAAGTAAGGCATTTTCAATTCATTACTAAAGGGAGGCAAATGTAGTGAAGAATACGTATCAACTTCAAATTCCGAAAGAACTAGAACAGTATCGTAGTATTTTAGAAAAAAGTGTGAAACCGTATATTAAAGTGTCTGGAACGCAAGCAGAGACAACGCTTTTTGAAAGTAAATTTGGTGGATATCCGTATTTACCTATAGATCAAGAGCATCCTAAAGACTCAAACGGACAACCTATGATGCTACTTGCGCAGTTAAACCTTGAAGAAATACCTAACATTGAACATATGCCTCAACATGGAATGTTACAGTTTTTCATAAGTGCTGAAGAAGATCTTTTTGGAGCAGATTTTGATCATCCCACAAGCCAAAAAGACTTTCGAATTGTTTATCATTCTACAATCACAGCGGATTTAACTAAGGTGATTACTGATTTTAGTTATTTAAACACTTTAGATTTAGAGAATTTTATCATACCCGAAGCAGCAAAACTAAAGTTTGAGTTGGCATATCAGCCAGTAACACCAAGAGATTATCGATTTGAAATGATTTTTAGTGATAAAATTGATTGGGAAGAAATTGTTGATGAAGAAAATAATACAGAATTAGGCGAACTGTATGATGATTTATGTAAAGATCAAGGACATAAAATTGGTGGATATCCATTTTTCACACAGACAGATCCGAGAGAATGGGAAGAAAAATACCAGCAACATGACATATTATTGCTGCAAATTGATACAGACGATTCATTAAATATTATGTGGGGCGATTCTGGGGTTGCTAATTTCTTTATACGTAAGGAAGAGCTGTTAAATCTAGATTTTTCCAATGTCATTTACAATTGGGATTGTTACTAGAAGATATAAATAAAATAATAGCAAATAAAAAATCTTCCTGAAGGTGAGGAGGATTTTTTTATTTTAAAAATAAGTGTTATGTTAACTAGAATAAAAAAACAATGAGTTTAATGAAAGTCAAGCCTAAATAACAGAAATAACAACAAATAATGTGAAGTTGTAAAACGTGTGCAAATAGCAATAAATTCATAAAGTAAAACATAAAATATAATTATTAATTTATATTTTGTATAGAAATAATTTTTCTGTATAAAAAATTTCTTGCCGATCAAAAATGTTTTTAATTCGTTAAATCTTAAGCGATTATTGATTAAGATTTGCTGTGATGAATTTATAACAAATAAAAACGATAAAAACTGAAGAAATTTGTTTATATAAGATTTCATGTGAATCTCACTAAAAATCTCTGTTTCGTCTCATTAAGTATAGTTTACTTGGGTTTTGATACCCGATATCGCTTTGTTTCTATAACTGCCTATAATATATATTATGTCTACTAGTAAAAAATAATAAACTTATTATAAGTTAGCTTAGTTTGGTATACTTCCCTTTTCTTTATTTATTAGTGAATAGTTCGTTGATGCTGGATTAGTATAAATAATAATTAATAAAACATAATAAAAAGCAACTTGTTTAAATTTAATAATTAAACAAGTTGCTTTGAAATTGACTAAACTATATTTATAATTTGTTTGCTTTAGGAATTACTTTGATTTTAATTAATAATTCATCGTGAATTTTAATTTTATAATTGAACTTGTTTGTGAATTATTCGATCATCATTACAATTATTCTTTTTCTTGAAAAATATTGTATTTACGCTTTAAATGCAAACCTTTATTTTTATAAATCCACTGTGAAAATTTATTAACATTATTTTTACCACTTAGGTAAATACGATATTGTTTTTCTTTGTCAACAAAACTTAATTGGAATTTATTATTCTCAAGGATATCTTTAAAAGAATTCATAAAATTATATGATCCTCCAACAAAGCTAACAAAGTATTTATGAGAATTAACATGACCATCCCCATCGAAATACCCACGAACAAAGTGATGCAAATATTCTTCTGGTACAAAAGGAAATTCGATGTTAAATGATTTACACGGCCTGATTCCATGTATGTTCATAAGATCGTCTTTTATTGTTTTGCTATTAATATTTAGCATATATACACCTGTTTTTTTGTTTTGGTATAGCGGCTGATTTGTTTTTAGTTCTTTTTTTATATCTTCTAAAATATAACTTTCTTTTTGTGATATACTGACGCATTGATTTTCTTTTGGTATAGCACCATCAGCTGCTATAAATCCTAAAATATAAGCCATATTATTTGACCACGTTTTAAAATAATTTTCTGTTATGTCATACTTTCTCTTCCAGCTCCCTATAGCGCGCCTTGGAACGTTGCTGTCTGATAGAACCATACGAATATATCTTGCAGACACATTAGCAAGCATGGCGATTTCTGAAGTACTTTCCCCTTCTGCATACATATGAATGATTTCAGCTTTTGATAGTTTACATTTTGATTTCTTTTTTCGCTCTATTTGCACTTACATCCTCTCCTTCCTTTTAATAATTTGAGACTTATCTTCTTCTATAACATATAACGAAACATACGTTCTTTGTTGCTTATAAGAAGAAATTTACTAAATTAAAACAATTTACATCTACTTAATATTGATTTTATCTGCTGCTACATGGTTTTTATTTTGCATATAAGAATAATGAATTTAACAAATTTATGAAATGTACTGCATTTAAGGTGAAAGGTAAAATGATTTCGTTTAAACTACAAATAGCTACAATAACAACATACGTATATTGTTAATCATAAAAAGGAGAACGAATGAATAAGAAATATACAAATCAAATTCATACTGATATGAGTTTTAAACCGAAAGATATTATAAGTTTAATGACGGATTACTTTAAAATGAAATCAAAGCTGCGTCCTATAAAGGATTTGCCTGTTGTTTTATCAAATAAAGATAATGAAGCGTTAGAGAGTGTTACATGGTTTGGCCATTCTGCTTCTCTTTTGAAAATAGAAGGTAAAAAACTGTTATTAGACCCGATGTTTGGAGATGCCTCTTCCCCATTTCCTTTGTTTAATAGTAAACGCTATAGTGGTGCTTTTTCTTTAGAACGTGATGACCTTCAAGAAATTGATGCGATTGTCATTTCTCATAATCACTATGATCATTTGAATTACAAAAGTATTATGCAGTTAAAAAATCGCGCAAAACACTTTTATGTTCCAACTGGAGTTGCACAATATCTTATTAAATGGGGTGTTTCACCTAGTAAAATTAGTGAGCATAATTGGTGGGACGAAATTACGTTTGATAATATTAAGTTAGTATGTGCGCCTGCAAGGCATTTCTCTGGACGTGGTATGACAGATAGAGATCGTTCATTATGGTGTTCATGGCTTATTCTTGGTCAAGAGACTAAAATTTTCTTTAGTGGTGATAGCGGTTATGCCCCTCACTTTAAGGAAATTGGTGATAAATACGGTCCATTCGATCTTACATTAATGGAATGCGGGCAATATGATCCGAGGTGGTCTGCTATTCATATGTTGCCTGAAGAAACGGTACAAGCTCATATTGATGTTAAAGGAGAATTACTTCTTCCGATTCATTGGGGTGCTTTTACGTTAGCATTACACGAATGGAGTGAGCCGATAGAACGTGTTACGAAAGAAGCTAACCGTTTAGGAGTTAAAATTACAACGCCACAAATTGGCGAATCTATTACGTTAAAATCTACAGACTATCCTTTATCCGCTTGGTGGAAGAAAATTTAATTTTAAAATATAAAAAGAGCGAATCCTCTTATAAAGAATTCGCTCTTTTTTCTGTATTTAAACTTATTTCACTATATTGGATCTCCCACTATCTAATACTCTATTTGCTGGTACACTGGATATTTCAACCACTGTATTCATACTCTTATCAGTCAGTTCAATGAGTTCGTTTTCATGTTTTATTTTATTTAAATCCCACACCATCCCATGAAATTCATTGTGTTGACCACTTACCTGTATAATGCTTTTTGTTTTATTTGAAGGCTGTATTTGAAGGTTTGTAAATTGATTCCCACTAATTTCATTTGGCGTAGTTACTTGACTATCCATATAAATCATATTTACACAGTCTTCTAAAGAAAAGTTCATAAAACGATTGGCATTTATCCAAGCTTGTCCGGTGCTCGGTTTTTTCGCTACTAATTTCAGTCCAGTTTCCATTCCTACAACTTTAATATTTTCGAAGTTAACAAACGAAATTTCATTTTCTTTTCCAGCAGAGTATAAAGAAATTCCGGTACCTTTATTCGTTTCCGTCCAATTGATAATATTTATATCTTTTATTTGTGTTTTGTTCCAAGTGTTATAATATTTATTTTTACCGTCTAAATAAATAACTTCAGAGTTAAATTTAGGATCGTCAATAGTTATATACGCTCCTTCAATGGATGCGTTTTTCTCTAGTTCTAAAACTCTAAAGTTTCCCTCAACTACAAATTGGGATCCGTAACCAAATAATAATTTCACACCTTTTTTAACAATGATTGGTGACGTGATTTTATACTTTTTATCATCAAGCAATACAGTTTTAATTTTACTAGACTCTGCTTTATTAATAGCAGATTGTATTTTTATTGAATCATTTTCCCCTTTAAAGTTTTCTACATACAAGTTAGTACTTTTAGCTGCATAGTCTTTTTTGTTGTATTGATAAAAAGCAAAAATAATTAAAACTATACCCATGAGTAAAACAATTATTTTCTTCATCGTACTCACCCCATATCGATTAATCTATGGCTTTTATCTTCAGGTTATTATTATTTTGCTTTGTATTTCAGATTACCATTGCTGCTTTGTCTATTAATCCCTTCCTCTATCCTTAATAAGCTCTTACTGGCGATATAAGATGTACTGCTGCAGATTGCTCTCCTGCTTCAATCAATATCGGTCTCATAGAACCGCCAAAGCTTAAAGTAATCGTTTCTTCTTTTATTGCTCTTAAAGCATCAACCATAAAACGCCCATCGAAAGATATATTTAATTGTTTTTCACCTTGAATTGCATCTATTTGTTGCGTTTCGGATATTTGCCCAATTTGAGAAGCGTTTGAAGAAATTTTAATTGTGGATTCGTTTATGATTTCTAAGTTAACATTGTTATTGGCCCATTCACTTGCTAATAAACTTGATCGGTCTACACCTTGTAATATCTTTTTTCTATCTACGTTAATAATCGTTTTAAAATCATTTGGAATAAGGTTAGAAATATTAGGATATTTCCCTTCAATTAGTCTTGAATATAATGTAGTTGTTCCGAGCGTAAATATAATATGACTCTCTGAAAGGTAGATATATACGAATTCCGAATTGCTGTTCATTAATTTTAGAAGTTCACTAATGGTTGCGCTTGGTACAATACAATTTGCTTTTACATCTGAGGAAAGTAATGTTTCGCGTATCGCTAGTCTATGTGAGTCAGTTGCAGCACAAATTAACTTATTATTAGATAACTCTATATGCACCCCAGTAAGAACAGGTCTAGATTCATTTTTTGCTACCGCAAAGACTGTTTGTTTAAATACTTCAATCAATTGCTCTGTCTCTACTTTGATTTCTGCATGATTGTCTATAAGCGGTACATTCGGAAACTCATCTGCAGGAAATCCATTTAAACTTAATGTGATTTCTTCTGATTGTATCTTAATAATTTGCTCATTCTTACTTTTTATTGCTATATCACTTGGCATTTTCTTTATTATTTCAATGAAATACTTTGCAGGTACAACAATAGTTCCTGCCTTTAAAATAGTTGCAATCTTTTCGTCTTCAATTAAAACAGGAATGAATTTTTCAATAAAAATATTCGAGTTACTTGCAATTAAAGTAATTCCAGATTGATCTGCAGTTATTTTTATACCAGATAATATAGGGATTAAAGATTTTGTTGATATTGCTTTGTTGACTTCTGAAAGTGCTTGAGTGAATTGTTTGTGATTAACGATAAACTCCATGTTTTCCCCGCCTTACATGAGATAATATTTTTATGAAGATTGATGAACGATTGTTCCATTAAAAAAATAAGGTACTGTTTCTTTCTTTTGTAATAAATATAGTAAATGTTCTGGTATGCGTAAATACGGTGCTGCTTTATGTAATTCCATCCAAGTAATCTCTTCGATTTCTTTTGGCCTTGATATATATGTCTCCCCGCCGATTATTTCGCCTAGAAAATTAAAGAAAATGGCATGATGATCTCTTTCCTCGAAAAAGGCTTCGCTGATAGAAAAAATCCCGTTTACGTTTATATGTAACCCTGTTTCTTCTTTTACTTCTCGAATTACTGCTTCTTCTAATGTTTCTCCTAGTTTAACTGCGCCACCTGGTAATGTATAATAAGAACCATTTTCCCCTTTGTTTTTTACCATTAAGATCTTTTCATTAGTTTTATCGTACAAAATCGCGTATGTAACATTAACTTTTTTCATATGTACCTCCTCTATTTTAAATAAAAGGAATTTTCTGTCTTCTATTCATTCTACCATTAACTCCTTTTAATATATATAAGTTAGTTAAGTCTTGCCTTTACCGCTATTGGTGGAGTTAATAAGAATAGGCTACTGATATAAAAAAGAACGTACCTTAGGCAGATTATCCAAAGTACGTTCTTGCAGTTTTAGTATAAAAATTGATTCAATTAATACTGAAATTAATAATAACCTCGCCCTTATTGCATTTGTATTCCAAATACTAATGTTAACAAATTCTATATACTTTTTAACCGTTTTTCTAAATAATAATGAAATAGTCCAATTGTATCACTGCGAAAAAGAATGAACATTCCTAAACCAATTAGAACAATTGGAACAATAATATGACAATTGTTCTCAAGTGCTTTAGCTAGAATAGGAGCTCTTATCAATTTGTAGCTAATAAAACACCATATCGCTATCATGGAAAAAAAGATAACTAATGTAACGATATTTGCTTCAAGAGTTTGACTAGCAAACATTGGTATATAAATTGAGATATTGTCAGCTCCATTGGCTAATGTAATCGCAGATACTTTAAATAATGAATCGGAAGTGTTATCAATAACTTCATTACTTTTGTTAGAACGAAGCGAGAATAGTCCTTTAACCCCCATATAAATTGGCACGAATCCTAATAACCCAATCCACGAAACAGGAATGAAAAAAGAGCTTAAAGACCCAACGATACTTAGAAAAATTATCATACTAAACCCTACATATTGTCCAATAACAATATAAAGCTTTTTTCTCATAGCTTTTTCGCGGACAGCTCTTCCTTCTTTCCTAATTACTTCTGTTCTTACTTGTGAAAATAAAACAAGCAGTATAAAAATGTCATCAATATTTGTTGTAGCGAATGCCACAACAGAAGAAATTATGGTTGTAATCAATATAAGCCAACTACTTTCATTGTAAACTTATAAGAAAATAATGATCTATGAATGAAGTGAACGTTCCATCACAAAGTTGGTTAACTGTAATTTTCTAAATGTTTTTTAACAACATGTTAGTTCCTTTATAAAACAATATGAATATTCTACGTATCTGCTACTTAGTTCATCAAGAAATAAACAACTTTATTGCTTCTCAAATCATTTCATTTTAAATTAAATAACTCTATTCTCTCTACATAAAAAAGAGCCCTATATTAGGACTCTTTTTAGTATCAAGCTACTTTCCGATGTAAATGTTTTAGTTCCTTTTTCTTTTCTACATTTGGTGGGCGGATTAATATTGAAATAATGAAGGAAATAACACTTAAAACACCGATTATAATGAAAGTTGGTTGAAATCCCCCGAGTATCGCTCCAATAAATGATCCTGCAAGCGCACCAAATCCGAAACCTTGGTAGACAATCCCGTAATTTGTACTATGGTTTTTTAATCCAAAGAAATCTCCGACAATAGCTGGGAATATAGTTATATTACCGCCGAAGCAAAAGGCGACACTTGCTACACAGGCAAAATAGATTCCGTAATTTAGCGGAATAAAACTTAAAGTAAAGACTGACAATCCTATAATAATAAACGTTGCAGAGACAATTTTCATTCGGCCGATTTTATCTGATAACGTCCCAAGAATAATTCTACCTACTGTATTAAAAATTGCAATCATAGCAACGGCGTTTGCAGCGGTTGCTGCGCTAAGTCCAACGAGTTGTACACCGATATCTTTTACCATACTGATTAAATACAAACCCCCCATACACGAGGTGAATAACATAAAAAATAGCAGATATACTTGTTTCGTTCGCATCATTTCACGCGGAGTATAGTCATTGTGCAATGTTTCAGTTACAGCATTACTTACAATTGCCTCACGTAAGAAGCACGATCCGATTAACACTAAAAGTAACACGATAATACCCCAATATAAGAATGCTTGTGATACACCAAGGTTATCGATAAGATTTCCGTTTATATATCTAAAGATTAAGCTGCCCATTCCATACGCTGATACAGATATACCTGAAATAAGCCCTTTCCGATTTGGAAACCATTTAATTAAATTAGATAGTGATGTAATATAAGCTGTTCCATCCGCATAACCAACAACAACACCAGCTAATAAATATAATAGTGGTAAGGAAGAAACTTGTGAACTAAGTATTAAGCCGAGTCCTAAAACAATTCCTGCAGTAGCAATAAGTTTCCGAAGTCCTAATTTTTTCTGCAATTTTGCTGCAAATAAAGTTGAGAATGATAAAGAAAAACTTGTTATAGAGAAAGTTATCGCTACTGAATTAAGATTCCATCCAAACTTACTTACAAGGGGTTGATTAAATAAACTCCATGTATAAATTGTTCCAAGGCCAATTTGAACAATGATTGTACCTAGAACAATTAGTAATGGATTTATAGAAGTTTGTTTCATACTAACTGTCCCCTTCTTTTATCTTGACATGGATTTTCACAGTTAGTATATCCATCGTAAATTGCAAGATACTGTACGGAAAATGGTAATTAAGTTCATATACACAAAAAGACACTTCATAAAGAAGTGTCTTTTGCAGGTTATATCAGATGTTTCTAAAGAAAGCTTTGTTAAGATAAGCCATTTTCAAATGCTTATGTATATATGTTATCAAATAATTTCTTATATGTGATGAGACTTAAGACGTATTTTTCATTCATCATATAGTCGGATGAAAAATTAATATTCGATTTCATCAAAATCCTTCGGCTGCGGTACAGTTTGCATATTAGCTGCATCTTTAGGATCGCTATAAATTGCATTTTGCTCTGTATTTACATCTTTTATATTTTGTTTTTTATTTTTGTTCACTTTATCTTTCACTTACAATCACTCCTTTTTGTTATAGGAGTAATTATGCCCTATTACCGTTACTAAATGTATCAGCGACTAAATTACTAAATTCACGTAAATAATATAAGTAATTATCACCGCCGTAGTTATATCTTTTGTTATACATTTTTGCAACAACTACATTATATTCAGGTATTACTAAAATAGTCGGTCCAGTAATCCCTAATATTTGATATGACCCTTTTGGAACACGTTCACCAAGTTCGCTTAATTGTGCAGATTCATTTTGAACGAACCAAAACAAGCCATTTTGTGGTAGCTCTTTATTTACATATGTTGGACTCTGCAAACTCGTAGCGATTTTTATAACTTCTTTTGGAACAATTTGCTTACCGTTTATCACACCTTGATTTAAATGAAGATTGCCCCAATAAGCAAATTCTCTAGCTGAGACAAACAGATTTTTTTCAGTACCGTCATCTACCGTACCAATTTCACTAATTGCGTCTTCATTTGGATTATTAACAACGCCAACTAAATTTTCATCTCGCTGAACTCTCCAACCTGTTTCTTGAAAATTAGCAGGCTTAAAAACACGCTCCTTTAACAATTCAGGAAAACTTTTGTTATATAGCTGATAAATAAGACGTGTCATCATTCTTACATTAATATCTCTATATGCCCATGCTTGTCCCGGTTCAAATTCACGAAAAATTGTCCCGTCATTCATTTCTTCTAATCCGTGTGAATGTGTTACTAAATGTCTTATCGTTGTTTTACCAAGCAATGCAGGATCAAAGTCTTTAAAATATTTTATCGCTTCATCATCAATAGAGTTTATTTTCCCCTCGTAAAGCGCATACGCTATCATTAATCCTAAATAACTTTTTCTAGCAGAAGCAACGTTGAATTGCGAAGATGCAGTTACTTTTTTATTAGTCGCTGTATTTGAGTGATAACCGCTATAATGATCTAATACGACTTTATTATTTTTTATAATACAAAGTGCTGTAGCAGAACTATGATTTTTTTCTTTTATATTCTCTACCCAAGAAGTCAACTTTTCGTATGTATACAAATAAATCCTCCTTAATCCTAATACAAAATTACAGCATGAAAGAAAAGTATAAACAGTATTTACACCTTTCTTTCATGTAAAATAGTTTTGATCTTCTATACTTAAATGATCCACCAGTTCCAGCAATTAAAGCAACCAAAACATCCGGCACAACCTACGCAACCACCACATCTGCCGCCGCCACAACCGCCACAGCGTCCACCACAACCTCCGCATCCGCCACAACGACGTGCATCGCCTTGGATGTAATAATATGGATATTGACTTTGTTGTTGATCCCAATACACAACATTACCAGTTTGATAATCATTAAGGTTTAATGTTTGTAATTCATGTTGAAACTGATTCATTACGAACCCCTCCATTTATAAATATAAATTTCGCCCAAACGTTAAAGTTTATATATTTTTGTAAACAAAATAGAAACAAGACTATAGACTAAATGCGTACATCAACAAAATATGAACTTACACTAGGTGATGTACCTTGTTTTTTAGCCTATTTTCTTTATATCCTTGCGATGGACCTATTTACTATAAATAGAGTGATTTAAAAATTACTTATCCAACAATTTAGTAGTTCATCACTTAACTTTCTTTCTAGTAATTCCTTCACTAATGGCATTGGCATGATTTCATAATGATTTAAGGCTTCTTTATTATAATCTATCCAGTGAAATGCTAAATGAGACTCGCTAGATTTCGGTGTTAAGTCCGTATGTAAATCTTGTGACTCTACTTCAAAAATGTGGTTAATTTCATGATGAAGCACTTCTTTATCTTGCCATTGATTTTCTATGACTCCTAAAAATTGTTGTATACTACAGTTTACTCCAAGTTCTTCCCTTAGCTCTCTTATTAATGCATTCTCTGCTGATTCTCCAATTTCAATATGGCCACCAGGTAAAAAATAATGATGGCCAATATATTCAGCAACTAATATTTTTTCATTTTTTATCATGACTGCTCGTACAATATGATGGAATTTACTTTTCAATTGATATCCCTCCTAGTTATTCAATGTATAGTTGCTCAAAATAGTCATTTAGTATTGGTATAATATAAATCATAGGTGTTTCATACGGATGAATATCATTAATAACTTCAAGAGCATCTTTTACAATTTCTCGTTTACACTTTATTTCAACTTTACATTCTTGCCCTTCGCATATTCGCCCAATTTCTCCATTAAAAGGAGATGCCTCGTCTAAAGGTCTCCAATATCCTTTCACTGAACTATAGGAAAGGCAATGGTCATATTCGCCCGTTTTACATGCTCCAATTTTATTTAATTCATCCCTTAATGTTTCAATATATTCTTCAGGAATGAACACTTCAATTTTCACTTCAGTAAATTGCATATTTCATTTCATGCCTTTACTTCCTAATAGTTAAACAAATAAACGATATACTTGCTCACCATCATACTCTTGTCCTAATGATATGAAACCATATCGTTCATATAATTTCTTTGCAGAGAGATTATCTTTATGTACTGTTAATCTTATTTCTTTACACGATTTAAAAGTATTTTTTATTATATTAATACTTTCTCGTAATGCTGCTTTTCCATAACCATTACCTTGCTGCGATTGATCAATAATAAATCCGTTAATCCAATACATATCCGATGTCTCTCTTACAACAGCATGCATAACAAAACCAACCATAAGGTCACCATGGTATATAGCGAATGGTATGTACTCTACATTGTCACCATCTGGTTTTATATATACTTTAGCAAGCGAAACTGCTACGGGTGGAACAAATTTCAACTGATTTTCTTTAACTTGTAGTTTTAATGCTTCTTCCCAATTTTCTCTCGTAACAACCTTTAACTGGATATTCAATATTGTAAGCTCCCTTATATAGAGGATGTATGTTTATATTCAACGCATTGAAATAATTCCCTTTTTCGACAACAACTTATAACATAATTTTTATAAAATCTTGAATGAATTTTTGTTCATCTATTTCTAATGCTATATGGGCTCCTTCAGATATAGAGCTAAGGCGAAAATCAGCAAATGTTTGTCCTTTCGTATCTCCGTATGTATCAACATTCACTGTACGATGTATAAATTCAAAAAAGTTTGGATTTACTAATCCACTTATAGCAACCACATCATGAAGCAATGGCCCTTCGATAGATGGATTAAGTTTTTGGTATGCAGAAAAATAGTAATCATACATTGGTTTCATTATCGTATGGAATGGATTCTTTGAATTAGCTTGAATATAGTCAAACACATTTGGTGTTAACACAGCTTTGTTTGTTACATTTAAAGGGAATATTAATAAATTCTTTGCTTGATGGAAAACAATTTTACTTGCTATAGGATCTCCATACACATTTGCCTCTGCTAACGGCGTAACGTTTCCTACTTCTAAAAAAACACCACCCATGAAATAGATTCCTTTTACATTTAGCATTAAATCATTCCACAAATTAAAAGCAATTGCTAACGAGGTAGATCTTCCTACATCAACAATCGTTAAATCTTTTCCGTAATTTATAAGAATCGCAGCAATACTGCCAAAATTGTATATTGGAATAGATAATACGCTTTCTGGAACATGGATGGTACCTAATCCTTCTGCTCCGTGAATTTCAGGGTAGTACGTAGTAATTTCTTCTGTAAGTGGTTTTGTTGCACCACTAATGACAGGAATGTCTTGTCTATTTGCTAACTGTAAAATATACGCTGCATTATGTGCAGCATGTATATGCTCAACATTTCCGTATCCAGTTACAATACCGACAATTTCAATTTCGGGATGCAGTAAGCCATACATAATGGCAAATGAGTCATCAATACCTGGGTCTCCGAAAAATAATACTTTTTCCAAGAAATACGCTCCTCTCACGAAAAAATCGAGTCATTAGTAACTATGTATATGAAAAAAGCATGTATATCTATGCAAATTTTAGAATGGATAATGTTTTACAAAATATTAAAAAGGAACTAGCGTATGCTAATTCCTTTCTTGAGTAACCATTCTCAAATTTAATTAATTATCGTATCCTTCATAAATTGCATCATTTATTTGATTTTGTATTTTTGTATCATCAGGTATAGGTTTCCACCAATTTCCTGTAATGAATAACATAGTTAATAAATTATAACTATCACTAAAATAACTTTCTCTCTTATTCTTCATCCAATCCCAACCGCTATTTACCCACTTTTGATTATTGCTACTTGTTATACTTGCAGCAATAAACGGTGAAACAAATACAGCAGTTGAATAACTACCAATATTAGATCCATTTAATTGATAACCATCCACAATTTTAGAAGGATTTCCATTCGTTTTATTTTGAATCCACGAAGAAACTTTATCAGAAATGACTTTACTTCTTTTCTCGCCGTACATCGCATAGTCCATTACAATTCTCAATGGTACCCGACTAGCATTGTAATAATATGCATTTGTATATTCTGACTCCTCTAAGAAGTCTTTAGGTGCGGGTTGTGGTGGGTTTTTTACAACGAAATCTGAAATAAGTCCTGTATTTGGAGAGTACTTATTACTAAATTGCGTATAAACATCGTACAAATTATTAATAACAGTAAGCCAAGTTTTATCACCTGTAAATTCATAAAATGCTCTAAGGTGTGACATCATCCAATCAGATGGTCTCGTATCAAGTGAACTTTTAGAATCCCAATCTCCTAAATTTAGTCGGTTATTATTTGTAACATTACTAGCTTTAATACCTTTTGTAATCATGTCTTGTGCTTCTTTCAAATAATTAACTGTTCCATTAGATCCCCACTGCTTATGAGCAAGAAGAAGAGAATACGCAATATCTAAATCTCCATCAGTAGCAGAATCAAAATGACCTTGTGCTTTTTTACTATCTGCGACAACCCATCCCATTAAATTAGGATTTTGAGAACTTTTAAAAGTTCTTGCTGTTTTAAATAAACCGTCATAGATTTTTTGAGCATTCGAATCATAACCAGCCATTAATACTGTAATTATCATCCCATACCCTTGACCTTCTGAAGTTCCAAGTGGCTTAAACCCATCTGCATCACCTGTAATCTCTCCTTTTACATAATAACCACCAGGTAAAGAAGATAAATCATTTTTCAAATATTTCTTTTTCCAATTATCGTAGTAACTTCTTACAGAAGCATTTAAACTTTCCTGTGTAACATGATTCGGTTTTATAACACCTGCATAATTAACTTGCTGCGGAAATGGTTTCATTTCCTTTGCAGCAGCTACTTGTTGATTAACTACGGGAATAGAATTTTGTACTGAATTGTCCGTTACACTTGCTGCGAAACTAGAATTAGAAAAACTAGCTAGTCCGATTCCTACAATAGAAATACATGTGAAAATTTTTCTTTTTCCATTCATTATGTTGTCAGCTCCTTTTAAAATGCTTACTACATAAAATGTAACATACAATATTTAACTGAAATACAAAATATTATATTTATCAACATAAGAAAGAAACTATATAAAAAAGTATCTTAAAGTCATTATTGAATTACATTATACGGATTGATTATTTGCTAAATTCCCATGTTTTTCTTTTCTTAATACTGGTATATGAGCAATCACAATTCCAAGTATAGTAATCACTCCGCCAATTATCGAAACTAAAGTTGGCACTTCTCCTAACCATATCCAAGCAATGAAACACGCAGTTATTGGCGTTAAATATAGAGAACTTGTTGCTTCAGAAGCACCAGCACGAGATATAATATAGGCCAATGCAATATACGGGAGTACTGTTGGAAAGACACCTAAATATATAACGCTCAAGTTAACTTCAAGAGGAGCTGCTAGTATTTCTTGATAAACTCCGGGTAAGAAAATAAGCATACATATAGTACTAGACAAAATTGTATATATGGTAAATGGTAAGAAGCCGTATTTTTTTAAGTAAGATGTTTGGAAAACGAAAAATAGACTTTCTGAAATCGCCGCTAATAATATAAATACCCCCCCGCTATTTAATTGAATAGCGTCGCCTTGGCTAAATGAAATTAAGGCAATTCCTGCAAAACTCATTACACCACCGATCCAGCCATTTAATTTCATTTTTTCATTCAAAAAAACAAAAGCAAGAATTGCCGTCACTATTGGAGTGACTGAAATTATTAAACTTGCAGATCCAGCATTGACTGTTTTTTCGCCGTAATTTAATGCGATGTGATAAATAGTAAACCCTAAAGCACCAAATATAAAAATTGCTGGGATATCCTTTAAATCCGGTAGTCGTAGTTTGTATATAAATGAAAATAACAAAAGTATAAATGAAGCGATTAATAAGCGTAGTAAAGTAAGGTGTTCCGGCGTATAAGATTCAAGCCCCATACGAATTGCTGGAAAAGCAGTTCCCCATATAAGAATTGTAAAAGCGTGAGCACATATAATGCGTAAATCCCATTTTTTATTATGCATGTTTTCTCTCCCTCCCTAATAAACCAACCATTTTTAAATTACCAATTATTTCTTTTCATCATATTTAATAGTTGATACAATGTCTTCAACCAGTTATTTATCGGAAAAACCAACCACTTTGAATCTTTTAAATAAACGAGGGAGTTTTTTATATGACAAACGATAAAAAAGTGCCCAAATATCGGCAGATAATAGACTATATGAAAGAAAAAATTGAAAACGGAGAATGGCCAATTGGAAGTAAAATCCCTAGTCAGCGGCAGTTAGCAAAATTATTTCATGTAAATCGAAGTACTGTAATAACTGCGCTAGATGAACTTATGGCAGATGGTTTAATTCAAGGACAAATCGGAGCAGGAACAATTGTAACAAATAATACATGGTCATTATTAGCAACTAATCCCCCGCCTGATTGGAGTGAATATGTAAAGACAGGTATTCATAAACCAAGTAAGTTAATGGTGCGAAAAATAAATGCAGCAGAAGCAAATAAAACGCTTATCCATCTTAGTAAAGGTGAACTTGCACCTCATCTTTTCCCGCTCGAAACTATGCAATCTATAATAAAAAACGTCAGTGAGGAATTAGATTATTTC
This sequence comes from Bacillus sp. 2D03, assembly GCF_003946765.1. Taxonomy (NCBI): domain Bacteria; kingdom Bacillati; phylum Bacillota; class Bacilli; order Caryophanales; family Bacillaceae; genus Bacillus; species Bacillus sp. 2D03. Next base: position 191,120 of record NZ_RPSJ01000002.1, on the reverse strand, counting down.
GGATACGAAGAACAAAAAGGTTTTTATCCGTTACGTGAAGCAATAAGCAAATATGTAAGATCATTTGGAATACATGCATCACCGGGTTCTATATTAATAGTGTCTGGTGCACTCCAAGCATTACATTTAATATCAATTGGTCTTTTACATAGAAAATCAACTGTTTTACTTGAACAACCTTCTTACTTATATTCACTTCATGTTTTTCAATCAGCAAATATAAATTTATCCGGTATATCAATGGATTATCACGGTATTTTACCTAACGACTTATTAAAACGAATTAAATATAGTCAAAAGAATAATATTTTATATTCAATCCCTTGTTTTCAAAATCCAACGGGGATATTGATGTCCAAAGAGCGAAGAAAAGAAATATTAAAAATATGTGAAAAAGAGAAATTGCCTATCATCGAGGATGATATTTACCGAGAGTTATGGCTTGATGAATCACCTCCAGCTCCTTTAAAGTCGATGGATAAACATGAACATGTATTATATATTGGTAGTCTCTCTAAAACACTTAGCCCAGGACTTAGAATTGGATGGATAATCGGACCAGAACCTGTTATTGATAGATTGTCAGATATAAAAATGCAAACAGACTATGGATCGAGTTCTTTATCTCAAAGAGTAGCTGCTGAATGGATAAATGAAGGTTTTTATGAAGAACATGTAGCAAACGTAAGAATGCACCTGAAAGAACAAAGACAAATAATGATACGAGCTTTAAATAAATATTGTGCAGATATTGCATCGTGGGATATTCCTAGTGGTGGAGTTTTTATATGGCTAAAGGTTGTACATAACATTCCGATGAAAAAACTATTTTCAGAGGCACTATCAAAAGGAATTCTTTTAAACCCGGGACGTATTTATGAAGAAGAATCAGATCAGTACATTCGTTTATCGTATGGATATGCTTCTCCAGAACAAATGACTTACGGGGTTAAATTGCTCAGTGAATTAATTCGGAAGTTAACAGCATAAAAAAATCCTCTTTTGTTTTTGGAGGATTTTTTTACGTATCTTATTTACCACAATTTCATTTCCTGCCCTAATAAAATAAGTTCTTCATAAGGATCTCCGTCAATATTTAATACTTGAGCAAAAGCAGGTTCTGTTTTTAAACCTTGTTCCTTTAAGTGAATAACTTCTTCCCTTATATGGGGATGCTGCATTAATAACATGTGCTCCACTATCATATGTCTATATGCATTTTGATTACGCACTGGCTTAGGTTGAGCAAATAATTCAAATTCAAAACCTTCGAATTCAAAATTCACCTTTATCGATTCAGTACCTTTCATTTTTTTCTTTTTTATATTGAACCCTCTATAAGAACCATATAAAGATCTCATTTCCTGCTCAAAAACATCAAAGTTATATACTTCCATTACAATATCTAAGTCAGATTGAGGAGTATCAATTCTTATAGGGATTGTCCCGCAAAGAACGGGATTATATAAAGCTAAATCCTCCATAATATTTAGTTTGTTCAAAACATCATATACTTTTTGTTGCTTGTCATTCCCTGATTGTAAATATGTAATAGATGTAAACATGGAAGTCTCTCCTTCATTTCACGTAATACGTGTCTCACTAAACTCAAGAAAAATTTGTCCGTTTAAACTTGTTCTTGAAGTACCTTTACTTCAATATATTAAAGTGAATAAACAATATGTTTCAACTTTTCTCCTATGCTGCAATACTATAAAAATAAAAAGGGAGGAATTATGATGAGCATTTTCAACATTCTTTTAACCATCCACATATTATTTGGAATGATATGTTTAATAACTGGGATAATAGCGATGGTTGCTCAAAAGAAGAAAGGTAAACATACGGAATGGGGTGAAATATATCACGCATCCTATGTCGTTATCACCGTTACTGCCATTATATTATCCATTATAAACTGGGATAAAATCGCATATTTATTTTATGTAGCAATCTTCTCTTATTCATTTGCGATTTATGGATACCTTGCACGAAAAAAACGTTGGAAAAATTGGCTCCATCACCACATTAGAGGTATGTTAGGTTCTTATATAGGTGCAGTCACCGCACTTTTAGTAAATGTCGGCATCCATATTCCCATTATAAATTTACTTCCGCCAATATGGTTTTGGTTTTTACCCACCTTAATTGGTATCCCCCTCGTAGCCAGTGTATCAAAAAAATATAAAAAGCGTAGTTGAAATTAATTACATTTTGATTACTTTCTGATTATTAGAATGAAAAATTATAATCTATGTATCACGAATGATATCATGAGTGCTCGCCCTATGAATATTTAAAATAAAATGCCGCCCAACAGGACGGCTCTTATTTTTACTTTACAAACGTAACATATTCACCAGAAACCCATTGATTTCCACCAACATTATACCAACCATCTTTATATCCAAATGATTGATATTTTTCACCTTGATACACGTTTTTCACAATGCCGTAATTTGTTCCTGGGCCGGTACGAACACGTAATACATCAGCGATTATAGTAACTACACCTATACCCTCATTTGATGATTGTGAAGGTGTTGGCACATTTCCTCCCGTATAACGAATATATGATGGATCGTTAAAAATCCACTGATCGCCACCGAGATTTAACCAGCCATTTGATTGCCCAAATACTTTGTAGGACTCTCCTTTCCCTAATTGACGAATAACGCCATATCCAGTACCAGGTCCTTTTCGTAAATTTACATTACTACCGTTAATATAAGCAATCCCTACACTATCATTCGACGTGGGAGGAGCCACTACGTTTTGAGCACCTTTTCCAAAAGTATCCGTTCCATATCCTTTGTAGTTATATTGCAAATGCGGGCTATCTACAAATCCTTTCCAGTCACCGCCCCATTCAAAACCAATTTGTTTAGCATAACGAATTGCTGATGCCCACGGTTCTTTATTATAGCCATTCCAATCTTCTGTACCATTCGACTGAATTGGAACAAAATCTAATGCCTGTCCTACTAAGTGATATGAGCGCATCGTTTGTGATGCTCCTTTACGAACATATTCACGTTGTTGCTCGACCGTTCGGATTGTTTCATAAATTAATACTTCAATTCCATTGTCGATACAGTACTGATACCACTTAAAAGCTGCAGCTTTCGTATTATCCGCTAATTTATTCAGATTACTTACATTTCTATTGTGGTATTTCAATATGCAACATCTCCTTTTCTATTATCCTATGCAAAACTCGTCTCACGGGTTGTACATATACCTACAACGATACGAAGTACAAATACATAGGAAGCCAATTCAGCTAAAAAGGTTTTCACTTCTAGCTTCAAACTTTGTAAGTTGAAATCGAAGCAATAAAAAAACCACAACTTAAGTCTTCCAGTTGCGGTTTTTGGTATTTTCTTTTTATATGCTACATGCCTTCTTGCATTGATAATCCTAATATACAGGTTGTGTAAATTTTTCCTTTATGAATAACACTTCTTATTCATGACTTTTCAAATCCAATAATATTGAATGTAAACGATCCGGATCATTAGTAAACATCCCATCAACGCCCCATAAAAGTAACTTTTTCATATCTTTTTCATTATCTACAGTAAATGGATGAACTTCTAATCCGTGTTTCTTTATTCTCTTTACATAAGCGGAATCAATATATTTATAGTTCATCCCAAGAGCGATGCAGTATGTTTTATACTTTTTTATCTCTAATTCAGTTAATTGAACTGCCTTTTTGTAAGGTAGTAATTGTACTAGCGGTAAAGTAACATCTAAACTATGAATTTTTTGCAGACTTTCTTCACTAAATGATTGAATAATAACGTTATCACTTATTTCGTAGTGCTTTATAATTTCTAATAGCTTCTCTTCCATACCAGCGTATTCATCTGGTGATTTTGTTTCAATATAATAGTTTGCACCATTCCCGAACGTTTCAATAATTTCTTCTAGTGTTGGAACTTTAGCATCTTCAAAGTCTTTCTTTGCTAAGTTCGGATATTTTTCATTGAAAAGAGAGCCAGCATTTAGTTGCTTTATTTCTTCTAATGTATGCTCTTTTACCAGCCCAGTACCATTCGTTGTACGGTTTAATGTTTCATCATGCATAGCCACTAAATGTCCATCTTTTGTCATTTGAAGATCAATTTCTATATAATCTCCATTCATTTGTTGGCCTAATTGATATGCTGCTATTGTATGTTCAGGTGCATACGCAGAAGCACCTCTATGTGCGATATTTTTTATATGATTTGATTGATTAATAGCTTTAGTATACTTATGTTCATTTATTTTCTGAAAAACAAAGATACTTATTACTATAAAGGCACAAATTATTGTAACGAGATATATCTTTTTCATAACGATTTATAAGCTCCTATATAAAGACGATTTAACTTGAATGATTTACTCAATTAAATGTCGATTTTCCAATACAGTCATTTTGCCGATAGCTTGAAATCCCGAGTTTTTATAAATGTTGATTCCATCGGGTGAAGCTTGTAACACACAATACATATTTTTTAATTTTTGTGCTTCTTGCAGAAGGAAATTGAACATAGTAGATCCGAATCCTCGTCCTCTCATTTCCTCTTTAGTTGCGATATCATAAATACCAATACTATCTTTTGAACATATCAATGAACCAACAGTTACGACTTCCCCTTCATAAAATCCTAAAAATAGTTTCATATTTTCACTGTTCCATAAATCAAGATTAGAAATTTGATTATAGAATGCTTGTACATGTATACCTTCTTCTGATGTGCCGAATAGATTAGCTAACATTTCTCCAAATTTTTTTATTTGTGCAGGTGAAGATGCCTGTTGAATTGTAAAACTTACTGGCATGTTTATTGTTGGAAAAATTGTTTTTAAGTCTGCTACCATCGCAATATTCTGTTCCGCTTCTTTTAAACCAATTTTAATTAACTTGCTTTTTATATCCCGCTCTTGCTCCTCATCCCATAACCAAACACTCATTGGAAAATTCTTTTGATTATAGTAGTCTACCTCCTTATATAATTTCTCTATCCCTACCGTTAAATTATTGTTTAATAGAGTGATGACATTGAATGTATCTGCAGGTAATCCGCAATCAACAGCAATATAATCTTTCGTTTCTTTTATATTCATTCCGGGCACAAATTGCGCAACATATGAAGTTTTAAATGTAAAGTTATCTATTAATAGTTGTTTATAATTCATCAATAGTTCTCCTTTTCATAAAAAGTAATCCTCGAATTCTTCTATATTAAATATAATATAGAAGAAATTTACCTTTTTCTATAAAAAGTACCTCTTTAAATTGTGCTCTATAGTTTAAAATAATTAAAAATGATATAACGTTGTCGGAATGAAAAAAGTGGTATATAATAAATATTAACATTACTAGTAATTATTTTAGGTATTCCTAGAATAAAGGAGCGATACATATGAAAATTACTATTTATTTCGGAAGTCATGAAGATCAAGATGTTCGTACTATGGACTGTCATTTAGATGTAGAAGATACAGAAGAGATTGTTTCTGTATCATAATATAAATAGTTAGGGTAAACCCTATTCCCTACAGCGTTTAAGGCACCTTTTATAAGGTGTCTTTTTTGTTATATTTTCATCAAAAATCCTTTACTTTATAGCGTTTTAATAGTAAAATATAAATATACGAACAAACGTTCTTTTTTATTTTAAACGTACATGAAGGGATGATTTTAACAATGGCTCCATTAAAGCGCAGAGGAAGAAAAAAGCAAGCACCTATTATTTCAAATACAGGCTTTATCGGCTCTGTCTTTATTGATACATTGGAGTTACAAAAGAAATCCTATTATTTCGCTCGTAAAAAACTTCAAATTGTTCATCACGTATTAGATGGTCTCTCTGGAGCAACAAGTGCTTTATTTAAAGAACATAACATTTCAGCATACATGTCATGTGTGTATTTACATAAACAAAAGAAAATTGGCTTTGTTCTTTCAACGAAACCATTTGAACAAAGTGATGGCGTTGCTTATTTTGTAAATTATTTAATCGAAAAGAATTTTTACGGCGGCCATGACGAAGATGTAGAATATCAAGAAGTATTTAATACAGGTTTTATCGGTGTAGTATTCGCTGATTTATCTAGTATAGATCGCTTTAATTTCGAGTTTGAAATGGGTATGCTAACGAAATTAATGAAAGATATGATTATTCCGGTTAAAGAACTCTTTTTACGCCATAATGTACCGGCTTACATCTCCACTTCTCATTTAGAAGAACAAAACAAATTAGGTTTCGTTCTCTCTGTAAAGCCATATGACGAACGCGCTGAAGCAGATTTATATTTTGAAGCATATTTAAAAGAACGAGGATTATTTATTGGTGATGAAGAAGATGAAATTGATAAGATTGTTATTAGAAAAACAGCTGAATTACGCTAGAAAAGCGCAGGATGATGATCCTGCGCTTTTTATAATTTATGAAACTGATTTACCAAATAAACGGTATTAGTTTTTTTGTTTTCTGTTTATACACTGTAAATTGTTCACCGTATTTATTCTGTAAGTAATCATCAGATTGCGGAATATAGTCAAAAACAAATACAAAGAATAGGCCTATAGGAATTAACAAACTATAAATTTCGTTTTATAGTATTTGCTTTTCTTAGCTTGAAAGAGGTAGCGGTATCCATTCTAAAAATAATCTAAGAATCTACTAAGCACTATAATCTTTCGAATGAACCTCTAATATGAAACGATTTGATGAAACTTTAATTACTATGAAATATAAGAATCCCCCTACAATTGGAATGGTGTACGCTGGGATATAATTTAATAATAGACCGGATAGTGCCATTGCTATAGGGAGCATCATTTTACCTATACTTAATCCAATGCTGAGAACCCTTCCCCTGTATTCATCGGGAATCTCATTTTGCATGAAATAAATTAAAGGAATATCAATTAGCGCTATAATAAACCCTAAAAAGATCATAACAACACAATACGTAATAACGAATACTAAATCATTCACTTCAAAACTTTTGAATAAAACTGGAATTCCTAAAATAATCATAAAAACTGACAACATAGAACTTAGTTTTTTCAAAAGATAAGAGTAAGAAAAACGATCAGTTATCTTTTTTACTACAATTGCACCAATTATCATCCCTACTGGAAAAGTCCCTTGAATGATACCAAATTGCTTAGAACCAAGATTGAGTACTGTGTTAATAATGTATGGCAATGGAACAGTTACAGCAAAGCCTAAGAAGAAATTAAACGAAATTAAAATATGAAACGTATTCTTTAAGCTTTCCTTTTCAAGTAAATAAGAAAACCCCTCTTTTATATCTTTAATAAAATTAACTCCACTTTTTGAATTTCCCTCATTTATGTTGTACTCGAATAGTTTAAAATGAATAAATAGTAATGCTATCCCTGAAAGAATAAAAGAAATACCGTTTATAATGATAAAAGTCTTAATATTAAATACTGAAAAAACGATACCACCTAACATAGGGCCGAGAATTAAAGATACAGAATCGATAATTTTACTTATAGAATTAATACTCATAAGCCTCTCTTTAGAGACGATATTTGGTTTTGCAGCCTCTAATCCTATTCCAAAAAAGGTTGTAAACACTGTCATAAGAAAGGTTGTAGTATAAATGATGAATAAGTTTAATCCATAATAGCTGCTTAATATATAAACAGCTATTAATAAGCAGCCACTTAGTAAATCCATACAAATAACTAGTTTCTTTTTATCAACCTTATCAGCAATTACACCAGCAAAGGGATTCAAAATAATCATTGGAATCGTTCCTAATATGAGCGTAATCGCGAAATTTAATGCAGATCCAGTTATTTGTAAAACATATAATCCTAGCGCGAAACTATACATAGAGCTACCAAATATTGATACTGTTTTTGCAATTGAATATAAAAAAATGTTTCTAAGTTCTTGGTTGCTTTTTTTATTTACTATATGTAATCGTAAACTTCCCATAACATTTCCCTCGCTTTTCTTCGTATTACATATAGTGTAAGGTCTCGGGTTAACCCAATATCAATATGTACAATTTGAAAAGTTTTAAGGAGAAATAAATAAAAGATGGGGCTAACCCCATCTTTTATCAACTGTGGGTTTTTACGTCTCTCTGCACTAATAGAAATAAAATGATTGCTATAAAAGACTTAGGTTTTTATATACGAATGCTAATTTTTTATTGAAATATAAAAATTAATATGGTATCTTCTATTACATTGATTAATTACATATGAGAATCATGTATAACTCCAAGAATATGGCTTGGGGGTCTCTACCAGGAACCAATAACTCCTGACTACAAAATGCGTATTATAGCGTTTGTAGTCAGGAATTTTTTTGTTCTAAGGTAAATAATGACGAGAAGGGATTACAAAAAAATGAATTTCAAAGTATTTATATTAGCTTTAGCAACAATAGCAGTAGGTCTTGTAGAGCTTATTGTTGGAGGAATATTGCCAGACATCGCTAAAGATTTTAATGTTTCATTAAGTTCCGCTGGTCAATTAATTACAATTTTCGCCTTTACTTATGCTATAGCAGGTCCTGTATTATTGATTTTCACAAGTAAAGTGGAACGAAAAAAATTGTATATTATTTCACTTTACACTTTTCTAATTGGAAATATACTTACTTATTTTAGTCCGAACTTTACTTTTATGATGATAGCACGAATATTAACTGCTATGAGTACTGCTTTAGTTGTCGTACTTTCCCTTACAATTGCAGCTAAGATTGTTAATCCCTCTTACCAAGCAAAAGCATTAGGATTAATTTATATGGGTATTAGCTCTTCACTTGTTTTAGGAGTTCCACTAGGCATATTAATTTCGAACACATTTGGCTGGAGAGTTATTTTTTTATGTATAGCTATTTTATCATTGGGATCTATTATCTTAATTTCATTATTTTTAGAGAAAATACCTGGAGAGGAAAACCGAACTCCTTTATCTATCCAATTAAAAGCCGTATGTAGTCCAAAACTAGGTGCTGCTCATCTAGCCACCATGTTTATGTTAGCAGGACACTATACTTTATATGCTTATTTTACTCCTTTTTTAGAAGAAAAGTTTCAACTAAGCCCTTATTGGATTAGCATATTTTATTTAATGTTTGGTATAGCTGCAGTAAGTGGCGGAGCGTTCGGCGGTGGATTATCAGATAAAATAGGCGCTCCAAAAAGTATAGTGATAGTTATTACTTTATTTGCTCTAATCTTATTTATATTACCATTCACGACAGTTTCTATTAGCCTATTTATTCCCGTTATGATAGTTTGGGCTACATTGAGTTGGGGACTTGCACCACCTCTACAAACTTATTTAATTCAAACTGCTCCAGAAACGTCAGATATACAGCAAAGTTTTAATAATTCAGCTCTACAAATAGGAATTTCGCTCGGCTCTGCAGTTGGAGGTATAGCCTTAAAACAAGTACATAATGTCGCTCATATGGCCTGGGTTGGTGGATCTCTAGTTCTATTGTCTTTAGGTTTGGCTATCTTTTCTCTTACTAGACATACATCGACAAGAGAGTGTCATGTGAGTGCTAAACATGTAGATTAACATACTCTTTGTCTTTTAATCGCAAAGAGTATAAATATAAATCGTCAAAAAAAGTCCAGTTATAAAACCGGACTTTTTTTGACGGGATTGCCCTTATCTTTTTCCGAAAAATGAATATGTATAAATTTCTTCTCCTTGAACAAAGAAATCCTCGTACTTTCCTCCTCGTGTCAAATAATTTGAAGTACTTTCATCAATGGATTGAAAGTGTAGATTTTGGATTTCTTTCGTTACTTTTGAAAGTGTAAAATTTTCTCGAAAGTTATTTGTAATTTGGCTATTTGAGCTGAAATTTTTAAATAAAATAAATAAACTTACTAAATAACAATCCGTTTTAAAAAGTGGATTTAATTCGTGAAGTAAAAAATCCTCATGCTCAAAACTATAATTGCTCGTACCAGAATGATCAATTACTATATCAACTGACTGATTCTGAATAGGGATATTCAAAAAATCAGCACAGATAAAGAGAATGTTTCTTTTCGGATTTCTTCTCGCTAATACATCTTTTAAAAATAAAAGTTTATTTAAATCTCGATCCACTGCAATATATAGGCAATTTTCAGGCAGTTCTTCATAAATGTTTCTCAAAAAGAATCCAAGTCCCGATCCTAAATCCAGTATTAATTTGTTATTTAAATTTAAATGTACTAGTTTCTTTTTCGCCCATTCCCCTTCCCTATGCATATTTTCCAAATACGCATTATCAGTTTCATGAATATAATCCGAAATAGTATCTTCAAGTGACGTTTGCTCATTTACTTTAAATAATTTACCCGCAGTTATAATTCCTGAAGTAATAATATATTCTTCACCACAATTACAAATTAGCTTCCCCTCAGTAATTTGATTGTTAGTAATAATTCCATTTTGAAGAATTAGTTTTTCGCTACACTTAGAACATGTAAGTAAATGAAGTACGCTTAAATCTATCCCTATAATTGAATTTGAAGTTTCATTTGTTAATAATAAATCTTGTAACACTTCCTTTAATTTATCCCGCCTCTTCCCCAAAAGCTCTATTTCCTGTTCCATCTTGTCATATTTCAATTTAAATAAAGATTGGTAAAAAGTATCATTTTCGTAATTCATAGATTTCGCTAAATTTTTATAAAAAAATAGTTCTTTAATTTCATTCAAGCTAAATCCTAGATCTTTGTAATGTAATATAAGTTCTAAATATATTTGACAATACTCATCAAAAAAATAATGCCCTCCCCTTTTTTCAGGAATAATGAGACCCAGGTCCATATAATGTCTAATTGTATCAATACTTATGTTATTTAATTCTCCAAATTTACCTATTTTCATAGCATCACTACCATTTATATATTTTTTTATATAGATTTCTATTTTTATATTTAAAAACCCTTTAAACTTTCGAAACAACATTATTTACGTTATGTATGGGATATTTGAATGCCACATATTTTATAGGTGTATAATCCTTTTATTTAATTAAATTTCCATCGCATAGAATATACAGGAATTTACAACTTAATATAGAACATAAAAAGGAGCAGTTTATATTCTAAATTAGGGGACATACATACGGAATGAGGGATTAGAAAATGAAAATTGCAATAGTCTGTTTTGATAACTTTACTGATATAGATGTTTTTCTACCATGGGATTTATTAAATCGTGTACGTTTAGTTGGCGGTATTTCTGATTGGGACGTTCAACTATTAGGAACGGGAAAAACTCATATATCCATGTCTGGCTTACGTATTCCCATGACAGGAAGCATATCTGATATTCCGTCTGCTGACGCTGTAATATTTGCAAGTGGTAAGGGTGTACAAAATTTATATAAAAATCAAGAGTATCTGAATAGCATTCATGTAGATCCTCAAAGACAATTAATAGGATCTATGTGTTCTGGTTCATTACTACTAGGAGCTAAAAAATTACTAACAGGTAAGAAAGCCACTACATATCCGTCCGTAGTAGAACAGCTTAAAGAATTTGATGTAGACGTTATTGAACAAAGTTTCGTAAACGAAGGAAATATCTCGACTGCTGCAGGCTGTTTTGCTGCTCAAGATCTCTCAGCCTGGATTATAAGAACCCTAATCAATGAAGAAATGGTCGATACTGTTCTAGAAACTGTTCAGCCAGTAGGCAAAGGCTTATATTTTTAATTTCAAATCAAGTTGAGGGATTGGTTGCTCCTTAAAACGATAAAATGAGCCTTTTTGTTTGATGGCGACATGATATGCCTCCAATTTCAATTCAATTAAATAAAAAACCCGTGAATTATTCACGGGTTTTCCTCTTAATAACTAATTGCTATTGTACCTTCACCTGCATGAACCGCAAATGAAATTGGTAATGGATATAGTTTAAAGTCCATTTCAGGGAATGCTTTTCTAATATCTGAAATCCATTCTTCAGCTCCATCTTTATCGTTAGCATGGAACATATGAAGTACTTTTGGTAATTCTTTTTCGAGTTCATTTTTAATGTATTCTCGACATTTTTGGATTTTGCGAACTTTCTTTTCAAGTAAAAGCTCTCCACCTTTTACTTCTAATATTAAGTTGACACTTAATAAACTTCCAAGTAAAAATTGAACTCCCTTTACACGTCCACTTGCGTAAAGGCCTTTTAAACTTTTCGGGAATACGTGGAAAGGTCTTCTTTTTTCATCTACTAATGTTTTGTGTATATCTTGTAACGTCATACCATCATTGTATAACGATTTCGCTTTTCTAATTAGTTCATCCATTGGATAACTTGTTGTTTCACTATCCAATACCGTTAATGGGAAACCTGCCATGTCTGCAGCTAACTTCATGTTTTGATAAGTTCCACTTACTTTTCCGCTAATAGCAACTGCAAATCCCTCTTCATATTCTTCTTTGCATTTCGAAAATAACTCTACCATTTCCCCTATGTTAGGCTGTGATGTAGTGACAGTTTTACCTTCGTTTAACGCATTATAGACGCGCTCACGCACACCTTCTTCACAATCTTTGTACGACACACCATCAATAATAACTTCAATTGGGATAACAAAGTTATCTCCTTCTGTTGTAAAACTCGCAGTTGTACTATCAGTAATCCAAGCAACACGCTTCATGTTGTTCCTCCCTTAATTCAATTCCTCTTTTCTGACTTTTCTATATATTTATGTTACGAAAAGAGAATATCCCTGTAATGGTAACAGGACTTTATTGTTTTGGCTATAGTAGATGGATATTAAATGTGAATATTTTTTGTCATTTTCACGAAAAAAAGAAGAAAACCGAAGTATTTGCCCGATTTTCTTCTTTTTATACATTATTTAAAGGTTTCATTATCTAAAATTACAACATAATCATTTGTCAATCGACCAGCTTCTTTCGTATAACTAACAAGTCTTTGTACGTTATCACAGCAAAGTTTCGCTCCCCATACGAGTAACGGTACGCCGATGAAGTCGATGTGAAATCTTCTAGAAAACAGACCACCGAAAGTCATTGGTAAAGGCACTGTTGGTGATGTATTAGAAAAAATAATCTTTTCATGACTTTGATAATGTTTTTGCAAAATCTCTCCTAAATGTTTCATCGCAGGTACAACGACTTTTGATGCACCACATCCAATTGTATAAACCGGATTACCATTTTCGTCTATTCCATGAAAAATGATTTTGCCCATATCTTCTGTTTTCAATTTATTAAAGTAATCTACATTCAAAATTTCTTCTTTCGTTAACTTGCGATCCGTTGGTAATTTATTTAAATGATAAGCTGCAGCAAGTGAAGTTGAATGTGTTCCGCCAAAATCTGTATAAATGAATATCATATTATCATCCCTTGTTGTAAAAGTTCAATGTTATTTAGTATTACCGTTCACGGCGCTGTTAAACAATGGATGAATACTTTCATGTTTTTTGTATTAATTCATTATATTTTTTCCAAATATAATATCGTTTACTAATTACAGTACCTAATGTGATACATAAAAAGGTATTTGTTACAACCATTAATGTATAGTGAGTACTGCTAGAAAACATACTTTGTTTAATCAAAACCTTCGTACCTAGAATGGCAAGTAGAATAGTTGTACTTAACCAATTTCCTTTTCGTAATACATGACCTGTTTCACTATCTAATCGAAATGTTAAAACTTTTCCCCTAATCATTCCAAGACCCAATCCAATCCCCAGCATTACAACGAATAGTAATACTTTCAATATAGTTAATTGTCCCATATGAATAATAGACTGGATTGTCGCAAAGCACAGCAAAGTCGGAATGAACCAAATACGATTAATATTCACTTTATATTCTTTACCTTGCATTAATATCATTATAAAAACAACAAGTAGAATAACAAATAGAATATCCATTTAGAGTCCTCCTATTTACTTGTTTACATTTGAAAATTATATTCGCTTCTTTTCATTCCATACTTTAAATATACTAGCTAATAAAAATTATAAAATATAGAATGTGATTTCCCATCAGTTTTAAGCATTGTTTATGCAAAAAAGACGTACAAATAAATAGTACGTCTTTTTTGCATTTATTAATGCGTTCATAAACTCTTTTAACCTTATGAAAAAGAGTTTTCTAATTCTTTCATTATCTTTTCAGGACCCGCTCCTTTATTTGACGGAATAACTACTGTAATACCTAAGCCTGGATATACGGCTGAGCGAAAACTGACTCCTGGATCATATCCCATTACATGATATTTGAATATCTTGTTTTCTCTTGTTTCAATCCATATTCCATAGCCGTAAGACTGATTATTATTTACTTGCATATGAGGAGTTAAAAGCATGTTTGTATATTCTCGGCTTATGATTTCATAGTTAAATAACGCTTCCCAGAATTTCAGCATGTCTGGCGCAGTAATAAAAGCACCACCATCAGAACCACCTTTTATTGGTATAGAGTAGGCGTTTGTTCTCCAATTTTGGTTAATTTCGTCTTTTATATATCCTAAAGCTGTGTGTCTTGGTAAACTATCTAAAGAAAAATAGCCAGAATCATTCATACCAATTGGATTGAATATGTTTTTTTCTATATATTCCGTAAATTCAAATCCTGTCTGTTCTTCGATTATTAATCCCAGTATGATAAAACCTGCATTATTGTAGTGAAACTTACTTCCAGGTGCAAACATCATATTTCTGCTTTGGAATAATGGTAAGAAGTCTTTTAAATTTTTTAATAGATACATAGGAGTTTGTTCCCAAAGATCTTCGAAGTTATCCATAATACTTTCATCAAAATAATCTGGAATACCCGAACTATGCGTCAAAAGGTGATGTATTGTAATATCTTCATTGAAGTTTGGAAAGTTTATACGTAAACACTCTTTTAACTTTGTTTGAAAAGTAATTATCCCCTTCTCAACAAGTTGACAGATACCGATAGCAGTGAATATTTTACAACCGGAGGCAATTCCGAACCTTGTTTGTAGCGTATTATTTATACATTCATTGCGATTTGCGTAACCAAACGCCTCTTCATAGACTAAGCCTTTTTCTTCTTTTACTAAAATTATCCCAGAGAAATCTATATGCTGATGCATTTCTTTTACAATGCTGTCTATTTGATCTTTTGTTTTCATTACAAAAACCACCCTCGTTTATCAATATTGTTCACCCTTCTTATATTTCCATATATAGGAGGGTAAACCCTCCAATTGAATACCGTAAATCAAAACCAAGATTACTATTTTGAATTGATTGACTCAGAGGAATGCACTTTAGAATGTGAGGGCAATAAAGTAAATACACACAATATGATAGTTATAAGCAGCATTACCAATGAGCCTACAATAACCACAAGTTGTATAGAAATAAATTGAGTTGCAACTCCGAACAAAATCGTAATTAAAATGGTGATGCCAGCAATCACAAGCCCATATATACTCCCAATCCGTCCCATGATATGGACAGGGACATTATTTTGATAAAAGGTATAAAATCCTGTGTTTGCATACGCCATAGAGAAAGATAAAATAAAGAATCCAATAGCAGCTATTAAAAATACATTTGAAAAAGCATAAATTAAATAACCAATTGTAATGAATAATGATCCTATTCCAATTAGAAGTGAAGGTGCTAATTTCTTTGACAAAATTGTATTTGTTATGGCACCTAAAATAAATCCTGCACCAGCTATACTAACTAGAAAACCATATTCACTATCTGTTAGTAGTAATACCTCTTTCGCAAACGATAGTTCAAGTGAATCAGTAGCGGTTGCTAATACGAACATACTTTGAAATAAGAAGTACACGCATACGACATACACATGTTTTCTACTAAAATTTATAACAGTGTTCCAATCTTTTTTTAATACTGTAAGAGATAATGTATTACTTGTTGTATCCGAAGCTTCTTTCTTATCAAGATTAGGTAAAAGTAATGTAGTGAATCCTGATAACAGAAATGCTATAGCATTTATATATATAGCAATCTCTGGTGTACTCGCAATTAATAAAACCCCTGCTATCGCTGGACCAATTAAAAATGCACCAGATCCTATTAAACTACGTAATGAGTTGAAACGTTGTCTTTGTTCTACTGGAATTAATTTCGTCATATACGTCATAGCAGTTGGCTCATAAATTGCACTGGCCATACTTATAAAGAATACAAATACATAAACAATCCAAAGTGACGGAAGTAAAGGTAAAATAGCGATAAATAACGCACGATATATATCGAGGTGAATCATTAATTTCCGTTTATTTAAACGATCAATCATACTCCCAGACCAAGCGTTTGTAAATAAAGTGGCTAATGGTTTTATTACATATAAAGCAGCAACAGCTAAGGCTGATCCGCCCATATGATAGACAAGTACATTCAATGCTATTAAGTAAATCCATGCTCCTAAATTCGCAATACCAACACCGGACAGTAGTAATAAAGGATATTTCCAATCTTTAAGAAAGTTTTTCATTTTTGGCCCCCGCTTTCCAAATTGTTTTAAAACAATAAAAAAATCCCACCCCCAAGACTTTTAATCTTAGGGACGAGATTTATCATCGCGGTGCCACCCTAGTTTGTTAATATGTCACCATATTAACCTTATCAGGTACTGCATTCTAACTCATGCTTATACCATAGCTCTATAACGGGAGCTCCCGTCACACCATCCCCTAATAATAGGTTCCGATGCGCTGCTCAGAGGCTTGGTTCAATAAAGAATTTTTACTCCTTTTCAGCTAAATGGAGCTCTCTGTGAAAAATTCATTTTATTTACTCTTCTCTTCACTGCATTTGATTTTTCCCATATTATCACAATTATTTTTAACTGTAAATAAAAAATAATCAGATATTTATATTTCCGTCATTTTTGCTTTACGACCAATTCGACATACGAAACGCATTAGCTTTTTATGAAGATAAGGAAATAAAGTAAAGAATACGTCCATCGTTTTTTTTAATGGCATTGGACAAATTACTAATTTATTTTTATGAATAGCTTTCAGTGCAATTTCAGCAAACTTGTCAGCTGAAATTGGCTTATTTGTTTTTAGTTGTTTTATAATGTGATTCTTATTCATATTAATTGCAATTGATTTTTTAAATATGGGTGTATCTACAAAAGTTGGACAAAGCACACTTACATTTACACCGTATTCTTCCGCCTCATAATGTAATGAAGTTGTTAAACCTACGATAGCATGTTTGGTTGTTGCATACGCGGTACAAAGGGGAGCTGGTCCTAAACCAGTTGCAGAAGCAGTATTAATGATATGACCAAATCCTTGTTTTTTCATGAATTGGTAAGCCAATTGTGTTCCGTAAATTACTCCTAATAAATTTATTTCAATAATATGTTTCCAATCATCCAAAGACATATCGTATACTTCTCCATACATAGCAATTCCTGCATTATTAAACATATAATCTATTCTACCAAACTCATTAACTATTTTTATAATAAGTTCTTCTACGGATCCAGCGTTAGTAACATCTAAATATTCGAACCTAGCTAGTTGATTATTATTTTTTATATTATTCACAAGGTTTTGGCCACAGGCTTCATTAATATCAGCGATAATTACAAATATATCTTTATTTGCTAATTGAATGGCTAAAGCTTTACCAATACCAGAAGCGCCGCCAGTTATAATTGCGACTCTTTGCTCATCCATATAAATAACCTCCTGTTGTTTATACAAATAATGAAAACGGACGAGTGTAAGGATTTGAACAATCGTTCTAATTCGCGTGTCACGCTACATATATTTGTTTGAAATAGAGAGTAAAAAAATTTTAATAGCTTCTTCAAATAAAACTTCTAATTTCTCCATTTCAATTGAATGAATGAATTGACATAATCCACCTAGCCATGAACCTAATAAAAGGCATGAACCCTCAACATTTTTCATATAAAACTCACCACTTTTTATACCTTCATCTAAAATTTGTTGATATGCCTTTAAAGGGACAACAGCTAAACCATAAAGTTGTTGAACTGTAGAAGGATTCGTGCTCGGATCAGAGGCAAGTTCTTGCCCCGCTCTTAATAACGGCGTTTTGTAATTATAAAGTACAAATTTAGCCATTCCATATAATTTTTCAGTTGCGTTTGTATACTGTTTTTCTGCCATTTTCCATTTATCATGCCAGTTTTTCATACTGTCTTTAGCTAAATAAACAAATAATTCTTCTTTATTTTTATAATGATAATATATATGTCCTTTACTATAACCAGAGGCTTTAGCAATGTTATCAATGGAGGTTTTTGTATACCCTTTTAAGGAAAATAACTCTATCGCTTTTTCTCCTATTATTTCTTTGGCTAAATCACTATCATATCGTCTTTTATTCAATGTAGACTCCTTCCATCGTTTAATACAAAAATTGAACAATCGTTCTAATTTCAATATATGTAAGTTTTTTTGTTTTAGTAACTGTTAAGTATTTTATTTATTATTTTTTCTAAAAAATACGGTGCGTGAAATTACTCATAAATTTTTAAAAAAGAACCTATTGGATATAGGTTCTTCAACAAGTTTGAATTAATTCGTATTCGCCTCTGTTAACGGTTGTAACGGCGGTTCTAATTCTAGTTCTAGTGTATCTCCTTCTTGTAAATTTTGTCCTTTTTCAATACTTTGGCTCGTTACATAACCTGTACCAGAAGTTTTCAAATCTAATTTCAAAAGCTTAGAGAAATACATAACATCACGCATGGACCAACCTTTTACATTTGGCATTTGTGCGTTATTCCCTAATAAAAATATACGATCCCCTTCACTCATGACCTCGCCAGACTGTGGATATTGTTTTATTATTTTTCCTTCTCCTAAAATTATTGGCTGTAGCTTCTCTTTTTCTACACTTTTCTCTGCTGTACCCATCGATTGATTTACATAATTTTGTACTTTTAATTGAGATTGCTTCGTTGCATCAGCTATTTGTTTTTCTGTATACGGTTTCACCTTTAAATATTCAAGGCTGTTTTTTATAACAGGTTTAAATATTTCAGCAAGAGGCTGAGCTCCATACTCATCTCCTTTTAACTTTGGCTGCTTAATAGCTAAGTATACGATTAACTCCGGATCATCAATTGGAGCCATTCCTAAAAAGGAGAAAATGTAATTCTCTTTCCCTTCCATATATCGGCCGTTTTCAGGATTCGGTATTTGTGCTGTTCCTGTCTTACCTCCAATTGGATAACCATCCACTTTATACATTGTACCAGTTCCTTTTGAAGATGTTATAACACGCTCCATTAAGCTTCTAACCTTGTCCGCTGTTTCTTTTTTTATCGGATTCCCAATTTCTTTCGGTTGATTTTCCATAATAACTTCTTTGTTTGTTGGATTTACAACTTTATCAACAATATATGGTTGCATCATTTTCCCGTCATTTGCTATAGCAGTAGCCGCTTGGATTAATTGAATCGGAGTTACTGTAGAACCTTGACCGAAAGAAGTTGTAACCTGTTGAATTTGCGTATTTAATAATAAAGTATTTTTACTTTCTCCAGGTAAATCTATTCCTGTTTTTTGATTGAATCCAAATTTATTCATATATTGCTTAAATTTATTTGGTTTCAGTAACTGATCTTCTAAAATAGAAAAAGCTACGTTTGATGATCTTTCAAAACCTTCATCAAATGTAATTGATCCCCATCCAAATCCACCATTATGATCTTTTATATCAGAGGAACCAACGGAATATTTTCCAGATTGAAAATATTCTTTGCCGTTATATACACCTTCATTAATGGCAGCTGCTAACGTAAAAACTTTCATAGTTGAACCTGGTTCATATGCATTTGCAATCGGATCATTTAAAAAGTATTCGATATCACCTACATTAGGATTGTAACTAGGCTTACTAGACATCGCTAAAACTTTACCTGTTTTTGGATCAGCAATAATTCCAATTAACATAGAAGGATCATAATGCTCTTGTGCTTTGTTCATCGCTTCTTCTAAAAAGCTATTAATTTGTTTATCAAGCGTTAAATACACGTTATTCCCATTTTTAGCAGGTTCTACTTTACCTATATCATTTGTAAGCGGAATCCCCCTTCGTGTACCCACATATTCTATATTCCCGTTTGTCGAGCGCAAATATTTATCCAAACTCTTTTCAAGCCCAAACTTCCCTTCCGTATTCCCTTTATCATCTGGTCTAGCAAAACCAAGTATATAGGATGCAAAGTCTTCATTCGGATACACTCTTGCTTTTTCCGACATAAAAGATACACCTGGTATTTTTAAATCATTAATTTTTTCCTTCTTTTCCCTAGATAAGTTCCGACCAATTTTCCCAATTTCAACTTGCGTACGCCCTTCATGAAAGTTTTTTAATACTTCTTCTTTATCAATTTCAAGCGCATCGGCTAATTGTTGTGCGGTTTCATCTTTATTTTTCACTTTATCTTTTCCTTTTAAATTCACAACAACTCGATACGTTGTAGAATCTTGTACTAACACCTTTCCCGTTTGGTCATAGATAGTACCACGATTCGCTTCTAAAACACCTTTTTTATTATGTTGTTCATCCGCGAGGTCCTTTACATTTACATTATGCACGACTCCTACTGCCTGAATATAGACTATACGCAAAATCATAATAAGAAACAAAACAATAAAAGCAATCATCATATATCGAGCGCCTTTATTCGTTTGAAGTTTTTGCATACTTATCTCCTCTCTTTTGGAATGGATTCGTACGAAGATGCGTTTTATAATTTGTAGTTTTTGTTTACGATACTATATGTTTCGAAGTTTTCTTTTTAATTCCTTTAAAACAATACGAAACTAACTATTGTTATTTTTTGTTTTATTTAATAAAAATACGGTGCGTGAAATTTCTGAATATTAACTTCACCAAAACTTGATTGCATATCACTCTAAACTCTTTTCTTATTTACTATAAAAAGTTCCCCTCTGGATTTCCAAAGGGGAACTTTTTATAAGAAAATTATGCGATATGGTTATATTTTGCTAAGAAAGGAATTCGTCTCGCTACTAATGCATACATTTTGAATACGAATTTCGCTATTGGTTCAAACATACGTGTACTTTGCATTACTAAACCGCTCGTAACAATTGTTATGAAAGCTGCACCAAGTATATCTAAAGGATAATGAACACCTACATACATACGTGATATACCGACTAACACTGCCCATAAGAGCGCGATATATTTCAGTTTTTCTCCTCTAAAAATAAATACGAAGGCAATTGAAAATACAAGTACAGAATGATCACTAACGAATGATGAATCTGCTGCGTGTGGTACTAATTGATGTACATCATATGATACGAACGGACGCGGATGGTAATATACTGCGTGTATAAGAACATTTACTACTAATGCAATAATAACCGAAAGCGTCGTATATAAAACTGTATATTGTTTTCTAATTGCATTCTCTTTCTTTCCATTATTAAACCATAAGATAAGCATAAATAAAATGGCTACGTATGCAGCGCTATTTGTAATAGCAACCATTATTGTATCTAATAGTTTGGATGAATCAGCAAAATTATTAAACCACTGAAATACTGTGTAATTCATAATACTCTCTCCCTACTTACAAGTGTTCTTGATTTACACAGTATACAATACCATTATGAAAATGGGCTTAAACTTTTCTCACCTAATTCTCATTTTACTATTACTCATGTGACAATTATAAAACAAATTTTATACGCTATTTATGTATAAAGCTCGTAAACCTTTATAATAAGGCAGTTCGTATTTTTTTCATGATTGGAATACATAACATATTCATTTAAATATACTAATTGCAAAATCATATTTTTTAATTCATTTGAAGTACAATATTTCCGAATTGTTCTCCACGTTCCATACAGCTTAGTGCTCGAATTGCTTCTTCTAACGAGTAAACTTTATCAATAATTGGTTTAATTTGATGTTTTTCTATAAACTTTATCATCTCATTAAATTCCTCACGGCTACCCATGGATGTTCCCATAATATCAATTTGATTGTAAAATAGCGCGCGTAATGGTAATTCAATTTTATCTCCTGAGCTTGCACCAAAATTCACGATTCTTCCGTTTGGTTTTAATACATCAAAATATTTCAAAAAAGTTGCTGGACCTATACTATCTATTATTAAATCTACTTTTTCACCTTGTAAGCTCTCTTCCCAATTTCCGGCACTATGAAAAGAAATATCTGCACCATATTTTGCAGCAAGTTCCATTTTATTCTCTACCCTTGAAGTAACACTCACTTTTGCGCCAATTGCTTTCGCGAATAACATGGCAAATGTAGCAACACCACCGCCTATTCCCGGAATTAAAACGTGTTCGCCGCGCTTCAATCTACCTTTAGTAAAAAGCGCTCTGTATGCAGTTAATGCGGATAAAGATAAAACACCTGATTCTTCCCAAGTAAGATATGACGGCTTTTCTACAACATTTTCAACTGGTACAATTACATATTCAGCAAACGTTCCATCTTTCGGCCCACCTAGCACTTCCGGTAACTCTGGTACTTCAGTAGCATGTTCCCATCCAATACTAGGATTAATAATAACTTCTGTATGTAGTGTAATATTTGAAACTCCTTCTCCTATTTCTGTAACAATTCCTGATCCATCTGACCCTATTACTAATGGTAGATCCATTTCTTTTCTATTATTTATAATAAATAAATCCCTATGATTTAACCCGGCAGCTTTTAACTTTACTTTTACTTCACCTGCACTAGGACTTATCTTAGGTGAAAATTTATATCCTACTCCCTCTAATCCTTTTTTATATTGATGTACAATAGCTTTCATTGCTTAATTCCCCCTTAATATTTCCAATGTACTAGAAATATCAAAATAAATAAAATAGTTTACCTCCAATAATTAGAAATTATATATTTAGTCATGAAAAAACAAAAAATCCCCTCCCTATAAAAAGTGTAGGAAGAGGTTTCAAAACTAGTTAGATAAGAATCTATAAATTCATTGAGTTCTAGCCAATTCTAATATTTTTCGAATAAACGGCGCTTTTGCCTTTGTATATGAAACACGATCAAAAGCATATGTAATAGCAAGTATCTCTTTTAATTCTCTATATTCTTTACGTGCCCATTCATGGCTTATTAGAAAGTCACGAAATAAAATATTGTTCCTCCATTCGTCACTATTATAAATATAAACATGCAAATGATGAGTACCCGCTCTCCACTTTCCTTTTCTAAAAAAACGCCAATTGGTTGCATCTTTTGGAACATACTCATATCCAATTTCCGATAGAACTTCAATCCACTTTTCAGTTATTTGCAGTTCTGTTACGCCAATCATCATATCAATAAGAGGTTTAGCTCCTAATCCTTCTACTGCTGTGCTTCCTATATGTTCAACAGCAATTATTTCTTGTCCTAACAAGGAACAGAATTTCTCTTTTTCTTTTATATACTCTTCAACCCAGTCTTTTTGATACGGTTTAATAACAATTTGTTGATCCATTGTATTCACCTCTTTATAAGTATTTATCATTATATTTATAAAATTTAATATTGTTAGCATAGGATTTCCATAAAATATGTCGAATAGTGGAATGTACAACTTAATTATATTAAATGTGAGGTAAGCTATGAAAGATAATTCCGTCGAAATTCAGTTAAATAGTGTAACATTCCAATTAAAAGAATATCATAATTTTGATTGGCTTATTAAATTAGGGACCGTATTTGCAGTTTTTGACCAGCAAGACTCAGGTAATATAAGTTTTGGTGTAGAAAAAGATGGTCACAAGAAATTTATCAAATACGCAGGAGCACAAACAATTGCATATGAAGGAACAACGGGTGATGCTATTAAAAGGCTAAAAAATTCAGTTACTATCTATGAAGATTTAAAGCATGAATCGCTCATAAGACTAATTGATCATTTTCCAGTTCAATCTGGATATGTATTAATTTTCGATTGGTTTGATGGTGAATGTCTTCATTCGCATTGGAGTTTCCCACCTCCTGAAAAATATAAAAATCCAAACTCACCATTTTATAAATTTAGGCATTTATCTGCTATAGAACGAATTCATTCCTTACATTCCATTTTTTCTTTCCATACTTATGTAGAAAAGAAAAACTATGTAGCAATAGATTTTTA
Source organism: Bacillus sp. 2D03 (assembly GCF_003946765.1). Lineage (NCBI taxonomy): Bacteria > Bacillati > Bacillota > Bacilli > Caryophanales > Bacillaceae > Bacillus > Bacillus sp. 2D03. The sequence continues at coordinate 166,973 of NZ_RPSJ01000002.1, read as the reverse complement.
TGACGGTAGTATTTTATATAATTTTAATACAAAAGAAACAAAAATTTGTGATATAGATTTATACAGTAAGAAACCTTACATAAATAAAATGGGCCGGCTATGGGGTTCCTCCCGTTTTATGTCACCAGAGGAATTTGAACTAAACGCAACAATTGATGAAAGAACAAATGTATTTAATATGGGAGCAATGGCTTTCTCACTTTTAGGCGGTGAAAAAGATCGTTCTTTTATAAAATGGAAAGCAAGTAAGGAATTATATGAGGTAGCGTATCGTGCTGTAAATAAAAATCGTGCAGAACGTTATGCATCAGTTACAGCATTTTACGAAGCGTGGTTAAAAGCATCTAATGCAGAAAAGATATAACCCTAAATTATTAAAAGAAATATAGAGTTTATACTATTATCATGTAAATTAAAAATGGTTTTATGAGCGTTTCGTACTAGTGTGTTCTAATTTATTATGGCTATTATTGAGGAAGACATATCAGCGATAATTTATGTATATTTTGTATAAGTGTTAGCAAGTTCGTTTGCAAACTTGTTAGCACTTTTTGTTTAAATAATTCACATATTCTTTCTTTACATACTGATTATATTTCCAATTGTGTACTAATGTGTGAGTTTAACTCCCCATATTTTAAACAAAATGGATGGTACAGGGTGATGACAATATAAGTATTTCTTTTTCCTACTATTGCAATTTTTGAAAAGGCCTTTTCTCTCATATCAGGCTCTTTTATTTATTAAAAAAAGATTATTTTATATAGATTACTATAAGCATCCATAAAGCCAAAGCACCAATGATAGCGAGTACTATACGTGTTGATAGTATCCTTACTTCAAAGTCTGTTTTCTTAGAGGGTTCAGGATATGCAATTATGTAAATTCCCTTTAATAATGCAAGCCATGCAATAACCGTTAGGAATCCCTGCCAGTTGAATACCCATACATTATGTAGAATTACAGTACCTAATCCCAGGAAAATCGATAGAAAACCATACATAATACCAAACCCTCTGTCTTCAACCACTAATTTTTTTAACTCACGTAGCACCGATGGACGGACGAAAAGTATTCCCGATACGATAACCGTCATCCACCCCCAGAACAGCCCTAAAAAAGTACTAGTTTCCATTATTATTTCACTCCCCTCAATTATATTTATATTTCAGATATTCCTTCCTTTAGAACAATTCCAGCACTTTTATGTGTAGGTTAAAGTCTGCTCTTTTTTAATACAAACATTCCGTATTCAATGCCCATACTTAATCACACCATTTCTCTACAAAATGAAATTTTTATTAATCTTCCTCACCTCCGTAACAGTTATATAATTCCTAGCATTCTTCCGACTTACTATTCTACTTTGATACACTGGTCTTGTATAAAAACGAACTGTTGCAGGAAGTACGATCATATACTCAGCGTACTCCTGTATAGTTCCAATCCATAGAGATGATTCACTTTTATAAACGACGTACTCCTTTACGTTCAATGTTCATTCTTCCTTTTGATTAAAATAGCACTTTTATTAAAAGTTTCTATCTTTACATCATTCCCTATCCGCTTCTACTGTGCCAAAGCTTGTACTATTTGCATACGCTATTAATAAGGGAGAAGATAGGAGGTTTAAATAGAATGTCTTGCATTATCACAGGATTAACTCAGCCACTTTGTTTAACTCTTATTTATAATATTTCTAACGGTAAACTTGTATTCTCCTCCGTTGAGTACGGATCACGTTCACTATCAACAGAATTTGATTATGATAGTAAGAATCTAGTTATTAGAGTGCCATTTACTGGTGAAGGTACACTTGTATTTAACAATAATTTCGAAGCAAGTTGTGTCACAACGAATATAACTCAACCTTAATCAAATCTATTTATTCTTAGGGAAAAGTAGAATTATACTTCTATTCCCCCCTTCTCCCTCCTTTAATAATGTAAAACTCGCATTGATAATTCAAATAACGTTTTTGTTTCAAAATTGCACCATCATAAAAAACATACATACAATATGATGTGAACTTTTTTTCAATATACATTTTAGTCATAGGGCGCTTTTTTATTACATTTATGAAACATTCATATGTTATCTTCAGTACGTTCTTTTCTCTTTATAATGCCGTGTGAGATATGCTCAGATTTGAAGCCCTAGACCCCCTAAATCTAGGACTTCTCTATTCAAATAACGTTTTTATTTAAATTTAATCCCCCCCTTTATCCAAATAGATTCAAAATTATCTATTTAACATATATAATACTTTTAAACAATTTAAATTCTATACATAAGTAATGGAGGCTTTAAAATGGGGAGTGTCCCAAATTTAACACCACAACAATCAATCTCAAAAAAACAAATTAACCCTAATAAGAATCAACAAACGAATAAAAAACTAAGACGTCGTCTGTTATTAGCACTTGCTTTTATGCTACCTATGGTTATTTCCATTCAAATCTGCATTTACAAACAAGAAGATATGATTCAAGAAAAACAAATTACACTTAATAAAGAAAAGAAAAAATTGTCTGAATTAGAACTGATAGGACGTTATTTTGAAAACGATGTTAAAACTTTAACAGAGAGCGAAGAAGGTATTTTAAAGTTCGCAAGGAAACTATATGGATTCTCTAGAGCTAATGAAACTATATTTCAAATAGCTGAATAACTTTTCAATACATAAGCAATTGTCATGAGTCAAGGAGTGAATTAATGATCATCGCTTTTTATCAAAATTCTATCAAATAACTATTTTATTAAAACATTTCACCTTTTAACTGGACAAGCATATATTATTGTATGGAGTCATCCACTCATAGAAATCTACCTTTCTTATCCAAGAGCACATATATTGTGCTCTTTTTTATGCCCAAATAACTATTTTATTATGTTTCCTAACTTACAGTAATGTCCTTAAAAAAACATTCATATATATTTATCAGATGCATTTTAAAATCCCAGAGTATCAAATACTTTTAAGAGTTGACTGACCAACAATATTCGACTTATCTTTAAAAACTTATTAAAAATAACTTAGATACAAAAAAGCTACGTTTTATATAGGATAAAAAATTATCTTACGCAAAGGAGCTTGATTATTTGTGAATTACCAAAATGATAATAACTCTAACATTCACAAACCTTGCACTTGTCCATCCCCCACGGCTAACAGTTTAAATGTTGTTCAAACTACCCCATCAATAGTTTCTGTAAATTCTGCGATTCCACTAGATACCGTGGTAAATTCTAATGGTACGGCAATCTCATTCACACCACCAACAACTGTTTTACTTGAAGGTGGAAGAACCTATTTGGCAATCTATGAAGTGCAAGTTATCATTCAACCAGGAGGTAATTCGGCAGGTATCACTATGTATTTGAATAATAATCCAATCATTGGCTCTGGTACTTCTCTGGGATATACTGCAGGATTCACTTCTGTATCAGCACCCGCTATTTTCACTACACCTTTAGGTATAACAAGTACTCTTACTGTTCATGTAGGACCATATTCTAATACATTAAATACGTTAGGTTTAACTCTTGCTGTTGTAGCATTAACATAGTTAAATCTAATACTTTCTAAAATAAATTTCTTTGTCCTTTAACTGCGGTTTAGAGTTAACCTCTAAAAACTCACTATAACTACATATAGAAAAAGAATATTTTCTATATCAATAATATTGGGTGACTCGGCTGACACAATTGCTGAGTCACCTATTTATCTATAATAAAATAACGCTTTGATTAAAATTTTTGATTCTGCCATTCAGTAATACAAGCTGATTCAATTTCTTCAAAATCTCCTTTTTCTTCATCAAAATCAATGACAGCATAGCTGGGAACTACTAAAAATTCTTTTCCACAAACGTTACAAGAAGGATCATCAAATACATAAACTCCTTTAAATGTGTCTGGATTTTGCAAATCATAATCAGCATTTTCGAAAACTACAAGACCATTACACCCTTTAACATTACATCTATGTGCTTCAATTGCCATTTCTCATTCCCCATTTATTATTAAAATTCAAATTGTCCCAGCCACGTATCGAATTGCGTAGGTGGGATTTCTTCACCTACTTGGTGCATCTTTTATGTCTATTACTATGTAATTTACTAGCAGTGATCATTTAATTTAACACAATCACATCACATTCTCATAGCATATTTAATCATTTTCATTAAACATAAAATATAGTATAGTACCGAAAATAAAAAAAATTAAAAAAAGAGAATGTCTTCAAAAGTTAATCTGTGGATACTTTTTTGACATTCTCTTTTCTTATTTCAAAGTTTTCAAACAAGAAACTTATAAGCGATTATACGAATGTTATACCCGCACTTGCGAATCCTGTAATAGCAGTAGCTATATCGAAACCAGGTGTAGTTGATGAAACAACAAGTAATATCTTATCTTGTGGAGCTACCGCAATTGCTTCTCCAACAATACCACTTGAAGTAGCACCGATAGCAATTAGACCACTAAATGCTGGTGTTAATAGTAATGGTACACCTACTGGAGTGAAAGTATTACTTGCTGCTGGCGCGCTGTACAACTGCATTTGAATTTGTATGCTTCCTAATGCTAAAGCAACCGCTACACTTACACTAAAGAAGCCTGCTAACGAAGTAATTGTACCTGCGCGAGGGGCTACAAATGCAAAATCAAATACTGGAGGTACAGGACCTATAGTAATTGGACCACCAGGTGGGACAATTACTGGGAAGAATGAACTTCCAAATCCAAGAAGTGCTCCTGTGTTTGCCAATCCACCTAAAACAGTTGCTAATGCTACTGGTCCACCTGATGCAAACGGAATAACCGCTCCAGCTCCTGTTGCTCCTGTTAGGCCTGTTGCTCCTGTTAGGCCTGTTGCTCCTGTTGGACCTGTTGGACCTGTTGCTCCTGTTGCTCCTGTTGCTCCTGTTAGGCCTGTTGCTCCTGTTAAGCCTGTTGCTCCTGTTAAGCCTGTTGCTCCCGTTGGACCTGTTACTCCTGTTGCTCCACCAGTACCTGCTGGACCTGTCGCTCCTGTTGGACCTGTTGCTCCTGTTGGACCTGTTGCTCCTGTTGCTCCACCTCCAGGACCTGTTGGGCCTGTTGGACCTGTTACTCCACCTCCAGGACCTGTTGGACCTGTTGGGCCTGTTGGACCTGTCGCCCCTGGCGTAGCATTGATTAATTGAATTAATAAATTAAAAAGAAGTTGTAAAGTTGCAGAATCAACATTTGAGTCGCAGGATATAGGGATAAGATCTAAAGCGAAGAAGAATTGTGCAAGGGCGCTATAAAATTGTTGCAATAATGTTGACAATTGTCCTAAATTAGGAGCTGGAGATTGTAATAAAACTAAAATACTTTGAGTTAATTGTTTCAAAAAATTAACTTCTGGGGAAGGTAATAAGGAATTTAAGAAAATTAAAAATTGATTAAACACATTGAATAACGCTACTCTGTTTGCATCACTTGGATTTGCAAAAAATGCTGAAATAGCTGATACTAATGAGTTTAGTAAAGTAATTAATTGACTTAATTGTTCCCTAGTAATAGGAACTGACTGTGGATTTTTACAACAATCTGCTGAAAAAACAATCGAATTGCAGTTATTATGATCAAAACAATCATTATGTTTCATTTATTTCCTCCTTATTTAATAATTTTGAGAGAATACTCTTATACTAAGAAACACTCAATTGTAATAGCGTTGAATATTTTTAAATATTCATTTTTCTTAGAATAAAAATAGTTACTAATAATTAAACTATAAAAATTCAGTTTAATTACTTTCACAACTCACATAATATAAGTATACGCATCTATTTATCTAGTGCTTAGATTAATTCCCTAATGAAAAAGCGTATTTTTAAAGGAATACGTTATTACTCCTATCAAGGTGTTTATTTTGCCACTAAACGAAAAGACATATTAATTTATAAGTTCAATAATGCCATTCTAGAGTAATATCAAATGAAGTTTTTTGAAAAAGTTTAATCTTCACAACCTAGTTGTTTATATCATGAGTTTCTAATAATGCATTTCATTTTCCATTAAGAGCTAATCATTTTGCTTTTGCTGACTAATTTTTATTTCTTTGTAACAACTTATACTCATCTTACATACATTATCTTGAATCCTTACTTGTTAAACCATTTAATTGTTCATGACTCACAAACATCAACAATATTTAAATGGTGTACTGATTCATAAAAGAGTACCATATAATGGTGCTCTTTTTTATTTCAACAATTTTATATGAAATCTGTATACTTTTTTGAACAATTTCCAATAAAATTTCTTAAAACCTTAAATAATATCATTGAATATTTACTCCGAGAAAAGAAATTTTTCGAAGAATTCTTTTTTAATACACTAAATATACTTTAAGTACAGAAACTTCTAAGACATTTCAGTTAATATTTCTTTAAGATTGGAGCAGTTAGCTTTTTTGTTCTTATTTTTTGCATACAACATACATTGTTAGTAAGTTCGTTATGTTCACAGAATTAGTTACCTCCTATCTTTAGAGCGCCGTAAACGAGCACTCTTTTTTATATCGGCTTCACCAACGAAGCATTTTTGTCATACCTTAATATTGAAAAGGTATTCAAACTTCATTTCATAAAAGCTTAGTCAAAGGGCACTTATATACATTGCTCTTTGACTAAGTTTTTGTTACAAAATAAAATTCAGGTTCCTTTTTACTCCCGAATAACATTTCCAATTACGTTTATACTATAACTGTAACTTCAAGTTACATATCTGTACTTGTAGGGCCTAATTTCCTTTATACAACGAGTAGTTAGCAAATTAAGCTGACTGCTTCGTTGTGCTAACAAAAGTTTTCATTTTATATATATTCTACAATACTGTTTATACTATAACTGTAATCTTAAGTTACAAAACATAGCGTGTATGTGTATTGTTCTTTTAGATCGCAAAGCAGTTAGTTCACTGAACTAGCTGCTTTGTATTTTAACCATTTCTGCAAGAATAAAATTTATATGCATAATTTCTAAAGTGAAATCCATACTATATTTAGGTCTTAACATCTAAAACCCTTATTTCAACCTTAGACCTAATAAACCGTTCCTCTTCCTTGGGACTAAGCAGTTAGCTTTTAGCTAGCTGTTTCTTAGTTTAAAGAATAACTTTTGAAAATATGTTAATACTATAGATACATCAAAGTGCAAGATGAATAGCCATCGAATTCTTCTTATGCATAGGACAATTAGTGTAACTAACTGTCCTTTTTATTTTTCATAACGCAATATCGTTTTTGTATAAAAACTGCACATTCAATAAAAACATACACAAAATATCATGTGGCATTCATTTTCAATATTAGTTTTGGTCATAGAGCGTTTAAAAAAACGCTCTTTATATTTGCTAATAAATAACCATTTTGCTCAAACATAATCACGGTTTATATAAACAAAGCATATATTTAAATAGACAAGACATAGCTTTTTATTTTACATGCACATTTTTTGTGCATGTTTTTTCTTCAATACAATAACTATTTTATCATATTCCTTGCACTTTTAAATGAGACAAGCATATGTTGTAGTATAGTGTTTCATAACTTATTTACACTTCCCTTTTTCAAGAGTACATATTCGATATGTACTCTTTTTGCATCACTATATAATAACGCTTTTGTCTTGTTTTATAATCTGCCATGCTTCTTTAAAAACTTTTCTAGCTCACTGATCCACTCCAAAGTGAATTTAGTTGGATCTTCAATCATGTCATCCATAATTGAAACTATATTTTTATAAGTAATTTCCGCCTCATCTAATTGCCCTCGCAAATATCCTTTTTGATAATCTTTACTTTTCATTTTCACGCCATCTTTCCAAACTACGAATATATAAGGATTAAAGTTGATGATTTCGTTCGTATTTTGCTTTCGAATTTTTAATGGCCACAATTTTATATTTCGTTTTTTATACAAATTTCAAATTTTGTCTTACTTTACATCTACACGTGCTTGACTTGCTTCTCGACTAAAACCATCTGGATATCTTTTAGCTAATTTTGCAATATTCATTTCAGCAATATCTTGTAACGTATATCCCAGTTCATGCGCCATAATTGATAAATAATAAAGAATATCTCCAAGCTCTAAGGCTAACTTATAAGTGTTTCCGTCCTCTTCTCCTGGACAATGCGATGGTTGAAAACCATGTCCGTGATAAATTGCTTTTTTAACAATATCGGCAACTTCACCAGCTTCGCCTGTAAGTCCTAAAGCTGCATTTGAAACTCGTCCTCCAAAATCAGTTTTGTTATTCCAAGTTCGTAAAGTTGCTTCCTGATAATCATTTAATTCATCAATCGATAAGATACTTGCAATCTGAAAAACTGTAGCTTCATTTATAACTTGACCCTCATTTTTTACTTCACTCATTAATTTAGTTGCTTCTAATACACCATTTTCCATAATGTTCATTTTTGATTTCCCCTTCCTATTTAGCAAATTCCTAATCCTATCGGACGATTTTCAATTAAATACTTATCAGCCTGATCTATTACAAGGAGAGCAACCTCCGCTTGATGTCTCCTTAATGCTTTTGCCATCTTCGGCAAACTCATACCTTGACTCCACATTTTACGAAAACGAACTACATCTCTTTCATCCCAAATGAAGTTAGCTTCTTCTAAAGCGATGTATACCTTCAACCGTGATTCCTTCATCGCTTCATGATTTCTCGCTACACTCATAAGCGAACCTACTTTCTAAAAATAATTATTTTACCTTTTCAGTAAACTTAGTATCTACACGATCAACTTTACCGTTTATCCAAACAGCAACTTGTTCACCAAAACCACTCTCCGGTGGATTGAATGCTGTAACATTTCCATCCTTTACTATTAAAAGCTTGTTGTTACTAACATCAATTTCTACTTTTTTCATATGCCCATCTCCCTTTTACTACCTCATGTACTCAACAACATTAGGTTTAAAGCCACTTCCTAAATAAACCCTTACCGGAATTATTTCTTTTTTATCCCTTGCTGCCTTACACAATTCTTCAGCTGTATCCCAATTGAAAAACTTATCTACAGCTCTTTGAAATCTCCATATTGCCATTACATATTGCTCAAAGATGTCATAGCGATCATCTTGTTTAGTTGTGCGTGGTAATTCATCCGTACACTTTGCATTCTTAGGAACTTGGACACGTACATCTGCATATGTAACGCGTCCATTTCCTTTCTTAACATTGGCTTTCATTACATCGAACTCACAAATTGCTGGATCTACATCGAAAATGTTTAGTTGCTTAGGCATGTGCCAGCCCACTCTTCTGAATAAGATTCAGTAATTCAATTACCCCTTCCTTACTCAAAAACATTCGGCCACCTAGCAACTCTATGTTGGTTTCAGAAATTTCACCGGTTACAAAGCATGACTTTTCATGTTTTCTTAAAACAATGTTTTCACCATCGATATGAAAATCTAGTGCCGTTCCTTCGGCAATCCCTAAAGTTCTGCGTAACTCTATCGGAATTACTACGCGACCTAGCTCATCGACTTTTCTTGCAACACCTGTGTTTTTCATACCTTACTCCCCTTTAGTATTTTTATATTTAATTAGAATCTCATCCAAACGTTTCTTATTATCCTTGAGATCCTCGTTTGAAGCTTGCTGTGGTTGTTGTTGCACTGGTTTAATTTCTTTCTGTTGATGTAACCAATCTGGTACAACTTCAGTTCGATTAGCATAACCTTTACCAGTACGTTTTCTGCTTTGTTGTTGTCTTCGAAATGATGCTTGTGCTACTTCTACATCTTGAATTGTTTTAAAGCCTTGTTGGTGCCAATCTTTTAAAATTCCTTTTGTATAAGACCAATTACGTTTATTGTTTTCTAAAGTAATTTTCATTGCTTCCACTACTAACGATTGATTAAGTTCATCTATCCATTGATTAATTTCTTCTCCCATGAATGGAGAGATATGTCCGAAATTTTTCATATAAAAATCGATTGCGAGATTTTCTACTACTAAAGGTCCTTCTTTTTCTATTTCTTTTTCTTTTTCTATTTCTTTTTCTTTTTCTTGTTCTTTTTCTTGTTCTTGTCCCCCTATCGTGCCACGGTTCGTTAACGTATCGTTATACGAGTCGTGAATAAACGTTTCAATTAGCTTTTTTATGGACTTTTGCTCTATATGTTTGCAGATTGGAATCAACAAAGATATATTTTTCACTTCTTTTAATTCTTTCTTAATTAAATCTTCAACTGGTTTTCCAGCTTTTTTTAGGTTGTATTTTCCCCAATTAAAAATGACTAACTCTCTGGTTTCATTATCGTATTTTATTATCTTGTGATAGTCTTCGAAACGTTGCATCAAAGCCTTTATAGTTTCATGCGAATAACCTGTTTCAAAAGCCATTTGTTTTTTTGTTATTTGATACACACCAATTTGTTTAGTTTGTGGATTAGTTAATAAATATAAGAAAAAGTACTTATCTTCTGGTGTGAAATCTTCTTGCACTTTCACATCATTCCAAAATGAAGTGTGTACTTGTCTAAATATCGCCATCTTTTTACCTCCTAGTACAAATTGCAATATATGTTTGTCCGCTTTTGATAATTCTTTGGATTCTATAATGCGGATAACAAACACTGAAATACTGCTGTATCATCTGTTTTAATTCATCTTTTCTTTTTGCTAAGTCCCAAAACTTATTAGGTACTAGCACTTGATATTCGATTAAATCCATGTACTATTTCCCTACTTTCCGTGGTATACTTAGAACAACTTATTTTTTAGAAAAGGACCCATTGCCGTGGGTCTTTTTATTTTGTTCTACGTCACTCCAAGCCCATTGTTTTATTGGTTCGTAAGTAATGTAAAGCAACCATGCACTACATACGATAAACATTGAGAATATAACTAATGATGTTGTATCTTCCACTAAATCACCTCCTTTTGTGCCTCAAGCCAAGCTTCTAAATCCTTTTGCAGAAAAAGTAGTTTACGCCCTTCTCTTATTACTGGAAACCTAGGGTGATTTGCTAATTCATACATTCTGCAAACCGCAATGTTGAGATAAGCTGCGGCTTCTTTCACTCGCATAACCTTATTTGGTTGTGATTGTTGTTGTAAGTCAGCTATTGCTAATCTGATTTCCTCTCTTACAATTTCACGAATAGATTCTTTAATAAATTGTTCTAAACCCATTTTCTTTCACTCCTCTTGAATAAGTTTCACACAATGAAACTTATTGTTTAAAATTTTTTTCTTGTTCCTTAAATAATATAGTTGTTTCCTTTCCCAATACTTTAGATATATTAACTGCCACATCATAGTAAACCCTTAAATTCCAATTGATTATTTTATAGCAGTATGACTTCGATATCCCTACCCTTTTAGCTAGTTCATGATATTTAAGTCCAGATTCTTCAAATGCTTTTTGAAGTTCTGTTTTAGGTGTATCGGTTTGCATCTGATCACTCCCTTCTGATGCTTACAAGTTCATTATATGTTTCATTACATGAAACTTCAAGTGTTTTTTATAAAAAATTTCAGAATAGGAAACTTTTTTGTTCTTTACGTTTCTTGTCAGGAAACTTTATAATAAACTTAATAGGATTTAGGATTATCGAAAAGTCTTAATAAGGGGAGTTTTTTTATGGATATGAAAGATAGAATAAAACAAATTCGTTTAGAACATAAAATGAACCAAGAACAATTTGGTAAAGAAGTAGATCTTACTAAGGGTACCGTTTCAAAATTCGAAAATGGAAAAGCCTTCCCGAGTCGTGAGACAATAGAAAAAATAGCGAAAAGATTTGCCGTTCCTGTGAACTACTTATATGGAGAAAATAACGAAGCAAACAAGGATGATAATAAATACGAGAAATTTAAAGAAATTATGGCATGGCTAGAACCTCTTCCAAAAGATAAAGAAGATATGGCATTAGACCAGATGTTAGCTATCGCTCAAGCTCTGAATAAACATCATAAGAAAATGGAAAAATAGCCTCTCGAATTAGGATAGGCTATTTTTTTTAATCTCTGCAATATATTCATCTAATTTTTCAGGAGCGAATTCCTTTACTGTATCTAAGAATAGCATTACAATTTCTTCTTTTGTCACCACTAGTTCCCCCTTGCATCCTGTTATTTATACGTGAACTTTCTAAAAGTGGAAAGTTTTTGTCGTTCCAGTCAAAATGTTTCCATTCCCTTTAAAGCAGAAATGACACTATCTAATAGATAGTGTCATTTCTTGTATTTATATAATTATCCGCCTCCGGGACCTGGATCAATCATGTATAGAATTGTTTTTTGTTCTTTAGCGCTTTGTACTTTATCTTTTTCTGTCACTTGAAAAGTTGTGATAGAAAAACAAGCTACAACTACAATAGATAACACTACTTTTACAAACTTATTTTTCAAGTGCTTCACCACCTTTTATGTATAGTTTAATTATAACATTCCAATGCTTCTTTTGGTAGAAACATATAGAAGAAATCACCTGATTTAGAAAAACTTTCAAGGGATAGTTCTAAGTATCTTTTTCCTTCTTTGCCTCCAACCGCGAGCCCCATATAATACAATTGAAAACTACTAAGATAACCGTTGTTAATTTTTAAGGTCTGTAAAATTCTAATTGCTTTTTCATTCTCGCCTAACCTTACATATAAAAACGCTCTCTCGGCTTCATCTAAATCATCAAAGTTAATAGTATGTAAATCTCTCTTATGGTATATCCTTAAAAACAAAAGTGTATTAAGGACTTTTTCTCTCCTTAATTCTAGTTTCTTATTAGGTGGATCACCAATAGCTTTTAGTGACTTTTCCATGTACTCTTTAGCTTTCTGATAATCGGAGAAAACATAACTTTCTCCAATTTTACAATACGCTACCGCCTTAGTACTGACATAACAATTCGTCTCATCGTTTATTATATCAAAACATTGTTGACGAGATTCTCTTAACTTATTTTCGTGAAGATTCACAAAAATCTCCATTTCTTTTATTCTTAACAAAAATGAATCTCTTAAAGAGCGACATTTAATTTTTATAATATCAGGTAATAATTGTTGAATATATTCATTTACCATCTTGTAATTACCTAAATCAAAAAAAGAATATATTGTGTTTAGAATCAACATTATTACAAGTTCATTATCAATATATTTTTGATTTTTTCTCATTTTTTCAACTTTCTCAAAGAACACCTTAGGTGTAATCGTATTTTCACTTCTTTCTCGCAATGTTTGGTATAAAGGAACCAAGTTTAAGTTTATTCGTACTGTTTTCGAAATACCTTTTTTCATTTCTTTTTCGGTCTCTGATTGGTTGCTCTTAAATTTATTTATCTGTTGCATAATCATATCTTGAAGTTCATATTCTCCAAACATATCTAACACTTCTAATGCCAATTTTAAATTTTTGTGTGAAAGTGTTGGTATACACTCTTTGATGCAGTTTCTTCTAAACTTAATATCTTTAGGCTTATATAACCTAAGTGCATCCACAAAGTGCATAAAATCAAATTTACCCTTTTTATTAAAATAACTATTTACAGTTGTGTGTGTTACTTTAAAACGTATCGCTAACTTCCTATTTGTATAACCGGATAATTTTAGACTTTCTTGCATATCGTTAAAATCCAATAAAACTTGCACAATCTTTGTCCTCCTTATGGACAAAAGACACGTCATCCCTAGTTTTTACATTTAAGAGAAACGTGTCATTATATCTAGGTTGTGTGTTATACTAATGTACGAAGACTTATGACAGTTGTTTTCCCTACTGTGGTTAGGGAGACGGTGTAGGGGTGTTGCAGCACCACTTACACAGTCATGGGTCTTTTTTTATGTCCATTTTTTAGTTATTTTCATAATATCACAAAAATTAAGAATTTTATTCATTTGCTAATCTGAAAATTATTGAGAAAGTTTAATAATTAATATAACAAAGTATTCTTTTATATTGGATAATAATATCTCTTCCACTCATTAAACTTAATATAATATATATAATGGTTAGCTAGTATTTTAACAACCACATCACATGTACTATTGCAGCTATTTATCAAATGCATTTAATTTTATTTCCATAAATATAGCAAAAAAGAGGCCCTATGGCTCTTTTTTTATCCCTTAATAACAATCTAAATATGGTAAAATATACCCATCGCTGATATGTCCAAACAGGTAATTTTCATAGCAACAAAATTACAACTAGGCTTATACAACATGATTCAAAACAAAATGAAGGAGTGTTTTAAGTGAAAGGACATATTCGAAAAAGAGGAAATAAATATTGCATCGTTATTGATATCGGTCCTGATCCAGAGACAGGAAAAAGAAGACAGAAGTGGTTTTCTGGATATAAGACAAAAAAAGAAGCACAGGCCGATGTAGCAAAGAAGATTACAGAATTGAATGAAGGAACTTTTATAGAGCCATCTAAAGTTACGCTAAAAGACTACCTAAATCATTGGCTAGAAATTAAAAGTATAAGCATAGAAAAGAGTACCTTTGCTGGCTATAGGGCATTTATCAACCAACATGTTATACCTAGTATAGGAATGGTCGCGCTCCATAAATTAAATGTTATACACATTCAAAAATGCTATAAGACTGCGATAGATAAAGGGATTGCAAACAATTCTATTCTGCTTATGCATAGAATTTTAAAGAGCGCTTTAAACCTAGCTGTAAAACAAAATATTATTTCTCGAAATCCAGCAGATTTTGCTGAGATACCTAAAAAAGAAAAACCCCCTATCCAGACTTGGACAGAGGAAGAAGTAAAAAAGTTTTTAGCTCATTCACAAGAATCACGATATCACATTGGATATCTACTTGCAATAACTACAGGTATGCGTCTAGGAGAAGTTCTAGGTTTACGATGGCAGGACATTGATTTTGAAAAACATACTGTTACAATAAATCAAACATCTGGTCATGACAATAAAATCAAAAAAACTGCAAAAACAAATTCATCAAAACGCACAATTCCTGTACCTAATGAAACAATAGAAGCCTTAAAAAAACATAAAATTTTAATCAATAAAGAGAAATTAAGGTTTGGTTCTGCTTATCTAGATCAAGATTTAATAAATTGTAATGAGTTTGGAAGAATAATAAAAAGAGCACATTTCAGAAAAAGTTTCATTAGGATGACACACAAAGTAGGTATAAAAGAAATTAAATTCCATGATTTAAGACATACACACGCAACTCTACTATTGAAACAAGGAGTTAACCCTAAAATCATCAGTGAGCGATTAGGTCATACAGATATTTCAATGACATTAAGTGTCTATTCTCATGTTTTACCGAATATGCAGGAAGAAGCAGTTAAAAACTTCGGTAAAAGTATCTTTGGATAACCTATGTTTGCAAAATGTTTGCATTTTATCAAAAAAAGTCAAACAAATGTTGTCATATCAAGGTTTGTTTGACCTATCATCTTATATTCTTGATAAAATCTCCGAATCCCTATTGAAATATTTAATAATGGAGCCTTCTCACCACCACGGGTTATGCATTGGAATCGATATACATAGGAGAAAAAATCTTGTGTTTTTTCATCTTTTATCGGCTCTGACATCGCCTCACAAATATTTTGTGATCTAAGAGGAGAAAAATAGATTTCTTCTTCATTTGTATTTTCTAAATATATAGGACGCTCACAAAAAATATGTGAGATTAAAGCGGGTACCCACTTAGAATACGTTTCATTATCATGTAGTACTGGCAAATTAGAAATCAAATCGGATTGCCATTCATATTTTGGTGGTTCTACTAATCTATTTGGCTTCCAATCATGAATAATCTCATACCAACTTTGAAAAATATAATCGAGTTGCTCTTGTTTAATAGGTTCTTTTGATACAATCCATGGTATATTTTCATTTAATACGTACGGATTATGCTGAATAAACAATATATCCGAAAACATATCATATAATCTTTTATTCAAACGTTTCAACTTACTCGTTAATAAAAACGTCTTATAATGTATCTCTACGATGTCCAGCCATTCAATAGGAAAGTATATAAATGATACCTCTTCATTTAAAAGGGGTTCTACTATATTTTCAAATGTTAACAGCCTTAATTTTTTCATAAAATGATTCCTTTCTTCGATTGTCTTGATTATCAAAAAGCTAGAACAATAATTACTTAATCTAATTCATTTAAACGAAGTATTTAAAAGAAAAGTAAAAACTATTTATCTAAACAAAACATTATCAAAATGACTCTTTTAAAAATTAAAAGTAATTATCATATACAGCACCCCTTACATTTATATTTTAATACATTTGAATTATACAATTCACTTGGTATATTGTACTTATCATTTACAATAAATTTACAAAAAACTAAAAAAACACCTTAAATCGGTGCTCTCTTTACAAATATTAAGCGTTATGTGACTGAACATATAGATAACAGTAATGCTCCAAATGAAATTGCTCCTAGTAAACCTACTACAAATCCTGTTAAACAAATACAATCAGCGAGACAAATAGAAGACTGCGATAATGGAACGAATGACCTACTTGTACCCGACCCATATTGTTTTATTTTTTCATAATTCATATCTAACATTAAATGTAGACATGTTACACCATCCTCAATAGTATGTAGAGATTCTTTTTCTAATCGCTCCAATAATTTACTATCAAAAGAAACTGATAGAGGATACTGCTTATCTAATTTCATATTTTCATAAATTAGTTGCAAACGAGATAACATATTGTTTTTCTTCTTTTCAGATGTTACTGTACATTTCATATTATTAAATTCATTTAATAACAGTGATAATTCATCTCTTTTTCCGTATAAATCTTTAGCTATTTTTCTCTTTAGTTTATACGAATGGAAAATAGATTTTAGTTCAACCATATTCATACACTTCCTAATTACATATTATTTACCCAATTATTTTATAGATAAACAGTACTTTTTAATCTTATTTAAAATACACTCAAGCAACTTATTTTACTATCGATTAACATTACATTAACCTTACACGGTTGTAATAAAATCATTAGCTAGAAGGAAGCAATGCCCAAACTAGACAGATATTTAATGATAAAACCATAAGAAAAAAACAATGATTAGATTTTAAATCTAGTCATTGCTTTATCCATCACATCTTGATTACATCTATATATCTTATTATTACTCTTTTACTTGAATGATTGAATATATCCATGAATAATGGCTATATTCTTTGTCGGCACGTACATATATAACTAATGTTTTTTAATTGATAAAGTGAAAATTTAATCAGCTCTCACCAATCGGGATTTTATGGGCAGTCCGCCACCTAACTTCTCTTTGCTCTCACTGAATTTTTTTGGGGATGTTACTACCCGCAACTAGCAAGATAGATGTTATCAATATTCATACGTTACAATAGTACCGGTAGTATCAGTAAAACCATCAAAACAGTTAGAGCAACCACCACAGCCGCCACAACCTCCACAACCAAAACAACCGAAGCAACCAATACAACGGAAGCCACCACAACGGAAGCCGCCACAACGACCTCCACCACAACCGCCACAACGACCACAACCGCCACAGCGACGAGCAGCATCTTCAATATAGTAATACGGATATTGGTTTTGCTGGTCCCAATAGACAATATTTCCAGACCGGTAATCATTAAGGCTTAACGCTTGTAGTTCTTGTTGAAACTGATTCATTTTCATAACCTCCGTTTATAAAATACAACCTCATCAATACTTCCCTATATTCCTGTTCGTTACATCTAAGTAGAAATAGCGCTATAAACTAAGTTCAATACGTACACCAACAAAGTATGACTTATCACTAGATGATGCACCTTGTTCATATACCTATTTTTACTATGGGCTCATTTTTATAAAGTGAAAATTTAATCAGTGGGGTTTTGTTCATCCCCTACCTAACTTCTTTGCTTCCGCTGAATTTTGAGGTGGGGGGCTTACTGCCCGGCAAATAGCGAGATAAATAAAAATTAAAAAATATGAATTCTAGCGTCATATCTTCATACTTACTAAGTTCAATTAATTTCTCAATAATTATGATCCATATCCTATATATTTCCGTCTGCTGCTTAGATTTTTCTGTACTGTAAATGGCTTTCGCTATAACACCTCCAAGTGACCAGTTTCTATGACGGTTAAGAAATTCCAACAAAAAAAGCCCTAATTAGGGCTTTTCATTCTATTTCTCCAGCAAATCTCTATATGAAATTGCTAATTGAAAAAAGACACATTTAGATTGATGCGTCTTTTTTTGATGCCTCTTTTGTGAAATCATATAAAGCAATTGCGCCTAAAAGAACAAGTATCCCTTGAGGAACATCTAGCAAAATAGTTTTCCAAATTTCTGGAATTACCCATTTAATATCTGCTGCTGTTTCAAGATATGTTTGGAAATAGC
Source organism: Bacillus sp. 2D03 (assembly GCF_003946765.1). Classification (NCBI taxonomy): domain Bacteria; kingdom Bacillati; phylum Bacillota; class Bacilli; order Caryophanales; family Bacillaceae; genus Bacillus; species Bacillus sp. 2D03. The sequence continues at coordinate 148,552 of NZ_RPSJ01000002.1, read as the reverse complement.
TGATTGTAAAATTAATTATCCCTAAAAATACAAATAACGATAAACCAAATCGAATTAATTTCTTATTTGTAAACATATAACACCTCTCAAAATTCATTGGATATTCCTGCTTTTGCTTCTTTATATTCCCATATCTCTATATCTAATTTTAACACATAAAGAACTCAAAAAGATACAATATGCATATTTGCATATTGTATGAACAGCATTCCATGATGATTTAGCAATTCCCTTAAAGAAAAAGCAAATCCATTACAATTAACAGAGCCGGTTTCTTTTCTTATTTAACTTCATACCACCAATCTTTACGTTTTTTGAATGTAAAATAAATGTGGCAGAAATTTATCCAGTTAATTCGTAGACAATTAAATTAGCTAACTTATCGATATTCTATTTCGCCATATCCGTAGCACTAATGACTTTACACAAATTTGACAAGAAAAAATATATAGATAGGTATGATCCACACCTATCTATAACATTACTTCTATTCTTTATCCAATTACGTCTTTTACGTCTGTATCCACTGGCCACTTTTCTAATGTATAAGCCATTTCCCAAAATGAATATTCATATTGACTGCTAATAATAAAATGCTGTTTCATACGCTTGCGGTCTGCCTCTGTTACTTTTTCAGCAATAGTATCTAACCGTGTAATTTGTTCTTCAACTAGCGTACGGAACCAATCAGATCCATAAGCAGAAATCCATTCGTTATAAATTGCCTCTTCCGGCTGGCACTCTTTTAAGCGTTCACCAATTTCATAATACAACCAATAGCAAGGTAAAATTGCTGCAATAATATCTCCTAAATGCCCTTCATACGCAGCACGATACATATGTGAAGTATACGCATATGCAGTTGGCGCAGGAATAAAATTATCTTTTTCTTCTTTTGTTATCCCTAGCTTTTTAGCAAAATTCTCATGTAAAGATAACTCTGCTTCATATGTATTTTGAGCATGATGTGCCATACGAGCTGTCGTCTCTAATTCAAGAGCTTTTGCAGCTCCTAAAGTTTGTACTCTAGCAAAATGGCTCAAATAATATGAATCTTGAAGCACATAATAACGAAAACTAGCTAAATCTAACGTTCCTTCACCAAGTTTTTTTACAAAAGGATGGTTAAAACTCGCTTCCCAAATTGAATCTACTTCTTTACGTAATGATTGTGAAAAAGTCATTTAAATCCCTCCAATAATATATAAAATATAACTATTTATCCACAATTATTAAAGCTGTAAAATAAAAAAACTTTCTTTACAGGCGTAAAGAAAGTGAAATTGACAGTATTTATTTACTCATTAAATAGCAACGTCTTTCCCACTTCCCTACGCTGGCATTAACCAGATCAGGTACTAAGAGTCTCAAAATCACATTTGATCTCAGCCTATAAAAGGCCCCCCTAGTGGATAAATATTTTGTTTTTATAATGTATTCATCATAGCATACTTCGTGAAACTGTCAAAAAATTAGTTATATAATTCCCTTAAAACCCTTCTTCTTTTCTAACTTTTAATGATGTTTCAATAATCATATCTAATAGTTTGCTATAACTAATTCCCGCTGCTTCTGCACTTTTTGGCAATAAACTTGATTGTGTCATCCCTGGTAATGTATTAATTTCCATTACATATGGAATTCCGTCCTTCACCATCATATCAACTCTTGCATAAACACTACATTTTAATGCTTTATAACAAGCAAGTGACGCTTTATTTACACGTTCATTAATTTCTGCTGGAAGTTCGATAACTTCCTCAACTGTACTAGTATCATCATATTTTGCATTGTAGTCAAAGAACTCGGCTGCATGTCGAATTGAAACTATAGGTAACTGTTTTCCATCCAGAATTGAACATGTAATTTCATCACCTTTTATATACTTCTCAATTACTACTTCAGAATCCCATTCGAATACAGTTTCTAGCATTGAGATCAATTCATTTTTATTATAAACGATTTTCACTCCGACACTCGATCCGCCAGAGTTTGGTTTTACTACTAATGGAAATCCTAACTTATCTAACTCATCAAGATTTAGATCCTCCATTTTTGTAAGTTCAATCCAATCTGGTGTTTCTACACCTTCATAACGTAAAATCTTTTTCGAAATATTTTTATCCATACATATACTGCTAGATAACATATTACTTCCGCTATAAGGAATTCCTAAACTCTCCAGTGTTCCTTGAACTGTCCCATCTTCTCCGTATTTTCCGTGTAACGCGAGCAACGCAAAGTCAATGTCTTTCGCTTTTTCAATTAAATCCACTTTTTCATTTAATGTAATTGGAACTATTTCATACTTATTTTTATCTAAATGAGCAATCATTTCATTCCCCGTCATAATTGAAACTTGTTTTTCAGACGATACCCCGCCCATAATAACACCGATTTTCATTTTCTCAACTCCAAATTTCATTTTTTATTGTATCACCAATTATTTTAATTCCCCGAACTATTTCTTCTTCTTTCAAGCGCGAAAACCCTAATCGGAAAGTGTTCGCTCCTTCTCCATCAGAGTAAAAAACATCTCCAGGTGAAAACGTAACGCCTTTCTCATAACACTTTTGTAAAAGTGTGCGGGCATTCATATGCTCTTCTAGTTCTATAAATAAATGAAGTCCACCATCTCCAGTCATTCTTTTGAAATGAATGTACTGGTTACATGCCCCGACAGCTAACTCATATTTTTTCTTATAAACAGATCTTGCCTTTTTTAAATATTTCTCAAAATATCCCTCATGTAAATATTGAAACAGAACAGCTTGATCTAACGTAGATGTGTGGATCGTTCTTGCTCTTTTTACGCTTTCTAAATAATGAATCAGCTCTTTATCTGCAATAATCCAGCCTACACGTAAACCAGGGAAAAGTACCTTTGAAAAGCTACTAATATAAATCACATTATTGCCAGCTCCAGCAAAAGTTAATAATGGAGCTAAATGTGAACCTGAATAACGTAATTCTTCATTAAATCCGTCCTCTATAATAGGAACCTTGTATTTTGAGAATAACCTCATCAATTCCGTCCTTTTCTCTGAACTCGTAACAATACCAGTTGGATTATGATAAGAAGGAATTAAATAAGCAAAATCAAAATCTTTTTCACGCAAACTTTTTTCAACTTCATTCGTATCAATACCATCCTCATGCATATCAATCCCATGAACTTCAAGTCCATGTAAACGGAAAAGCTTAAGTGCAGCGTGGTGAGTTGGATTCTCACAAATGACACGCCCGGATTTTTTTGATAAAGAAGAGAGTACAATATCCAATCCTTCTGTAAATCCATTTGTAATTAGAATATCTTTATTCGAAATGTCTACACCTTTCATTTCCATGTAATGAAGTAAATAATTCATTAACGGTCTATATCCCTTTGCATATCCGTAGTTCAATACGATGTCTCCTTCAATGGACATACGAGTAAGAAAAGCTCTTTTGAAATTTTCAACATCAAATAGCTTCTCATCCGGGGCTATACTATTAAAAACAATCATTCCTTTTTCCCAACGAACACCATGTTTCATTAAATCTAATTCATCCGCTAATGCGGTCACTGTATTAAGTTTATTTTTCCAATCTATTTCAACAGACGAAGTGTTAGATATATCCACCTTCGCAACAAAGTTCCCTTTTCCTTTAACTGCATAAATGAGTCCTTCTTGCTCTAAATCTGCATAAGCAGCGAGTACAGTGTTTCTACTCACACTTAGTAATTCACTTAGTTCCCTTGTTGATGGGATTTTTTGATCCCCGAGCAAATGCCCTTTCATAATCATCTTCTTCAAATAATCTTTCAATTGAATATAAACGGGACGATCTTTAACAACTTTAAAATCCTTAAACAATTCCTTACCCCCTGCAATCATTTTTGCATATTTATTTCATTCTCAAAAGGTCCACGACATATGTATTTTTTATAAAGGGCGGTACGGTCTTACAAATCTTTTCGATATAAGTTAATTACATCTTTTAAAGCTGCAGCTGCAGCGCCTCGTGGATTAGAAGCCCCACCAATTGTAGTAACTTGTCCCATCGTATCTGTAAAGAACGTAATTCCTTTTTCGGTCCCATTTACTTTTGCTAACGGATGATTTTTTTCTATTTCGCACGGTTCAACATTTAAATTGACATTGCCCCCCTCATCCTTATATGTTGATGCTATTAATTTAATAATTTTATGTTGTTCCTTAGCATTTCTAATTTGCTGTTTTGTAACGTGCTCGATTCCTTTTATATGTATATCAGTAAGTGTTTTCTCTGTTCCCATTAAGCTGTTTGTCAAAAGTAACAATTTACACGCACTATCTGAACCACTTATATCTAATATAGGGTTTGTCTCAGCAATTCCTTTATCTTGTGCTTCTTTCAGTGCTTCTTCAAATATCACATCTTCCTCATACATTTTCGTAAGAATATAATTAGTTGTTCCATTTAATATTCCTTCTATTTTTTCAATACTGCAACCCGCTAAACTAAATTGTCCGATATCTAGGGTCGGTAGTGCAGCGGCTGTTGCACCGCTATATCGAATTCGTACATTTGCGCCTCTTGCTGCTTCATTTATTTCTCTCCAGTTTGTAACGAGCGCCCCTTTAGAAATTGCTACTATATCCATCTGTTTCTCCATCGCTTGTTTCATATATTGTTTCCCTGGATTTCCATCTTTAAGATTTGTAACTGTTGATTCTACCAATACAGTACCACTTATGCTAGTTGTTGCACGTTCCTTCGGATGATACTCTAAATATTTTTCAATTGCAGCGGTACCGCCACCATACATCAATAAATGATGAAGTGATAAGCCGTCTTCATTATGTATCGCAATATTTCTCCCTAATACGCCACTTACAACTAATTGAATCCCATATGTTTCATATATATATGAATATTTTTCATTTAATAATTTTATAAACTCTCTACCTACTGTTCCGTATCCTGATAATACAACTTGAATTTTCATAATATCCCCCCATATTTTTCTACCAAATCCCTCTTTCAATATAATATAAAGCGCTCTCGAATTCCATCGAGAGCGCTTTATTATTACCTATTTCGGTAAACGTGATAGCTTTTCAGCAATTGTTCTATAAAACTCTTGAATGCTAGAAAAACCTAATGAGTCTGAAACACTTAATCCTACCATATCGAGATGATCCCAATTCGCTTTCGTTTCGATATGATTCCATTTTCCAATCTGTAATGACTCATTATTATTTACAGCAACATTAGAAGAGGGTGCAATCATAGAATTTGTATTTACTACACCATCATTTTGCCACCAAGAAGTATCAACTAACAGACGGTTTTCTTCATATCTCGCATAAGAACCTAAGAAAAATGCATTTCCCATTAACACTTTATTCATCGTTATATGAGGCAAATGTAAACCTGTTATAGGTGCTGCTTGTGATGCATGCCCACTATAGGATAAGTAATACACATCTGGTTGCGTCTTTACCCAATTATTTAACTCCTTTGCACCATCTGTACTTAAATCCCATTGACTTATATCTTTTGTATTTTTCCAAAGTGAACTATTTAGAATACGATTACTATATTGGAAAAAGGACTCTCCAGCATTTTTCTTTATACCCCATTGATCCAATTTAAAATCATATAATGATAAATTATTGTTTCCTCCAAAGCTTGCAGCTGTAATGAGTAAATCTTTAACGAACGGCAGTAGAAGACTACCATCCGCAAGTGTTGTACCGTTGTGAGGGGTTGCTAATGTTGTAACACTATGAACATATGATTTTCCGCCTTCAAATAGTGGTGATATTTTGGTGTCTGGGTGATTTTTTACATAATTCTTTTCTTCAAAACTACCTTCTTTTAATAGCTGTACTAATGTTCTAATCGTTTGTCCACCCATGCTATGTCCAACTAAATGAACTTTATTTGTTTCACTCCAATTCGGCGCAAAACCACTATAAGTTCTGCCAAAACGATTATGTCCATGTTTCTCAGCATGTACTGCACCATAGTCTACTGTCCCACCGCTAATTTGTGCATACAATTCACATGCACGATCCCAGTTACTAGAAACAGGTCCAACAGCTGCGGTATGTACCGTATAACCATTGCGTTTCAAATCTTCCTGTATATCATGAACACCACCCCAATATTTTACGCCAAGCATTTCTTCTCTACCCCATCCAGCAAATCCATTCACCAATATGATAGGATAATTATTTTGTTGCCTCTCTTCAGCGTATGATATTTTCGCTGCGAATGAACATACGGTCACTAATGCGAAAAAACATATTTTTAAAAATAACTTCCCCATACTTTCTCCCCCTAATAAAACGTTTACATTTTTCTTTTTTAAAAAATAACAGAATACTTTAATAACTTAAACATAATGTAAAGTATTTTATATACGTTGTATATATAGAAAACATATACAGATGTTGATAAATATTAATTCAAATAAACATTTACTTTTTACAATACAACTTGTAAATCTGTTTATTAGAATTTATAATTAAATATAGTTTCCTCATGTTAAAAAGATTTAAAAACCATAAGAAAACTAATCTCATTGCTTGAAAAGGAGGAAAAAAGCATGCAAATCGGATCAAATATTCATACATTATCTCAACCTACTAAAATAACTCCATCTACTCTTGAGCATAATACTATCTCTTCTACTAAACTTGAAAGTAAGAAAGTAAATGATCCTATCAAGTTCGATATTCGTTCATCCGAAAAAGAAATGAAACAGCCTGAACATAAATTTAATGAATTAGATTTATGGAAGATGTTAAAGGATAAAGGTGTTCCTTTATGGATTATACTTGAAATGCTACAAAAGGCTCGTAAAGAAAAAGAAGCACAAAATAATTCAGTTCAAAATTCAAATGCGATTGAAGAAACGAGTGAGACTCGATTAAATGAAGTAATGTAAAGCATAATAATTGATTTGTCTATAAACTAAAAAGAGTTCGAAGCTGATGAAATTTTTATCAACTTCGAACTCTTTTTTAAGGTTTTTCGCCAATCGTTACAAAGTGAAAAGATACTTCTCCTTCCAAACCTTTAATTAACTTTTTTACTTTGACATTTTCATTAACCAATGTATTATCTGTCGACATTTTAGGTTTTTCGTCACCTAGTGATTTTTTCAAATGAAGAAGATGCATTTTCATTTCATTTGCCTTTATTTCTTTATAAACACTATTTTTTGCTACAATCATATACCATTCCGTTGAATATTTACGATTGTTACCTATCCAAGCATCACTATCGTATGTAACAGGAATCTCTTCCTCTCCTATTTTAATACTTTTCATAGTCTTATTGTCTTCACTTGTAAATAATAGCGCCCCTTCTTTTGGGAATTTCGGTAACGTATCTATAATATAATTGGAGCCATTATCTTGTTTTCGAAAAAGTTTTTCTTTAATCAATGCTTGTGCTGTAGATTCATTTAAAATTAAGACATTTCCATTTCCAACTTCCCCTTTTTTCACAGAAAACACTTCATTTTCTTCCGTAATTTCCTGATAACGATTAATAATTGGTGAAATATTATTTTCATCTCCAATAATTAATACACCGTTTGCAGGAAATGGATTTTCCTTTTTAGAACATGCACTAAAACTTATTAATAGTAGTATCGTTAACATAAAAATAGTTAAAGTTCTTTTCATCTCGTTTCCTTTCATCATACAGTACATTTTTCTACATACTTTATTGTAGTCTTACAAGCTAATAAATTCTATTGCTCCATAACCTTATAAAGCTTTTGCAGATAACGCCAACGGGTTATAAAGAAATATAAAACTTGTATACATATAAATGAAATTAAAATAACGATAGAGCTATTTATGATAGAAAAATCGACTAATTGCTGTAATGCTATATAAGCGACTACAGTATGAATCACTGCAACGACAATTGGTAAAAAGAACATTAATAATAACTGTCTCGTTACAACTTTTTTTAACTCACCTTTACTTAATCCCATTTTCGAAATCATTTTATATTGCTGCTGATCGCGATCCAAATCTGTATATAATCGGAAATAAATAAAACTAGCAGCAAATGTAAAGAAGACGATTCCGACTAAAATACTTACCATAAGTAATAAACCATTCTTTTGCTTTGCTTCCAACAAGTTTAATGTTAAAGCTTCAAAGTAGAAATCTCTGTCCCTAAGATCTTTATCAAATATACTCTTTAATTGATTGGAAATCTCTTTCGTTTTTATCCAATCATCTACAACAAATCCGTAAGTACGATATGGAATTTCTTTATTAACTGGGTCACTAGTAAGAGGCATTCCATCATATACCTGATCTTGAACAGCGATATAAATAGTTCTAGAATCGTGTGGTAAAACTAAATTTTCTACAGCTTTTTTCACATGAAATGTCTTTGTCCAGTCACCTTGAATGACTTCTATATTCTTTTTATACTCGCCATTTTTAAATTCTTGTTTTTGTGATACGACTCCAGGAATTAATAAAATTTCATCTTCTTTTTCAATTGTTTCTTGTTGATAGCCTAGTGCTTTAGCAAGATCGTTGTATTCACTTAACTTCATTACATTTACGCCATTTTCTGTGTATATATATGAAGATGAAGCCATTCGATACGGAATATTAGCATCAGAAAGGTGCTTTTTTATAATAGAAAGATTTTTATTCAATACTTTGTCATTTTCAAAACTTCCATACAAAAATGTATACGGATTTGTCATCCTTACCAAATCCCTATTTCCAATTGCGGCTGTTGTACCAATTGCTGTAAATGCAACTGCTGAAACAATAGATACTATAAAAAACATCGTTGCATTATCTTTCATACGGTAAATTAATTCAGAAAATGTTAATATATTTGTTCTCTTTAAAAAGAAAGATTCTCTCCTTTTAGCAAGGCGCAATATATACACGCTACACTGTGTATATAAAAAGTACGTTCCTATAATTACTAGGAGCCACCTATTCCAAGCGTAATAAAATTGGTACTTGGTATGAAGCGAAATACTGAAAAATATCCATACCCTATACTAATTAAAGAAAGTAGCGATAATAAAACTGAAGATTTCGGTTCAGGTTTTGGCTTTTCCTCTGCTCGAATAAGTTCCACAAGTTCCGTTACTTTTATCATTTTAAATGTAAATAATGAAACAATTAAAAACAAGAAAAGAAATGTGATAACTGTTAATAATACAGCCCGCACTGGTATATAAAAAGGTAAACCATTATTAATCATTAATACACTTGCACTTATCAATAAGACTAGTTTAGAAAATATGAGTCCAATGAAAATCCCTATACAAATTGAACCAAGTCCAATCAACATATTTTCAATTAATAATAATTTCTTAAGCTGTCTCATTGACATACCTTGCATCATTAAAACGCCAAATTCTTTCTTACGCGTTTTTAAAAACGAACTAACTGAATATAAAATGAAGAAAAATGAAAATACAAAAATCAATCCTTGCGAAACTGAAAATCCCAATGTACCAAATGCACTTATTGTTGCACTTGTCGATTTCAACTCACCTTGTAAATCAGGATGAAATAATAAAAGAGCATACGTAAAGAAAATCATAATAGAAAATGCACTACTTAAAAAATGGGCAGCATATGTACGCTTATTACGAAAAATATTATTAAATGCGAACTGACGAAAAGTCATGCCTTTTCCCTCCTAACAAAGAAAGGACATCCATAATCTTTTGATAAAAGGCTTGTCTGCTTTCACCACAATAAATTTCGTTATATAGTTGACCATCTTTAATAAAGATTACTCGGCTGCAAAAGCTCGCTGCATACGGATCATGTGTAACTAACATCATCGTTGCTTTTTCTTCTTTATTTAGAGTATCCAGCATCTCCATTACATCATTTGAAGATTTAGAGTCCAAGTTCCCTGTTGGTTCATCTGCAAGTAATAATTGCGGCTTATGAACAATCGCACGAGCGATTGCTGTCCTTTGAGCTTGTCCCCCTGATATTTCAAACGTTCTTTTATTCAATATATCTGTAATATTTAACTTCTCTGCAATCTCTTCCAATCGCTTGTTCATTTCTTGCACGGAAACACCATCTAAAGTCATCGGCAATACGATGTTTTCTTTTACAGTAAGTGTGCTAAGAAGATTAAATGATTGAAAAACAAATCCTAATTGTTTTCTGCGGAATAACGCTAATTCTTCTGATGATAATTGAAAAGGATTTGTGTCATTAATAAATATTTCTCCCGATGATGGAGAATCAATAGTAGATACCATATTTAATAACGTTGTTTTTCCGCTACCTGATGGACCCATAATTCCTACAAATTCACCTTCTTGAATTGATAAATCAATATCTACTAATGCTTTATAAGGTACTTTCCCTTTATATACTTTACTAATACTTTTTGCATGTAAAATTTCCATGTATATTCTCCCTTCATTTCCACTGCTCACTATAAAGTGTAAATGAATTGTCTTACAGCTCATATTGATTCATCTTTCATTTACCTTACACGCTTGTAAGATTTCTAAAAAAACTGACAACATAATTATTTCAAACTAAAATTAACGCATAACTATCTTATAATAATTGTATAGTAGTAGGAAATATAATGTATAATAAATCTTTATTATATAAATGAGAAAAGACCGATTGCTATCGGTCTTTTACTACCAAACGTTATATTTTTATCCACTCAGATTTTCTCAATATATAATGATTATATATTTGATTTTCTATCCTCTGTTGGCTCTTATAAATAAACCCGCATTTTTCAATAACTTTATTTGATGCTACATTGTTAATTAAAGCAATTGCGTTAAGGACATTTAAATTTGTTTCTTTAAACAAATAGTCAATTAAACCTTTAGTCGCTTTTGTAGCATGGCCATGATTTTGATATTCATTTGAGATAGCATACATTACCTCTCTGTTTGGTGAAGGGAGTTCTTCTTTCATACCTGTGCAGCACCATCCAATGAGTTCATTTGTAGCTTTCTTAAATATTCCTAGCTTTAACATATAATTATCTATGTTATTCGTAGTTTTCACTGCATCAAGAAATGCTTTGTTTGCTGGTATTTCATAATCTGCAATCCAATCCACCCTTTGTTCTTTCGTTGATTTCCAGTCTGGTAAAAATTTTGCTATTTCCGGTTGATTTGCTATTTTATAAATACTCTCTGCATCTTTGACCGTAAACTCTTGCAAGTATATATCTCCACAATCTATTTTAAATAACTTAGTGAATCTCTCTTCTCCCATGTTAATCCCCCTTACTTACGTTATAGCTCCTTAATCTGCTTCGTAAGTTCAATAAACCGTTCATCCAGTGCTTTATATTCTTTGTCTTTAGAAGTTAAAAAGCTTAATTTCCCTAATACTTCTTGTCTCTCTGTTTCTAACGTTAAACGTAGCTCTTCAATATCATCTCTTGTTTTAGTAGGTTCTTCTAGCTGCTTTTGTATCGTATTGTTTGAAAACACGAGTTTTGTGTTAGTTGTTTTCTCCAGAAAATATCGATCGTGAGATACAATTACTAATGTTCCGTTATACTCAGCTAATGTATTTTCAAGTTGTTCACGTGAAGGTAGATCCAAGTGATTCGTCGGTTCGTCTAAAATGAGTACATCTTTTTCATCTAAAATATAAGCCATTAGCTTACACTTTACTCTTTCTCCCATACTCATATGCTCAATCGGCTCTTTCCATTGAGACGCTTGGAATCCTAAATGTTTCATTAAATTTTGGACTTTTCCTCGTTCTTCAAACGTCTCTTTAAAAAATAAATTTTCTGGTGTTTTATCAAGCGGTAAATCAAAAACTTCTTGTGTTAAATAGCCGATGTTTGCTGAAGGTGAAATCCATATTTCTCCTTCAGCAGTTTCCATTCCCATAATCATCTTCAGTAATGTTGTTTTCCCACTACCGTTTGGTCCAACAATCGCAACTTTCTCACCGTGCTGAATTGTAAAATTAACGTTTTCAAATAATACTTTCCCATGAAAGTCTTTTTTTAATTGCTTTACTTCTAAAAAGCGTTTTCCTACTTTTTTGTTCGCTTGAATAGAAAACTCAACTGAATACTCTTCTTTCACACGTTCTACTTTCGTTTTCTCCAGCTCTTTTTCAAGTCGTTTTCGTTTTGACTTCACTTGTGCATCCATTCGCTTCGCTTTTACACGATAGAATTCTTTCACACCTTCTTGTTTTGTAGACTGCGCGTGTGCCTTTTGTGACCATGAACTCAATTCTTTTATATGTGTTTCTACTTGTTCTATCTTTTTTTGCTGCTTTTCATATTCACGCTGCTGCGACTTTCTTTTTTGCTCACGTGCTTTCATGTAGCTCGTATAATTACCACTATGCTCAATTAATTTTTTGTCCTCAATTGACCATATTTTTGTTGCGACAACATCTAAAAAATATCGATCATGTGATACAACGATAACTGTACCTTTCATGTTTTTTATTTGTTTAATGAGAAATCCCGTACTGATCTCATCTAAATGATTTGTCGGTTCGTCTAATATTAAGACATTAGGATTTTCAGCAAATCCTTTTGCTAATCGAATTTTCAGCTTTTCACCACCACTTAAAGTATGAAAATCGTTCGTTGGCACGCCCCATTTCGCAAGAAGTTCTGCTTCTTTTGCAATTACATCATTACTAATAAAAGATTCTATTTCTTGCTCAACATATGCGGTTGTCATATTCATTTGCTGCCATTCAACAATCCCTTTTGAAGGCTCAATCTTTCCATTTATTAATTGAAGTAACGTTGATTTACCAGCACCGTTTTTACCAATTAATCCGATAACATCCCCTTGTTTTACTGTCACATTCATTTTCTCTAACAACATATTTTCTTTTATTTCAACATAAACATCATTTAATTTTAATAGTTCTTTCATAATACCGATCCCTTTCATTAAGGGAGAATAAAAAAATCCTCCCAAATAAATTTGGCAGGATTAGTCGTTAAAATATTCACACCCAAATAAGCTATTACGTAACATAAATAGCAATACCGTTCTATGGAAATTGGGCAGACTAATCCTATTTTTTAGAAATTGAAATTTATTGAATTTCAACATTTAAAAATAAGATTAGTTAATCATCGTCCACCCATCATTCCTTTCTGTCATTAATAACCATATTGTACCATGATAATACTGTATGCGTAAATATTATTATTTGTACTTCAAAAGCAATTATTTTTCTTCAAGTTTATTTTTACAATTTCATGTGCTCATATCTTTAATTTTTACTAATTTGTATCATTTATTCATATGAAAACTTTTTAAAAAATACAAAACAAGGCTAAAAAACTTATCTCCAACGTTCTTTAGCCTTGATCACTTTTTACACATTAAAAAATATTACTCGTACTACCGTACCTTTATCAACTTCTGAATGGATTTCTACACTATGTCCTAATTGCTTCGTAATTTCATATACGAGATATAGCCCCATTCCTGTTGATTCTTTAAAATCTCTACCGTTTTCTCCTGTAAAGAAAGGTTTGAAGACTCTTGGTAAATCTTGCTTCGGTATACCTACGCCATTATCAGCAATTTCAAGTATAACGGTATTACCTTCCTTACAAGCTTTCACTTTAATCTTTTCTCTACTACCTGATGAATATTTAATCGCATTCGATAGTATTTGCCCAATTAAAAATTGTAACCATTTCGCATCACTTTCTACAGTAATGTCCTTATCAATTTCAAGCTCTGGATATACAAAATTCCGGATAAAGAACCGTTTATGCTCATGTACCGAATCATTCACTATTTTATGTAGTTGTACTCTTTCTACATAAAAATCTTGTGTAAATGCTTCTAAACGTGCGACATACAGAGCCATTTCTAATCCCTTTTTTAATCGATCAGTTTCCTCATTTATACTTTCAAAACGTGAATCTACTTCATCCTGTGTAATTAATTCTATTACAGATAAAGGTGTTTTCATTTGATGAATCCACTGATTCATAAAGGTTAAATGGTCATTATTTTTTCTCTCTTGCATTTGCAGCTGATTTTGATAATGTCGATATTGCACCTCAAGTAGTTCTTGAAGAGCAGCCGATACAGCTGCAAAATCAGATTTTTGAACAGATTCATCCAAAGATTGCATCGGGTTTGCTAAGCGCTCATAAAAAGAACGATGTGTAAAATAACGAAACACTAAATAACTTCCCATAAAGAAAGCCCCTAGAAACATTGCATATAACGCCGTTGTAATATGATTATGCCCATCAAACCAATATACGAGAAATATAGCTAGTAGTTGAATTATAGTAAAGCAAATAAGTGGTATATGATCACGTATAAACAACCTTATCATTTTTCTATACCAGTATCCCAAGTAATATGCAATCTATATCCAACACTACGAATCGTTTCAATCGCACCTTCTATATGTAACGTTTGTAACTTTTTACGCACACGTGTTGTATTTACACTTAATGTATTATCATCAACATAAGATTCGCTATCCCATAATTTATTTAACAACACTTCCCTACTCACAACACGCGGATAATTTTTCATTAATGTCTCTAATAAAATAGCTTCGTTTCTCGTTATATCAATCTCTTCGTTTCTAAGTTTCAATACAAGTCTTTCAGGATATAAACAAAGGCCTTGTTGCTCAATCATTCGCTCTTCTAGTTTCGGTGCATAATCTCCATATGCACGTCTTAAATGACTACGAATTTTCGCCACTACAACTTCATAATGAAAAGGCTTCGGAATAAAATCATCGCCACCATTTTCTAACGCCATAACTTGATCCATCGTGCCTTCACGGGCCGAAATGAATAGTATCGGACATGTAGAAACACCGCGAATTTGACGACACCAAAAGTACCCATCAAAACTCGGTAAATTAATATCTAATAAAACTAACTCTGGTTGTTCATCTAAAAAAATGTCTAATACATTTTGAAAGTCCGATACAATAACTCCTTGATAACCATATTTCGCGACATGTGTTGATAATAGTTCTGCAATTTTCATATCGTCTTCTACAATCATAATTTTGACCATTATTGAACTCCTTTTTAATCCACATTCTCAAATATACTTATATAAAATAAATACTACCCCTTTTCACAAAATCCGTAAATTAAAAAAGGATGCTTTTATACAAAAGTATCCTTTTTCGTCCCTTATCTATTTAATATGAAATTTACTAAAAGTAAATCCTAGTTTCTCCACATAATCCATCCCTAATTCCATACGCGCCGTTTTCAACGGATCCACAACTTGGCAAACTTTTAAATTACCTGCTGCCGATAATAAAAGAGTTGCATCAGCTTTAGACATTGCTAATTCTTCATGTAAAAATTTCACCATATTATGTACAGCACGACTTGCTGCATCATCTAACAATTTCTCTGAAGCAATCGTCATCATTTTTTCTTTTTGAATAGCCATTGGTAACGGCCATTTCTTTCTTTTTATAATTTGAACTGTTACCGTTACCTCACCAGCAACCTCTACACCACTAACACCAATTTCACCATCACCCATTGCTGCGTGTAAATCACCTAACGTTAATAGTGCTCCTGGGACATTAACTGGTAGTAGTAATGTTGTTCCTTCTTTAATTTCTTTACAGTCCATATTCCCGCCGTGATCATGCGGTGTGCCACATGAAATGCTCTTTTCTTTCGGTGCAGTACCAATCACCCCAATCATTGGATTAATCGGGATTTGTAGTTCACTTGAAAACAAAACATGTTCGTTATGTATTGGGACAATTTTCACTGTATTTTCATTTAACTCATCCCCCATTACACCAAGGTTTGCACCTGTAGTTAAAACGCCCTGCTCTGCAATTTTAATTTTTTCAATCGTTACAACTAATATATCGCCAGGTTCTGCTCCTTTAATATATACAGGTCCAGTCGCTGGATTAATTCGATTCCAATCTAATTCTTGAAACACAATATCTTCAGAATCGATTTGATTTTCAAAGCAATCATATGTTTCAAATACAAGACTGCTCCCAATTTCCACTTCCATACACGGCTTATTCTCTGGTGACATTGAGTAAATGATATGGTCTTTATGAATTCGATACATAATACCTCTCCCTTTTATATTTATCTACTATTACTAATTAGCTTTTTTTATACAAGCTCCTCTTAAAATTAAATGTTATTTTTATGTAAAAAAGCACGCAGATTGTTTTATAACATACACTCTTTACTATAACAGAAAGGTGGTATCACTATGCCCCTTATTCCATACAACGAAAGTGATGTTGATTTACTAGCTCGTTTAATTCGTGCTGAAGCTGAGGGCGAAGGTCGCCAAGGTGAGGAGTTAGTTGGATGCGTTGTAGTAAACCGTGTATTTTGTGATTGCTTAGATTTTAAACAACTCCGTACCGTACGAGACGCTGTATATCAAAGCCCCGGCGGATTTGAAGCAGTACAATATGGATATTTTTATCAACGCGCTCGTGAATCAGAAAAAGAAATCGCACGAAAAGTTTTACAAGGTGAATGGCGCTGGCCTGCACGATGGGCTCTTTGGTATTTCCGTCCAGTTGGAGCTTGTCCACCTGAATGGTATAATCAGCCATTTGTAGGACAGTTTAAAAGCCATTGTTTTTATGAACCAAGTGGTGATGAATGTCCGAAAATGTATTCACGATAGTAAAAAAGAAAACACCGAAAGTACCTGCTTTTATATATACTTTCGGTGTTTTCTTTTCATTCAAGTAATCTAATAGTAAGATAAAATATTTAACTCCTATAACATTTTATTAATCGAATATTCAACATGTACTGAAGTTTCTTAGACTAATAGAAACCAAATGGTATATAAGAGATTATCACTAAATAACAACTTTTAGTTTTAATGTATATATTTATTTATAAAAAAATGATAAACTAATTTACGCATTGGAAAAATTTTATAATGATAAAAAGGGGATCACTATGAAATTACTACGTTTATTTCTCATTCTAACTCTTGTTGTATTATTAAGCGCATGTGGTAATACAGCAGTAAAAGTCACCAAGGTTCAAAAAAACGGCGAAACAACTTTAAACATTGGCTCCCTGAAAGGGTATTACGATGTACAAACGATCAAAACTGAACAAGGAAATGTACAATTTCCTTTTGATGCAACCGTTGAAGAGGGTACAATTTTATTACAAATCACTAAAGACGATAAAGTCATTTACGAAGAAGAAGTCACTTCTCAAAAAGAAGGTTTACTTTCTTTTGAAGCACCAAAATCTGGATCTTATAATTTAATTGTACGCGTAAAGAACGAAAAAGAAAAAGCAAAAGGTATACAAATACATACAAAACTATAAAAAAAACGGCAAGCGAATTCTAGCTTGCCGTTTTTATTTCTAACTCAATTTTCATAATATATACTTATCGATTAAACGAATTGTTTTGTGTATACTTCATCTTTATTTACATTCTATATTTAGACATTATTCTTAAAAAATCTTCTAAAATAAAAATTAAGTTATGACTTCCGGAATTTTAGTTTAATTACCTAAAAAAATTCTTTATCGCTTCTAATTGAATTTTATGACTACACTCATCACAACAATATGCCCCGTTTGGTTTCTCTTTAAATCGCTTATATTTTTCACTGCCTTCGTAAACACGAAATATATTCTTACAAGAAAAGCAAACAATTTCATAAAACATCATATGCATTTTCCTCTCCTTGTTTATACACTTTTTTAATCACTTGTGAGAAGGTCATTTTTCTACAGTATAAATCTTAATATCCTCTGACTAAAAGGTTTACCTCTATTCTTATCGAATTATATTAATATCTTATAACGCGAGGTGAACATCTTGTTCAGTAATATAGAATTAGTTTTAGATGCTAAAGCAAGTTTAGCTGAAGGACCATGTTGGAATGAAAAAAAGCAACTTTTATATTGGGTTGATATTATGGAGAGAAAATTATGCATCTACAATCCTACCGCTAATACGAACCGAGTAATTGCACTCAATCAACAAATTGGCTGTGTTGTTCCATATTTAGAGGATGTACTACTCTTAGCTATGGAAAAAGGCTTTTATTCTATTAATGTAAATACCGAAAAACTGACACATATTTTTGACCCTGAACCACATTTAATAGAAAATCGTTTCAATGATGGAAAATGTGATCCAGCTGGTCGTTTCTGGGCAGGTTCTACAGATACATACGGTATGAATGCTGCAGGTTCCTTGTATTGTTTACATCATAATTTAAGTGTAGAGAAAAAAGTTTCACATGTAAATACATCAAATGGAATTGCTTGGTCACCTGATCATACATACTTTTACTTTATAGATACACCTACTAAAAAAGTGGTTCGCTATCAATATAATATACGTACTGGAGACATTCATAATCCAAGTGATGTAATCAATTTCTCTGAAAATGATGGTCTACCTGATGGTATGACAATTGACGAAGAAGGTTGTTTATGGATTGCACATTGGGGAGGTTCAAAAATAACTAGATGGAATCCATCTACTGGAGAACAAATATTAAATATTCCAATTCCAGCTTTATATGTAACATCATGTACATTTGGAGGACCTAATTTAACAGATTTATATGTTACAACAGCCAGAACAAGAATGACGGATGACGAATTAAAAGAGTATCCACATGCTGGTGGTATTTTTCGAATTCAAACAAATATAAAAGGTTGTCCTACATATGAATTTTGCAATAAAAATATTGGGGCTGAAACAATATGAACCGTATCGATTACATAAGACAAGAAGAAAAGAAATATCACGACCTTTGCTATGAACAATATAAACTATTTGAAATTGGCTCTTGGCTGTACAAACCGGTTAAAACAGTTATGGACTTGATGGATCACTTTGAAGGACAAAACAACTTGCAAGTACTTGATCTTGGCTCTGGCGTCGGTAGAAATAGCATTCCAATTGCACAAAAATTAAGAAATACTAGCGGCACTGTTACATGTGTTGATTTACTTAATTCCGCTTTAACAAAGCTACAAACTTATAGCAAAGAACATGATGTATTCGAGGTTATAAAAACAGAACAAGCAGAAATTGAAAACTATCATATTGACTCTAACGCTTATGATTATATCGTTGCAGTATCAAGTTTAGAGCATGTTAAATCAAAAGAAGATTTTAAAAAAGTGCTCCATTCTATGAAACAAGGGACAAAAAACGACGGTATTAATTGTTTAATTATTAACTCTAACATACAAGAAATTGTTTTAAAAACGAATGAAGAATTAGAAGCTTTAATTGAAATTAATCTCCCAACTGATGAAATGATACATCTATTAAAAAGTATTTATAAAGGATGGAAAGAAGTAAAAGTTGAAATAAAAGAATTAGCTTATAATATAGTTCGTAATGAAAGACACATTCAATTAAAAACAAATGCTATAACGTTTGTAGTTCAGAAATAATCGTATAATAAAGATATGGTTATTTCTCTCAGATTTATTTTTATTGGACGAAATTTGCAAGTATAAATATTTATGAAACAAAAAAAATAAAAGAGCACTTGTTTCCGCAAGTGCTCTTTTGGGGATTTTGAGATACCCTATTAACGAAAGTTAAGGTTACTTAAAGTTAAAAGGTATTTATATTATATGCTTGTCCTTTTTATTTGTGCATAATCAATATATAAACATCTTTAATCATTCTTAATAACTTTTAGTTATCGTTCTTTCTTACATTTTATCATTAAGAAATTGATTGAAGGTTTATTTACTATGTTCTTATTTGGTTCATCAATTTCCGAAACTTGTACTAATCCATATTGATTAAAATCTTTTTTTATAGATTCAGAATCATAGAAGAACATTTTTACACCTTCCATTATCTCATAATAATCTTTATCCAACTGTTTTCTTTTTCCGTACATGGGAGCTTTTTTAGAAACAGTTGTAAAAACCATATATCCTCCTGGTTTTAACTGATTATAACAATCTTCAATAAATTTCTCTCTTTCCTGTCCATTCAACAAATGAAGAAGTGCATGACTAAATATCCCATCATACAGTTTATTATCAAAAGGCATTTCGTTTACTGAACCGTGATACATACTAACATCTTCTAGTCCGTTTTCTCTTGCTAAATCGATCGCTGTTTTCGAAATTTCAATACCTGTTACATTTATACTATTTTCGATAAATACCTTTGCGTTTCTACCATATCCAATACCGGGAACTAATATGTCCTTAATGTTCTTTTCTAGAAAAAAATCTTTTGTCAAAATTGCAGATTCTGTAGGTTCAAATCCCCACATTGTTTGTTTCTCAATAAAACTTGATTCCCAAAATTCCATTTTATTTTTATCTCCTTATTCTTATCTCATGTTTAATATCACATGAAAGACCTATTCATTTTAACGCTGCTTTTTTCACCACAGTCACTATAGCTCCATTGAATATAGCATATTAATAAGCCTATATCTAATTTAAAGATTGGCTGAATATCTATTCTAAATATTAACTTTTACATTTAGAAAAAATAAAAAATGCCAATAATTCAATTGTATATTGGCATTTCACATAAGAAATTATCTTTTTATTTTGTGCTGATCTAATGTTTTTTCTAACATTTCTAAAGTTATCGGTTGAGCTTTCTCTATTAATTGATAACCAATACGTCCATTCGGCTCAGCTGTAACTTGCTGCAAAATCTTTAAATCATGTATTCCTTTTTCTCTTAATTGCATATAAAGTTGTTGTTCAGACATTTTTGCCTTCATCAAGTTCGCTTTAATAATCTCTCCATTTTCAACAATTACAAAGCTACTGCCATTTAGGAATTGTTCCGCCTCCCTTGATTTCAGTTCAAAGAAATGAATGATAAGAAGTACGCTTGCAAATATTACAGCTGCAAATATAGATGGGACTACTTTCCTACTTAATACAGGCTCTACAATAATACGCGCAATTGATACTACTATGATGATTTCAGCTCTTGTCATTTGGCTAACAGATTTACTACCTGTCATTTTTAATGCAAGAATCCCAGTGAGAATTAAAATAATGCTTTCAACAATAATATGCATAATAGCCCAATCCTTTAATGGTAAATGTTATTAGCATTCTAGATGCACTTTAAACTTTTTGGTGAAAATTAAAACTTACATATATAGAAAATGGATCTATTTAGATCCATCTTTTTTCAATAAGAATTTGATGATCTATTTTCTATTGTCAAAAAAACAAAAGCACCCAAATGGATGCGTATAGATTAAACTTATTCATTATTACTTTCTCCACTTTGATCATCAACTGATTTCGAGTCTAACATGCTGCCTATATCAGGCGGTAAGGCTAGCTCTATACCAGCTACTGGTTGATTATCTTCATTAAACCATTGTTTCTTAAATTTACTCAATTCTTCATTTTTCTTATTTCCATCCATATTACCCCGCCTTTTATGTACGTGATATTAAATACTTTACTTAATATGTACATTGAGAAAGATAATATACGATTTGTACATAATGAAAGAGCAACAACCCGTTGTGCCTATTAAAAATTAACACGTACATGCTACTCCTCGTTTTATTATCATATTAATGACAAAATATATGTGAGCTACGTGACAAGTACGTTGTCATTTTATTCATATGAGACAAATACTTTTAAAGGAGTAATTATTCCTTCACTTAATTCCTCAAAACATTTTTCAAGCGCAGTATAATGAATTTCATGTTGAAAAATCTCTTCTATCCATGGCGTCTGTTCTATTTGACTAAAAAACCAATCTGCATGTTTTTGGTAATCATATCCATCACTTGAACCAATGATTTTCAATTCTTTTCGATAAAAGTCGGCGGTTAATGTTAAGTCTTCTATATTACCATCAGAAAGAATGCATATCGCTCCATTACTATTAATAGCCTTTTGCAATGTGTGAAACCCTCTATTTATAGCAGAACATTCCAAACCGTAATTATATGTTTCTATTATTTGTTTTTCTGAATCAAAGAGGTTTTTCGCACCAAACTTCTTTGCAAATTCTCTTCTATTTTTATTAGGCTCAACAACATCCACACGCTCAACACCTACATAGTATTTTAAGAAATAACAAGCGAGTAAACCGATAACTCCCATTCCAGTAATAAGTACTTTTTCATCCTGTCGCGGGTCTAGCTTCAATACTCCTTTAGCAGCATCACACGAAAGAATAGATAATAAAGCAACTTTAGGTTTTATATAACTAGGCACTCGAATTACTTTATCTCCCTTAACTATTCCTATCGTTTCATGTCCATAAAAAGAAACTACTTTATCACCTACGTTTAAATTTGTTACTTTATTATCAACTTGAATTACTTCACCATAACTTTCATATCCAGTTTTTTTTGGATAGATAGGATTTGTATCTGTAACATCCGATTCTTTATACTGTGGTAACTCTGCTCCAATACTTATTGCACCTGCAATTGTTTTAACGATAATTTCATCGTCCTGTATGTCCTTAATTTCATTTGTTTCCCACTCGATTTGTTTAGGCTCTTTTAAAATTAACTTATATTGTTCCATTTATATCCTCTCTTTTTATAAAGATGTTATAAGTAATATTGTTATCCATCTAGTTATCGACTATATTTATTTACCTAATAGAGAAATTACCCTTGCCCAGGTTTATACCGTTACTGCTTCTGTACATTACTGTTCAGCATCTAACACTTTAAGATTACTATTCTGATAACATCTTAAGAAAAGTTGTTGCCGCCCAAATAAAATACGCAAGTTGCGTAACGATATACATCGTAATTTCAAAACCTGTAAGCTTTCTTTCCCTTTTTATTTTCTTTAAATATCTATAAAAACAAAATGAACATAAGATCAGTAAAACAATAGACATTTGATATAGATTTTCCAATAAAAGAACTGCCATTTATTTCATCACCTTTCCAATAGAAAATAGGCTATAGTTCAAGCATATCACAAAAAACGGGATTAATTACCATATTATCCCAAGAAGATATTACCCAATTAAAACCAGTCACCTTTTTGAATTTACTCAATACAATGTTATATAATCAACTACACACGATATAATAGGAGATTACTTTCTTTCACTGCAAATGCTTAGGAGGAAGTTGTACATGCAATTGATTCATAACATAAGAAAGGCGTTTCATAACCTATGTCACTACGATACAGTCAATTTAATACACGCTATTCAATCATTAAATATTTCACTTCATAAAATATCTCCTTTTATTACTTCACCAGTTAATCTTGAATACGGAAGGAACGTTATCTATCAGTCTGAATTTGTAGAGATTTTAGTATTAAATTTCCCCAGCAAAGCAAAGACTTTTGTGCACGATCACGGAATATCTGTAGGATGTATACTAATAGTCAATGGTACGCTACAAAATATAACGTACGAAAATAATAGCGAGCGGATTGAAGAGTTTACAGAGGGAAATATTTTCACAGTAAAAAAAGATACTGTGCATAAAATGTATAATGCTACAGATTCGGCAGTAATAACTTTCCACGTATATTCCCCACCATTAAAAGATGTCCAAATATATGAATAGTCTTTAGAAGGAGGAAATATGCAAAATTTGAAAGATTACTATATAAAGAGCTTACAAGATGGTCGTAACGTTTGGCTCTATGGACAAAAAGTAGATGTAACTACAGACAAACATTTTGCAGGAACATTAAGTACCATTTCTAATTTATTTTCATTGTTTGATGATCCAATACGAAGAGATTCTGTTGGATATGTTAGCCCAAAAACGAAAGAATTTGTCCATACAGCCTTTTTAATTCCGAATTCCTATAACGAATTATTAATGAGAAGAACCGCTTTTGAAACGTGGAGTTATGCTACAGACGGTGTAATGAGTAGACTATCTGATTACGCAAGATCGAGACTTACCGGCTGGTACGTATCAAAATATTTTTATAAAAAATTCGATGTACAGTTTCCAGATAAAATTACATCTTATTATGAAGAAGCGAGAGATAATCACTTGTTCTTAAGCGTAGTTCAACGTGATCCACAAATAAATCGATCTACAGAATCAATGTTGAATACAAATGACTTAGGATTACTAAGAGTTACGAAGAAAACTTCTGACGGAATTTATTTAAGTGGTGCTAAAATGATCGGTACTGCTTCTCCTTATTCAAATGATTTATTAATCTATCCATTAGCAAAACTGACTGATACTCAAAAAGATTTAGCTCACTTTCTCATTGTGGCAGCCAATTCTCCTGGATTACATATGGTTTGTAGAGAACCATTTGCGAATACACATTCAATTACAGTTGATTCCCCTCTTAGCTCACAGTACGATGAAATGGATGCACTATTAATCTTTGATAATGTATTTGTACCATGGGAACGTGTCTTACTATATAACAACCCTGAAGCGTTATGGGCAATAAAGTCAGATATAGCTTCTAGTAGTTTAGCTTATCACCAAGCAATTGTACGATTAGTAGTAAAGCTAGAATTTATAACTGCAATTGCTTGTGAAATTGCTGAAGCAATCGGTGCTACTACTTATTTGCATGTTCAAGAGAAGCTTGGGGAATTAATTATGCAAATCGAAACAATTCGCGCACTTTTAATTGCTGCAGAAGTTGAAGGTACTACAAATGAAACAAAAACTTATTTGCCGAAATTTAAATATATCGAAACTGCAAGGAATCTTGGTTCCAAATATTATCCCCGTGCAATAGAAATTTTACAATTAATTGGAGCAGGTGGTTTCATTCAACTTCCTTCGAGCTCGAATGACTTCCAGAGTCCGATAGCTGATTTATTGAAAAAATACTTTAATGGAACGAATATAGATGCCGAACAACGTACAAAATTATTTAAGTTAGCCTGGGATATCATCGGAAGCCCATTAGGATCTAGACACGAATTGTACGAAAGATTTTACGCGGGAGATTCAATACGAAATACAGCTACGCAATATGTAAATTATGATAAAAATCATTTTAAAAAGATGCTAAGTAAATATTTACATTAATGAAAAAGAGCACTTTTTGCTAAGAGTGCTCTTAAAAAACATATAGTTATTCAGTTACATATATAGTTGCTCCGGCCACAACTGCTACTTTTCTCCGTAATCGTTTCATTTTATTCAACTTTTATAATTCAGCTTTATAACCTCTGGTATATGCTTCCTATCATATTTCCTCATATAGGCTTCTCCATCTGGAGTAACTAATTGTAAAACAATCTCACAACAAACCTCCTAATTCAAATTATTCCTTTCTAAACTGAAAATCCAACTGTCTTGATTGCTTGATTTCCTCAATTACTTTACGAATACCTTCTTCAATCTTATCTTCTTTTACATTCGAAACATTTAATTTTAATAGTTTTTCTTTAGGAAAATCCCTCATATAATTCTTATCAATAGTATCGACACTTATTTGAATGTCACCTAATTTTTGTATAAGTGTTTCTGTAACTATGTTTTTCTGCATTTCTAAACAAGTGTGTATTCCCAGTGTGTTTTGTCTATTATATGTAAATAATGATGAATTTTCATTTTGCACTTTTTCTAATGTTTCTGCTAGTTTTATTGATCTATTGTAGTAGGAAGAATTAATTTTACTTTTATGACGTTCAAACATACCACTCTTTATATAAATTTCTAAAGCCGCTTGAGAAATCATCGGACTATCAATATCTAGTATTTTTTTGTATGTATAGAAAGCATTTGCAATGGATCGTGGGATGACCGCAACTCCAACCCGTAAACCTGGAAAAATAATCTTCGAATAACTTTTCAAATATATGACATGACTACAATTATCCAAGCTATATAACGGATCTGCTTTTGAATCAGTTTCTAAATCTGCTAAATAATCATCTTCCACTATAAATACATTGTATTTCTTAGCCAATAGTGTGATTTTTTCTTTCTCATCTTTAGAATAAGACGTTCCAAGCGGATGATGATATCTCGGTATCGTATAGAAGAATTTTATTTTTCCAGTTTGAAATATTTGCTCCAATTCATTCAAATCGATACCTTTATTCGTACGTCTAATACCGATTACAGGAACTTTATTTATTTCTAGATAATCAATATATAGATGATATGTTGGCTGTTCAATTAATACAGTTTCATTTCCATTCGGAAATGGTATGGAAGTTAATATAGCAAGTGCCTGCTGAACACCTGACGTTATAAAAATATTTTCTTCTTTTGTAAAGACTTGATAATTTGCTAGTTGTTTTTGAATAACTGGTATTAAAGATGGTAACCCTTTCGGCGTTCCATATACAAACAAATCATTTTTATACGTATCAATAGCCTTATTAATACAATGTTGAAAATCTAAATATGGGAAAACATCTGGATCTGGTGCTGAGGAAGCAAAATCAATTATCTCGTTATTTTCTATGGTACTCCCAGATTTCTTAACAACGTAATATCCACTTTGAGGGACAGAATATATAATATGACGCTTTTCTAATTCATGAAGCGCACGTATAACTGTCGCCTTATTACATTCATATTGCGTAACGAGTGACCGTATAGACGGTAATTTCTTTCCTTCATTTATTTCTCCATTTTGAATCATATTTTCTATGTCGTTTAAAATATGTAAATACTTATACATATTACACCTCCTTCAGCAATTTTCTATTTAATTATATCGATTTTATATTCATATAGCATTCATTCCTCAATTAGTTAATTTTCCGATCATCTATATCGTAAATCCCAATAGCGTATGAATCATTTTCAATCCATTTCTTTACTGCTTCTGTTTTAAGTACCCCTTCAACTTCTTTTTCTATTTTCTGTCCAAGTTCTCTCGCCCCTACTTCATCATCGCTAATCTTAGTTTTTATATCAATGGTAACAGGTTGATTCTTTTTATAATTTATTTGCTGAATCCCAAACCCTTCATATCCATTCTTCCTGAATACGTCATCAAATATCTGTCCAAAAACTAACTCCCATCTATGTTCTGCATTTACAATCTCCTTGTTTCTTTGAGATATATTTACTTTATAGGACATAACACCTTGAATTTGCAATCTTTTATTAATTTCTTTTTTTATTTCGTTAGCATTTTCGCTATCAGCAATTTCTAAATCTACTATTCTTGCTTTTTCATCCCATATAGCAGCACTAAAAAAAGATTCCTCCTTTACCGCTGCTGTAGCAATATCCATCACTATAGAATCTTCACTTTTAGCATCTTCAATCTCATTCTCACAGGCACATAATAAAGCAAATGGAATTAAAAATACAAGTACCTTTGTTCCCTTTCTCATGTAGCACCCCTCCACAAATTTTCATTTACGATAAACTTTTTACTTTGACATATAAATACCTTCTATAATTATTAAATTTAACATTATTTCACATTTTCCCCACTTAACAAGGGAATTACAATTAATAAATAGAATATCTCTATGAATAAATAAAAAGTGAGGGATATATAATGCAACGTGTAAATACGATTGATATTAGTAATGTACTACAATTGGAAAAAACTCTTTCGACTTTATTAAATAAGATGATTTCTTCAAAACTAGACCTTGAAAATTGGTTAAAAGAGCAGTCAAAAGTAATTTGGGAAATCGAAGAACAATTAAGATTACATTACATCGCCTTTCAATGTAATACGGATGATGAAGAAATAAAGGATACATTTGAACATGATCAACAATTTGTAAAGCCACTTTTAAAGCGGTACCAAAATTTATTGGATAATAAATATTTAGAGTCACCTTTTCGAATGGAATTAGATTCTAACGTATATGGTTTATTAGATACAAAAATAAAAAATGCTCAAAAGTTATTTTGTGAGGAAAATATTGAATTAGAAATACAGGAAGACAAATTAGTCACAGAGTACTTTGAAATCACTGGAGGATTAAGTGCCATTTGGGACGGAGAAGAAAAAACGATAACAGAATTACAATCCTATTTACAAGATTCGAATCGTGACATCCGTAAAAAGGCAAAAACTATTATTTCTGAACAATTTTTATCTGTTGAAAAAGAACTCCAAAACATATTAAATCAATTAATTGAAATTCGCCATCAAAAAGCAAAAAATATTCAACTAGAGAATTATCGCGATTATATGTTCAAAAAATACGAGCGTTTTGATTATTCAGCGATAGATTGCTATGAACTAGCCGAATCCATACGTAAGTATGTTGTGCCTCTTAAAGATAAAATAATGCTAGAGAAAAAAGAAAAACTGCAAGTAGATACACTTCGCCCTTGGGATGTATCAGCTGTAACTCCAGATCAAAAAGTACTTAAACCTATTGCAAATGAAAATGATTTAATTGAAAAGAGCACTCATATCTTTAATAAACTAGATGTTGAATTTTCAGCACTTTTAAACCGAATGTATAAACACAATTGTCTTGATTTAACAAGCCGCAAAGGAAAAGCAGCTGGTGGCTTTTGTGAGTACTTACCAGCTTCACAATTATCTTATATTTTTATGAACTTAAATTATACACAAGATGATATTATCACTTTTATACATGAAATGGGTCATAGTATTCATAACGAACTCATAAAACCATTAGAATTACGACAGTATATAGAAGTTCCAGCTGAAACAGCTGAACTAGCCAGTATGACAATGGAGTTATTCTCGCTTAATTATTGGGATACCTTCTATACAGACAAAAAAGATTTAAAACAAGCAAAAATTAACTTCTTTAAAGATGTTATTTCATATTTACCTATTATGCTTATTGTAGATCAATTTCAACACTGGCTGTATGAAAATCCAATTCATACTTCTGAAGAAAGAAATGAAAAATACTTACAACTTCAAAAACATTATCAATCTAGCGTCATACATATTGATGGCTACGAAAACTGGATAGCAACGAGTTGGTTACCTGTACTCCATATTTTTGAAGTACCATTTTATTATATTGAATACGCGATTGCCCAACTTGGGGCATTACAAATGTATAAACAATATAAAGAGGATCCTAAGCAAACACTAGAAAATTATAAAAAGGCATTATCACTAGGAAGCTCGCAATCTATAAAAGAAGTATATGATGCAGCCGGTATTCGTTTTGATTTCTCTGGTGAAACCATAAAAGAACTAATGCTATTTGTAGAAAAAGAATTAGAATTACTTGAGCAATTATAAGAAGAAAACTACACCTATATTTTAGGTGTAGTTTTCTTCTTTATTTTATTAATCAGTTCTATGTACTGAGTATCTCCATATCCGATTGTAGGAAAAAGATGAAACAACTTCTTTAATAATTCTTGAGTTGATAAATCTTTATTTTTAGAAATGAATTTCATTACTGCATTATCTTCTGTTAACATTTCTAAAAATAAGTCTATAGCCTGATACATTACAGGTGGTACCTTATGGGGGGTCTTTTTATGGTTTACTAATACTTCATTGTATATAGAAGAGTAATTCCCCAATTCAAGTTCAATTTGATTTACTTTAAATTCATCCTCTCTAAAGCTATTTAAGTATACCTTCCCTTCATAAGCAGACTGTTCAAGGTGAGAAAGTATGGTAAGTAGGTTCATTTGGCAAAACATATCTTCACCAAACCATAGAACAATACATTTATACTTTTTCGTAAAAAGGTTTTCTAACGGATCTATAACCTTTTTTATATAACTTTCTACTGAACTGTTATGTCCTTTCGCTCTTGTTTTAATAAACTCTTCATTAAAAACTTGAGTAGTAGCCGAGTTCACACACATTGCCTCATTAAATGGGGCATAATCAGAATCACCCATTAGCTTTTTATTTTTAAATTCTTCATACATAACTTGACCATTTAATATGTTAAGTACCTCTTTATCAAATAGCTCACTCTTCCTATTTCGCAACTGTTCAACCTCTATTTTTCTAGAAATATTCATATTAAACGCCCCTTCTTTATTTAAATTTAGTTTAAGAAATGATTGAATAGACATTTTGTTAAGTTGATATTCTCTTGGATTCATTCCAAAAACATTTTTACATATTCGATTTAGCCGTTCCTATTTATAGTGCGATAGAATATTCATTTGCTGGAAATGGGAATATCATTGACTATGAACATTCTATTACAAAAGCACTATTTGAAGGCTACCAAGAGGAAAATGAACTACCAAAAGAGATGATAGACAAGTTTCCATTATTTATTAAATTAAAGGAGATTTTTGAATATAGCTTAATGCATATGTATTGGGATAAAGAAGAATTAAGGGAGGAACAAGTACGGATTATGAACCTTTATAGGATGAAGATCGAAAATAAGAATACCTATATCAATATTTAAGAACGCTGTTGTTTAACTACAAGGAAACTTTGGTTAAACAACAGCATTTATTAATTTGCTGACAGCCTTTTTTATGACTTATAAATACTGATTCAATAATCTTTTCAAATACACTTCATTTTGCGGTGATACTTTTTCAGAAAATCTAGCTGCAATAATAATAGGAGCCCATTGAAAAACTTCATCTCTTGATAAGCCGGTACGACTGCAATATATATGTAAATACATCTCAGCTAATTCTACCGAAGATTGTGAGTACAACAAGTATGTTCGAAATACATCTGCGCGAATATCACCTGAACTTGCATCTACCCAGTCTATAACTTTCACTTTCTCTTCCTTACTCAAAATCAAATTAAATGGATGGAAATCTCCATGACATAGCCTAAAATCAAATGTAATAGAATCTAATTTTTGTAATATATTCTTCTTTTTGCTTTCATCCAATTTATGTACAGATTTAATTTGACGCTCTAACCTTTTCCTCATTAACTCCATTTCATCTGTATTCACACGTATAGCATGGATCTTTTTTTGCTCATTAACACAAAGTCCGATATAACGCTCTGCCTCATTCAAATTATTAAGCAGGAGATTACCAATGTTCTCCCCTTTTACATATTCCATAATAATTGCCTGTCTATTTTGTATCTTTGTCACTTCAAATACGTTTGGAACTGGCAGCCCGCATGAATACGCATATTTTTGTTTTTTTGCTTCCTTTATAGACTCTGTATCTGAGAGGTAATCTTTAAATAATTTTACAACCTTATCATCAGTTAAATAAATTTCTGCTGTATTCCCTTTTGCAATCGGATTACCTAAAACCACTTCATTTCTCCCCTTAACATAAATTAAAATAACACCTTATACCTCTCTTTAAATTCACTATAATCCTAGCTAAAACCTTCTTCACGAATATACAAAAAACTTACCGCTTTCCATCCTTAAATAGAAAGCGGTAAGTTTAATTGTTTAGGAATATCAGAATGAAACTCTGATGTATGCACAATTGAAAATGTATATCCTTGCTCAATAAATGATACTTCATTACATTTATATTCAAATGATACACCATTTTTCTTAAAGTTATTTTGGATTCGCTGTAAAAATGCGACGTCTGGTGTTCCGAAAGAAACGTGTACTTTCGGTGATAGAGCTTTCATCGCGATTGGAATCCAAGGTCGCTGCCACCAAGTTGCGACGACATAAGCAGTGCCACCAACTACAAAGTTAAAAATATCCCCGTCTTCCATCGTTTTCATATTTAGATTTGATTTCAGCCATTCCCTAAAAATAGGTACACTTTTAACAGGAAGACCAATTTCCCTTACATATAAAATGTTTAAAGGTGACTGCGGTACTAATACATCTTCTTTAACATAACTATGCGCGATAATTTCGAGTAGATTTCCATCTCCGTCTTTAAAGTATAAATTGAATCGACCATCCTCTTCATCAATTATATGACCATCTTTCCATTTCGCAATGAGTAATCCAGACTCCTCAAGCCATCTTGCTGTTTCATGAAATTTTGAATATGGGATTTCAAAAGCAACATGTGCAGGTGCAATTGGTTCATACACTTCTTGAAAACTAATTGTTGTATAAGGTGTTACTTCAAATTGAATGAAGGATGCTGTTTCTTTTTTTATTGGAAAAGATAATATGTCCTTATAAACTTGTTTTACCCCTTCCATGGAAACCGTTTGTAGTTTTATATCTGATATATGTGTAATCACTTTACATTCCCCCTCATTTCTTATTATCTATTCGTATTGTATTACACTTATAAATAGATAAAATCAAACGGAAGGATGGATTTTTCATATAGAAACTACAACTTTAGTATGAATATGTTAGCTCCAATTATTTTTTATTTCTGCTATAACAATTTCTGGTTTATCCCAGTGCAACATGTGTGTAGTATCAGGAATTACTTTTACTATCCTGTCCGTTTTCTCTTTGAAAACATTTACTGTCTTATCTCTATAATCCGCCCAAACTTGTGGAACTGTAGCTCGGAGTAATACAATATTAGCCGGCAGCTTCTCATATATATCTATCGTTTCATCTTTATGCATACCTCTTATTATATTACTAGCTGTATTCCCCCTGGCATGCCACCATACTTTGTTATCCATTTCGATCCCTAGGTCCTTTACAGCAACTTCTAACAATGAAGACCACCTAGTATAAGCTTCTTTTTCACTTTTGAAAAATTCGTCCCAATTATTAAAAACGTATTCATCAAAGTCCTTTTCATAATAAGCAATTTCTTCTTCCAACGTTTTTTCTTGAAGCCTTTTTGTTTGATATCCACCATCAATAAGAATACTTCCTTGTACTTTTTCTGAATGATGTAACAAATAAAATAACGCTACAAAACTTCCCCATGAATGTGATAGAAAATAGAAGTATTCGATTCTCAATTCATTTATTATTTCATTTAACCAATTTGCTAAATTCTGCATCTCATAATCTTCTGTTCTTTCAAATGGCGGTGTTTTACCATGTCCAGGTGCATCAACGGAGATAAATCTATACTCTTCTTTTAATTCCTCAGCAATTTCTATAAAACTTAAACTCGTACTACCTAATCCATGTAAAAAAAAGATAACGGGCTTGTCATTATTCCCCCATTCAGTAATATGTACATTTATTTTTTCATTGCTAATATAGTAACGTTTCAAAACATTTATCCTCCATATTTTGATTTACACTTTATTTATTTCTATTATTTTCAAGTATTTCCTGTATTCTTTTCCACACAAAAAGCTGCTTTTCTTTAAATGAAAAGCAGCTTTTACGCTAAAATATATTATAATTTAACAGCGATAATCATAAATCTTTTTGAATTTGTATGAATCCCTTTTTCAGAACTATTCGTGTCAATGAACTTTTGTAAAATAGTAAAATCCTCTTCCTCTTCTCCAAATCTAGGAATAATAGGTGTATGTTTTAATAAGAAAATAAGATCTTCAGGCGTACTGTAATAATCAGTAACATCATATTCACGTACTTGCACGAGTTCAAATCCTGCATTTATAAGTTCACCCATATACTTTTCTTTTAAAGTTCCATCTCTTTCACCTAAGCATTGTCCTCTCCCAAATGTCTCTTTTAGGTTTAATTTATCATGTTCGCTAACTTGTTGCGTTAAGAAAAAAGCACCCTTTTTCATTACTTTTGATAATTCAGTCGCTGCAAATGGTGCATGACAACTTGAAGCGATATCAAAATGCGCATGTGGAAACGTTAAAGCTTCAGAACCCATTTGAAGAAACTCAACATTTTGTACACCTGATTTTTTCAAATTAGAATGTGCCGTTTCAATCATGCCGTTAGAATTATCAATTCCAATTAACAATTTAGCCCAAGATGCTATGTTAAGTACATTTTCTCCTCCACCTGTACCAACATCAAGTAGAATGTCTGATGGTTTACATCTTTCTTTTACTTCTCCATAAAAGTCCCATACTTCTCCTACAGTTTCACTTTTTATTTTACTAAAATCCCATCCATTTAATCTTCCTACTTTATCATAAAAGCTTTTATACTCTAATTCATTCACCTTATAATTTCCCCTTTGTAAAAATAAATTAAACATGTATTATAACCTGCAACACTGTTTAATTATATATTATAAAATAAAAATTATTAAAACAACATTTCACTTCGCACTACATTTAGTTTACATAACAATTTTATAGTTTATCTTTAACTATATGTTCTAAATGTCTTCTTCCCCAACTACACATACTATCCAAAACAGTACTGACTGTTTTTCCATGCTCAGTTAAGCTATATTCTACTTTAGGTGGTATTTCTTGATGATGCTTATGAATCTTATAAATCTCTTTCTCTTGTAAAAAGGCCTGGCCATAATAATGAAATTGCACATACTGTTCTATATTTAATGCAAAATAGTTTTACTACAGGTAATGTATTATTTCCAGATGGAGGGTACACATATCATTAATTATTAAAAATTTAATGCCTCCTTGTATTAACTAGCATTAAGGAGGCATTATTAACTAAAAAAGGGATCTATTAATGTAGGATCTTCTTTCAAAAGTTCTGCTAACAACACTAATTGCGGAAAAGGTCATAAGATTAACTCTTTATCCAGCAACCCCTTTTGTTCTCGAATCATTCCGCCTCCTCGCATAAAAACCGCCCTAATTTCTATTCCCTACAATTTTATATAAAATCAATATTATAAAGTAGGATTCAACAACTTCTTACAGAATTCTATATTTAATACGTATTGGACGGATTATTTTCAAGTTCCTCTATAAAAAAGGGAGGTCATACAATTGTGAAATTTGTACAAGAACAAAGATTAACTGTCAAGACAACTTTTTCAAAAGAATACAAGATTTTTATTTTTGGTTTACTCATTTCACGAATCGGGGATTCACTATATACTTTTGCACTGCCTTGGATTGCCTATCAATTAACTGGTTCAGCTGTAATTATGAGTTCTTTATTTGCTGTTAACGTATTGCCAATCGTTTTATTTGGCCCTTTAGTTGGTGTACTAGTTGATCGATATGATCGAAAAAAGTTACTTTGGATGGCGGATATCACCAATATTATTTTAGTAAGTCTCGTACCAATTTTACATGCATTACATATATTAGAAGTCTGGCATTTATACGTAATTACTTTTATCTTAGCAGTTATGTCCATGCTTTTTGATGTAACAACAGTTACAGTCATTCCACACATCGCAGGTGCATCATTAACGAAGGCTAATTCTTTATATCAAATGGTTAATCAATTGGCTAGTTTGTTTGGTCCAATCATAGCTGGGCTTTTCATATCTTTTATTGGCGGCTTTCAAGTACTTTGGATTAATGTTCTTTCATTTATTGCTACATTAATTGCTGTGATTATATTACCTTCTATGAAAAACTTAAATAAAAAGAATACTGATAAAAAAACATTGCAAAATGTACTAAATGATTTGTTTGATGGATTTAAATGGCTCAAAAATGATCGGTTAAATATAGCTTTGTCACTTCAAGCTATGGTAGGTAACTTTGGAGCAAGTGCTGTTTTAGGTGTACTTATGTATTATTTATTATCGACATTAAATCTTACCTCCGCACAAAGTGGCTATAATTATACTTTAATAGGAATAGGTGGGCTTTTAGGAAGCTTAATTGCCGTTCCTTTAGAAAAGAAATTTCGACGTGGTGTACTTATTCCTTTACTCCTATTTTTAGGAGCGCTTGGGTTAACATTTGCTTTGTGGAGTACATATTGGCTTGCTCCCGGAATTGCTTTCGGAATCGCGATGACATGT
Source organism: Bacillus sp. 2D03 (assembly GCF_003946765.1). Taxonomy (NCBI): domain Bacteria; kingdom Bacillati; phylum Bacillota; class Bacilli; order Caryophanales; family Bacillaceae; genus Bacillus; species Bacillus sp. 2D03. The sequence goes on along the minus strand of NZ_RPSJ01000002.1, from coordinate 112,961 downwards.
AATATCACATGGAATACGATTGTTACATCAATTCGCCAGGAAACTGTTCCATCCAATTTGCAAGGACGTGTTTTAGGTTTTTCTCGTGTACTTACACGATTAGCTATGCCATTAGGCGCATTAGTAGGTGGAATTATTTCAGCCTACAATCCTGTATTTATATTTGCTTTAGCTGCTTTTACTAAATTAATTGAAGTCTTTATTGCCTTATATAGTCCGATACGAAAACTGTAAAGATGAAGATTTATATATTTTGAGATATTAATAAAATAAAAAAGGCATAAAACATGCCTTTTTTTATTACTTATTTGTTTATTGGATAACAAACTTCTGTAACCCACTTATTAGGATCGGATTCCATCGCTGGGCTCACATGATAAATATTAAACATCGGGCCTGCTAATTTGTAACCCTCTGTCTCAATCCATTTTGCCGCAGCCTCATTTACAGCTGTCATCTGTTCATAACTTCCATTAACTGTTATAGAAGCTACATTAGTCGATTCCATATTTTTAAATGTAACGTCTTTTGTATTTTCGTGCTTACCAAGAATACTTAGCTGTATTTCTATATCCACATCATTTTCTTTGTATTCACGATCATGGAAAACCGCAATACTATAACTCGGTTGGGCAATACTAATATTTTTCATTTGAATTTCTTGCATTAATACACTCCATAAATCACCTTCGCAATTATACGATGGAATAATCTTTCTAACACTAGCTACAGTTCTTTCTGGAATTTCTTTTATTGAAACATGATAATTCATCTCAACAACATCCTCTCTCATCGTTTTCATTGAGTCTTCGAGGAGACGTAATTGTTTTTGGAGGTTATTCATGTCTTCTTTAATTTGAGCACTACGATTAAAAAATTGCTCTTTTATGGTATCTATATTATCGCATTCTATTATTTCTTTGATGGTAGCAATATTAAACCCCATAGCTTTTAACGTTTGAATTTGATTTACTTTTTTTAATTGGTCTGCTGAATAAAATCGATATCCACTCTGCTCATCGACTTTTACTGGTTGTAGTAATTCCACTTTATCGTAGTGTCTCAACATTCGTATACTAATGGAAGATAGTTTTGAAAAATCCCCTATTTTAAACATGATTTCCTCCTATAAGTTACATCTACTTTGAAGCTCAACTTTATCTTAAACAATGACATTATGTGAGGGTCAACTGTTTATAACGTTTGAATTATATTTCTTTAATTATTTACCCTTATATACTCTTCTGTCTTATGCCTATAAAGATTGATAATAATCCGTTCACAGCTAATAAAATTACTATAATACTTGTAAGTAAACCTACATCTGCCGCAAATATTTTTATCGTACGCCATGGTGAGCTTGTACAATAAGTAAGAAGTGGGATGAAAATAATAGATAATAGTAGGAATAGAGCCCCTACGAATAACCAAGTTAATTTTTTTACAGTTTCCTTATGTTTATATTTTTTAATTAACATAATTGATGAAATGAAAAGCGCGAGTATAACTGTAGACATAACAATTTGTGTAAATGGTATGCTTTTATGGGGATCAACCGGTTCTTCTTCATTCAAAATATTAATAATCCCCTTTTTTAATACTGAAAGTGCTGGTTCTTCTAATACATGATTTTTATTTGTTAAAATCACACCACCCCAGCCACTTTTATTTAAAGTAAATATTTCTGTACGAGCATCGGGCGTTGATCCTGAATGCCAAATCATCGTTTCGCTTTCATTTATACTTGTTGTTCTTAATCCAAAACCATAGCTTTTTTCTGAATTTATGTTATAAAGTGGTGTAAGATAAAGGTCGATGTTTTCTTTCTTTAAAAATTGAGTATCTTCTTGTCGATTCAAAAACATAATAAATTGAATCATATCTTCCAAATTTGCGGTAATATAACCATACGGTGCCCCGGCATTATCATAGGATACTACACTTTTTCTTGGTATGCCAAACCATGACTGATAACCTGTTAAATAGCCTTTTTCATATGCAGTTTCTTTACTTGCTGCCGCACCATTCATATTTAATAGCTGAAAAACATGTTTTTCCATATATGAGGAATATGTATCATTTGTAATTTCCTCAATAAGTGCACCTAAAACAATATAATTCGCATTACTATATTGATATTTTTCTCCTGGTAGAGCAGTTAATTTTACATTTGAAAGTCTCATTACATTTTCTTTTAATGCTGTAGAACTTTTGGATTGCTTATCTGATATTAATAAGCCTTCATATGTGTTTATTCCGCTTGTATGAGTTAAAAGGTGTTGGATTGTTATAGATGAGGATATTTGAGAATCTTTTAGTTTAAACCAAGGAAGATGTTGTTGAACTGAATCCTCTAATTTTATCTTTTTGTCTTCTATTAATTTCACTATAGCTAAAGCTGTTAAAGATTTGCTTATTGAGCCGATTGCAAATGGTGTTTTACTAGTTATTTTTTTTTCAGATTCCCCAGTAATCCCCCACGTTTTAGTGAAGAATACATCTTTATTATGTACAATTGCAACAGCAGCCCCTGGAATATTCTGTTCCTTTATAAATTTTTCAATATACTTATCTAAAGTAGCTTTAATATCTTGCTGAGCATATGCTTTTGGATAAATGATACATAATACTATTACATTACAAAGAATATAGATTTGAAATAGTTTATAGATAGTTTTCTTCATTATACTTTAGATAGCTTTCTTTTTTTATAACTTACTAAGCTAATAAACACTACTACAGAGAGCATAAAGCTAATCATTATTAATAAAACGTTCCACCATTGATTCTCTGATATGCGATATAAAATATTATAATTAAATGTATTTTTGCTATTAGTTGAATTAAATGATTCAGTTAAAAATATTGAAAATGTAGTTTGCGAGATGAGGTAAGTAATAATTGCGATGAATATGCCACGTAAGATAAATGTGTTAAATTTTCCTTTTTCATTTTGAAGTTGTTTCATTTTAACTTGTAAATCAATTTCATTTATTTCTATAAAATCTTTAACAAATAATTGAGGGGTACCTAAATCATCTATACTGTCTTCACCATGTTCATGACACTCTTGAATATGTTCTAATATTTGTCTCTTAATATTTTCCCTTTCTTCTAAACTAATATCGTATTGCTTTAATTCCTTAAGTACATCTCTTAAAAATTGCTTTTCTTTACCTATCAATTTATTCCTCATTTCAGAAGGTCTCCTTTCAAACCGCTTTTTAATAATGTTTGAATGTCCAATTGCAATTCTAACCACTCATTAATTTTCTTCTCAAGACGTATTTTCCCATTTTCATTAATTTCATAATAAATCCTCACTTTACCACTGTCTGTTACCTCTTGATAAGTGTTAACCCACTCTTGATTTTTCAACTTAGTTAAAATAGGATAAATACTTCCTACTCCTTTCAATTTTAAATTGTTTATTTCAAGTTCTTTCATGATCTCATAACCATAACTTTTCTTTTTCGATAAAATAGATAATACACACATTTCTAAATGACCTTTAATTAAACTTGTTCTATCCATAGGATAAATTTAACAGAAATATATACTTCATTCAAGTATATATTTCTGTTAAATTTAAAAAATCAGACAATGCAAAATAGATTAATAAACAAAAACATATCACTTACGAACCATTTTAAACCTTAATTTTCGCTTTTATAATATAATAATTACATAATATATTAATCGTTTATCACTATTTGTTTTGTATCTCTCCTTCCATATTACTTCTTTTCTTATTGAAAAATATTGTATGGAGACATAAAAATACTAAAAGATCCAATTTCTTAATTTTGATATTAAGAAATTGGATCTTCTTTCATTACCTTGTATTAATCATACTACGCTAATATATACATTATAAAGAATATATGTGTTATTAATTTATGTTAATAACACATATATTAATAAAATTTACTGATTACTCTCAAGACATTCATAAACCGCCATCATATCTCGTTTATCCAACTCACGTATGCGATTGAAAATGGGTATTTGTCCAACAGCTTCTGTTAATAAGCTTTCATTCACAACATCACTTACTTTTCCAGTTAACCACGTTTGTACATCCACGCCCTCGACAACTTCTTTTAACCCTTCGTCATTAATACCACTTGCATTACAAGTTACACATGGAATTGTTAGTTTAAAGACACCATCATGTAGATTATCTTCGGTTATCACTTTCTTACCTTTACAAAATGGACATAGATTACTTTTTTTAATTTTATTAATTTGGGTAACTAATTTTTTGTATCCAAACGCTTCGTATACATACGTAAGTTTTTTATATTTACCATTTGTGAAATACTTATCTATAATGGTTTCTCTCGTTTCATAAACATTAGGGAAATCACAAACAGTTACCTGATTATTAACACTAATGGATTCGATATTTCCTTTTATTTCGCTCCAGAATGGTAAGACATTTTGTAACACCATTTCATAGTTTGAAAAGCTTGCTTGTTCTAATTCAAACATTTTCAATGCAACTTGTGCTTTTCTTGGCAATAAAGAAACATCTTCCGTCAATACCATATCGCCACCAACAAGAGACTTCAATTTAACAAGTGCCGGTAAATCACCAACTATTTTCAATACTTTATTAATAGGCTGATTGATTATTTCACGAATATCTACGTTACCAAATTTAAGTGGTTTATGATGATTTAAAACCGTCCCCTCACAAATTGGACATTTCATCATTTTTTTTGAACTCTTAATTTCTTCTTTAATAGGTGCTTTTGAAATAACAATATATCCACCAATAATTGTATTAAACCCTACCCATGTTCTGCGTGTCTTTCCTTTTTTATCATAAAATGATTTTTCAAAATATCCGTACCAAAACGTATGCTTTTCTTCTTCTGACATATCATTATAGCTCTTTGACAAATCGTGACCAAGCTCATTTTTTATTTCTTCGAATAGAAATTCTATTTTTTCATGCTGATAAAATTTTAATACCTTCATGATTTCTTGATCGAATAGCCCATCCCAAAATGGAACACTTTTATCTTGAATGGCAATATCTTTATCAAAAACTTCAATTTGAAGACGTCCAGAACAAGATGGACAATGATTGTCCTGTGAATAGAAATCAAAACTTCTCGTATCTTTATTAATTGGATGAGCAGCTACAATATGATTAATTAATCCACCAATCTCATATAAGAAACTATATTGACTATATAAATGTCTTTCAAGATCAATAGCAACAACAGGTGCAATTGTATCAGATTCATATTCGCCATAAATTAAACGGGCCATTGATGATAAACTTTTTAAAATACCACCCTTATAAAGGTTTTCGGCATTTTTAAAATAGTTAATATGATTTTCTTCTAAATAGTGAACGCCTTCTTTATGCTTAAGTGCTGAAGAAATATGTATTTGCTCAGCATTATTCACACTGCTTTTTTGACGATAATAATTTTCATGACTTACTACATCAAGATGCTTTATAGATTCAGGCTGTCTTTTCCCGAAATCTACAATATAATCAGAGCTTTCTAACATGTAACTATTATGTTCAATCATAATGATAGAGACTGATTCATCTTGCAATATCCCTCTAACACTATCTATAAATTGATTTAAAATATTTTGGGATAAACCTTTTGAAGGCTCATCAAAGATAAATAATGTATGTGGATTTCTAGTGTTTGCAAATAACTCCGAAACTAAATGAACACATTGAAACTCACCTGTTGATAATGTTTGTGTTTTTCGTTCTAACGTTAAATAACCAAGTCCTAATTTAATAAGTAGACTCAAGCGTTTATACGCAATATCTTCATTTGGAAGTTCATCTATAATATCCTCGATCGAACGCTCAAAAATATCATCAATTTCTTCACTATACTTTGATAGTTTCTTTTTAATATCTAGGAAAGTGGCTACAGTTGATCGACTTGTAATGGATTGATTTCGATCTTGTCCTACCATAACTAATTTATCTTTTGGATATCGTTTCAAGAAATCTGTAGCTAAACATTCATTGACAAGTGTAGATTTCCCGCATCCAGATTCTCCAGTAACCGTCACAAGCCTATTTTTAGGGATTTGAAACTCCGCCATTTGGATATTACGGCAATATAATTCATGGAATGTATAGTATTCTGTTGGTACTTCTTTATTTAGATCCGACAGTATTGGTTTTGGTCTTGGCGATTCTTTCACAATTTGTCCACCATATTTTCCGCTACCAGGTCCAAAGAACAATTGCTCATCTGTTGTATCCAGTACAGTATCTGAATGATCAATGAGCCAAATTTGATTTTTACACCCTAACTGCTTAATCTCTTCTAATATTTGTAATAATGTTTCATGATCAAGTCCAACTGAAATCTCATCAATAATAATTACAGCATTTTCGCTTACTGCCATAAATTCAGCCAAATATAGTCTTGTTAACTCTCCACCTGACAACGTACCCATAATTCGATTTAATGTTAAATAACCAATGTTCATATTAATTATATTTTGCAGTATATGTTGCTTTGCTTCACTAATTTTTAACTCTTCCGCTAACGAAAGAATAGACTCAACACTTAAATCATTAATATTTGAAATTGTATGTGGTTTAGCAAATAAATCTATCTTATGTTGTTCGATTTCTTCGCTATAACGTTTTCCCTTACATTTTTTACACTCAATATTTTTAGTAGTACCTCGGCCTTTACAGCCAGTACACCAGCCTAACTGGTTATTGAATGAAAAAACCTCAGGTGAAAGATGAAATACATCAGCAAGTTTTTCACGTACCTCTGTGAAAACACCAGTATGTGTACCGATTGTTGAACGTGGATTGGAAGAAATCGATGATTTTCCTAGAAAAAGAACTAAAGGCATATCTTCTATCTTAATAGCACTAAAATTCGTTTGCATAATGTTAGGAAATAAATATTGATATTCAGCCTTTGGCAATAAAGAAACTAATCGTTTTTTTGATTCTTCACCAATCGTTTGACAAAAGGTTGTTTTACCTGAGCCTGATAACCCAGCGATTCCAAACGACTTATTAAATGGAATCACTGTATCTAATTTATTTATGTTATTAGCAATTAATTGATTTACTTTCATATTAACCTCTATTCTTATTTTTCTTTAAAATCATTTTTACAGTGTAATAATTACATAATGAATATAACTTTTTATACAATTATCCTCTCATTTCAAGGATCTTATTCTTATATGTTTCAAACCATTGTTGCCATTCATCTTTAGAAAATTCTTTTTCTTTTCCTTCTAGTACGGAAGAAAAAAGATCTAAGCAAATATGCCAACCAGCTATATCTTTCGGTGTATGATCAGTTAATACATGAATGTACTCTTTAAGAAGTAAAAGAGTCCCACTTTCTTCTTTATGTATTTCAAATCGGACACGATCTTTATCCCAAGTAAATTCAAGTACTGAATTTACTTGACACTCTAAAATATCCATATTTATAAATGAACCGTCCATCATGTCGAACTTTATTATTCCACCCGTTTTAAGACTTTCAATTTGTAAATTAGACATCCATTTTTTAAGCTTACTGTTTTCTGTTAAAACAGACCAAACTTCTTCTGCCGTATATGGAAATTGGCGTTCAAATTTCACAATATATCCATCATTTAGTTTCCCAATTTCAGCTATCATTTTGATTGCCTCCTTATACAGAATATATGTTCTCATTTCATTTTACACGAATATAAATATAAAATAAATATTTATGTCAACGAAGTGTTAATTTAAAGTGACTGACGCTGAGAAAAACTTAAATATTTTCTAAATCGAGTTATATAGTATTGAAAATTAAATATAGATTTACGTACAAATAAAAAAGCCGCATTTGCGACTTATGAAATCATAGGATTAACTCCTTTTTTGGTTGAATGATTAGCGCTTAATCGCATCGACAATTAGCGATGGAAAACCAAGTTTATCGCCTTTATTTCTAGAATCATACCTTTTCGAACGGAAAATAACACCGTCGTTTGCATCCCATTCGTTGTAATAAAACTGACCATTTCCATCACAATATTCAAGTAAAACTACCTCAAATCCAGCAAATTTAAACATTTCCGTTAATGTTTTATAATTATGAACAATTTTATGACTTGCTGCTGGATGATCTTTCGGGCCAGGTCCGCCTATTTGAACTATGTTTTGGTATGCTTCATCTCGGAAAAATGCATCAGGAACACCACAACGAATATGCCCTCCTGGCTTTAAAAATTCATAACAAATTTCAGCTGCTCTTACACCTTCTTCAAAAGTAAGGTGTTCCCATACATGCTCAGCTAAAATAGCTGAAATAGAGTTGTATTCAAATCTTTCTTCCCACGTAGCTTTATCTAGTAAGTTAAGTTCATCTTCTTGCGTTTGAATCCAAGCTGGATTATTATTAAACACTCCAGCTCCGGCAACTACTTTAATTTCGTCTTGTTTTATTGCCACCATGTTCACCTCTTAAATATTTTAATTCATTAATATATTCTATGTTTACTATTATCCTTCCTCCTTTAACAAATTTAGTACCATGAGTCCAGTACAATACCGAACTCATGTCCTAAAACTCTCTAACGCAACGATCTGTCTAACTCTATAAAATTAGTTCATAATATACGATTTTTCTTACAGAAATATAGCACACCAAACATTAGCATAATACCAATTACGTAAAAAATTGTTGTTCCGCTCCCACCAGTATTAGGAATTACCCAATTATTCTTCGCATTTTTCACTGTTATTTTTTGTGTCTTTACTGCTTCTGTAATTTCTATTTCTATTGGATCCCTAAGTAACATGTATCCGTTCGGTGCTTTTATTTCTTTAATCGTATACTTTCCAATTGCCAATTGGTTGGAAATTACCTTTCCTTTTTCATCCGTTATTAATCTACTAACTTCTTTCCCTTCTTTATCTAACACTTGAAATACAGCGCCTTTTAGCTTTAATTCACTATCCTTATCATCAACTTTTTCAATTTCAAATTGCCCAGTCGGATCTGGCAATTTCTTATTTTCTATTTTAATTTCTACTACTGTATCTTTTTCTATTTTTACAGCTATTTTATCTTTTAATAATTCATAACCTTTAGGTGCCTCTATTTCCACTAGGGTATAGTTTCCTATTGGTAAGTCCTTTGATATCATTTCTCCTTTTTCACCTGTTATTAACTCTCCAACTACTTTTCCTTTTGCATCTTCTATATGAAACTTTGCCCCTGCTAGTTTTTTATTTTTATCACTTATGTCTACTTTCACAAGCTTCATTTTTCCCATTGGATCTGGCAATTTCTTATTTCCTATTTTAATTTCTACTACTGCATCTTTTTCTATTTTTACAGTTATTTTATCTTTTAATAATTCGTAACCTTTAGGTGCTTCTACTTCCACTAAGGTATAGTTTCCTATTGGTAAGTCTTTTGATATTACTTCTCCTTCTTCATTTGTTACTAGTTCTCCAACTATTTTCCCATTTAAATCTTCAATTTTAAACTTTGCTCCTGCTAGCTTTTTATTTTTATCACTTATGTCTACTTTCACAAGCTTCATTTTTCCCATTGGATCTGGCAATTTCTTATTTCCTATTTTAATTTCTACTTCTGCATCTTTCTCTACTTTTACAGCTATTTTATCTTTTGATAATTCGTAACCTTTAGGTGCTTCTTTTTCCACTAAAGTATAGTTTCCTATTGGTAAGTCTTTTGATATCGCTTCTCCTTCTTCATTTGTTAATAGTTCTCCAACTATTTTTCCTTTTGAATCTTCTATATGAAACTTTGCTCCCACCAATTTTTTATTATCATTATTACTATCAACTTTTTTTATTTTTACTTTTCCAGTACTAGGCTTGTTCCAATGTTGCCAGTTAAATTTGAAATTGTGAAATTCAAATCCACCAGTTTGTTGTACCGCGCCGACAAATGCTTGTCCATTAATCGAGCCGCCTTTTGTTTCTAATACAGCATTTGGGGCAAACACACTCCCAACGACACCATATCCCTCTGTTGTAATTTTTTTCGCATTTGGAAAAACCCAAATCACTTTCCCGTATAGCTCAGTAAACGGGGAATTAGGAGAATATGGTTGTGATGTAGGAACTATATCTGTAGCCCTTCCAATATTGTTCGTGTCATATAGAATAGACCCGTTTTTAAATGTAACCTCTGTTGCATCCGAATACATAACAATAAAATCTTTGTCCTTAGCATTTGGTAAAAATACATCTCTTATATCTAAATTGATTTTCCCTGTCAATTCTGATGAAACATAAATATTAGGATTGTTTATATCTTTTCCGATTCCATGACTCATATTTGGAATTGGGGTATTCGTTTTATATTGACCTGCATTTTTACTGACTTGGTTCACTATATTGCGAAATTCATTAAATTTCGCGTCAATTTCTAGTTTTTCTTTATAAACGATACGATCATAAGAGGATTGTATGATGCGATCTGGATCACTCTCTTTTGTCATTACGACTATTCCGTTTTGAATGATAAAAGATTCTTCTCTTGATTTCTTAAATTTTCCAGACAATAACAAGGACGGATATCCCTCATCAACCCATTTTTCACCTACTATATTAGATGTTCCCGCTGCAGCACCTACAATCGTATACCCCGATGCATCCATATCACCTTGAACTGCAATTGCTCCTTCAATGTCGCCACCTATTGCTTTATGGTTACCAAAGACAACTGCATTATAACGCGATATATCACCTAGACCTTCTAAGTTTGTCGTGGATCCATATACTTCTTTTGGTACATATACGACAAAACTTACACTTAACATTAACAAAACAATAAAATGAATACTTACCAGCTTTAATCGTAGCCTCAATTCCTTTGTTCCCACCTTTACCGTATTTTTTCTATAGTCGAATAAAATGACATATTTATCAATGAGGATTTACTTCATTCCCTATATACCTTCTTTACTTATCTCTGAATTTCCGGTCCCACTGTCCATTAATGCAGGATAAATAAATACATTCTATCTAGTTAACCTTTTCTTATAAATTACGACTAGAAACACACATAACAATAGGATTGGAACTATTACAGTCCACTTATTAAATATAAATATCTCTGTACTCACTTTTTGTTTTTCTTTCTCGTTTAACTCCACACGCACACCTCGAACTAGCAATCTATTGGTGTTTACTCCATAAGGCGTACACGTAATTAAAGTTGTATAATCTTTTTTTTGTACAATTTGTAGATCGTCCGTTTCGTGTGGTAACACTACTTTAATTTGATCTACTTTATAAGCAAGAACTTTGTCTAAAGAATGAATATAAAAAAGATCTCCTTCGCTCAACTTATCTAAATCTGTAAATAATTTTGCTGATGGTAAACCACGATGCCCTGTTAAAATAGTATGCGTACTTTCTCCACCTATCGGGAGCGAAGAAAAATCTAAATGACCTATCCCGCGGCTCAATACTTCCTCAGATGTCCCTTGATAGATTGGCAGTTTTATATTAATTTTCGATATTTCAATATACCCCATTACATCTCCTAAATTTAACGCATCAGCATATGCTTGATGATTACTTTTTTTTTCAGAAAATGGATCAGTAAATGTTTTCGTGGAAGTGTGAACTTGTTTATTATATTCGGCTGCTTCTTTTTCCCTACGTTCAACTTCTTTCTTTTGTAGCGCTTTGATCTTCTTATCGTAAGAGCTAATCTCAGAATAATGTGCACGAGTCGCCAACCAATTACTAATAGTAGGATATAAAAAAACACCTAATCCAAATAAAAAAATACCTCCCAAAACAAGATTTCGTTTCATATTTCCACCTCTGTATATGCTTAAATATCGAAAAGAGGGAAGCATTTTGCTTCTCCCCTTTTCCCATAGTTACATGTTCCTAAAATCTTAATTATTAGCAAACTTTTTTCTGAAGAAAACAAATGCCGCTGTAACCATTAACGTAAGACCTATTACAGTAAAAAGAGTCGTTCCTATGCCACCCGTTACCGGAAGAACCCATCCACTTTTATTATTTTCAATCGTTAATTTAACCGTTTGATTATTTTCGCTAATCTTTACATCAATGGGATCTTTTAATAATTGATAAGAAGCTTTTGTACCATCTTCTTTTGTATATGTTGGTGCTTTCGTTTCAAAAATTTGATAGTCTCCATATGGAATGTTAGACCATTTAATAACACCATTTTCATCTGATACACCTGTTACTTCTTTTCCTGCTACAACAACTATTTTTCCATTTTTATCTTTAAGTACAAACTCTGCACCTTTTAATTTACTCTTATTAGCACCATCAATTTTTGTTAACTCAATTATTCCAGTTGTTGGAACAACAACTACAGGTTTAGATTCCTTTTCTCCAATTACATCATTTTTATTTGTAAAATCAATTTTTGCTGTATTTAAAATTTCCGAACCAGATGGTACTCCTTCTTTTACTTGAGATTTAATTTGCAAATGAAATTCTTTTTTACCATCTAATTTTGTGAAATCTTTTACTGTAGCTGTTACTTTTTGACCTTCTATAGCTACCTCTACAATGCTTGCATTTACTTCTGCTCCATCAATTTTCACGATTGGCTTTCCTTGAATCACTAAACGATTATCCAAAGTATCTGTTACCACATATTTTTTGTATTCCTTAATGTCTTCTGGAATTAATGTTTTAATATCATAATTATAATTAGTTAACGGATTTATTGGTAACGCTTCCAATTTTCCGTTAATTTTTTTATCAATTGTTGGTTCTTCATTGTTTTTCACTTCTATTTTAACTACTGTACCAGAAGTAATAGTTCCATCTTCATTAATTGTTCCGGAGTTCTTAACAAAAAACTCACGTTTAGTTGGATCTATTACGTAGCCTTTCGGAGCTTTTGTTTCTTGGAAATAGTATTCACCATACTCCAATCCTTGCACGCGAATATGACCATTAGCATCTGTTACTAACTCTTTTTTCACTTCTGTACCGTCTTTTTTAAATAAAGAGAATACTGCACCTGCTAATGCTTTTTCATTTACACCAGTTTTTATTAAATCCACTGCACCACGTTTAATCTCATTTTTGGGATACATGTGAACATCATAGTTTAGCACCTTACCCTCTTTATTCGTTAATGGGATATCCACTGTATACGTATTGGGATTTAGATTAACATGTGGAGGTCCTGCCACTTCTTTCACCTCATAACGTCCTAGCGGAAGATCTTTTAATACAGCTTGTCCGTTATCATCTGTTACTACTTGATTTGGAGTGGCTCCCATTACAGGTTTCACGTCTTCTTTTACGATTTTCCCATCGTTTGAAATTTTTTCAAAAGAAGCAACCCTTTTCACTTCAAACGTTACACCTTTTAATGGTTTCACATCTTTTGGCACCTCTTGATTTGCAGAACCGTCACCTTCTAGTCCCTGCGCTCCATCTTTTTCTTGTTCATACTTATGAATCGTTAAAGTACCTTTAGATGGTGAATCTGCCTTTACTAATACACTAGACCATGTAGAAAATGTTAAGAATAACACTAAAAGCACACTAAATATTTTTTTCATTTCTCTTATCCCCTTTACTACTTCTATCATTTTAAAAATTTCTTTATTACTATTACCTTCTTAAAAGCAATAGTGTGCCAAGTATCAGATTTAAACGAATAACATAAAACATAGTCGTCCAACAATCCATTGTTTACAATCACTTATTCACTTTTCTTATCTTCTATTATTACGTTGTCTCTCCACATGATATATGTAATTTTCTCCCCTAAATTACACGTATATCCCTATTTCAAGAATCATTACATTTGTTACATAATAGCTTTCACTGCTAATTTCGACTAGTCACTTACTGTCAATCTATTCATATCTCACTTCCTATCCCTATTTAAAATCCAATCTTAATCATTTTTTGATACATATAAGTAATAACCAACAAATAAGTGTGACGATTCATATTTTACGTTACTGTCCAAAACTATTACCTGTATATTCAAATAATATGTGCTATTCATGTTAAATTATGGTATTATTCTTAGAAGTTTATAACTTTTATTTATATTTTTTATTGATAAAGGTTTTCCGTATCTACTTATGAAAAAGGAATATATGTTTATTTAACTATTACGCATAACTGTAAGGAGGAAGAATATGACTAAAAAACTCAGTCTAGTTGAGATAGAGTACATTTGCAATATGTTTTTTCAATCTTTCGAAATTCCAGTTTGTTTTTTAGATTGTAACAAAAATATTCTTTTAGAATTTAAATCCAAAAATGATTCACATTCGTTATATACATCAAAAATAGAACAGTTACATATGCTTTTTCAGAGAAATGATACATATAATTCTCCCATCTTCAGAACTCACGAATATCTAGGGCACTTTATTTTAATTCACATAAAGAGCGATTATATGGTGAACGGTACTGTTATTATTGGGCCCTTGACACATGTAAATTTTTCTACAAGTAAAGCGGATAGTAACCTTAATTTTATTCCAAATTATAAAAGAACAAGAGACCATTATTTTTCATTGTCAGTCAAAGATCAAAATTTCTTTGTAAATATAGCGATATTGTTCTATAACATTCTCTATAAAAAAAATTCAGATGTAAGCACCTTTTCAAATAACAGTGACTCACTTCATATAAGTCATAGCAGCATCTTAAACGAAGATGTATATATTTCAATGCAAAAAGACGAATCCATTTATCATAATTTATATATAGAGCAGCAACTACTTAGTTCTATAGAAGACGGGGATAAAGAAACCGTACTCAAATATTATTACGAATTCCAACAAGAGACTCTTTCATCTTTATCTTCATTCCATCAATTAAGACGTCATAAAAACATTTGTATTTCATCCATCACGCTCGCTACTAGATATGCGATAAAAGGGGGACTTCCATCTGGGATTGCTTACAAAATTTATGATTTACATATTCAAAGAACAGAAGATTTAAAAGACAAAGAATCTGTTTGGGATTTATTAAAAAATGCTTTTTGTACCTTTGCAGACCGTGTAAAGGCACAAAAAACACAGCAATATTCACAGACTATTGCTATTTGCAAAAACTATATTTTTAAAAATATTTACAATCCAATATCTGTTAAACAACTTGCTAAATTTGCAAATGTGAATTCAGATTATTTATCTATATTATTTAAAAAAGAGGTCGGTATTTCATTAATTGAGTACATTCAACGTGAACGAGTCGAAGAAGCAAAGAAATTATTAACTTTCACCACCTATCCCTTATCAGACATATGCGCTTCGCTTAATTTTAGCGATCAAAGTTATTTTACTAAAATTTTTAAAAAATTCACCAATGAAACACCTGGTAAATATCGAAAATCTCATGTTGTCATTTAGAGTGAAACTTCCATTAAAACAACATGTTTTCAGTAACTCATCAATGGCAGATTAGAAGCACCCCCAGATTCATGAACTATAGGATTTATGCTTTTTCCAAACCAAAAAACACGTTACTATTCTTTTATTTTAATGAGAATAATAACGTGTTTTTTATGTAATGTAGTTTTGTAGACATAACATGATCCAACTACAAATTTTTATAGAAGCCAAATGCACCGCTTAACTACTAAAATCTTATTAAGTAAAAATCCATATTTTGTTTTACTTACTTTCTACTTTATTTCTTTTGAATAATGAACTCTTTTCTTCAAAAGAATGATCCCTACTATTATTTTTGTATCTTTCTAAATTTGCGAACAAAAGTGAGTACTGTGCCTGTAATAATCATCAATATGCCGATTGCTGCACTGTTAGTTGTACTTACACCCGTCTTTGGAAGCTCCTTATATGTATATTCTTTTTTATCGCTATTATTGTTATTTGTCTTATTAGTAAGGCCATTAGCTTTGCTAGTTTCTTTATCTTTCACTAATACTTTTTGTATTGTATTTACCTCATTACCCATGGAATCTCTAACACTATATATTATTTCATAAGTACCAGCTTTAGTTGTATCTATAGTTCCTTCATACGCTACTTTAGAAGTAAGGTCACCGTCCTCTTTATCAGTAGCTGATACCCCTACCAACGGATCAAATTGATCACCCTCAGTAATTGAAGTTGTAGCAGGTACTTTTAGTATTGGTTTATCATTTTTAACTTCTTCTCTAACTTTGACCGTTACAGTTTGTTTCGCCGTTACTTCATGACCTTTAGAATCTGTAACCGTGTACGTTAATACGTAAGTACCGACTTTAGATGTATCTACTCCACCAGCAATTTTTACTTTAGAAGTAAGATCGCCGTCTTCTTTATCAATAGCTTTTACTTTTATCATTGGATCGAATGAATCTCCTACATGAATTGTCGCTCCAACAGGCACTGTTAATTTAGGTTCTAAATCTAATATTTCTCCATTTCCCTCTACAATTACAGTCTGTGTAGCCGTTGTAGTTCTCCCTTGGGAATCAACGACCAAGTATTCCACAATGTATGTACCTGGTTTTGAAGTATCTACATCGCCTTTATGCTTTACTTTATTTGTTAAATCACCATCTTCTTTATCAACAGCTTTTACATTTCTCATTGGATCAAACGTATCACCTACACGTAGTGTAATGGTAAACGGCACAGTTAACTCTGGAGCTTGGTTTTCTGCTGTTTTTTCGTTTTCTTTCACTGTTCCGGTAATTTTTGCAGCATCAAAAGCATTTTGGACTGCTTGAACTTCAATTGAGTTCGTTCCATATTTATTAGTTGCCACTTTAAGGCATGCCAATTTCAATTCAGAGAAATTAGAAGTCATGTTTAATTCATCAGTATTTGCATAATAGAATATATCAAACATTTTATCTTCACCAATACCATTTACATTTACACCGTTATGAGTACCACCTTGTGCAATTAAATACGCAACTTTATTAATAATACTTGAGTTAAAATGAACGCCTCCATAATCCTCTCCATTTAAATCATTATATTTACTATAATCATCGGGATACGGTAGTCCTTCTGAAAAATTAATTGCAGTTGGATTTTTCATATTACGAAAAGTCGATCCAGTTTGCTCTCCTATTGTCCAGTTAAATTCCCCATTATTTATGTATTTCTCTATAGCCGTTCCCATAATATCCGATAATGCCTCGTTAATTGCCCCAGATTCTCCTGAGAATTCAAGGTTAGATTCACTTGATGTAACTGCGTGTGTAAATTCATGACCGGCTATATCGAACGCTTTTACCATAGGATCTCCATATAAAAGCATACTAATGTTATTAATATTAGTACTAAATGCATTCTCCCAATTTTCAGGATCATTTGTTCCTCCAGAATCCCATGCATGTACAACTGAAACTACTTTTTTTCCTTTATTATCAAAACTATTACGATTATATTTTTCTTTATAAAAATCATATACCTTTGTTGCTAAGAAATGAGCGCTTACCGCCTTTGGATCATTAAATGTTGTTGAAGCGCTAGTTGCTAGTATGCCAGGATAATAACTTTCTTCATTTGTAATATCTCTATAATTTACATCATATGTCTCAATTCCTTGCCCTCTTGTGTAATCAGCAAGCGCATAATTCCCACTGGTCTGTTTAGAAATACCAAATGTACGAGTTACGCCTAAATCATCTTTTCCTGTTCCAGTTAATGATGTGAAATTGCTAGTTTTATTTTCCTTAACGGATTCAACATACTCTTCACTTATTTTCAAACTTGATTCTTGTACCATATCTTTTAACATATCGCCATTATGAGCATTCACTAAATAAGTTCCAGATACATAATTTGGTGTTGTAGCAGCAAATGTAACTTGATATGCATTGCTAGCCTGCCCATGATTTTCATCAACAAAAATAACTGCCTTAACTTCTGGTTCAGAAATAAATTTAATGTCGTTTCCGTACTTTTTATAAATATATTGTTTCGCTTCTTCTTTTGATAAATTAATAGGTTTCTTTAAATCTTCTTGTGTTAAATTTTGTGCGCTAGCTCCTGAAATGCTTTTAATAATACCTTTTTTATCTACGTGAACAGTCAACTGGTGGCCATACACTTCTTTTCCTTCATATATTTGTTGCATGCGCACAAGTGTAGTTCCATCATAAGAACCACGTTTTTGAAGAACTTTGTAATCTACTCCTGTTTCTGCACTAACTTGTTTTGGAGACAAAGCATGGTCCGTATTTTCCTTAAGTGCATCTTTCACTACATTCTCTGGCGCCTTTTTTGATGGTTGTGTAAGATCACCTGTACGGAACGAATCCTCGTGAATTTCAACTTGCATTTGACCAGGTTCCTCTGCATGACCTACTCCATATGGTGTTACACTTGTTAAAACGAATCCTGTTGTTAATGCAACTATAGCTATTTCTTTTTTATTTCCCATGGTATTTACCTCGTATAAATTTCTATTATTTATATGAAACTGCTAAAATGTATACAATCTATTCCTAACATAAAAAGATGACTTTTGTAATCTACAAAAGCCACCTCTTCAATATATAATATCCCTAAAATGTTTTTAATACATAATTTCTATACAAAAAAGAAAAAAGCATTCATTAACGAGCATTTTGCAATACTTTTATTAGGTCATTTATATTTTCAACTTTCTGCTGAAACTGATCAAATCTGTTATGTAGCGATGAAGGATTTTTATCTTCAGTTGAAATAACTTGTTTTAATTCATTTTCTAATTTATCATACATATCAAAAAAATTATCAAATTCTACACTTACAAGCTCTTCATTTTCGCGATAGAATCTTTTTGCTTCTATATAAGTCATATATGATTTATTTAAAAATCCTAATGAAATTAAATATTTAGAAGTGTTTTCTTGATAAATAGCAATATCACATGCTATTTTAATATCAGAATAAGTCTTTTGAACGAGACAATGCAATTCAAAAATCTTAAACTTTAATCCATTATTCATTTCATCCACTCCCATCGTATCTATTCTACATAAAATTAGAATATTATACAAAGAAAATTATTAGCAAGAAATTGACAATTAAAAAAATAACTTAAGGATAAACAAAATCCCTCTCATTATAAATTATAATTGCGGAGCATTTACCAACATAACGGCTAAATAAAAAACGAAAAGAATAAATCTTTCCGCTCTTAGAGTAATAAATACATTTCATATTGCGCTAAAGAATTCTTTTCAAATCCACACTTCTTTAAAAAACCCTCCAATAAATTATTGTTAGGAAACCCAATTGATAAACTTGATAAATTTAATTCTTCTATTGCTACTTGTAATAATTTCATCCCAACACCAATATTTCTATAACCTTTGTCTACGAAAATAAAACTAATTTTACCTTGTTCATTTACGCATAGAGAGCCTTTTAAGTCATTATCGACATATACACCATAAAATACATTATTTGTTTTTTTAATATAATCAATATCATTTTGCCAATTTATATGGAAGTTTAACCATTTCTGAATTTCATCTTTAAAAGTTGGAAATTCTAATTGTTTTACTTCAATATCTTTACAATCTTTATTCATTATTTTAGTCAAATCATTTAAATTATAATAAAAAAGATCGTACACTTTTTCATAGCCCAACTTATTATAAAAATGAATCGCTCGGTCGTTTCCTACAATGACTTCGAGAAAAAGTTGCTTACATCCATGTTGAATCGCCTCTTCTTTATGCAGTTCAAATAATTTTTGACTCACACCAATACCGCGGTAATTAGGATGAACCGCTAATGTTCCGCAGCGCATAGTCTTTATACTTTCATAATCCTTTATGCCACCTAGTATTACGCCAACAGATTTGCCTTCTTCTAAAGCAAGAAAAGAATGCTCTAGCAAATTACCTTCTGGTCCCAAAAAACGTTGTATAAAATCCTCTTTTGAAACCTCCATCTTAATAATGTAATCTGAAAATCCATCTTTAAAAGCTTCATATACTAAATCAATATTTACTTCACTACACCTTTTATATTGAATCATATAAAATTGCCCTCTAACTGCTTATATTAAACTCAACGTGTACCCATATAATATATTCCATCTATTATAAATTTCAGCTCTTAATTTGAAATGAGCGGACATTTCCCTACATATAACTCACTATTGATTTGTTTTATAACAAACTATCTATTATTTACTACATTAACCTCATAAACACGTAAAAAAGCAATTAAATGCTCACATGCTCTTTCACATGCTAGCATTTTAAAGATTTTTTGTTCTTCTTTCGTTTTATCATTTGCTTGATCTGAAGCAGCTTTTAAACAGAGAAATGGTTTTTTATTTATTTGGCATACATAGGCGAAAGCTGCTACTTCTTGATCAACTGCCAATGCTCCATATACGGTATGGAGTAAATATCTCATTTCCGAACTACGAATACGTTGATCTCCTGATAAAAATGTACCGAAATGTATCGGATCATACGATCGTATTTTTTTTATTCTTCTTACAAGTGATTTTGTTGTTTCAATAGGTGCTGTTCTACCGTTATATAAATTAAAAACATCTTCCCCTGAACCAGCAGCAGTAACATCATGTTGTATTGCGTTTAGTGCGACTACAATATGACCGTTTTTCACCTTGTTTGATAAACTTCCGCATATTCCTGTCATAAACAACTCATCTGGCTGAAACTCACTAATTAACAATTGTACACAACTAGCGCAGCTTACTTTACCGACACCAGTAACAACTGATATAATTTCCAGCTCATTAATAGTATGAAAATGAAATTCCCAAGCTGCTCTTTTTTCAACACGTTCACTTGGATAATGTTGATGCAAATACGTCAGTTCTGGTTCCCATGCAGATACAATTGCAATACGTTTCATTACACGCTCACTTCCCCTATTGTCATTTAAATAAGTTATCTATACTTTCTCGTTCATAATCTGGAATCCATTCTTTGTATTTCTTATATAAATCTCGTATTATTTCTTTATTCTTCGCAATTACTTCACATCCTCTATCATCATACATCAACATGACAATATCTTTCGTTGCATTTATGAGAAATACATCTGGATAAGAAATTTCTTTTTTTCGTCCAAATCGAGGATATAAATCAAAGAAATCCTCATGATTAGCAACTTGTATAAGCGATTCATATTTAATATGTTCCGCAAGGCATTTTAAAGAAAAATGATATGTACAATATAAATCTGCTTCTTCATCTTCAAATAAAAACGGTAACGTTTCTTATCTTATATGAAATCTTAAATCTCTTTTCCTAATATATTTATTGTATACATTTATTTTCTGTGGAGTTTTTATATTTTCCTTTTTAAATCTATAAACATTTGTCACTACAAACACTACATCTTCTTTTGAAAATATGTCTTCAAATAAGAATTTATTATATGTATATAGTTGAGAAAAGTATTCCGTATTTAAATTGTCGGTTCCTTCTACAATTTGATATTTATCTTTTCCAAAATCAAAATGTAAATGATTTTCCCACTAAGAATATAAGTAGGGTACTAATGTAACTCCTGGAAATGTTTGATTCACATATTCTTTTAATTGCATTTCCTTGTCCTTTCTACTGTACAATTCCTTTTAAATCCCAGTATGCTTCTTCTAGCCACGGATGTATAACTTTCAATGTATCTTTCCTTTCCCACAAATATGAAATATATACAAAAGCTGCTTTTTCCAAAGATTTTTCCAATCCTTTTTTTATTTCTATTAAATATGGTGGTGTCCCTTTTTGATCCCATTCTATTTTATCTGCAACAAATAATACTAAATCCATCTTCGTTGCATGTTTACGCAGCGTTGTGTGGCAACAAATTGCATTTAAAATCTCTTCATCTTCTACTTTAAATATTTCTTTTGCGATTACTCTCGATAGTTTTTGATGAATGATCATAGGAAACTTTCTTTCTGCTTCCACTATTTCTACACCAAATTCTTCAGCAACTGCAATCCGCTCCTCGTTCGGAAAAATGCCACTAATATCATGTAAATATCCTGCAATTGCTGCTTTTTCTTTATCTACGTGAAACTTTTCTGCAATCTTTTTTGCCTCATTTGCCACACGAATTGAATGTTTATATGTAAACTCTTTATTATATTTTAGTAGAAAAGCTTTAATATCATTTTCTATTTTTCCAGTTGGAGTAAATGAATATATATCATTACATAACATAGAAAATCCCCCTTATAACTAACTTTCATTATAATGTAGAATCTAAATATCCTCGTTATTTTATATTCGTTATTAATCTTTTTACTCCTTTTTAATACGTTACATGAAATTTTATACAGAATCATCGCTACAAGTACATAAATGTTTGATATTATAGTAATGTTGATGATTTGTAAGGAAAGGAACTACACAATGAATAAAAACATATTAATTATTGATGATGATAAAGAAATTGTTGAATTACTTGCTGTTTATTTGCGAAATGAAGGCTATAACATTTATAAAGCTTATGATGGCGATGAAGCATTGCAAAAGCTTTATACATATGAAGTTGACCTTATGATTTTGGATATTATGATGCCAAAACGAAACGGATTAGAAGTTTGTCAGGAAGTGCGTGAAAATAATACTGTACCAATTCTAATGCTTAGTGCAAAAGCAGAAGATATGGATAAAATATTAGGTCTTATGACAGGTGCCGATGATTATATGATCAAGCCATTCAATCCATTAGAATTAGTAGCAAGAGTGAAAGCTTTATTACGAAGATCCTCTTTCCAAAACGCTACTTCGCAAAAGAATGAAGATGGTATTATTCGTATTCGCTCTGTTGAAATACACAAACATAATCATACTGTTAAAGTAAATGGAGAGTATATTAAATTAACCTCTATTGAGTTCGATATTTTATATTTACTTGCAAGTAATACAGGAAGAGTATTTAGTTCAGAAGAAATTTTCGAACGCGTTTGGAATGAAGATGGTTACGGTTCAAATAAGACTGTAATGGTTCATATTAGCAACTTACGGGATAAACTTGAAACAGTAATAAATGGAGAAAAATTTATTCACACTGTTTGGGGAGTTGGCTATAAAATTGAGAAATGAAGCATTTGATATATTAAAAGATATCCCTAAATGGAAACTTATTTTTTGGCTCTTATTAGCTATCACACTCACGCCTATTACTGAGTTAATTATTTATCGCCTCGTTACGAGTGTAATTGAGAGTTCACTTACTCTAACTGAACTTGGTAAAGAATTCATTCGAATTTTTGGTTATGAAAAGTATAAAGGGATTAAAGAATCGTTATGGATGATGATTGTATCTTATTTGTTTTTATTTTCTATTTTTTCATCCTATCTTTACATTTTTTATCGTCACGAGAAAAAACTTTATTATGAAACTTGTATTAAAAAAATGATAGAAGAAATTCGTTATATTGCAAATGGAAACTTCAATCATAAAGTTTCTATTGTAAATCATAATTATCTGGAAGAGTTAGCAATCGGGGTCAATGAAATTGTTGAACAATTAAAAGTCTCAATTGATGAAGAAAGACAAGCGGAACAAGCAAAAAGTGAGCTTATTACAAATGTATCACATGACTTACGCACTCCCCTTACTTCTATAGTTGGATACGTAAATTTAATCCATCATGATAATTATAGAGATGAAGTAGAATTGCGATACTATATTCAAGTCATTTACGATAAAGTCACTCGTCTTAATGCATTAATGAATGACCTGTTCGAATATACACGTGTTCAAAATAAAGAGTTAAGCTTGTATTCTGTCCCTATTGACATAGTAGAGTTACTTGGGCAATTAACTGTTCAATTCCGTATACAATTTCAAGAAGCAAATATAGAATGTCGACCTTCTTTCCCATCTCAAAAGCTCATGGTATTAGCTGATGGTGAAAAATTAGTGCGTGTGTTTGAAAATCTTATTATAAACGCTATCGCTTATGGAAGCGAAGGTCGCTATATTGACCTTACTGCTTATGAAAGCAATAATATGATTACAATTGATATAACAAATTACGGACAACCTATTCCTAGTACGGATTTACCTCATATTTTTGAGCGTTTTTATCGCGTTGAGAAATCTCGCTCTACAAACACTGGTGGATCTGGACTTGGATTAGCTATTGCAAAAAGTATAGTCGAATTGCATAAAGGAACAATTGAAGTATATAGTGATGATGAAAAAACAACATTCACTGTAAAACTACTCCCATACAAATGTTAATATTATAAATAAAAAGTTCAATTTCTTATCATATAAGAAATTGAACTTTTTCCATTAATACCCAAAATTTAATAATCCTTTATAATTCTTTAGAAATTCTTTACCTTTTCTTTCTTCCTAATTAAGCATTCCTTTTTACAATACTAGTATTGATGTCATAATAGGAGGATCGCTTATGCAATTCTTAAAAAAATTCGCTATTTTATTATTATCTTTTTTCATTACTGCACTTATCGTTTTATATTTTTACCTTTATGTAAATGGTCCGATTATTCAAGCTAAATCAGCTATTTTAATAAATGCTAATTCAGGTGAAATTGTTTATAAAAAAAATGAAGAAACTCCAGTACAATCAGCTGCTTTATCTAAATTAATGACAGAATATATCGTATTGGAGCAACTAAATGATAGAAAGATACAGTTAGATGACTTAGTACAAATAAGTAACGAAGTTTTCCGAGTAGAAACAAGCCCTATACAAGTAACATCGAATGATAAAACAACGGTTCGTGATTTACTTCATGCATTGCTACTGGCAGGGAATAATCGTTCTGCACTCGCTCTAGCAGAACACATTGCTGGAAATGAAGATAACTTTACAATATTAATGAATAAAAAAGCAAAAGAACTAAAGTTATTACAACCATCTCCATTTCTAAACTCTACTGGAATTAATAATAATACAAATAAACAATCAACTACAACAGCGATAGACGCAGCTAAACTAGCAGCACGATTAGTAAAAGATTTTCCAGATGTATTGAATATTACGAAACTAACCTCTTACCAATTTACCTTCAAAGATTCCCAGGTTTTCAATACGAATAAAATGATATATTCCCTTAATGAAAACATTAAACTTCAAGGTGTTGATGGCTTACAAACTAGTTTTTCAACTAACGGTAATTATAGTTTTGTCAGTACAGCAAAACTTGGAGATACTAGACTAATTTCAGTAATATTAGATGCAGATGAAGAAAACATTTCATTTATTGAAACAAAAAAGTTACTACAGTATGGTTTTGATCCTTCCTCGTACTCTGCACTCCAAGCTTTTAAAGACACAATTACATCCTGGACAATATTACTTCAGTTTAAAAATTTAATTATACAAACTATAATGATTTTTTTAATCATTACCACCTTAATGTTTTTACATATACGTCAGAAAAAATCCGAGGATTTCAATTAAGAAATCTTCTTATATATAAAACTGACTTGCGCTTAAGATGCAAGTCGGTTTTTAATTCTATCATCCTCGTCCAATCAAATTTGCTGAAACAGATTGCAAGTTTAACTCCCTCGCCCATATAGATAGATGACCAATATGATGAATTTCATATCCCATTACATGTCTTAAAACCTATGTTTTTTGAGGCATACATCCATCTCTGTTTCCTTTCGTTGTATTCGTTTGTTTAGTTTAAATGGGTTAATCTATTAATTCTATTAAATCCAACAATTGAACTATTACATATTAAAGTTCTAATCATATACTGTAGTAGATTACTAGAAAGGAGGCTTAACTATGGATAGTTGCGTTGTATTTGTAAACGGACAACCTTTTTTAGTTCTTTCAGTAGCTGGTATTGAAATTGCTAGATTAGAGATTTCCCTTCAAGTAGCATTAGCTCTAAGAGTGCTTGGGATACCAATCTGTGATTAATTACCAAATTAAAAGAAAAAGAGGGCATTAGCCCTCTTTTTTTATTTTCTTCTCACCTTTTCTTAACAACAAACAAAATTCAAATTTAATTAATTATAAAAAATTAAAGTATATGAACGTTACATGAAACACTTGTTAAGATAGCTGTCCTTCACACTATTTATTTCGCCGACATTATATAATCAAAGCACACAATGATTAACTTTTTATACGGCTTATTTTAAGTGTGCTAGCATTCTAGGCTAGATAATTATGACTGCAAAAAAACTTCAAGTTCTCGTTTATATAAATTAAATAACGCTTTCACTTTTTGAATCGATTGATAATCTTTAAATTGCTGTTCTCTATCTTCTTATCCTTGAAGAGCACTAATCCAACTATACTCTACATCTACAATATGAAATAATGTTTCTAACATACCCCCAGTTTGCAAAGTAAATCTTCCTCTGAAAGTTGTTCACACCACTTAAACCAATCATCTCTTACTTGCCAATTATATTGAAATAAAGTGTACACATTTATCTCTCCCTTACTTCAATTATCCACCTAACAGCATCTGTTATACATTTAACCATTGACAATCACTTCTCTTCGGCCAAGTTCCTCTACAGCGTGATTAATTATTTCACTTACAGATAAAGAACCATCCAATATGATATCTGAATTCGGCTTAACAGTATGAATTGCCTCTAAATAAGCTTTTCTCGCATATGTCATGTAATGTTCCAAATCATTATGTATTTCATCTATTGTACCTTCCTTAAAATCTCGCAAAATCCTTCTAGCCATCGCAATATCTAAAGGCGTATCAATAAATATAGTTACATCAATGAATTTTCGCATCTCACTATTTAAGTATGCAAAAGGATAATCTACAATAATATAGTCTAAGGTATTATTTTGTATAAGTTGCTCAATATCATGAATTAATGGTGTTAATACCCACTCGTCGTAATTCGCCCCATCATCAATCCATTTACAAATATCAGCAGGAGATTTATCAAATGTGTAACTATCAAAATATAGAGCTTTTGAGTTTTTAAACTTATGCTTTAATCTTTCTGTAATTGTAGTTTTACCTCCCCCCGAAACAGCTGCAATTGAAATTATTTTTGTTTTATTATCCACTATACCCACCAAGCCCCTTTTGTTAACATAATATAATTATAAATTACTATCGTTGCTACTTCTTCCATTCATATTCTAACATACTCATTTCCCATAAATTCCAATACGTTTCTCCTACTCTTTTTGACTCTCTTAATAAGCCTTCTTTTACAAACCCTATTTTTTCGTAACATGAAATGGCCGATGTATTAAAATCATACACACCAAGAGTTACTCTATGTAGTTTTAATTTGTCAAAAGCAATATGAAGTACTGCTTTCATCATATGTTTTCCTATAGAACGTCCTCTCATCTTCGTATTACCAACTAATACTTTTCCAATTCTAGCGGACTTGTTAATATTATCTATTTGCCCAAGCGAAATATGACCAATAACGTCTGAAGTCTCTTCATCTACCACTTTGAAAGCGAATGTATTTGCACTTTCTATATACTTCTCTAATTGCTGTTCGTCTAAAGGAAATGTGAAGGCATTACCTGACCATTGTATTAGAAATTCTTCGGAATTAATCCAACTTATTAATTGTTTATAATCAGATTTTTTAAAGGTTTCTAGTTTAATCACTTCCTTGCTCCTTTCGTACATCATGCTTTATAACCTCAAACTTATTTCTATATAAAGAATATATTCTCCTTTTATATGAAATTAAAATAAAGCCATTCATGTGAATGGCTTTACAAAAAAGCAGCATAATTATGCCTTGTTTGCTACATCAATACCATTAAAATCAAAGTCAGCAGTAACCGTTGTAACAGGTGGGAAAATTGCTTCAATTTTGCAAATGGAAATAATTACTCCAACCGATCCAGGAATAGCCGCAAGCTTAACTACATCACAACTTACAGACGAAACAGTACCTACATAAGTACGTCCCTCTGTGTTAATTTGAACTGTTCGATTAATTAATTTCTTAAGTTCATCTCTAATTCCTTGTACACAAGAATTATCACATTTCTCATGCTGTTCTTTTTTACACTCTTCGAATACTTCCCAACAATCATCCTGTTTACATGTACACTTCTTTTTACAATTATTAAATCGAGAACCCAATACCTCACCCCCTAATCATTTCTATTAGTAAAGTATGTCCACTAGCTTAAAAGGGTACGAGGCAAACGCATAAAAAGAAAAAAACAAGCAATTGTACCAAACCTTCTTTTCATTATTCATTATAAAAACAGACCTCTCCTAATTAAAAGCTTGTTTAATGAGCGGCCGTGAATTTAGTCCTACTCCATTTAATGTTTAGACACCGCTTTCTAAAACAAATCTTTTTTCTTTTAAATAAGACGCTCCTTAAAAACGCACTAGATTTTCCCATTAACTCACATATACATAGACTTTATTTGTGGATTTTTCCTTTGTTATTGTGAAATATACATTCAAAAAAGCGTACTCGAAAATAAGATATTATTTGTAATCAGAACGCTTTCTTCAACAAATGTTTATTAAAAAATACCATAACTAGTAGTAGTTCCCTCCACTATCTCTTAAAAATTAGCATAGTTTGTATGAACTCTATATCGAGTAGAAAACACTCTATTATATAGAGATAAAATAGTAGGTTAATAAACAAGCCATTTTTTTATTAAAACATAGAATAATATGAACACTATTGAAAGGAGGTAGAAATAAATGTCATGGAAAAATGATTGCTGGAGTTCTCAGAAAAAGCATTGTTGTGATGATTGGTGGAAATCTAAAGAAAAGTGTCATCGTGATGATGATTGGAGTTCTCAGAAAAAGCATTGTAATGATGATTGGTGGAAATCTAAAGAAAAGTGTCATTGTGATGACGATTGGAGTTCTCAGAAAAAGCATTGTAATGATGATTGGTGGAAATCTAAAGAAAAGTGTCATTGTGATGACGATTGGAGTTCTAAACGAAATAAGTGTCGTTGTAAATGTTTCTTTATTTGTTGCCATTGTAAAAGAAAAAATTGGTAATATTTTTAATGTCAACTTAACGGAA
Organism: Bacillus sp. 2D03; assembly: GCF_003946765.1. Lineage (NCBI taxonomy): Bacteria > Bacillati > Bacillota > Bacilli > Caryophanales > Bacillaceae > Bacillus > Bacillus sp. 2D03. The sequence goes on along the minus strand of NZ_RPSJ01000002.1, from coordinate 84,023 downwards.
AGAATATGTCTTTTGGAACCAATCGGACTTTTCCGGAAAGTTGATCCCTCACCTACTTCCTTGCTTTCGCTGAATTTTTAGGTGGGGGCATTACTGCCTGACAAATAGCGAGATAAATACTAGAATGTAATATATAAAAAGCTGACTGAGTATAGTCAGCTTTTTATATATGAACACGTAAAGGTTTAAACAGACATATAAGCAGTCACGCTTTGTCATCACCTTGTTGTTGTAAATTAGTATTCCCCCATTGAATAGACATTCTATAATATCGTATTTTGATTAAAACTATAAAACATACTTAACACTAATAGTAGAATTTTTCATCTTCATCAACTTCACTTCTTCTTTTTTTATAAACATAAAAAAGGAGCTCTATTTATATAGAGCTCCTTTCTAATTTTATAATTTACTAGACTGTAACCCCTGAATAAACGGAACTACTTCAGGATTTACAAGTGAAGACAAATCACCTAATTCTTTTCCTAAGTAAGCTGCTTTAATAACACGGCGCATTACTTTAGAATTACGTGTTTTCGGTAAATCTTCTACAACGTGGATGTCTTTAGGACACAACGCTTTTCCAATATGAGAGTTTACTAAACTCATTAATTCTTTCTTTAATTCTCCTGTGAATGTTACATGGTCTCTTAATACTACAAAACAATGACAAACTTCACCTTTTACTTCGTCAGGTATACCAATTGCAGCAGCTTCGATTACATCGTTATGTTTCACAAGAATAGATTCATATTCAGCGGGTCCAATACGTTTACCTGCAATATTTAACGTATCGTCTGAACGCCCTGTGATGATATATTGTTCACCATCGTAAATGACCCAGTCACCGTGGACCCATTTATTTTCAAAACGCGACCAATATGTGTTTACGTAACGTTCATCATCTTCCCAGAAGCTTTTCGTCATACCTACCCAAGGTTTCTCTAAGCATAATTCTCCGACTTCATCTCGAATTGGTTTACCTTGATCATCCAGTACGACAGCTGCCATTCCTGGTAAAGATGCGTTAAAACTAATCGGTGCTATTGGCTTAATAAGAACATTACCGAAAATCCCACCAGAGATTTCAGTTCCACCTGAGTAGTTACAGATTGGGACATTTCCTTTTCCAACTGTTTCAAATAACCACATCCATGGATCAGGATTCCAAGGTTCTCCTGTTGATGCGAATACTTCCAAACTCTTTAAAGAATGCTTATTGACATACTCATCACCTTTTGCCATTAATGCTCGGATTAACGTTGGCGAAATACCTAAATGAGTAATCTCATATCTATCAACTGTCTCCCATAACCGGTCTGCTTCTGGGAAGTCTGGAACACCTTCGTACATAACCATCGTTGCTCCATTAATGAGTGAACCGAATAATAGAAACGGCCCCATCATCCAGCCCATATCAGTTACCCATAATACACGATCACCTTGTTTAATATTCATTCCAAATCCTGCATCAAAAGCTGCTTTCAAAGGAAATCCTGCATGCGTGTGTACTGTTCCTTTCGGCTTACCAGTCGTTCCTGATGTATAAATGAGCATTAATGGATCATCACTTTGCATTTCCTCTGCATGTATGAATGGTTTTTCTTTTTCTAGCGTACTCCACGAAAAGTCATAGTTATGTGGTGTAAAATCATTTCCTGCATGACGAACGATAACAACTTTTTCAACAGTTGGGCAATGTTCACAAGCTTTATCTACTTCATCTTTTAAAGAAACAATTTTACCGCGGCGTGAAAATCCATCTGCGGTAATAATCATTTTTGAACCTGCCGCTTGCACACGTGTCATAACTGCATCAGACGCAAAGCCTGAGAATATTGGTGAAATAATTGCTCCGATTTTCATTACAGCTAGCATCGCAACAACTGTTTCTGGAATCATCGGCATATAAATTGTTACACGGTCACCTTTCTCAATACCCGCGTGTTTCAAACCATTTGCAACACGGCTTACCCAGTTGTCAAGCTCTTCATATGTAAATGATTTTGAAGTTCCATTTTCCCCTTCGTACTGAAGTGCTGGCTGTATTCTCGTCTCTTCATCCGCAAGCCAGCGGGATAAAGCTGATTCTACAACGTTACATGTTCCGCCATTATACCACTGTGCAAACGGTGTACCATTTTCTAAATCTAACACTTCTGTATAAGGTTTCATCCATTGATAGCCTACTGCTTTTTCTGCCTCTCCCCAAAACCAAGCTGTTTCCTCAATAGATTTATTATAAAAAATTTCATAGTCTTCATATCCCAATGATTTCATCCAACCATATAAACGTGTTTTTTCCTTGTACTCTTCTGTTGGAAACCAAACTGCTTGTTTCAATGTTTTCCCCTCCTTAACTTTTTGAGCAAGAAAGCCCTAAATAGGGCTTTTAAACTGGATATACAGGATGTTTACGATCTGTGAATACTTGATATTTGCTCATATACATTTCGAAACGTCCTTTTAACTCTTCACGTAAATTGTTTGGATGAACAATACCATCAATCACCATCTCTGATGCTAAGTGGTATATATCAATATCTTTCTTATACTCTTCACGTTTTTCAGCAATGAAGCTAGCACGCTCTTCTTCTGGTAAAGCTGCAATTTTATTTGCATATACAGCATTAACCGCAGCTTCTGGACCCATTACCGCAATAGAAGCTGTCGGTAATGCCAGACAGCAATCTGGTTCAAATGCTGGACCTGCCATCGCATATAAACCAGCGCCATATGCTTTACGAACAACGATAGAAATCTTCGGTACAGTTGCTTCACTCATTGCAGAAATCATTTTTGCACCGTGGCGAATAATACCGGCACGCTCTACTTTTGTACCAATCATAAATCCTGGTACATCCGCAAGGAATAATAATGGAATATGATATGCATCGCATAAATTAATAAACTTAGCAGCTTTATCCGCTGAATCGTGGAATAATACGCCGCCTTTCATACGCGGCTGATTTGCAATAATACCAACTGGCTTACCATCAATACGTGCTAAGCCTGTAATTAGCTCTTGAGCAAATAATTTTTTTACTTCATAGAATGAACCTTCATCAATAACTCTATTAATGAGATCTTTCATATTGAAAGGAGCATTTTGATTTTCTGGAATGATTTGTTCTAACGTTTTATCGAATTGTTTCGGTTCTTGAGGTGTAACCAATGGACTCTTTTCTAAATAGTTGTTTGGAAAATATGAAATGTATTGTCTTGCTTGTGTAATCGCATCTTCTTCCGTCTTACATAAAACATCTCCGCATCCTGATACAGAGCAATGCATACGAGCTCCGCCCATCTCTTCTAAAGTTACCTTCTCACCGATAACCATCTCAGCCATACGAGGAGATCCTAAATACATAGATGCATTTCCCTCTACCATCATTACAACGTCACAAAAGGCTGGAATATACGCACCACCAGCTGCAGAAGGTCCAAATAACAAGCATACTTGAGGAACTTTACCTGATAACTTCACTTGATTATAGAAGATTCTTCCTGCACCGCGGCGCCCTGGGAACATTTCTACTTGATCTGTAATACGCGCTCCAGCAGAGTCAACTAAATAAAATAACGGAACACGTAGTTTTTCAGCTGTTTCTTGAATACGTAAAATCTTTTCAACTGTGCGTGATCCCCATGATCCAGCTTTTACAGTAGAATCATTGGCCATTACACACGCAGTACGACCATGTATTTTACCCGTTGCCGTTACAACGCCATCCGCAGGTAAGCCTGTTTGTTCACAGTTAGCAAATAATGCATCTTCTACATATTCGCCATTATCAAATAGAAGCGCTAAACGGTCTCGAACGAATAATTTTCCTTTTGCTTTATTTTGCTCATGATATTTCGGTGCCCCGCCTTGTTTAATTGTTTCAACTCGTTCTTCAAATGAATTAGATTGTTGTTTTTGGTCTAACATATTTACTCCCCCTTATACATCGGTTTGCGTTTTTCTTTGAATGCCTGTAATCCTTCTATGCGATCTTTCGTATGGATTACACCTTCATACGCTTGTTTTTCCATTTGTAATCCGGTATGTAAATCAACTTGAATACCATTTGAAATTGCCTCTTTTGCTAATCGAACAGCAATAGGTCCATTACTAGCAATTTTCTCTGCTATTTCAATCGCTTTCTCTTCAAGTAAATTAGCTGGTACAACAAATTCTACTAAACCGTATTCTTTTGCTTCTTGCGCTGAAATACGTCTACCTGTATAAATTAATTCTTTCGCTCTACCAGCACCAATTAATCTCGGTAAGCGCTGTGTACCACCTGCTCCTGGTATAATTGCAAGTGTCGTTTCAGTAAGACCAAGACTTGCAGATTCAGCAGCAATTCTAAAATCACAAGCTAAACTTAATTCCGTACCACCACCAAGTGCAATTCCATTTATAGCAGCAATAACTGGCTGTGGTAATTGTTCAACCATCTTCATAGTAGTACGAATCATACTAACAGCATGGCGAACTTGTTCTTCATTCATACCGGCACGCTCTTTTAAATCTGCACCAGCACAAAATGCTTTTTCACCAGCACCAGTCAAAATAACTACACGTGCGTTTGAATCTTCACTTATTTGAGTTAATATCGTTTGTAATTCATCTAATAATGCCAAAGATAATGAGTTTGCTTGTCTTGCACGATTTAACGAAATCTTTACTACGTGAGGTGTTACATAATCAACGGAAATGTTTTGTAATTGTAGCATCTACTCACCTACTTATCGTTTTATGTTGAAGCGCTCTATACACATGACTCGGTAATTGGATATTCAACTTACTTTGAATAAATTGACTAGCTCTCAATAACTTTTCTTCGTCTATATTCGTTTGGACTCCTAATTTATGGAGCATATGTACTAGGTCATCAGTGGCAACATTACCTGATGCTCCTGGTGCATAAGGGCAGCCCCCGAGTCCACCACAAGAACTATCAAACGTTGTAATACCGTATTCTAATGATTTAACTACATTCGCTAGAGCCATTCCATACGTATTATGAAAATGCATTGCAAACTGCGAAGCATCATACTTCTTTAATAGGTGTTCTAATACTTGTTCTACTTGTAATGGATTCGCTACACCGATTGTATCCCCAAGAGAAACTTCATAAATGCCGTATGAAAATAGTTGATTACATAATTCGTCAACTGCTGCGAGACTTATATCCCCTTCATAAGGACATCCAAATACAGTAGAAACATAGCCTCTTACCTTTTTCCCTTCGAATAATGCCTGTTTTGTTATATCTTCAATTACAACTAATGCTTCTTTAATCGATTTATTAATATTACTTTTATTATGAGATTCACTTGCTGATAAAAAAACATTCACCTCATCTACATTTTGCAAAAAAGCTCGTTCCAAACCATTTTGATTCGGAACAAGCGCAGCATATGTAACATTTGGATCCCTTTTCAGCTCAGAAAATACATCATTTGCATCCGCTAATGCAGGGACCCATTTTGGGTGAACGAATGAGGAAACTTCAACATACGACAATCCTGCTTCTGTAAGTAGTTGAATCCATTTTACTTTATCTTTTGTGCCAACAATCTTTTTTTCATTTTGTAAGCCATCACGTGGCCCGACTTCTTTAATGACAGCAAAATTAGGTAGTTTCAATTCGCTTCCCCCTATATCTCCCTATTCAATTTCTAATAATACATCTCCTTCATTTACAAAATCGCCTTCTTGCACATTAATTTTCATAACCGTGCCAGCTTCTTCTGAAATGATTGGAATTTCCATTTTCATAGATTCCAAAATGACGACATCCTGCTCTTCCTCTACTGTATCTCCTACTCCTACAACAATCTTCCAAACGTTTCCTGCCATCGATGCGTATACTTTCGTCATCATTTTTTCCCCCTTAATATTGTTAAATCTTATTTTTTAACGAGTTGTTTCGTTACAAAGCCTGTTGTATAAATACCCTCTTTGAACACTTCGTCTTCCAAAACTTGCAGTAGCATTGGTGTGTTCGTTTTAATACCTTCTACTTTTAATTCCTCTAGAGCATCATGTAATTTTGAAATTGCTTCTTCACGAGTCTCGCCATGTGCAATGACTTTCGCAATCATTGGATCATAGAAAGGTGTAATCGTTACATGATTTTCTAAGAAGTGATCAATCCGTACATTTGACGGTAATGTTAAATCTGTAATTTTCCCAGGTGACGGGAAGAATGTTTTCGGATCCTCTGCATAAATACGAGCTTCAATGGCATGACCACTACGTTTTACATCATCCTGAGTAAATGATAGTTTCTCTCCACTTGCAATCAGAAGTTGTTGTTCTACAAGGTCTAATCCCGTAATTTCTTCTGTCACTGGATGCTCTACTTGTAATCTCGTATTCATCTCTAAGAAATAGAAGTTCTTCTGATCATCTACAAGAAACTCAACTGTACCTGCATTTGTATAACCAAGTGCTTTGGCAGCTTGTACAGCAACTTCTCCCATCGCCTTTCGTGTACCTTCATCTAAAAATGGTGAAGGTGCTTCTTCGATTACTTTTTGATTTCGGCGCTGTACCGAACATTCACGCTCCCATAAATACACTGTGTTACCATGTGTATCTGCTAAAAGCTGAATTTCAATATGATGCGCGTCTGCTATATATCGCTCTAAATACATTTCTCCGTTACCGAAGAAGTTTTGCGCTCTCGTTTTATTACTTTCAAACGCTTTGGTGAGCGTTTGCTCAGTTTCCATCAACTGCATACCAATGCCTCCGCCGCCTGCGGATGCCTTAAGCATTAATGGATAACCAATTTGTTTTGCAATTTCAATTGCTTCTTCAGCAGTTTCAATATTTGTAGTAATACCTGGGACTACTGGGACATCTGCTGCTTGCATTGCGATACGTGATTCGATTTTACTTCCCATCTTCGTAATGATTTCTTCTGAAGGACCGATAAATACGATTCCTTCTTCTTTGCAGCGAACCGGAAAAGACGGATTCTCTGATAATAAACCATAACCCGGATGAATTGCTTCTGCATTTGTCTTCTTAGCTATTTCAATAATTTTTTCAAGGTTTAAATAGCTTTCTTGGACACGCGGTCCACCTACTAAGTAAGCTTCATTTGCCATTTTCACATGAAGGGCATTTTCATCTGCTTCAGAATAAATAGCAACAGTGCGAATGCCAAGTTTTTGACAAGTTTTCATAATACGAACAGCGATTTCCCCGCGATTCGCAATTAATATTTTTTGAAACATAGTGATTCCTCCCTTTTATCTACATCCTAAATGTCTAGCAATTACGAGACGTTGAATTTCAGAAGTTCCTTCACCAATTTCTAATAGTTTCGCATCACGAATATGTCGTTCAACTTCATATTCACGCATATAGCCATATCCACCATGAATCTGTACTGCTTGATTCGCAATACGGCTTGCCGCTTCCGATGCAAATAATTTTGCCATTGCCGCTTCTTTACCGAAAGGTTTATCGTTATCTTTTAACCAAGCTGCTTTATGTACTAAATTGCGTGCTAGCTCTACTTCAGTCGCCATATCAGCTAATTTAAATTGAATCGCTTGGAAATTAGAGATTGACTTTCCAAATTGTTGACGTTCTTTCGCATATTGCAATGCACGTTCAAAGGCTGATTGCGCAATACCAACTGCCAATGCTGCGATTGAAATACGTCCTCCATCAAGTGTATATAAAAATTGTTTAAAACCTTTATTTACATCACCAAGAATATTTTCTTTCGGTACACGAACACCATCAAGTACGATTTCACAAGTATTAGAAGCGCGAACGCCCATTTTATCGTAAGGACTAGAAATCGTTAATCCTTCACTAGTAGTAGGTACGATAAATGCTGAAATGCGTTTTCTACCATTCTCTTCAACACCGTTGACAGCGGTTACAATAATGGTATTTGCATACTCTGCGTTTGTAATCCAACACTTCTCACCACTGATTACATACTCATCGCCATCTAGTACCGCTTTCGTTTGAGTACCACCTGCATCTGATCCAGCATTCGGCTCCGTTAATCCGAAGGCACCTAATGTTTTACCTGACGCCATTGGAACTAAATACTTTTGTTTTTGTTCTTCTGTACCGAAATAATAAATTGGAGAAGCACCTAATGAAATTGTTGCAGCATAGCTTAAACCAGTGCCACCACAAGCGCGACCAATTTCTTCAACTGCTAACGCATACGATACAGTATCGCCACCTGAACCTCCATACTCTTCTGGGAATGGGATGCCTAATAATCCTAGTTCGCCCATTTTTTGAAATGTTTCATATGGAAACTCTGCAGTTTTGTCATAATATACAGCTTTCGGTGCGATTTCCTTTTCAGCAAAGTCACGTACCATTTCTTTAATCATTTGTTTTTCGCGAGTTAGAGTAAATTCCATTCCGCTACACACCCCTTATCGAATATTGAGTTTCGACAGCGTGCGAGTTTCTACTACAAACATAACAACTTAAAAGACAAGAATATTAGTTAGACAATTGCTACAATTCTGTCATAACTTAATTTTAAAACAGATTCTGTACTAATGCACAAAAAAATTCCTACATTGTTCTACAACAACATAGGAGTTTTCTTGTCGAAATATGTAATTTATTGTTTAATAATCTCTACCTTTACCCGAATCTGAAATCTCTACTAAAGCTTCAGGGTATGGTTCGAAATATGTTTGTCGTAATAAATACTTTTCATCAAATCGAAGAGCCCATGATTTTAAAATTGCAAGTATACTACTAAGCGGGCTTTTCTTTTCTTTATATTTTTGTATCAGATCTAAAAAATGATCTTTTTCTTGTTTTTTCAATTTTGTTTTAAAATATCCAAAAATATGTTCACATACATTTACATTCGATGTATAGCGGGGTGTACGCATAAATAATTCATATAAAGTCTTCTCATAGTTTTCAAATACAACTTCAATCTTTTCATTTTTGTGATTTGCAATTATACGCCCTAATTCCTTTTGTTTCACTTGATTATATGCCATAAATAAATATTTATTGTCCGACTGAAACGATACAAGGTCTTTCATATTTTTATTATGTTTAATCATTTTGTAATATGCGATTGTAAATAGTCTTGTAAAGAAATGCTCTCTAATAATAAAATTCGACAATCTGCCTTCCTCTTCAATAGGAAGATGCGAAAAATTTTTTACTACTGCTCCGCCAAATAAGCCCGATCCTTTTCCCTTTGCTGGCGCTTTTTCAAAACCAGAATAAATTTTCACATCACGCGTACCACAACTTGGCGAACGATTCTTTAAAATAAAACCATCCACATCCGATATCGTTTGTAAAAAGTCATTTGAAAACTGCTCCATTTTTTCAGTTACATCTTCTCGTGTCGACGGTTGCACAAGTCTGTTCTCACCATTTTCTTCTACAATTCGTATCGTTTCACGAGGAGTTCCCAATCCAATCTCCACTTCTGGACAAACAGGTATAAATGTAACAAATGGCTGCAAATTTCGTATTGTTACATCTGGAATCATCTCTCCATTATAACGACAAGCATCAAATTCTAAACATTTACTCACAACAATTGTTGGTTTTGCAAATTGTCGCATTTCATTACCTCCTTTGTACTAGTCCGTACTATATAAATTGTACTAAGTTTAGTATCGTAATCAAAGTTTGTTTTATTTAATATTTTAATGCACATATTCAATGCCATTTTAACAGTTATTTAGCTCTACGACGTAAAGATGTTCGCTTTAAAATCATGGTTTGATACTATCACAAATGAATAATGCACAAAAGAGTTGGAGAATGTAATACGTAAGAAAGGAGGGGAAATTTATGAAGAAAAAATTATCATCTATTTTAAGTGTTTTAGCACTATCTATTATGTTTTTAGGTACATCTGCCCAAGCTGAATACGATGGAAATCATATGAATAGAGTTAATAACACTGATATTTCAACTCGAGTTAATGACAATAATTTAGACAGAGTTAATAATGATGTGAGAACTCGAAATGTAAATACGACAAATGATTTAAATGATAATCGTGATAGAAATAATAATTGGGCTTGGCTCGGTTTATTAGGACTAGCAGGATTATTAGGTCTTAGAAGAAGAGACAAAGAAGTACGTTAATCTAGAATGTTTTTCGTAAACAAGTACTTATTTATCAAAAATATAACAAATATAAATCGCCTTTTTAAAGGCGATTTATTATTTTGCTTAAATGTAACATATGTAATTCATACTTCGACGATTAATTTCGTGGCGTTAATCCGTACAGTATAAATTGAATCGTATTTTCAATTTCCAAATCATCATCCCATTTTTCTTCAGGTAATAATAAAAATCTTGTTAATAATAAACCTAATACAGCTGATAAAGTAAGTCTTAATACTGAAGATGGCGGCATTTCAATAATTTCCCCGTCTTCTTGAAACTTTACAATCAACTTTTTAAAATGTGAAAATAACTCTGTTTCTACTAAATGTTGTATTTCATTTTTTAGTTCTGGCTGAAATGGCACTTCTTGAATTAATATTTTTATCATTGGAAAATGCTTTTTTGCAAATTCAAATCTATTATAAATCACAACTCTTAGAAACCCTTCGTATGATTCATACTCCGATTTAAATATTTCCTTTGCGAAGGTTTGTACGAAAAATGGTGCAGCAAACTTTGTTAATGTTGGCATGACGACTGCTAACAATAAATCTTTTTTCGTCTTATAGTAGCGGAAGATGGTTCCTTCCGCTACACCAGCACGCTTTGCAATTTCACTTGTTGAAGTTGAAGCGTATCCTTTTTCTCCAAACATATCAACAGCCGCCTCTAATATTCGCATTTGACGTTCATTTCGTTTATCCGTATTAGTTGCAGCTATTAATTCCTCCAGCCAATCCTTCTGCATTTATAAAGCTCCTTTTTGTCATTATTATATTTTGCGATGTTTCTTTAAAGCAAATACATTTCCTACTGCAAATAATAGTGAAAAAAGTAATAATACAGTAAGATCTAATGCAATCTCTGTAAACCCTTGATTCCGAATCATCACTTGTCTCATTGCGTCAGCGCCGTATGTGAGTGGAAATACTTTCCCTAACATTTGTAGCCACTTATTCATAGATTCCATTGGAAACAATCCAGAAAAGAAGATTTGTGGCACAATAACAAGCGGTATAAATTGAATCATTTGAAATTCATTATTTGCGTATGCCGATAAAAACGTACCTAATGTTAGTGCAGTTAAAGAGAGCATACATGTAATAAGTAGCGTTAGCCATATGGAGCCAGCTACGTATAAATCTAAAATATAAACGGAAAAGCTTACGATAATAATGGATTGTATAAAGGCAAAGATTCCAAAACCAATAATATAACCTGCGACTATTTCCCATCTTCTTACTGGGGTGGATAATAACCTTTCTAGCGTACCACTTAAACGTTCTCTTACGAAAGATACACCTGATAATATAAATACAAAGAAAAATGTAAAGAAACCAATTAATACAGGACCAAGCCCATCAAACATCGTAAAGTCTTTAGAGCCATGTAAATAATTTACTTCAGGTTTCATAATCGATACATCATTCTTCTCTGTACTTTTTTGCAATACTTGAAGTACAGCACGATTTTTTGACGAATCACTACCTTCCAACAGAAGTTTCATTTTTCCATTCTCTATACGAAATACTGCATCTACCTTTTGTTTTTCCAACTCAGAAATCGCCTTTTCTTTACTGTATTCATAAATTGACGCTTCTTGATTTTTCATCATTTTTACTATTTGAGCGGGCATATCAACAACAGCAATTTGCGGTACATAGTCTTTCTGTGTAAACACTAGTGACAAAAGCCAAAGTAATAACATCGGTGCTCCAAACATCATTGCTAACGAACGCTTATCTCGAAAAAATTGACGAATAATACGTATAATTACACCAGTAACTCTCATGATGGCACCACCTCTTCTAGCAAAAAGACATCTTCAATCCGTCCAGATGACACGCGTTTTTTCAATTCTTCAGTTGTTCCAACCGCAACTAGTTTCCCTTCTCTAATTAACCCTAGACGCTCACAAAATTCAGCTTCATCCATAATGTGCGTCGTTACAATAATCGTTGTGCCTTTCTTTTTAAGATCATAAAATTTTTCCCAAATCGTTTTTCTAAGAAGCGGATCTATCCCCACTGTAGGCTCATCTAAAATTAATATTTCTGGTTCGTGAAGGAGCGCTATTGCTAATGATAAGCGTTTTTTCATTCCACCTGAAAATTGTTGTACTTGCTTTTTCATATACTGTGACAATTGTACAAGTTCAAAAACCTCTGCAATTCTTATCTTTTTACGTTTTCCCTTTAGTCCATACATCGTTGCTATAAAATCTGCATTTTCATATGCTGACAATTCTTCGTATAATGCATCCGCCTGGGCCATATAACCAATTCTTTTCATTTCATTTAAATTAGGCATATTAGTATTATTAACAAGCACTTCACCTTTCGTTGCCTCATTAATACCTGCAATCATTTTAATGAGCGTTGTTTTCCCCGATCCAGAAGGTCCAACAAAACCAAAAATTTCTGCTTTTTCAACTTGCAATGAAAGATTGTGTAACACTTCTTTTTTTCCAAAACTTTTTGATACAGTCCGTAAAATAATTGAAGGTTGTTGCACGTTTCATCCTCCTTTTTCAATAAAATGAGTGAGTACTCACTTTTATTTTACCCTTGCTTAATTATATGTCAAACTTCATTGATTAGTATGTATGTTCAATCAACGATATTAAACAATGAAACAGAGTCGACATTAGAATTTCATTTCCTAAAATCGACTCTGTTTCATTTAAACTATAAATTTCACTTTACGTTTTTAAATTCATATACTTCCGAATTCTAGCAACATCTAAAGAATATTCAATAACTAATTGCTGTAACGGTAAAATAACTGTGTCAGGATATAAATGTGCATATTGTAATGTTTCTGCATATTTTTCTAACCTTTTTTCTAAATACTTTATTATTTGATCAGGATGACTTACTAATAAACATTTACAATAATAATGTATTTGTTCCTCAATCGCCGTGTATTCTTCAATTTCATATTCTTTATGCATGTGTACACCCCTTTAAGTTTTTTACATGAATTACTTATCACAATTTTCACTCGACAAATTTTAAGTTTTTTGATTATTTACACTATAACAAACAATCAGGGTCAAATTTTGTTACTTTATGTAACGTAGAAAATTTTTAACAAAATTGTAATGTTAACTCCTGCAAAATACATAAAATCTCTTTACTCACTTTTGCATAAAAAAATCGTACAGCTTAATTTAACTGCACGACTACAATCTCTGGCCTATTCAAAATTCTTTGCGGAATGATACTATTTCCTAATCCTCTACTCACTACCATTGATGTATTTTGTTCTACATATAAACCTGCTGTATATTTAGGTAAAACACCTTGATTTGGAGCAACTAATCCACCGATAAATGGCAATCTAACTTGCCCTCCATGAGCATGTCCCGATAAAACCAAATCCAACCTCTCATTCGTATATTCCTTTATAAATTCAGGCCTATGGGATAATAATACATTATATCTATCTGGCTGCATTTCAATTTTTGCTTTTTTAATTTCATCTATTATAATATTTCCTTCATCACGGTTTCCAGTAACAAACTCTGGATCATCAATACCTAGCAAGTTTATTTCTTGCTCACCCTTTCGAATGCCTACATGTTCATTCCTTAAAACATTGACACCATATTTCTTCAACTCTTTTTCTAAACTGTTATACTTTCCAGACCATTGTTCATGGTTTCCTGTCACAAAATATACAGGATACTTCTTTACCATTTCTTGTATTAATTGCATACTCACTTCTGCATCGTATGATTTACTGTCAATTAAATCACCCGTAATCGCAATAATATCTAGGTCTATACTTTTTATTTTTTGAATTAACACATCTTGATTATCGCCAAATTTTTTATTGTGTAAGTCTGAAATTTGTAGAATTTTATACCCTTTAAAAGAGGATGGTATTTTACTAGAGGTTATTTTAACCTCAGTTATACTTATTAAATTGTTCTGTAAATATAAAAAGATTGTAAAACCTACTAATATACAAATAATCATTACAATTCTATTAATTTTCTTTTTCATATTTTCTCCTTTACATTCTCATCAAACACTTCTATATGCTAACTGAATTATATTATACTTTCTTGAAATTTGTTTAAATTAATAAAATAATGCAGTACATGAAATTTCGTATGAGATATGTCATATATATTCGTTATATTTTTACTTTTACCTTTTTAATAATAAGAATACAAAAACGACTCTTATTACAAGAAAAGAGTCGTTTTCTAACTTTATACTTTTAATACTTTCATGTTAAAAATGCGAAAACTAAAATACTATTACCTAAGAGCCTTAACTATAACTTTAGTTGCCTCTGCAATGAGTTGATTATCATAGATTGCCTCTTTCTCATCTTTACTAGATAAAATTGCGATGATAATTGGTGCTCTATTTGGAGGCCAAACGACAGCAATATCATTTCTTGTCCCGTAACTACCAGCACCTGATTTATCTCCAACTACCCAGTCAGTTGGTATGCCTGCACGAATAAGTTTGTCCCCTGTAGCATTTCCTTTCATCCACTCTGTAAGAATTTTACGTTTTTCAGCTGGAAGTGCATTTCCGACCGTAAAAGCTTTAAGATTCGTAGCAATAGCTTTCGCTGTACTAGTGTCACGAATGTCTCCTGGAATAGCTTCGTTTAATTCTGTTTCAAAGCGATTAGACATAGTAATCCGATCCCCCATATGCCTAAGCGCTTTTTCATATCCTTTCGGTCCTCCTATTTTATTAAATAAAATGTTCCCTGCAGTATTATCACTTGAACGAACAGCTGCCTCTGCAATTTCTCCTAGTTTCATTCCAGTATCTACATGTTTCTCTGTAACAGGTGAATAATCCACTAAGTCTTCTTTCGTATATGTGATTACTTCATTTAATGAATCAATTGAGTTTTGCTGTAGTAATACTCCCGCGGCTAAAGCCTTGTATGTTGATGCGAAGGCAAATCTTTCGTTAGGTCGATAAGAGATTGTTTGATTTGTACCAGTATCAATCGCATATACACCTAATCGAGCATCAAATTTTTTCTCAAGTTGAGAGAACTCTTTATGCGTTGCCTGATTTTTATGTTTCACTTGTCCAGTCTTTTCTTTCGCTTCAACTTGCAGTGACTCTCCTGTAAAAGCTTCTAGGCTTGTAATACTTAAACCTAATATACCAACGCATATTCCTATTTTTAGCATCCTCTTATTTTTCAAAATCATCATTCCTTCCAAATTTTTAGCACCTTTTTATACGTACACATAATAGACAATCACCGAACCAAATTTGTTCCATAAACTGAAAAAATTTATAGCTAGTATGAGAATTATTAACAAAATAAGAGATAGTAGCTATGATCGCCACTATCTCTTATTTCACATTTCATTTTTTTACTTATAAATGGCTTTATATAAACAGGTTCTCTTCCCTGAGAAAAGTATTCTAATTTTGCTTGGAACCACCTGTACTAGTAGATTCACCATGTATACGTTGCTGTTTTAAATCAAAGTATACATCTAATACTTCCTTTCCAATTATAGAATTAATTCCATTTTTATCATCATGAAGCCATGGAACTACTACGGAAAATGCTACTTCTGGATTATCATATGGAGCATATCCAACTAACGTTAAGTTATAACATTCCATACGTTCTCCTTTTGCATTTCTACCAATCGGGTCATCTCCACCATATACAGTTTGGGCTGTTCCTGTCTTTCCTGCTGGTTTATATGGCGCGTTTTTGAAATATTTCACGCCAGTTCCATCACCTTCTTGGAATACCCATCTAAACCCTTCTTTTATACGATCAATATGTTCTTTCTTCATATCAATTCGATTTAATACGACAGGCTCTATGGAACGTATAACTTTGCCAACCTCTTCTTTTATTGATTGTTCTCGTATTTCTTGTACAATTTGAGGTTGCATTCTATAACCCCCATTCGCAATCGTTGAAATATATTGCGCTAATTGCAACGGCGTATACGTATCATACTGACCGATAGAAAAATCTAGTAAAAAACCAGGTTGACTATCTACTTTTCTCGTTTGTCCAATTATTTCATTCGGTAAATCAATACCTGTTGGGACACCTAAACCAAATTGCTTGAAATAATAGCGCATCGTATCAAATGCTCCTTGTTTAATATCCAATGAGCCATTTGGTACGTAATTGACTCCCGCAATTTTTAAAGCTGTCTGGAACATGTATACATTCGAAGATACTTGTAAAGCCCGTAAATCATTAATATTACCAAATCCGGATACATTCCACGATTTCTTAGCTTGTGTACCTTTAAATTTCATCGGCGCGTCATAAAATTGATCTCCTGGATGTATTGCCCCTGTCTCATATCCAGTTAATAAAGTAGCACCTTTTACAGCTGACCCTAGCTCATACGAAGTTGTCATGTTACCTAATGCCAAATCCTCAACCTCTATTCTTCCTTCTTTTTCTACAATCTTTTTGCCTGCCATTGAT
The DNA here is from genome assembly GCF_003946765.1 of Bacillus sp. 2D03. Classification (NCBI taxonomy): domain Bacteria; kingdom Bacillati; phylum Bacillota; class Bacilli; order Caryophanales; family Bacillaceae; genus Bacillus; species Bacillus sp. 2D03. The sequence goes on along the minus strand of NZ_RPSJ01000002.1, from coordinate 67,417 downwards.
AAAATTTGTCCGTTATTTGGATTCGTCATGACAACAAAAGCTCGATCGAGCAGTGGCTCTGAACTCTTAAAAGCTCTCAAGTTTTTCTCTATACTTTCTTCCACTTTCTTTTGTAATTCCATATCAATCGTTAATGTTAAACTATTACCACTTTTTCCTTTAGAGATTATTTCTGTGCTAACAATGTTTCCTGATTTATCAGTAATATTTTTCACTTCTTCTTTTGTGCCGTGTAATACATCTTCATATCGTTGTTCAATATAACTTTTTCCAACACGATCATTACGGTTATATCCACGTACTAAATAAGAATCTAAATTTTCTTTCGGTAATCCTTCTTCACTACTCGTAATATTTCCTAATACAGAACGAAATAAATTACCGTTTACATAATTACGTTCCCAATCAACAGTTGCATCTACTCCTGGAAAATTCGCAAGATTTTCGCTTATCCGCGCATACTCTTCATCTGTTACATCTTTTTTAATGATTTGTGGTGTTAGTTGATAACCTGAACTCATTTTACTTTTAATAGCTAACACCTTTAAATCTTGTGCTGTTAATTCTGCTAATTCTACCTCTGTAACACGACCTCTTCTTAAGTCTTCTATTTTTTTATCTAACTCTTTTCCCTCTATACCCTTTTCTTTAAACTTTTCTATATCTTTCTTAGTAATCTTTGTCTCCGCACGTTTCGAATTCAACTGCATCCAAAAATCTTTTTTATCGATATCTGTTAATTTATTTATATCTTGTTCAGGCATTTCAAGTACTTTCGCCAAGTCTTTTGCTGTTTTTAAAATATCTTCACTCGTAATTCCCTTCACCCTTGTATACGTAATTGTGCGAAGAGATTTATTATTAACAACTATTTTCCCTTCTCGATCTAAAATTTGCCCACGTGGAACTGGAATACTAGTTATTGCATTTTGACTACTTTCCACTTGGTTCTTATAAGCCTCTCCCTCAACGATTTGTACCTTTCCTAGCTGCATAATAATAGCTGAGAATAGTACAAATATGCAAAGGAACATTATATTTAATCGAATAGATATATATGTCTTCTGCTTCTTGCCTTTTTGTCCTTTCATAAATCCTCCATTTAATCCTTTCAGGAATTGCTACAAATACTAAAAACATCCCTTATATATTAGATACCGATAATCGGTTATAAATATCGCCTCAATCTTTTGCTTATTCCTTGTAAGCATCTATTCCTTTTCGTTTAGCTATGGAATTAGTAACTCTCCCTTCTTGTTTTCTCTCTATTTTTTGCCGCTTGCATTAGAAGTGCTAAACTGTATAATGACTCTTATTAAACTTACATATAAACTTGCTAGTAAATTTTCATGCTAATTATTCCTTTCTTCATGCTGTAATACTTAATAGACAACCTAAACAATAAAGTTGTTCCACATTTACAAAAAAAATAATTAAATATAAGATGAAATAGGCTACATAAGGGAGGGTTATATGTTACATACAAAAAGATGGAGATTTATTGCGGTTCTTTCTATTGTAGGTTTGATTTTACTAATTTTATTAAAAATCAACTTCATTTCAATTACTATCGCAACTTCTTCAGCTGAAAGAGGAAAGATTTTTGATAAAAATGGTGTAATGCTAGCTACAAATAAGAAAGTTAAGTCTCTATATTGCACTTCTAATGATGAAAAGCTATCGAAACAAGATACATCAAACACATTAGCTTTTTTCAACCAATTTTCAAGCGAGTTTCAACATGATATTTCTACAGAGAACATAAAATCTCAATTACAACAATCTTGTAAAAAGAAGACTATGAATGATATACCGTTATACTCTGATATTAATGAGAATGAACTTGCATTCATAAACAAAAATAAACCCAATAATGTAATAATTAAAGATGAATGGATTCGATATTACCCTAAACACGAAATTGGTTCACAGGTAATTGGGTATGTAGAAAATGACCTTAATTCAAAGCATTTGGCTGTTGGAAAAAGCGGGATTGAGCTGCAATATGAAAATGATTTAAAAGGAAAACCAGGCAAAACTCTTATTTTTAAATTGAATAATAAAAAGTTCTTATGGAACATTCAAAAAGTACAAAAAGGAAAAGATGTGCGGCTAGCTTTAGACTCTGAGTTGCAGCAAAAGGCAGAAGAAGCATTAAAATCTCAAATTAAGAAAACACCTGATGCTAAAGCTGGTTATGCTATAGTGAGCGATGCAAAAACTGGCGCAATTTTAACTATGGCCAACTCGGTAGCTTTTAATCCAAATATATTAAATACACATGTATCTTCTAGAAAAGAAAACATTAAATCTCTTTCGCAAAATAAAGCAATTCAAAAATTAAAGTATGGTGAATCTTATGTAAATATGGCTTCTACTATAAAACCACTCACTATTTTAATTGGATTAAATGAAAAGCTTTTCCAACCAGAAGATACTTATTTAGATAAAGGTACTTTTCAGTATGATAATCAAAATAACATTACGAATGCGCCTGGAACACCAACAGGGGAGATTACACCGAGGCAGGCTATCATTAATTCATCTAACACATTTATGACAGCAAAAGTAGCTCTGCCCTTATTCAACCAAAATAATGGAAATATAGAAAAAGTGGCACATATATGGACAGATTATTTAATGCAATTCGGCCTACGTTCTAAAACTGGGATTGATTTACCCTTTGAAGAAGACGGACAATATGAATTCCATCCATCTAATAAATTTGAAAATGGGATTTCAGCTTTATTAAATGCCTCTTGGGGAGGAAATGAAGTGCATACTCCTCTTCAACTCGCTCAATATGCAGCAACTTTGGCAAGTAAAGGCGACAAATATAAACCTCAAATCGTAAGTGCGATTATTGGTCAAGATGGTAAGGAAACCAAAAAGTTTAAACCCATTTTAGAAAGTTCAAATCGTTACCCGATGAACTTTTGGAGTGTCGTGCAAGGTGGGATGAGTCAAAATATAGAGGAAATTAAAAAGTTGCCCTTTGACGTCGCAGGTAAAACAGGTATTACAGGTTTTCCAAATGAGCAAGCAAGAATGATAAATCACTCTCTTTTCATTGCGTATGCTCCTACGGAAGATCCACAAATTGCCGTTTCTGTCGTTATCCCTGGTAGTAATTCAGAAAAAAACATTGCCGCTCTCGTTACATCAGAAATTTTAGAGTACTGGAATACTCTTCAAAAAGAAAATAAAAATAAAGAGGAAGGTTCACTTTAATGAACCTTCCTCTTTTACCATATAGAATCTATATTTATTATTTTCCATATACCTTCATTATTCTTTTCGAACATAAATGAATATTTAATATCAGTTAAAACATACTCTTTCTGTACATATCCAGTATTACCGTTAATTGTAGATATTTTTATATATCCATTATTCTGTACTTTTTCTGGAATCCAAGCTTTTACCATTTCATTAGATACTTCATATAAAACTTGTGATTCTCGCTTTGGTTCAGCTAAAATTTTCGTTTTATTTCCAGTAACAGTTGCATATATAAAATGCGCTTGGTTTGGTTGGTTACTTTCTGTCAATCCACTTGGTACTTTATATACTTGCTTTGTATCTTTTGCAAACTCTCCTCCCATTGTAAGGGCGACTTGCAACTCATGAAAAATATCTTCATCAAACTTCAGTTCATCCTTCTTATAACTCTTCCCTTTAAATAGAACTTCATCATTTAACGCTTTGTACAGGTCATTTTCATTTTTTGAGTTCGTACTTTGATATAGTTCATTCATAAATTGTTTTAATGATGGATCTTGAGCAGACTCATCTTTTGTTTTAGGCTTAATTTGAGTACTACTTTGTACCGGTGATTTATTATCATCAAGCCAAGGTTGTTGAACAATGAAAAATAACATTGTACAAACCAAAACAACTACAATAGGTAATGCTTTTTTACGAAATGGTCTTTTATGTTTTACAAAATCCACTTCATTATTTTCATATATAGACTGCTTTATTTTAGAAATAAATTCTTCTTCATCTTTACGATTCTCCATTGGCCCTTTTTTTATTTTTCTATACCAGTCAGGATTTTGTTTATTGTTCATCACTACTACCCTCCCCTATTAATTTTGAAACCTTACTTCTCGCTCTACTTAATCTCGATTTTACAGTTCCAATGGATACTCCTAATGTTTCAGCCATTTCTTCATAAGATAATTCATATTTTGCGTCCAATATAATTATTTCACGGTGCTTTTTAGGTAGTTCTAATACAACCTTCCACACATCATTCATTTCTTCTTGCTTAAAAAATTCTTGTTCTGCTGACAAGGATTGCTTATCGTCACTAAAAAATCCTATTAAAGATATCCTTTTAAAATAGGAGGATTTCAAATAGTTTATTGCCGTATTTCTTGTGATTTTTAATATCCACGTTTTAACAGATGACTCCTTTCGAAATGAATTCCAATTTTTAAACACCTTTATAAATACATCTTGTGTGATATCATCTGATAAGTGTGGATCTTTCGTAATAATAAATGAATAATTCCATACATCTTGCCAATAGTCTTTTATAACATAGTCCAGCTCATCATGATTACACTTTTCAATAAACGTCTGTTCCATTTCCACACCTCAAACTTATTTGAATAAACATAAAAACTGCCCTCACTTTTATTATGGTTTCAATATATAGACAAGATACAAGTTTCATTTGTTCCATTGTTTATCTTTTTTCAAGCAGAATAATACTACTAAAAAACAAGTAAAGCATACAATGATAAAATTCTACTCATGAAAATCTGTTTTTTGAATTTAACGTAACACTCCACTTGTCCATTTCAATTTGCTATCTCCTTCTATTTGCCATTAACAATGTCAACTTTTCTAGAATCACAGCAAAAAAGCATTCTTTCTAATCGAGAATGCTTTTTTGAAATTTAATTGTTCTATATTTTCCCCAATTTATATCTTTGAGTTAAGCAAACATGTAATAAATTTAGTCAAAAAATTCACCATATAATTAAGTATTATTTCTGAAATACATGTTTTACTTTTTCACCTGGAACGTTACTTCCTCCTCTTCCTTTTACATCTTCAATCATCATTGTAACAATCATGTCTGGCGCATTTGCATCGAAAGCTGCGAACCATCCCAGTTCTTTTCCGTCTGCTTCTTTCGACTCTTTCAGTTCTGCTGTACCGGTTTTACCAGCAAGCGTTACACCATTAACCTTTGCAATTCTCCCCGCGCCATCAGGGTCATTAATGACTTTGATTAATGCACTCTTTAATATCTCTTGATTCTTTTTAGAAATCACATTTTCTTTCCAATTCCCCGCTACTTTTGCTTCTTTTAAAAGGTGTGGCGACGGAATATTCCCTTCATTCACAATCGGTGCATATGTTAATGCTAAATGAAGTGGCGTCATTAATACTTGTCCTTGTCCATAACCCGTGTCTGCTAGTTGAATATCATTTTTTATCCCATCTTTTGCAATAATTGAAATAGGAAATTCGTATTCGATTGGTAATTTTTCATGAAATCCGTACTTTTTAAATTCATTTACATACTGATCTTTTCCCATTTTCAAAGCTTGTTGAGCAAAATAAATATTATCAGAGTACTTCATTGCCTTATCAAAATCAATTGGACTTGCATCCTTCACACGCGTTACATAGTAATTTCCCCAAGATGAATCTTTTGTCCACTTTAATCCTTGAATTTTAAATTCTTCCTTTGGATTTATTGTGTTTGTTTCCAAACCAATTGCACCTGTAATCGTTTTAAATACGGAACCTGGTACAAATGCTTGTGTGAAGCGATTCATCATTGGTAGTTTCGAGTCGTTACTCCATACTTCTCGTTGGGCTTTCGATGCTCCTCTAACTATTATATTTGGATTATAAGCAGGGCTACTTACAAGTGCGATTGTTTCACCTGTTTTAGGATTGACCGCTGCACTAGACCCTGCTTCAGTTTTCATCTCATTAAAGATTTTTTCTTGAATTGCAGCATCAATTGTTAACGTAACAGTTTCTCCCTCTTTTGATTCTTTTTTTGCTACGTTTTTAATCTCTTTCCCCTTCTCATCTTCTATAAATACGCGTCCACCCTTTTCACCACGCAATTTATTTTCTAACACTTTCTCTAAACCGGTCTTACCTACTAAATCATCTGCTTGATAACCTTGTTTTTGAAGTGATTTTAACTCCTCCGCATTCACCTTTCCTATATATCCAGTTAAGTGTGCCGCTGCTTCACCTAATGGATACGTACGAATATTTACTGGACGAGATGAAACTCCTTCTAATTCAATATAATCATTCTGTCTGGTTCCTTCTTTTAAAATACCAATTGGTACAAAGGAGTCTGGTTTTATCCATTTCGCTGTGAGCTTTTGTTCAACCTCTTCTGTAGACATATCAAGTAATTGTGCTACTATTTCTTTCGTTTGCGCTGCTGTTTCGCCTAGTTTCTCTGGAATAATTCCAACCTCAGTCGCTTTACCATTCGTTGCAAGCCCTTTTCCATTTCGATCATATATTTCTCCACGTTTTCCTTGCTCTATTTGCATACGTACTTTGTAATCTTTTTTCATTCCTGGAAAAATGAAGTCTGGTGTCCAATCTATTTTCCAAGACTCTTTATCTTTCACAAGTTTTGCTTCATGGATGAATGAAACTGATCCTACATCCGTATCCATCTTAACTTCAAAAAGAAAAAGCTCTTTATCTTTCGTATTCTCTCCTTTCATTTTAACTTTTAAATTCTTAGCTCCAATCCCCTCATAGATTTTTTGATATTTTTCTGTGAATTCTTTTTTAGAAATTGATTTTTTTGCATGATCTGATAAATGATCATACATATTTGTAAATTTTCTATCATTCCATAAATTGATATATTCTTCAAATGCTTGTTTTGGCGGTTCGTTTTTATTACATCCTACCAACATAACCGCAAAACAAACGAAAAGCAGCATCCATAATTTTTTCAATTCAATCTTCTCCCTTAGTTAAAAATGATGATTCCTTTCTTAATTTATTTAATAAAAAATGTTTTAACGCTTAATAGACAGTGAAAGTAATGATATTGTTCCATATTTACAAAAAACTAAAAAAGAGTGATAAGAATTCCATAAATTTGGAATCCTCATCACTCTCGTTTGATAATGTGCAAATCATGAGTATGAAATAAGAATTTCTAAGTTTTAAAAATAATTTCAATTTTCCAGCTAACGGGATAAAAATCATGTATTTGTTCTATTTTTAATAATTCATAAATTCGTTGAAATGTTCGCATCAAATTCATCTGATGTTTTGGTATCTATTTTTCTCCCATCAATTGTCATCTTTATTTTTTGTTTTTGGTTTGCTGTTACCACCCAAGCGTTCAGTAAATAACGATCTTCATGGGATAATGTAGACGGTGAATTTATAACCTTTCCTCCTAAATATAGCGTAGCAGAAGAACCTCCATCCATTGTCGCTGTCCAACATTACGGTTATAACAGTAGACATTTTGTTGATGCTCAATTAACAAAGCTACTTTTAGGAACAATAGGATTAATAATTTGTGCTTTACTCCCATATGAAATATGGAAAAAACGAATAGTCTCAATGAAAAAACAACTTAAGTTTTACCCTATACAATCATTAAAATATATTAAATTTATTGTTGTATTAATTACCAATAAGAATTTCATAAAGAAAGCACAGACTTATTAAGGCACATATTTATCTAACCTACATAAAATAAAGATGTACAATTGCCTACTTTATGAATTTTTTATAATGATATATAGAAAGGATTCATTAAGTTATGTTTGTTGGGAAATAACATTTATATTTCTTCTAAAATAAACAGGGTACAAATTACACATATCAGCCTGTTTATTTTAGAGAAAAGTTGTTTATAAGTAGTTCTTTTCTTTAAAAGAAGGAACTACATTTTTTAAATTAAATTTCTAAATGGATAAATTTAGCACGGGAAAGGAATTGAACTTATGTCTAATTTAAATTTCATTTCTGATCAATTTGCTGCAATTCTTAAAGGAAAGAGTAAAATAAATCAAGGTGGTTGTTCGGTGTCTTTTCACCGCAATTTTAAGGTCCTGGTTCAAGGAAAACGAAGTGCCTATGTAGTTCCCGTCGGAGTAAGTTTTGAATCGTTGGATCAAAATGGCAATGCATTAAATTTAGGAGAAATCGCGGTTCTACAAGAAGAGATCCCTGCATTTATGAAATCAATTGTACAACAAGGAATTATTGTCAGTGCTTTACATAATCACTGGTTATACATGAATCCCTTAATTATGTATATTCATATCCAATCGGTAGAGCACCCGTTACATTTTGCAAGAAAATTGGCAAATTCATTTTTATCGTTAAGCAGCTATCCTGTTACTAATATCGAAGGGCAATAATTTATCTACAATCATAGATATGATAATAATATGTACCAGACTCCATGCACGTTGCGCTTGTATAAATAGTATTATCTAATGTATCTTCTTCCGTTATTACTCCTCCTTTTGGAACCTCACAATTTTACAAAATACGAAAAATGACCGATATACCCTCTTCTTCGTTATCTATACCCTGAATATTTTATTTACCATACGCTGCTCGTATAAACCTTGATGGTGGGGTGAAATCTCCATTAAGTCCCATTGAACCTGAACCTTGTCCAAAAGTACTTAATGGTATATCCCCCTCGCATGGCTGCGATTTAAGACCTATATATTGTCTTAAATTTTGTAAATGCCAATTAAACTCAGGACTATTAGTCACTACTCCTTGTCGATTCTAATACAATAGATTCACCCCATTTATCCGATAAAATCCAATGTAATGGTGGAGTAACTCCTAAAGCAGGTAATGGTACCTCCCAAAAGGAAATACTAGCTACAAATTTCTTTAACTCTTCAACAGATTTGAATTGTGTCTTTCGAAACCAGAAGAAAAGCCAATAGATTTCTGAAAACTGGGCGTATGATTTGATATTGTAAAGCCCTCAGGCATCAATTTGTTCATCACCTATCATCATGTATCCCTTGGTTGAAACCATCAGCTTTTCTGTACCTCTTCCCAGTCGATAGCTCGAAAAGTTATGAGTGTTGAGCTCAACTTAACGACGACGAGAGCTGCTCCCCAATTAGTGATGAAACCCATTATCACATTTCGTATCATGTGGCATAGGTCCATCCAAGGAATCCAGAAAGGCAACGGCCTGTTTGAGGTTCCTCAAAAATAAATGCGCGAGATCCATAGAAAACCCGTTTCGAACCACAACGCGCATAATCGTCACTGCTTCTAGGTCTGGAGGCAATGGATATGCGGGTACTTGCCAGCCGAACACACGCAATTGTCGAGATAAATCATAAAGGTTCCAGTTTAATGTGTAACCTTTTTTCAGTTGCCAAGCGAAAACCGGAATATCCGAACCATCGGACAAAAGTTCGAACGGTTCCATCTCCTGAATTGCCTTGCTAAGAAAAAGAGCGACCTTCTGAGAAGCCCTTTGGACATCATAGTACCCACTTTTCCCCAAACGCAGGTAATTGTAATATTGTAGGAGCACTTGTGCGCCAGGACGTGAAAAATTCAGGGCAAAAGTCGGCATGTTTCCGCCTAAATAGGAGACGCGGAAGATTAAATCATCGGGGAGATCATCAGCTTCCCGCCAAATTATCCAACCCAAGCCAGGATAGACTAATCCATATTTATGTCCCGATACATTGATGGACTTCACCCTCGGCAACTGAAAATCCCAGACTAAATCTGGTTGAAGAAACGGTGCTATAAATCCGCCCGAAGCCGCATCTACATGCATAGGAATGTCGAGTCCCGTCCTCTCCTGTAAATCGTCCAACGCTTTTGCAATGGCGGCAACCGGTTCGTAAAGTCCGGTATAAGTCTCACCGAGAATCGGTACCACACCAATCGTATTTTCATCCACGGCTGCAAGGACCCCTTGAGGATCTAATCGGGGATGCTCAGGGCTAACCTTCACATAGCGTGGTTCAACCTCCCAATAGTTCGCAAATTTTTCCCAAACGACTTGAACAGCAGAACTAAACACAATATTAGGCCGATCCACCGGCTTACCCTCTCTTTTTCGTGCATTTTGCCAGCGTCTCTTTAACGCAAGCCCCCCGAGCATACAGGCTTCCGACGATCCAGTTGTTGAAACGCCCATAGTTGTAAGGGGGCTGGGGGAATGCCAGAGGTTGGCTAAAATGCGGACACACCGCTCCTCAATTTCAGCTGTCTGTGGATATTCGTCCTTATCAATTATGTTCTTATCAAATGATTTAGCATATAAGTGCTCTGCGGTAGGTTCCATCCATGTACTAACGAATGTTGCAAGATTCAAGCGTGCATTGCCATCAAGAGTCATTTCATCATGGACGATTTGATACGCTGTTTCTGGTAACATGCCTTCATCAGGCATGTGAAAGCGCGGAACGACTGATTCTCCTTTGCGGGCAAAAAGAGGATTTATAGAAAATTCGGGAGGCAGCTCCATTTGCACGTGACGCGGTAGATATTGTGGATTATCTGGCATAACCTCTTTTCCTTCATATGTATCGTTTTGCACTTCTTCTTTTCGATCCTGCGGCATACTAGTCCCCCTTAATTAATGGTTTAACAAATATATTATTTACAAAAAAACATTTGCTAAACCAAGGGACAATTCTAATAAAAGGTGATGCCATCATTCAAAATAAAAGAGTATAGTTTTTGATTATAAAATAGAAATCGATTTATATTTTAATGAAAATATTGAATATTTTTAATATAATTATTGAGTTATGTATTTATAGAAACTTAAGGGGTATGATTATGGAGTTTATTACTTTTAAAGTAATTTGTATCTTTTTATTTTTAATGCTTATGACTTCTATAGAAGTTTTAGGATATGGAGTTCAACTTGTTGGAGCGAAATTAGCTTTAGTTGCATCGGCTTTTGCTAAATATAATATTATGTCTTTAATTGCTCGATTTTCTAATATGTTTCAACAACCATTTACTGTTTCTTTAGTTGATAGTACAGCAAAAAATGGTAGATTAGAATTACTAATTAAACAATTAGATTTTTGTTATTAGGTTCTACTATGGGAGTAATACTTGGAGGGATTATTAGTACCATTTTTTATGAAAGTTCTTTCTAAAGCGCTAATACCATTGTCAAAAGATGGTTCGTTTTTAAACATGTTCAAATTAATATGTTCACAAAAGAATTGATGCAACGTTAAAAAGAATGAGCCCGGTACAATACCGGACTTATATTCATACAACCGCTGTATTTTTCTGTTTAACTGTTGGGATTCAGTTCATAATGAAACATATTTTTACATAAAAGACTTTCGTATATAAATTTTTCAAATGATTTATTAGCGAATTGTTGACCAATATCACTTTTTTGAGTGAGTAATTTTTTAGATTGATAATGTAATGAATTTTTTTCGTTTCTTTTATGTAAAATATTCTAGTTTTGCATTAGGAAAGAACTGTTTCATATAGGAATACAGATAGTTTTTTATATCCTCTTCTTCTTCTTTTTGATAAATGTATTTTCCGATTCCATATTTCCCCCATTTATACCTTCTTTTCTCTTCATCTAATTCTAGTTTTGTCATCGGGTAGTTTTTTTCAATTACTCTCTTAGCTGGCTTTGTAAAACGATGTTGAATAAATTCAAATGTAATATCATCCCGTGCATCAAGAGGTAATTCAGCATTTAGGCGTTCAAACATATGATAGTATCCTTCCTTCCAGCCTTCATGCAGGTAAATAGGAGCTACAATGAAACCAAGAGGATATCCAGCTCTAGCTACTTTTCCTGCTGCCTCAATTCGTTTAGCTAAGGGAGAAGTTCCTGGTTCAAAGTTTTTAATCACATAATCAGCGTTTACACTAAAGCGAAATCTTGTTTTTCCATTATGTTTAGCATCAAGTAAATGATCTACATGGTGGAATTTCGTAACAAATCTCAATTTCCCATATTCAGATTCTCCAAAATGCTCAATGGCCCGTTTAAGGGTATGCGTTAAATAATCGATTCCTACAATATCTGAAGTACACGACGCTTCAAATCTTGTTACTTCAGGTGCACGCTCTTTCATGTATTTATCAGCAGCATCTAAAATTTCTTCAACATTTACATACGTTCGTATATAAGGCTTACTTCCCATCGTTGTTTGTAAATAACAATAATGACAATGTCCCATACATCCCGTTGCAAAAGGAATTGCATACTCTGCTGAAGGCTTGGAAGTATCGAATTTCAGTGTTTTTCTAACACCAACAACCAGCGTGGATTTTGCTACTCGATACTTTTGAAAATCGTTATCCCCTGGCAAATCTCTTACTTGATTATGGGAAGTAGTATGTCGAATTTCAACATCCATCTTTGAAAACTTCTCAAACAGCTCTTTCCCCAAAGGATAATCTAATGCTTTCGGTTCAAAATATACGAGCTTAGGCATAAATGGCTTATTCATTCTAACATCCCCTCTGAAATATCACCATAATAGTAAGTGTAAGCTTGGTTTGCTTCATCTTCGGTAGCATATATAGCCATCTCATTTGTTAGTGGATAATACGTTTCGTAAAGAAATAGTGCTAATTCATTAGGTCTTTCAGGATTATTTACAACTGCTGCAGCTTGTATGTTAGCTACGTCTTGAGTATGAGGATTTCGGTAAAAAATATAAACAATGTCACCAGCATGATACGTATTACTTTCAGAAGAAAATTCCATTCCATCACCATCTCATTTCATAAAATTCAATGCTCACAGTTTTACTTTCTAATTTTCTTGTAGTGTAACTATTTAATTACATTGATAATGATTACGTCATACAAACATATTTTGAAAAATGAATAATAAATGTACTCCCAAAAAGGCAAGCATATATCAATGCTTGCCTTTCGTTCTAACGACGATGTTCAACAAGATCGATTACACCTAAAACGACGTGTGCTAAACCAAAACCAAATACTGTATTTGCAATCATTTTATTAGTTCCACGAGTTTGTTTAAGAGCATAACCTGCTGCTGTCACTGCTGTACCTAAAGCTGTTGGAATTAATCCTTCACGAATGTCCACAGTGATGCCTCCTTGTTTCGTAGTTAGTAAATTTGTTTTAATGACTCGAAGTAAAGTATTAAAACAAGTATTAGTATTTTTCTTTTTAATAAAATTATGTGAAATTTTTATGAATAATATTTTAAATCCATAACAGCTATAAAGATTGAAAAAATTATTAATTAACAAATAAGAAAATATCTTCAAAACGTATTTTTATATGAAAATTTTATACCTCAGACAAAAAAATCTTTGCGAAAATTCTCTCCATAAAAAGTGCTCCTAAATTTATATATAGGAGCACTTTTTATGAAACACTATTCTTTATTTGCTTATGAACCACTTTATTATAATAACCATGCTTTACAACTTGCCTAAAATCATCTACCTCGATATCCATTCTTTCCGCAATATCTACAACAATTGTATTTTGTAAAACATTCACCACAAATCCCATTAATTTCAAATTATGATTTTTACGATATGAAAATTCAACGTAATCCCCAAGTGTTACTTCTTTATTATGTTTCATTTGGCGCCCCCTAAATTATCGATAATTATACAATAGTTTTCCCCTTTTTTACTTCTACATACGGGGTCACCAGTTTATCATTTTAGCCAATTCATCTCCCACCTACTTATTTCGCGTTCCTTGAGGAAGGGGTCTTCTTGGCTAAAATGATAAAAGTTATGCATATAATAAAAAAAGACAAACTCTCCAATGTGAGGAGTTTGTCCAAAAACATGATTTCTTTAGTTTAACAATATAGAATTCAGTTCCGATAAGAATCTTTCTTTTTTCCATATCCCACGATTTTTGCATCGATACTAACAATAGTGGATTAGAATAATGACTTAATACTTGCTAGGACAGTAAGAATACCTATAATAATGACAAATACATTGCTAGATTTCCCTTTGTATTTAGCAAGTACTGCTACTTTATGGATTGCATACATTGGTAGTATACATAAGATAGCAGCAACTAGCGGACCGCTAAGGGCATCAATGATTCCAAGAATACTTGGATTTGTATAAGCAACATACCAGCATGTTAATACGACAAAAGTAAGAATCATTGTCTTAACTGTTTTTTCTCCTATATCTTTCCCACGTTTTTTACTGGACTTGATAATCATGTCACGCATTACCTCATACGCTCCTATATAATGACCAAGGAAAGACTTTGTAATAGCCACAAATGCAATGATAGGAGCTGCAATAGTGATTACTGGCGAATTAAGCTCATTAGCAAGATATGATAGGATTGACAAGTTCTGTTCTTTTGCCACCTTAAGATCATTTGGAGTTAAACTTAAGGTACTGCTCCAAACAAAGAACATAACAACTGCGAATGTCATAATATAACAAACTTTTTGTATTTGAGCACATTTAGCATCAGTAGCATCTATTCCATACGTAGCTCTCTGTTTCATAACAAATGACGAAATCATAGGCGAATGATTAAACGAGAATACTATGATTGGAAGTATCATCCATATCGTTCCTAAATATCCTGTTCCTGTTGAAGCAGTAGAAACACTTGAAAAACTAAGCATTGACGTATTCCACTGTGGAATCAAAGATATTGCGATAAAAAGTAGAGAAGCTATAAAAGGATACACTAGCATGCTCATGATCTTTACAGTTATATCTTGACCAAAATTTAGTATAGCGATAAGACCGAGTACTAAAACAAGCGATAAAATGGACCTTGGAGGCTCCGACATGTGCAATTGATGCACGATAAAGCTACTAGCGGTATTTGTAAGTGCGACCGAGTACATCAGCACAATCGTATAAATGGAGACAAAATATACAATATTAAAAATGATACTTGCCTTATTTCCAAAATACTCTCTTATTGTACCTGTAATCCCCTCATCGGCAGAGTTCGAAGCGTAAATCATTTTAGCAAGCGCCCTATGTGAATAATACATAACAGGATATGCAAGTATGGTAATTAACAGCAATGATAATAAACCACCTGAACCTGCATTAATCGGTAAAAAGAGTACTCCTGCTCCAATTGCTGTTCCAAAAAGGCTCAATGCCCAGGTAGTATCCTGTTTATGCCACTTTTTAGGGTCTAGATATTTCTCATTTTTTACTGCAGTGTTATCAGCTTGAAATTCTATGTTTTTTGCAGTATTCCCATCCATATAATAATTCCTCCTTGTGTCCTATTCTTAATTCTCTTTTTAAGATATAGGAATATAGACCGTTCTTGAAAATGAATAGCTTATATAGTGCCCCACAACGAATATCCCCCTTCTAGGTTAATAAAAATCAAAAAATTAGCGAAGCATCAACCTGAAGGGTTTGTTACCACTTATAAAATATTTTAATTATATAGTAGTATATTTTATTGATAACTCCCCCAATATACAGACATCCTTAGGCGAACAATAGAGTAAAAATTGTTAAAAACTTCACAATATACTCGATAACTTATTGATTTGATTGTTTCTCCCCAAAGATTTTATTTTTAATGGAAATTCCTGTAGGTGTAGCTGCAATACCACCTAAACCTGTCTCTCTTAATTCGCGAGGCATCTGTCTTCCAACTCTATACATGGCTTCAATCACTTCGTCAGCATTGATGAGATTGTTTACGCCGGCTAATGCGATGTCCGCTGCTGCTAAAGCATTTGCCGTTCCAATGGCGTTTCTCTTTACACAAGGAATTTCTACCAAACCAGCGACCGGATCACAAACTAAACCGAGTAAATTTTGTAATGCAATCGAAAAAGCTTCAGAAGATTGCTGTGGCGTTCCACCCGCAGCTTCTACCGCAGCTGCAGCCGCCATCGCTGAGGCACTTCCTACTTCAGCTTGACATCCTCCATACGCTCCTGAAATACAAGCGTTGTTTGCGACTATCGTTCCAAATAACGCTGAAGTGAATAGAAAATGAATCATATCTTCATGACTTAACTGCAACGTATCTTTAATACTAAATAGGACTCCCGGAATCGTCCCACTCGCACCTGCTGTTGGAGTTGCACAAATAGCTCCTAATGCAGCATTTACTTCATTAACACCGATAGCACTTTGAATCCCTAACACCATCAAATCTCCAGAAAGAGTTTTCCTATTTTCTCGATAGTTTTTAATTTTTACAGCATCCCCCCCGGTCAAACCTGTTGGAGAAAATACACCGTCGCCCTCGATACTTTTATTTATTGCATGTTGCATAGTCGCTAAATTTCGTTCCATTTTACTCCATACTTCTTCATAAGAAGTTTTAGTTTGTTTGATTTCCTGTTCGATTGCTAATTCATAAATTTGCTTTTGGCTTTTATTAGCTGCATCCACAATTTCTTTTATGGCCATATACATATTTTTCACTCCTTAATGTGACTAAAGAATAATAAGATTAGCTATATTGCTTAAATCTCCTAATTCCTTCTGAGCATTACCTGGCAATATCGAATCCAAAGCGAATGCATATAAATATTTTGTTTTATCTTCCAAACTATGAAAGTTGTTAATTTCCACATCATATTGTTTAAAGATCCTGCGTAAAACAAATTCAAAGTCAGCTCTTTCTGAAATCGCAATAACAACTGGCAATGGCCCCTGCAGATTTAAGCTAAATCCATCAATTTCAACATTTTTGACTTCAATCAACCCACCACCGACCGAAATACCCATTACTCTAATACTTCGACTTTCATCCTCTGCATATACATCTGCCGTATTTGGATGACCAGCAGGACTATTACCCAATTGTTCAATAAAGGTAATGTCAATTCCCTTAGACTCTGCTATTTTAATAGCATCTGGCACTTTGCTGTCATCAGCAGCTAAGCCTAATATACCAGCAATAATTGCAAAATCAGTTCCGTGACCTTTATGGGTTTCAGCAAATGATTCATAATACTTTACCACAACTTTTTTGGGAAGACCTTGAAATAATTTATTAGCAACTGTTCCAATAGCCAAAGCACCTGCAGTATGTGAACTTGAAGGGCCTATCATTATGGGCCCAATCACATCAAAACAACTTTTGTATTTAACAATCTTTTTTTCTTTAATAGATGCTACATTCATGTTCATATAAGCACCCCCATAATTTATTATTTTTAGCTGTAGTTGAATCTAAGTTATTAGAATGATCGATTCAAAACAAGTTTCATTTGATAACGCTTTCTTTATTGAGTTGAATAAACTTCCCTTCTAATCCGCTATCCTCCGTATAGTAATCATATCAGTATGTCCAATTTAAAAAAATTACTGGCAAGTTCTTTAGAATTTTTAATCCAAAACGAGGTTTGATATTTTCTCTAGAGGTAATAAATTGTGTCTCGACGCCCTCATTATAACTTGTATATTTATAAGTTTAATCTTTTTTTATTTTTAGAAAGATTGAATAGACAGAATTTTGAATAGGTAATAAATTACACTTAGTATGTAGCAATTGTGTCCTTTGTTTGAAGCTGTATTAGTTAGTAAAAAAGCAAAAATAACACAGAGTTCCTTTCATAAACACATTGATTATATTGAAAAATCATTATAAAGATACTTATATTGTCTTTTGTTTGAACATCTTATTTTGAAAGGGAAACCTGTTGCAATAAATAATTCATTCAGATGAAAAGGAATACATTAATAAAATTTAAAAACGTTTTAGTATATTAATTATACATTTTGTATAAATATTAATTATCAAAAAAAACTAACTTCTTATTAGGATCTTAACATAAAGGATACATTCCAAATAACAATGGAGATTCTGCTTTATCAATTTCTTTATACGTCATATTTCCCTCTTTACCTGCAACAGCAACTTGTACTTTTTCATTTGTTTTCACATCTTCTGCACCTATTGCACCACCCGCCAATAATCCTGTACTTAACAGACTATCGTGAACAAAAGTTAGAGAGTTATAGAACAAAATATAATGTGTATGTACATACATTTCTTTTAAAAGAAGTTTTGTAGTATGCAACTGAATTAAAAAAATATAGATTTTTATGACTCTTTTTAGGGGATATAGCAAAGTGAGATCTTTTATATGCACATTGCTATACCGAACTAGATTTCAGCATAGTATTTTTTTGCAACACATTGATTTTTTACCAAACACGTATAAAAACCAACAATATGAAAATAAACGACTGGCTAAAATTTTACTTTCAATAAAATAAAAAAGAACCTGCAAATTTGCAGATTCTCCTGATAATGATTTATATGAGTAAGACTCGAAAATATAATACAATGATTCAAAAATAAGTTCAAGTAAATTCAAAGAACCGGCTAGAGTTCGAGTTCTTTCAGAAATGATGATGTTTTCTAGGCTTCGCAAAGTGAGAAAATACAAGAATATAATACATAGAGATTTAGAGAATTTCAATACTTAAATTAGAGGTTATTTTAATGTGATGTAACATCAGCATTTTGAAGGAATAGCAATGAATACCTTATACATCCCCAGTCTACATAACGCTTTATTATCAGTAGAAAGAAAAAGGAAAATCCCTACTTCCACAATAAATCCGCCTTGCTACTCTATTCATTTTTTGATACATTCCTATCCACCGTTTTAAGGTTCTCTTTTGTACTGTGTTAGCCAAAAAATTGTATAAATCATAATTCGTTTTTCTTCCACCTGTTTCACCCTTTCTACACCCTAGTTTTACAAAATAAGAAGTCATCAAAACTTATATTTATTACTTTCTGTTATCTCCTCTCTCTTGTTCTATGCATAGTCTATCTAAATTTTTATTAGCTACTAAAAAAAGAATTTACAGGACGATTAAAAAAAGCCAAGTGCATTGCACTCGGCTTTATGGTCGATTAAACAATTTTACTTCAGACGTATTAAACTGATGTAGATAGTCTTTAGTAGAAGTATAACCTGAATTCATGAGTGTTTTCTTTTCTTCTTCTGTGATATCAAAATTAAACGACGACGTAAAGAATGTATTAATAAATACAGTGCGGGCAGCATCTTCTTTGGTGGTTTTTCCGCTCTCATGACCTTTGATCATGGTTTGAGACAAATTCCATGCAAAATGAATAAGAGAATGGCCAATATGATGTTCTGTTGAGGTTGCGATATGTTTTAACATGGCAACCTCCGCCTGAGATTCTAAACGGAAACCAAGTGTTTCTTTGTTGTAGACAATTTCATCTGTAGGATCAAAGAAAGATGCATTGTATTTCGTGTGTAAGCTTCTTAGTGTAGAATGATCCTCTATATTGCTTATCAGTTTATTAACCTCGTCAATCGTATCTGTGGTCGTGAAGTGTTCTTCTTTATTCACAAAACTTTTCCGATCAAATAAACGAATTGGGTAGTTATCGAGTACACCTCCGTCTACATAATAATCTTTATCCCATTCCACAGATTTAAAAAAGAATGGGATGGACATCGAAATCCGCACAGCAACTACTAACGGGACATCAGGTGTCGTTTCGCGAGAAAACGTACGAAGCTGGTGTGTAGAAACGTTCGTTCCTTGGAAAAACACGTCTTTTCCTGTTTTGTCATACAACTGCTGAAAAGTTGTGTCCTTACTCCCTGTCCACTTTTCAACGATCTTTCCTACCCACTCAGTGAAGAAATCCCCTTTATAGATACCAAAACCATCAAAAAACAAACGAATGTTATCTTGTACAATCGAAAAATCATCATCTTTAAACGCTTTGAAATTCATGTCTTTGTGGATTTTTACAAGATCTGCGAATGGAATGGAAAGACCTAAAAGTAATGCAGTAATCGCTCCTGCTGAAGTCCCTCCAAATCGTTGTATTTCTGGTAAAATCCCTTCTTCATTTAGTGCACGGATGGCACCTATATAAGCGCTTCCCTTTACCCCGCCACCTTCAAATACTAAGTTACGAAATGGATATGCCATTATATACCTCCAATAAAGAAATTTTCGATCTGTTATAGTATCGGAAGTATATTGAAATATATTCCAAATGGTATTAAGAAAGTTTCATGTCCTCCGATACGTATGGCCGAATTATCTTTATTCAATGGATGAATTGTTTGAAAGAGAAGAAATTTGCTTGGAATGGTAATTTAGTAGGATAGGAAACAGGAAACGGAGTGCATCTTTGGATGCACTGAATAATATCCCCTTTTGAAATCGTATATAACGTAACTTCTTTTCCGATGTCCAAGTAAAATCACGAGTAAGAAATCAAGGAATAATCTACATTTCATAAATCCCGCACTCTCTTTAACATACAATTCAGTGAAATAATTTGTTTCAAATACGTAGAAATATGGTTTAACCAGCAATCAATGATCAGGTCTTCTTACCCTAAGTAAACCTAAATCTATTTGTCTCCATACAGAAAGGAATAAATAGTTTTGTTCCTATTCATGAAATAGTACAATATATGCAAAATTACATATCTAATTAATTGCTTTTAATGTTATATTTTAATAGCGATGAATGCTATTATTTCATAAGTTGTCAACAAGCGTTATGTATGTATGAGAAAAAGGAAGGAGCCAAATAGGCCCCTTCCTTTTTCTACTAATTAACTAAATTACTCTCTGGTAAAAATTTAAATAGTAATGCTCATTTACAGGCGTCTGATTATGCATTAAACATGCTAACTTTGCTTGCTGTCGGAAAAATTAAAAACGATAGCATTAAGCTATTAAGAGACAAAAATTCATCAACACGAAGACAGATTTGTCTTGGCTAGATAAATTTGGTGATAAATACAGGAAATAACTCTTACGATTCAATGATTCTTTTTCCTGCCTTCTCCCCTTGCCACTTCTGTTTCATGACTTGTAAATAGAGATCTTCAAACTCGTTAAAATGGATGCGAAAAACATCTAATGTATCGATATAAGCAGAAATCACATCTTTTTCATTGAAATGGATACCTTCCTGTGCTAAGTCATAGCTATCATTAAGGCTGTATAAATCAAAATATTCTTCTTCCCAATACAGGCCTCTATTTACTAGTAATCGAGTAGAGCAAGTAATCGCTTGTTTAATATTCCATTTCTGAGCTACTAACTTTTCATTTAAGACTGAAAGAAGGATGTTTACCAAGGGTTTTTCATCAACTATGCGGCTATATGACAGTAAAGCCGATTCTATATATATCAGCTTTGCTTTAGACATTAAAGATATCTCCATAATTTCATATGGCGGGTGATCACTTGCTTCAATCAACCTATCGCACCATGAAATAACCTCCTCTCTATTCCAAAGTCCGCAGCCTAGTCCTAATGCATACAAGTGGGCTAAAGTTTGATAAGATTTCAATATGTTTCACCTTCAATTTAACTGTATAGTGGTATTGCATTCATTTTGGAAATAATCACGCTTAGTAATAAATATAATAAGCTGCCCAAACGGACAGCTTATTTGCATTAAAAACACTATACATGAACTTTTGCTTTTTTTCGACGCACAAGCCACCAAACTAAAGATAGCAGTACTAGGGGAAACGGAAATACCTGAATAAAGAAAAATACTTCCCAAAAATCGTGCATCGTACTACCAGGGGAATCTGTTGCCATCCCGCCAATAAAAAAAGACAATGGAATGACAAGTATATTTATACCTAAACTAATCATTAGGAATGATAGATTCTTCTTCCAGATTACTGGTAATGCAGCCGCGATTAATAAAACCAATGCAGTACCCAGTATAAGAAACAGTGCTCCAAATAAAAATACAAAGTATAAAATAGCATTGATTAAAGGTTCCACAATAGCCCTCCTAAGGATTCATTCTATAGAAACACTCATGTTATTTAGAAAGTCAGGATGCTATACCTCTTAGTTGTCTTTCAATTTCTTCATCGCTATAGTCTTCATTTATCTGCTTAGAATACTTAATCTACTTGCTTATATTCTGGACTGCGTTAGGACATATGTTTCTATTGTACAACCAGCTAGCAAGAAACCCACACTTATCCCTGCTAATACGGTACCTTTAAAGGCTCTGTTCATATTCATTTGCCCCTTTTATCTTTTCGTATTTTTTCTCCATCCATAGACAGTCCATTATGAACGTTTTCATTATAAGTATTGTCTGCTGTTACTGTTTTACTTTCCTTACTATCTGTTTCGGCACTGATTGTTCTCGTTTACCGTTTCAGTATTACGCTTCAATTCACATTATCATCACATAAAAAGGACATACCTATTCATATATACCCCTTTATTATTTTAAATTGAAATAAATAATGGTTCAAAGTTATTTTGTGAAAATCATACAAAAATTAATAATTCATCGATTACCCAACAATAGATAATATGGATAAAGAAAAAATACTAGAGAATATCACATTGTAGTAGTCTCTAGTATCTTTTCATAGTATTTTAGCGGCTATGCAATACGGAGGGATAAAAAAGGACCTCTTATGGAAAGATAAGAGGTCATCAAGAAGATAAAAATGTTGTATTTGAAACACGCGAGTTTCTAATTCACATCATAACACAATATATTCATATATTCAATATATACATTTAAGATAAGGAATATTACATCATTAAAGATTACGGTGAACCAGGAGATAGTGCTGAAAATGAACCTACTTTGCGCAACATTTTCCCGAAAAAGCATGCGGATGTCGCACCTACTAAGACATTTTGAATAATCTTTGCAGCTGCTACATCAACGGGTAATTTACTGTATTTCCAATCTAGAGAATCAATTGTCCAATCCCATACTTTTAAAACTAGTGCAATAGATCTTTTTAATTACATACTTAATTTATTTTTTAATGTCCAATATTTTTCTCCATTAGCTTCAAAAGAGAATTCTACCCATCCATTTGGATCTTCACGATAAATAAAGATGGTTGTTCCAGGAGTTACTGTACCAACTTTATTTTCCTCGACAGCTACATCTGGTCTACTTTTAATTTTCAAATTAAATGGATAAGGTACCTGGTAGTAAGTAGCTGATGATACAACATTTGTGCTTGAACCGTCTGCATACATTTTATACGGAATTTCATTTGATAACGCTTCGACATCTAATGTTTCAGGATTCTTTGATAATTTTTTTTCATATGTATAGTCTTCTACACGAAACGGTTTAATACGTTCCATAATGCCTGCAATTTTCTTAGCCCAGCCTTTATCTGATGCATATTTCACATTCATGCCAGTTAATGTTGGCCCGTTATAATACATACCATTTTCTTCTAAATATCTTTCTCGTACATAATTAGCATTATAAGCAATGCTATCGCCGTAGCTTGGTAAATATTTCGCATATTTAAACGGATCTCCATCATATGCACGTAGACCGAATAAATTATGTTTTTGATATGCGATTTCTGATTTTCCGTATCCAGATTCTAAAATCGCATGCGCCGCTAAATAATGAGCACTCACGCCATATTGATTTTGCGCATTGATAAAATCTTGTCCATGTCCAACTAAGGGACTATCTGAATGATATTTTGCAATAAAACTATCAATCTCTTGAGCTGTAATTTTCGAAGCCACTGTTAAATTTAAATCTTCATATGAGGTAGCAGTAATAACCTCTTTTTCATCGTTTAAATTTTGTTGTAACATATCTGTTTTTGCAGTAAGTTGAGCAGCTTCAGCACGTGTTATAAATCTATTTGGTTGCCAACCGTTCTCGGTACCATTAGAAATTTTTAAATCTATTAAAATATTGGCATGTTTTTCTCCCCAATGCCCTTTTAAATCTTCAAATCTAACCTGCTCGTTATGATTTGCTGCGCTTTGTAGTTTATATGCACTTACTAGCATGATAGCCATAGCAGCACGAGTTACTTTTCCGGATGGATTAAAGATTCCATTACCTTCACCTTTAACAATATCAGCTTTTTCAGCAGCAGCAATATAAGGAGTAGCCCAGTGATTTTGTGAATCTGTAAAAGATGGTTTTGCATTAGGATCAATTTGTATACCTAAAACTTTTGTCATAATCTTTGTAGCCGAAGCTCTGTCTAAGGAATCATTTGAACCAAAAGTTCCATCTGGATAACCATTTAATACCTGTTTATCAACTAAATAGTTAACGGATTTATCAGCCCATGTAGGAACATCTGGGAATTTATGAGTATCTGCTAAAATATTAGAAGAATAGGATAATATAGCTCCTGCAAGGATACCTGTTGCAATTAATTTGTGCTTCATTAAAATAAACACCTCTACCATTGTATTTATCAAATTGAAATTTTCTATTTTTATATTTACATGTTTGTAATAATAATAAAATCGTATTATCACGCATTCAATTTGATGTAACGAGTATAGTTACTTATATACACAAGTGTCAATGAATTTATATTACAAAAATGCATAATTTTTACATTGTTTTGTAATTGAATTATGTATAAATTTTGTAAAGGACCTTTTGATAGATTTTACCTGAATAAATCTCTTTAGTTGTTAATTTGCCAATCTTTCTTGTTTACTATTAATCAATTAAAAAAAGAATTTTTTTGTTTAAGAGCTACTTTAAAAACTTAAGTTGATGGATGTGTGAACGTACCGCTACTAAAATTCTTGCTTTTAAATCATTATTACTGTATTATATTTACGTATCAATATAAGGATTATATTATATAAAAAGGAATCAAAAAGACTTTGTCAAAATCTAATATAATTTATGCTTGTCTTTTTAATATGTATCTAGTAAAAACATATTTTTTATCCATAGAATTCTGTTTTCAATGATAGGAATTAGTGTTCTAAACAAGAAACCGTACAAAGTGATCTGAAAAACCTGAGAGATATTGTATGTAGTTTGCTCATCTCCAGGTACTACAATAAAAGAGCCTTACCTTTCTAGGCAAGACTCTACTAGTTTAGTTGTATACTATTTACATGATAACTAAGAAACAGAAAACATATAACACCAAATAACAGCACCCTATTACTCCTCCTACAGCTAATACCTGTTTAACCCAACTCTTAAATTTTTGATTACTGTAAATCGCTTGCACTCTTTCCATATTTCCTCCTATTAAGCAGAACCCTTAAAGACTCTCACCTCGCTATAGTACCATTAAAAAATGAATAATAGAGATCTAACGTATAAATATGCAATATTGCATACGAAAATGTATTGTTATAATTGTAAGCGCTTACTATAATAAGGTTATAAAGATTTATTACATCTTAATACGAAAAAGAGGAGAGAATAATATGGAAATCGCAATGGCAGTTTTAAAATTTATAGGTGGAGCAATCCCATTAATTCAAGAACTACTAAAAGCATTTATGTAAATTCACTATTTAGCAATTATTTATAAAAATTATCATACAAATGATCTGTATATCAAAAATGAATTGGTTTACAGATCATTTGCGTGATCAAGGTCCCTTTAACATGACTAAGGGGCCTTTTTAAAATTTTTAAATAATTAAGGTTACGTCACATCACGATCAAGTTAGCAAAATAAAATGAAACTTTAACTTGCTGGTGATGGGGTAACAGTTGTGATTTAGAGATAAGATCAGATTATACAAAGTTTTGCACGTCAGCGATACTGAAAATAAACTTCGCCTTTAGTAGCAAGAATCCCCAATAAAGATAGTCAACTTGCCTATTTAGGAATAAGAGTGTCAATTTAAATGATGCATTCTGAAGCACTACTCTTCTTCTAAAATAGCGTAATAATATTCATCCCACCATTCATTCCCATGTGGTATACACTTCCTGAAATAGCCTTCTCTTCTCATTCCAATCTTCTCCATTACTCGATATGATGGGGTATTTTGTGGCTGACATGTAGCTATAATCCTATGTAATTTCATTTCCTTAAAGCCATATTCCAATGTAGCTTGTGCTGCTTCAGAAGCATATCCTTTATTGAAATATTTAGGATTGAACACCCAACCAATCTCATATGTATGCTCACCAAAATATTTATGAAAAACTATATGACCAATCAGAATATCTTTATGAATTAATACTACAGGAAAGTTCTTAGCGTTTTCACCAATGTTTTTATTCACAAAGTTTCTTGTGTTTTCTTCAGTAAAAACCCCTTCAGGTATGTATTTCATAACATTGATATCTGATGTATACTCATGAACAGCTTGCCAATCTTTGAACTCAAATTTCCGTATTAATAACCTTTCTGTTTTTATAAACATTTACTTTCCCCCTCAAAAAATTACAACTATATTTGAAATCCACATTTAACCCTTAAAACAAAAAAACTTGTAGGAATCTCTACAAGTTCTTTTTAGTTTAAGGTGAATATACGGGCCAAACAAACTATCTTACAGATTGACTGTAGAAACTTTAGGGGTAATGCTTTGACAAATATATTATATAACAAATATTAACATCTACGGGATTTGTTTTTGAAAATTATGTGAATTAAGAAATAAAATAGTTTTTTCTTAGATATTATTGTTAATGACTGACGGTATCATTATATTTCATTCTGCAACTTATTTAGAAGAGCTATGTACATTTCGAAGAAGTTCTTCAATAAGTTTTGTTTTTCCATTTACCTTTGTGGCATATGTGAAATCACCATAACAATATGGATACCTAAAATTATTTTTATTTCCACCACAAGTATACATTGCTGGATTTTGATCAACTTTCATCTTAGAAAATTTTTTGGCCGAATCCTCCGAGTGTTGTTTAACTTCTTGACTAGCAATAAAATCAATATACCCTGGCCCCATATTATAGCTTTGAATAATTGTATCCATGCTAACATCTTTTTCCGTTCCATACTTGTACATTTTAACAAAGTGCTTTACCCCTTGTTTAATGCTCAAGCTTGTCTCTTGAATTTCATTTGGCTTTAATCCAAGTGATTCGGATGACTGCATAGGGTCGTTTCCCTCACCTCTACTCTCTTGGTACATAATTCCTAATAAAACTGCTGTTTTCTCTCCTAAATTATATTTTTCTAATTCTTTTTTCAAGGTAGATTCATATTGCAATACACGTTTTTCGGTGGCTAGCGCTTTATTTTTTTGAATATTGGTTTTATGATTAAAATATAGCATTCCAAGTATTGTTCCTAAGCCTAAAATACTAATAAGGAACACTTTTATAATTTGTTTTTTACTTGTATCCTTCATATATTCCTCCTCGTATAAGAAATGCAATTTTTCAAAGGTAATTGGTTATATATAAACTATGTAATGAACATCTATCTCCCACCCTTTTAGACTCATATATCAATACTTTAAGGTTTCAAGTTTAATATAAAAATTTAAAGATAAGGTAAAGATAAGATAAAGATAAAATAAAGGGTATTTTTTAGCGTACTTTAAAAGATATTGCTACAAAGGGATATATGGGACAACTTGTTGATATGAATGGATTTAGTGATAATTGAAAGGTTATTGTACAAGTTATTAATTATGGAGACATCATTCCAGAAGATTTAATCCATCTTTTCAATATGCTTTATATAAAAACCACAACATAACATATAATAAAAAACGGCGAACCCTCCACCTAGGAGAATCCACCATCACAAATAACTGATTATTTCACACCTAGTTTTTTTGCTTTCTTAGGGATCCCGTCTTCCAGCACTTCCTCCCAAGCTGTTACACCTGGAATATGATGTGATTGCATTTGAAACAGGGCTTTGGGAAGCAGCAGCTGTTCAGCAAAATTTTGATAACTCAACCGCTACAGAAGCGATGAAACAATCCTTATACTCTGTATGGAAAACTGAGGAACTTGAACAATTATTTACCTATATGAAAGAACAAAAAGAAAAAGGAAAGCCACTCACATTAGCTCGTTTTGATATGAATTTGTTTTATAAATCTTCATTCCGCCCTTATGCAAAAGAATGGTTGCAAAAAGTAAATCCTGAAGTAAAGAGTGAATTTGATACAGCAGTTTCAGAGTTGATTGAACTGGATAGGTATTACAATAAAAATAAAACATATCCCTATGATCGGTTTAAAATGGAGATACAGCCCGTAATTAACAAGTTTGAAAAGGTTAGAATGTTTATTCAGAATCATAAATCTGAATTGATTCAAGTTACACCACATCCTACGTATGATGTGAAAGTCAGAGGTGGTATCTCCTCACCTAACCTGACAGACTATTCTTTTTATATCCGAGATCAAAAAATGGCACAAAACTTCGTATGGCTAACTGAAATGCAGTATGGAAACAAACTGGCCCCCCTTTAACAAGTAATAATTTGTTCTGCACCCATGTTGATAATTCTTCTGGTAATCGGAATGTAACGGAACCATGTTGCTCTTTTATAATGACATAGGGATTGCGGAATTCTTCTTGAATGCCGATTCCAATCACTTGATACAATTTCCTGCACTGACTCGGAAACAATATATTTGGAATGTCTAATGATTCAATTTCATGAAAAGAATGACGGAATCTCACATCCATTGCAAATACCATCACACCAACTCCCAGCTATACGTAAAACACAATTAGTATACCGATGAGATCTATGTTACGTGCAGAAATCCCCGTTTTCTCCCCAGACTTATCTACAAGAATAAAAAAGGAAACACAAGATATGTTCCCTTTTCACTATTTGTTTTCTACACTTTTAATTCCAATATTTCTAGATGCTGAATAGATCCGCCCCCTGGCAGGTAGACATCTTCCTCCTTCAGCAGGGATACGGAACTTTCCGTTTCTACTAGTGATGGAAGATTGCGCACGCCAAATAATAATACTTTTCCCCTATTGCCCAAATGACGTGGGGTATGCATGGAAATCGTAAAGTTGTTTATGCATGTAATTGTTCCTGTTCTTAAACATTTTCGGGTATCTATTTTTATTATGTTTTGCTTTTGTAGTATTTCTTATTTTTATTGTTTGATTGTTATGACTGGCACTTGCTTGTTTTCGGAAATTTCACTGTAACCATAATAAAGTAGAAAAAACAATAAAATAATTGTCCAAATAAATATAAACACTTTATAACTATACTTCATATGAAAAACCTCATTTTCCCTATATAAGTGAATGTACATACACCCTATAAATCTAATTACATAAATTATCGGATGTTTTAGTAGTAGAGAATCATTAAGTATTAGGAATTGTTATTCATAAACATATCCAAGAATTCTTCAAAAAAAATATCATCTAAGCATTTTAACATTTCATCAAAATGCACAGATGATATTTTGTACGTTTAGCTTGGTAATGCTTTTTATGTAATGAATTCTTATCTCTATTTCACCTTAATGTTTATATGTACAAGAGTCTGTGTAGCAATTAGGCTGTACTTTAAATATGTACTCAATTGTGTGTGGGAAAGGAAGCACATTTTATTTAAAGTGGTTACTTTAAAGCCCTTAATTAGTTGGTAGTCTTCTTCATTCAGACAGAAAGGAAATTTAAAGTGTGCACGTACTTTCAACTCAGACTTTTTACTACACACACTCCTATACACATAACAATATTTATAGTTTTTGTAACATTACGGAAATAACAAGAAATAACAACGAAACATTTATGATATAATGTAACAACTTAGTAACATTACTGTAACATAACGTGTATAATCGCACAATACTTTTTTAACTGAAAATCAATAAATTTATGTAAGTACCCATAACGTATTACATATTGTTTGTGAAACCTTTTAATGAACAAGTATAAGTGGATGGCGGGAATCGAACCCGCGGTTGTCGCCGTAAAAGGGCGATGTGTTTGGCCGCTTCACCAATGCGCTGTATTAAATATGTACCGAATGTATCCCTTTGGTACATAAATAGACCTGTAGATAGGAAATGTTCGCTACGTTTATACAATTATGGTCAGAGGTTCTGGAGGCCCCTATTTTGCCCTTAAATTATACCCCCTCGTGGTCGGAATGACAGGACTTAAACCCGCACATTCAACGGAATACTAGATCCACAATCTAGCAAGTCTACCATTTCGCCACAAACTCCATGAAAATAGAAAAAGACCACCGAATGTACTCGATTGTCTTTTTGCCATGCATATCTGCACAAGAAGTGTATACTTCAAACCCTTTAATATTTTTAGCTATGAGCATACTTATAAAACTCTAAAAACTATTTGAAAATCTTTTAGAATCTAACTTTCTTATAATACTATTTGCTATTTCTTCAATATTTTCATTTAGAAAGAAATGATTACCTTCAAAAGAATGAAAAGTACACGTTTTACTTGTGTATCGTTCCCATTTTATTACTTGATCATATGTAGTAAATTCATCATTTTCCCCATTAAATATAAGAAAATCAATATCACATGGTTGTGTATTTTTGTCATGAATATACGTCTCAACGATTTTAAAATCTGCTCTTAGAATAGGGAGGAAAATCTCCATTAATTCTTCTGATTGCAGTACCCCAGATGGTGTACCTCCCATTGCAATAACTTCTCTTTTAAATTGCTCATTAGAAAGATTATGTCGGATATTTTTTATTTTACTATTTGGATGATTTCTACCGGACAAAACAAGAAATTCAGGCGATACGTTTTTAGAATCTTTTATTTTTCTGGCTACTTCATAGGCGATCAAACTTCCCATGCTATGCCCGAATAGAATGTAGGGCGAATCATCTATCTGCATAACTATTTTATTGTAGACATCATTTACTGCCTCTTCCATACTTTGGTACAAGTTTTCTTCAATTCTATATCCTCTACCAGCTAACTCTATCGGGACTACCTCAATATATGGATTAAAGTAATTTTTCCATTTTGCGTAACTAAAAGCAGATCCCCCAGCATGTGGAAAGCAAAAAAGTTTAGTCTCCTGCATTGATTTTCTCCTTACTTTCAAATTTGTATATATTTTGGAAAATTGCATAAATGTCTTTAATTATTATCTCTTGCGGAAATTCATCCCTTGTTGCACAAGCAGATAACTTATAATTTAGATCAATGTTATATTGTTTAAAGTAAAAGTTTTTAGGTATATTCTTGTATAAAATTAAAGCTCGTGATTCTTTTTTTATAGAGAATGAATTTAATGGGTTATAAAGCCCTTTTCCAATCGTTTTTATATAGCTTTCTTTTAATGTCCATAAATCATAAAAATAATTAATTTGTTCATCAGAATTCATATTAGATATATCATAAAATTCATCCGCTGAAAAAAATTCTTTTGCTAATTTAAGAGCCTCTATCTCTGAAACCTTTTCTATATCAATACCCACATTAAAATTAGCAGTAGTACAAACCACCCATTCTCCTGAATGTGACAGATTAAAATGAAAGTCAGAAAAATTTTCAACAAAAGGTTTTCCATACTCATTATATTTAAATCTAATTTCTTCATTATTAATTTTATACTTTTGGCAGATTAGAGATCGGATTAGTAAATCCCCTATCAGTGTCCTATTAACGTCGCATGAGTTTAATAAACGCTTCATTCGTTCTTTCTTCTCATTTGAAACCAAGTTACTAAGTTGCTTAAACAAATGACTTTCAATATTCTTTGGTATTTTCACAGCTTGAATGTGTATGATAAATCACTTCCTTTTTTAAAAGATGGCTTCATATATGTGCATTACATAAATTCAAATTAACTTTATTAAATTGCAAATACAATAGAAAAGGTGCATATTTACATATCAATGAAAATATACACCTTTCCTCAGTAATATCATCAAAGCATTAGTTTCTATTACAAAAAATAGAGAGCATTTACATCATTCTATGAGCAACTCATATAGGTTTCTATGTCTCTATCAAGTAAATTTTCCATTATCCTCTTAAAAAGTAATACTCTTGATATATTCATTATTGCCTACGCTTTATTTGCAGTTATTGGGCTGCCCTTTTCGTTCATAGCGTTGCATCTTTTGCATTCTCTACTTTTCAGTTAATGAAAGGGATGTTTCTTTTATCCCTTCAAATTCATTTAATAGGTACTTAGCTATCTTTTCAACTGCGGGGAAGTCTACTATTTCCTCATGTGATCCAGGGACAGAATACTTATTTACTCTTCCATTTAATAAAGGTCCCCAATCTGTAAACAACTCTTTTCCTTCCTCAGCACTAAAGTAGATAACTTCTCCAAAGTATGGTATTAAATCATGCTCTGCCATTAAGTTCAGGCATTTCCTATGAGCATTGATAACTTGCTTCAAATTCATAAGATCTGCATCAGGCGGGAGTACTCCCTCCATAATTAGTCGCTCTACAAGCATATCTTGTTCATGGAAGAGGCCTTCCCCCTGCTCAGTAAGATCTCTAGGAATGAAATGTTCAGATATATATGAGAGCATATCCTCACTCGTTTTATAGTCCTGCTTTGAAGGTACTTTAGTATCCATTAGTATCAACAACTCAACTTCCTCACCTTGATTCTTTAGTACAGTTGCGATTTCATAAGCAATTGCACCGCCTAAAGACCATCCTCCAAGACGATATGGGCCTTCTGGCTGAACACGTTTGATTTCTTCAATGTAAAGTTGAATTAGTTCCGGCAAGGTCAATTCATCAATTTCTCCCTTTTCTATAAGAGGATTCTGTAAACCATAAAATGAACAATGGTTCTTAAGTAATCTTGCTAGTTGAATGTAACAAAATACATTCCCCATAAACGGATGAACACAGAAGAAAGGGCTTTTTTCTGATTCTTGTAGTGGAACTAGCGCTGCTACTGATTTCGTCATATCATGCTTATCACGAATAAGGCATGCGATTCCTTCCAATGTTGGATTCTTAATCAATGTTGAAACCTTAATCTCTTTTCCAAACTTCTCCCTAATTTTTGAAACTAATTTAATTACAAGGAGAGAGTGTCCTCCTCTATTAAAGAAATCATCATTTACATAGACATCTTCTATCTGTAACACATCCTGCCAGATTTTAATCAACTGATATTCAATTTCATCCCTTGGAATGATTGGTGTAGAGAAGTTATTTTCTCTATGAATAGTTAAATTGTTCAATGCCTTTCGATCAACTTTGCCATTCGTTGTAAGAGGAATCTCGTCTACCTTAATAAAGTGTGCGGGAACCATATAATTTGGTACTTGTGTCTTGAGATACTCACGCCACTCATGCATACTACCATCTCCAACTACATAAGCAACCAATCTCTGCTCTCCTAATTTATCCTCTGTTGCCAAAACTACTGCTTCTTTTACCAATGGATGCCTCTCTATACTCGCTTCAATCTCTTCAAGTTCAATACGAAAGCCCCTAATTTTCACTTGATTATCAATTCTTCTCAAGTAATCTAAATTACCATCAGGTAAATAACGAACCAAATCTCCCGTACGATATAAACGCTCTTCTTCATTAAATGGATGACAGATGAATCGCTCTGCTGTTAATTCTGGGCGATTCAAGTATTCTCTCGCTATACCTGCACCCCCAATATATAGCTCACCTGTTACACCAACTGGAACAGGTAACAAATTTTTATCCAATACATAAGTTTGAACGTTCGGCAACGGACGTCCAATTGTTACTCTCTTACTATCTTTTTTGATATGATAGCATGTTGCATCAACCGTACATTCTGTAGGACCGTATACGTTATAAAAATCAATTTTTTCGGTCTCTACTAGCTGTTCCCATAATGACGGCATGATTGCTTCACCACCGACCAATATCTTGCTTGGTACATGAACATCAGCACTTATTTCTAGCAATCCTCCATCTATTAGTAATTGAAGTAATGAAGGTGTCATATCAAACATTTCCAATTTATTCTCCCTAATATAGGACACAAATTGTTCTGGATTAGTGCGAACTTCACTTGGAATAATATATAAACTTGAACCATAAAGCAGCATTTGTAATTGCTGAATAGATACATCAAAGGCAATTGATGCATTCAAACCGACGCGCATATTACTAGGTATCTCATGTGAGAAAACTTCTTTTTGTAAACCATAGGATAGGTTTATTACAGAATGGTGCTGTACTAAAGCTCCCTTTGGATTCCCTGTCGAACCAGAAGTGTAGATAACATACGCTAAGTTTTCCCCTGTTACCTCACATATTGGTGAAAGTTTGCTTTCTTGAGAAAGCATTGCTTGGTCCCTATCTAGGCAAACTGTCTTAATGTCTTTAGGAATCCAGCCTAGTAATACTTCATTTGTAACTAACACTTTAATTCCTGTGTCTTCTAAAATATATTGTAGGCGGCTTTCCGGATTCGATGGATCTAATGGAACATAGGCTGCTCCAGCCTTCCAAATTCCCATGAGACCAACCACCATCTCAACTGAACGCTCAAAGCAAAGGCCAACTAATGACTCTGTCCCAATTCCACATTTCTGTAAATGATGGGCTAATTGATTAGCTCTTTCATTCAGCTCTCGATATGTTAGTTGCTGTTTTTCATCTACCACTGCCAACGCGTCAGGCGTACGATTTACTTGCTCTTCGAATAGTTGATGAATTGCATTCTCACGTGGATAGGATATAGTATTATTATTCCATTCTTCCAATAGCTTTCTTTGTTCAGCTTCCGTAATATATACTAGCTCCGATAGATTTTGATCAATGTTTTTGAGCATTTGCATTAACACTTTGTGTAAATGACCCAGCATTCGTTCAATGGTTACTCTATTAAACTTACTACGGTCATACATTAACTTTAACGATAACTGGATTCCTGGAACTACAGCTAACCCTAATGGGTAGTGGGTTTGTTCTACCCCTTCCAATTCACCAATTTCCAGATTTTCTGAAGACTCCTCTTTCACTGGATAATTTTCAAACACATATAAACTATTGAACAGCGGTATTCCTCTAGGAACTTCACTCCACCCCTGAATCTCTGTCAAAGAAGCATACTCATATTGTCTTCTTTCTATCTCTTCCTCTTGTATCTTTTGCAACCAATCTATTAATTTTATATCATCCATCAATTGAATTCGCGTCGGTGACGTTGTAATGAAAGGACCTACGATGTTTTCAACATCAATAATCTCCGTAGAACGCCCTGAGCTTGTTACACCAAAAACAATGTCATTTTCTCCACTATATCGGCTCATGAGATATGCCCATGCACCTTGAATTACTGTACTCAAAGTAAGTTTATTGCGTTTCGCCCATCCTTGTAACGCTTGAGTCTGCTCTTCTGATAAATACGTAACCTTCTCTGTGTAACCTTTTTCTTCCTCTTTACTTTCTAAGCCCAGCAAAGTTGGCGCAGTAAAACCTTTTAGCTTCTCTCTCCAGAATTGTTCCGCCTGCTCCTTATCTTGCTCTCTTAACCATTGGATATATTTCTTATATGGTGAGGACTTAGGTAACTTCACAGCTTCTCCATTCATTCTCTTCTGATAGACTGTAAGTAATTCATTAAATACTAATGGTAAACTCCATCCATCCAGTAAAATATGGTGATGGGTCCAAACAATCCGATATTCTTCCTCACCTTCTTGAATGACTGTTACCCGCATCAATGGTGCTTCATCAAATTGGAAGGCTTGTTTTCGATCTAATGCCAAAAAGACTTTTCTTTTTTCCTCTATCTCTTCACTTGTCATTGTACGCCAGTCTTCTTTATTCACTTTAAATGGGATATTTTCATACACCACTTGTACAGGTTCTTCAATTTCGTCCCATACAAATCCTGTACGAAAAATTTCATGCCGCTGAATTACAGATTTCCACGCCTGCTCAAATGTAGGAATATTCATTTTTCCTCGAATCATAAAACTCAATTGCACTATATACGGTGCAACATG
The DNA here is from genome assembly GCF_003946765.1 of Bacillus sp. 2D03. Taxonomy (NCBI): domain Bacteria; kingdom Bacillati; phylum Bacillota; class Bacilli; order Caryophanales; family Bacillaceae; genus Bacillus; species Bacillus sp. 2D03. The sequence goes on along the minus strand of NZ_RPSJ01000002.1, from coordinate 31,752 downwards.
TTCATCCCCTTGGTCATGCAATGTGTGGAAAATCATACCTTCTTGCAAAGGTGATAGTGGATATAAATCAGTAATCTGATTGTTCTTTCCGCGATGCATTTTGTTTAGTACATTTGTCAAACCTTCTTGGCTAAGATTAGCCATTGCAAAATCCGAAATGGTCAGTGCAGATTCTCTATCTGAAAATTGAATCAATGTACTCAGTTGATATAGCATATTCTGTGCAATACTTTGAATCGTTGATTTGGCAAATTGTCCAACATTGTATACCCAAGTGAACTGAAGTTTTCCATCCGTTACAACCCCAATTACATCAATTACATGCGATCGCTTGGAACCGGCAGCATGATCTAAACGCTTAAATTCGTTCTCCGGAATAAACATTGCATCGCTAGAAAACATTTGGTCAAATTGTCCAAGATAGTTAAAACTAATAGACGGTGTATATTGGGAGCTTAATTGCTCACACATTGTTGCGTTCATGTAACGCAACACCCCATAATCAACACCCTTATTAGGAATTTTGCGAACTTGTTCTTTAACTGCTTTTAATGCTTCAATTGGCGTATTAGCACTAGTAATATTTAAATGAACTGGGTAAATACTTGTAAACCATCCCACAGTTCTCGATAAATCAACATCTTCAATAATCTCTTCTCGACCATGTCCCTCTAAATCTACGCTCAATATCGGCTGCCCCGTACATGCTGCCGTAGCTTGTACTAATGCTGCTAATAATACTTCATTGATTTGGACACGGTGAGTGCTTAAAGTCTCTTGCAATAACATACGGGTCTCATTCTCATTTAACACCACAGTAATTTCCTCAGTTACTGCGCTTACTGGATTACTTATAGTACCATCTACCGGCAATTTAACTACGTCTTGTTCAGCCTGCTCCTCCCAGTAATGTAGCACTTCTTTTGATAGGCCAGTTTCAGCGTAATGATGTAATTTCTCCGACCATTCTTTAAAAGATGTACTCTTCATAGGTAATTGAATTTTCTGCCCTTGGACTACTTGCGTATATGCTGTTTGCAAATCTTCCAATAAAATTCGCCAAGAAACACCATCCACGGCTAAATGATGAATTGTCCAAAATAATCGGCCAGCGTGCTCACCTTCATCAAAATACACCATTCTCATTAGCGGACCATCATGTAAATTCAAACTTTCTTGTGCAATATTAATCTCTTTTTGAATAACCTGATGCCAATCAGCTTCCGGCACTTCGTCTAATGAAATGACAGTAAGCATCAATTGTTCTTCTATTCCTTCATTCCACTGTTTCCAAACCCCATTAGGTAAACGTTCATATCTTAAACGCAGAGCATCATGATGAAGTAGAAGGTTACCTGCCGCCTTTTCCAGTGATCCTATGTCCAATTTCTCTTTCGTTCTAAAGAACATGGATTGATTCCAATGATGTGGGTTAGGATGATTTTGTGCAAAAAACCTTTGCTGAATAGGTGTAAGTATCGTCTCTCCAGTTATAATTCCCTGTTCAGCTTGTACACCTTGTTCTTCTTTGACTACTTGCGCCAACTCAGCAATTGTTTGGTGTTCAAATATTTGTTTTGGTGTCAATTGTAAACCAACTTGCTTCGCGCGCGAGACAATCTGAATGCTAAGAATTGAATCTCCACCAATTTCAAAGAAGTTATCATTCATACCAATACGTTTTGAACCTAGCACACGTTCCCAAATGATAGAAAGCTTATGTTCACGTTCATTTCTTGGGGCCACGTATCCTTCTTGTGTTCCTTGATAATCTGGTATAGGTAACGATTTCCGATCAATCTTTCCATTTATGGTTAGCGGTAATTCTTTCATTTCGACAAAGTAGGAAGGTATCATATGGATTGGCAGTTTTGTTTTAAGATACTCTCGCCATTCTTCTAAACTGCCTTCGCCCACTACATAAGCTACCAGCCTCTTATCTCCCGACTGATTTTCCCTAACCATTACAACTGCCTCTTTTACTAAGTCATGCTCTTGTAAAGTCGACTCAATCTCTCCAAGTTCAATTCGAAATCCTCTAATCTTCACTTGATTATCCATTCTTCCTAAGTAGTCTATATTACCATCAGGAAGATATCTCACAAGATCACCTGTTCTATATAACCTCTCGCCTTCTTTGAATGGATGAGAAATAAATCGTTCGGATGTTAACTTTGGACGATTCAAGTACCCCCTTGCTAGACCTGCTCCTCCGATATAAAGTTCCCCCATTACACCAACTGGAACTGGCAACCTATTTCTATCTAATACATAAGTTTGAACGTTCGGCAATGGACGCCCAATTGTTACTCTCTTACTATCTTTTTTGATATGATAGCATGTTGCATCAACCGTACATTCTGTAGGACCATATACATTATAAAACTGGATTTTATCAGTCTCTACTAGCTGTTCCCATAATGACGGCATAATTGCTTCACCACCAACCAGTACCTTACTTGGAACATGAACGCCATCGCACGTTTCTAACAATCCGACATCTATAAGTAATTGAAGCAATGAAGGTGTTATATCAAAGATTTCTAACTTGTTCTCCCTAATATAAGCTACAAACTGCTCCGGATCACTTCGTACTTCGCTTGGAATAATATACAAACTTGAACCATAAAGCAGCATTTGTAATTGCTGAATAGATGCATCAAAGGCAATTGACGCATTTAAACCGACATGCATGTTAGATGGTATCTCATCTTCGAAAACCTCTTTTTGTAAACCATGCGACAAGTTTATTACAGAATGATGCTGTATCAAGACACCCTTTGGGTTCCCTGTCGATCCCGAAGTATAGATAACATACGCTAGATTTTCTCCTGTTACTTCACATTTTGGTGAAAGAATGCTTTCTTGCGAAATCATTGTTTGATCCCTATCTAGACAAACTATCTTGATTTCTTTAGGTATCCAATCTTTCAATGACTCGTTCGTAACTAATACTTGAATTCCAGTGTCCTCCAAAATATATCGTAGGCGACTTTCTGGATATGATGGGTCTAATGGAACATAGGCTGCTCCAGCCTTCCAAATCCCCATAATACTAACAACCATCTCAATTGAACGCTCAAAGCAAAGTCCAACCAATGATTCATTCCCAATTCCGCATTGCTGAAGATAGTGGGCCAATTGATTAGCTTTTTCATTCAGCTCTCGATACGTTAACTGCTGTTTTTCATCTACCACTGCTACCGCATCAGGTGTACGATTTACTTGCTCTTCAAACAGCTGATGAATTGTACTTTCCTGTGGATATGCTACAGCACCATTATTCCACTCTTCCAACTGTTTTTGCTGTAATCCTGATAATATAGGCAACTTAGCTAATGATTTATCAGGATTCTCCACGATTACATTCAACCAGTTCCCAAAATGTTCAGCCATGGATTCAATAGTTAAGCTGTCAAATAAATCAGTTCTATAAACAAAAGTAAGTAATAAACCCTCTTCCACTTCTGCAGCAGTTAAACTTAAATCAAACTTAGCGATCGGAGCATTACTTTCCATTACTTCTATATTTCTTCCATGTAATTCTGGTAGCTTTTGTCCCGTATTTTGCAAAGTAAACATGGTTTGAAAAATCGGAGAATGGCTTGTATTTCGTTCAGGTTGGATAACCTCTACAATTTTCTCAAACGGAACATCTTGATACTCATACGCCTTCAATGCTTTTATCCGTACTTGAGATAACAACTCTTGAAATGCCGGTGCATTACTTAAATCAGCTCGATAAACCAAAGTGTTGACAAAGAAACCAATCAGCCCCTCAATTTCTCGATAATTTCGATTTGCAATTGGGCTACCAACAATAATATCCGTTTGTCCCGTATAACGAGCAAGGAAACTTTGATACGATGCCAATAAGGTCATGAAAAGTGTGGCCCCTTCTTGACGACTTAGTTCGTTTAATTTATCCAGTAATGAGCGTGACAACAAAACATTATGAGTTAATCCATGATGGGTTTGCACTGGCGGACGCGGACGATCCATTGGCAACATTAAGACTGGTAACTCACCAGATAATTCTTCCTTCCAATATGCAAGCTGTTGATATAGTACTTCATCTTTCAACCAGTCTCTTTGCCACTGAGCAAAATCGGCATATTGAACTGGTAGTGGTTCCAGCTCTGCTTGTTTTTCACCAATCGCATTCTCATAAAATGCCATCCATTCTTGAAGCAAGATTTCCATCGACCACCCATCCGAGATAATATGATGCATATTACACAGAAGAACCCATTCTTCTTCTGAAATTCTTATGAGTTTCCCACGGAATAATGGCCCTTGTTCTAAATCAAATGGAGATTCGACTTCAGTTTGAATCCATTGCTCCAGCTTTCTTTCTCGCTCCTCTAATGAAAGCTTATTTAAGTCCATTTGCAGAAGCGGACGGAAAACGTACGGTTGAATCTGCTGCACAGGATGGCCATCCTCTTCATAAAATACAGTCCGCAAAGATTCATGACGCTCTATCAACTGATTCCATCCCAATTCCAATGCTTCAGGTAACCAATTCCCTGTAAGGCGGCATGCCATTGGCATATTATAAAGGGCACTATTAGGTGCAAATTGATCAATAAACCATAAGCGCTGTTGGGCATAAGATAGTGGAATATTATTTCCACGTTCCATCGGCACCAATGGTGGAATTTCTCGTTTTTCATTCCCCTTACGTAACTGATCCATTCGTTTCGCTAATGCCTCGATCGTTGAATATTCGAACAGTTCACGTACTGGCAATTTGATTTGAAAGACTTCCTGTAAGCGCGAGACCACTTGTGTAGCAAGTAGAGAGTGACCACCGAGATCAAAGAAAGAATCCTGAACATCAATGTCTCTTATTCCTAGCACTTGACTCCACACTGAAGCAATAAGTTCTTCCAGCGGAGTTCTTGGGTATACAGTATTTTCAGTGGATTGTTCACTAAGTATAGGCAATGCCTTCAAATCAAGTTTTCCATTCGGTGTAAGTGGTAAAAATTCCATCTCAATAAAGTTTGTTGGAACCATGTAATTAGGTAAATGTGTTTGTAGATGTTCTCGCCATTCATGGACACTTCCTTCACCAACTACATAAGCTACTAATCTCTTATCACCTTGATTATCCTCTCGCACCAATACAACAGCTTCTTTGACAGAAGAATGTGCCTGCAAAACAGCTTCTATTTCTCCCAATTCAATCCGGAAACCACGAATTTTCACTTGGTCATCTATACGTCCATGGAACTGGAGATTACCATCAGAAAGATAACTTGCTTTGTCTCCTGTATAATAGAGACGTTCTCCTGACTTGAAAGGATGTGGAATAAATTTTTCCTTTGTAAGATCCGGACGATTAGCATATCCACGTGCAAGACTCTTCCCTCCAATATAGAGATCTCCAATTACACCAATTGGTACTAGCTGAAGATGAGAATCTAACACATAAACTTCTGTATTCGCAATCGGTCGACCAATCGATGGCGTACCTGTTGTCACTCCTACAGGTACATAACAATCTGTGGTAACAACGGTATTTTCCGATGGACCATACTGATTAATTACCGCAAAAGGAATATCGTTAGATGGATACTGCGTTAATTGATCCCCACCAGTAATGATAAAACGAAGATCCGTTTTATCTGGCCAAGATAATTTCAAGAGTCTTTCCAGAATAGGCGTAGGTGCAAAGCTAGCTGTTATTCGTGAATCAATGAGCCAGTCCCTTAGTGCTTCTGGATTAATTCTCAGTTCCTCTGTTGACAAGTAGAGTGCTGCGCCAGCAGTTAGATACGGCCAGATCTCCTGGACAGCCGAATCAAAAGCAACCCCTGCAATCTGAGTCGCACGATCCTCTGCTGAAATATGATAAACTTCCTGATGCCAAGAAACCATATTCATTAATGAGCGATATTCAACCATGACACCCTTCGGTTTTCCTGTAGAACCAGAGGTATAAACAATATAGGCTAAGTTCTCTGGATTTATTTGACGTGTAGGTGCGATTACGCTTTCCACCGTTAATTCTTCTAACCTCACCATTTCGACGTGTGCGAAATGTCCTTCTTGTCCTTCCGCCGTCACTACAAATTGAATTCCTGCATCTTCAATCATGTATTCTAACCTTGATTTTGGATACAACGGATCTAAAACGACATAAGCTCCACCAGCTTTTAAAATGCCTAGTAAACTTACCATCAGCTCAGCTGACCTCGGAAGATAAACCCCTACCACTGACTCTGGGGCTACTCCCTTTCGCTGTAAAACATTTGCCAACTGATTTGCTTGTGTATCCAATTCACCATAAGTCCACTGTTTTGTTTGATCAACTATCGCAATCGCATCAGGACGCCTTGCTACTTGCTCCTCAACTTTGTCGCAAATAAGACCCTGATGAGACATTTCCATTACAGTGTCATTCCATGTTTCTAATAACAAAGTACGCTCGGTTTCTGATAGCATGCTCAGGTCATGCAACGGATTTTGTGGGCGATGAGAAACTTCATGTAGCCATTTCTCAAAGTGTCCTGCCATCCGTTCAATAGTAGTAGCATTGAATAAATCCTTATTGTACTCAAAAGTAAAAAGTAATCCCTCTTCCGTCTCAACTGCCATTACACTTAAATCAAACTTTGCAATTGGACTATGGCTTTCTATCATTTCAATACTTCTACTCGATAACACCGGTAACTCTTGTTTCATATTTTGCAAGATGAACATAGTCTGGAAGATTGGCGAATGACTTGTACTTCGCTCCGGTTGCACAACTTCTACAATTTTTTCAAATGGAATATCTTGATATTCATACGCCTTCAATGCCTTTTGACGAACCTGATACAGTACATCTTGAAATGTCGGTCTACCACTCAAATTAGCTCGATAAACTAGCGTGTTAACGAAGAAACCAATTAGTCCTTCAATTTCTCTATAATTCCGATTCGCAATTGGGCTTCCGACCAGAATATCTTCTTGTCCCGTATAACGAGATAGAAAACTTTGATATGCAGCTAAAAGCGTCATGAAGAGCGTAGCCCCTTCTTTTCGACTAAGTTCATTCAATTTATCATGTAGCGTGCTTGGCAGAACCAGAGTGTATGTCGACCCGTGATGAGTTTGTATTGCGGGACGCGGGCGATCCACAGGAAGTTGGAGTACAGGAAGCTCCCCAGACAATTCTTCCCTCCAATATTGGAGTTGTTGATCAAGCACCTCCTCCTTTAGCCATCCTTTTTGCCACTGAGCAAAGTCGGCATATTGAACCGGTAATGGTTCAAGTTCCGCTACCTTTCCATTCGTTGCTTTCTCATAAAATGCCATCCATTCTTCAAGTAGGATTCCCATTGACCATCCATCTGAAATGATATGATGTAGAGTACAAAGGAGTATCCATTCTTCCTCTCCCACGTGCAAAATACTTGTCCTGATTAATGGACCCTCTGTTAAATCAAATGGCACTTCTGTTTCTTGTTGAATTAAACGTTTAACTTCTTCTTCTTGATCTTCAGAAGAAAGCATAGTTAAATCCGTTTTCGGAATTGATTGAAAAGCATACGGTTCAATTTGCTGTACGGGTTGACCATTCACTTCTTGAAAGACCGTCCGCAGTGATTCATGACGTTCTATTAGTTGATTCCATCCCGTTTCCAATGCTTCAAGTAGCCAATTCCCTGTAAGACGGCATACCATTGGCATATTGTAAAGGGCACTATTAGGTGTAAATTGATCAATAAACCATAAACGTTGTTGGGCATAAGATAGTGGAATAGCTTCTCCTCGTTTCATTGGTATTAGTGGCGGAATCTCTCGTTTTTTATCTCCTTTACGTAACTGTTCTAATCGCTTTGCCAGTGACTCCACCGTTGTATATTCAAATAGTTCACGTACTGGTAATTCGATTTGAAAAATTCCCTGTAAACGTGACACTACTTGAGTAGCTAGTAGTGAATGACCACCGATTTCAAAAAAGGAATCCTGAACACTAATATTTTTTATTCCTAACACTTGGCTCCAAACGGAAACGATGAGCTCCTCCACTGGTGTTCGTGATGAAGTAATATCTTCACTTATGAACTGTTCTTCTAATTCCAATAATGCTTTCCGATTCACTTTACCATTTGGAGTAAGTGGCATACCTTCAATTTGGAAAAAGTATGCCGGAACCATATAATGTGGTAATTGCTTCTTAAGATATTCACGCCACTCTCCAGTATCCCCTTCCCCCACTACATAAGCTACTAACTGCTTATCTCCTGGTCGATCTTCCTTCACCAACACGACTGCCTCTTTTACAGATGAGTGATCATGTAAAGCTGCTTCAATTTCTCCCAATTCAATTCGGAATCCTCTAATTTTAACTTGGTTATCTATTCTTCCAATATATTCTAAGTTACGATCATTCATATATCTCACCAAGTCACCCGTTCGATATAATCGTTCCCCGTCCTTAAAAGGATGCGGAATAAAACGTTCAGTAGTTAAATCCGGTCGATTGAAGTAGCCACGTGCCAATCCTACTCCTCCAAGGTAAAGTTCCCCTGCCACACCAATCGGGACCACTTGTTGATATTGATCTAACACATACAACTCTGTATTATCAATCGGACGACCAATCGGAATAATCATTGCTTCTTTTTCTAAATCACAATCGTAATAAGTCACATCCACAGTCGCTTCAGTAGGACCATACAAGTTAATTAACTTTGTTTGCTGAACATTGTAAAAGATCCCCTTAAACCGGCGAACATGCTCAGTGTTTAACGCTTCTCCACTAGTAAAAACTTGAATTAAAGACGATACATCCCTTTTCGAATTATATAGTTCCATATAATCTAAGAAAGTAGATAACATCGACGGAACAAAGTGCATAGTGGACACGCGATATCGTTCAATATACTCCTCAATCACCGCAGGATCTTTCTCTCCTCCTGGTGGAAGTAAACAAACACGTGCTCCTACAAATGACCACCAAAATAATTCCCAGACAGAAACATCGAACGAAAACGGTGTCTTTTGTAGGATTGTATCCTCCTCGGACAATGGGTATTTTTTCTGCATCCACTGTAGGCGGTTGATAACGGAATGATGTTCAATCATTACCCCCTTTGGATTTCCCGTCGAACCCGAAGTGTATATAATATAGGCTAAGTTATTTGCTGTTACTCCACTTACCGGAGCTAAATTACTCTCTTTAGAAATCATCACTTGATCCCGGTCTAAACAAATTGCTTGAATATCTTTAGGTAACCAGTCCTGTAGTGCCCCTTTTGTTAACAGCACTTGAATTTGTGAATTCTCCAAAATATATCTCAGGCGGTTTTCAGGATAACTTGAGTCCAGTGGGACATAAGCCCCACCTGCCTTCAAAATCCCAAAGAGACCGATAATCATATCAGGAGAACGTTCAATACATATACCAACCAATGATTCAGGTCCGATACCTCGTTTTTGTAGAAAATGTGCCAATTGATTCGATTTTTCATTTAGTTCTTGATACGTTAGCTTTCCACCCTCATAAACTACCGCCACTGCATCAGGTGTCCGTGCAACTTGCTGCTCAAATAGCTCATGAATCATACAATCATGACCATAAACTACGTCCGTATCATTCCATTCTTCTAGGAGTTGTTTTTGCTCAGTATCCGATAACATTGACAGCTTTGTATATGATTCATCTGGATGATACGTGATTTCATTTAGCCAGTTCTCAAAATGTCCTGCCATACGTGCAATGGTACTACTATCAAATAAATCCGTGTTGTATTCAAATGAGACGAATAGACCTTCTTCCACTTCATAGGCAGTTAAGCTCAAATCAAATTTAGCAATAGACATATTACTTTCTACCATTTCAATACTTCTATCAGGCAAATCTAGTCGTTCTTGTTTTATATTCTGTAGCGTAAACATGGTCTGAAATATAGGGGAATGACTCATGCTTCGTTCAGGTTGCACAGCTTCTACCACTTTTTCAAATGGTATATCTTGATATTCGTAAGCTTTTAACGCCTTTTTCTTTGTTTGGTTCAAAATCTCCCGAAAAGTAGGGGTGCCACTCAAATCTGATCGATAAACCAACGTATTAACAAAGAAACCAATTAATCCTTCTACTCCCTTATGGTTCCGATTTGCAATCGGGCTACCAACTAGAATATCTTTTTGTCCCGTATAACGAGCAAGAAAGCTCTGGTATGCGGCCATTAAAGTCATAAATAAAGTAGATCCTTCTTGTCGACTTATATCCTTCAATTGACTGAGCAATTTATAAGGAAAAATCACATGATGCGCAGCCCCAGAGTAAGTCTGCTTAACCGGTCGAGGTCGATCCACTGGCAGTTGTAAGATAGGAAGCTCACCAGACAATTCTTTCTGCCAATACGTAAGCTGACGATTTAGCACATCACCTTGCAACCACTCCTTTTGCCACTTCGCAAAGTCTGCATATTGAATAGATAATGAACTTAATTTAGCAGGATTTCCGCCCGTTTCTTCTTCATAGAAAGCAAGGAATTCATTCATGAATATACCAATGGACCAAGCATCAGAAATAATATGATGCATCGTACACAGTAATAACCATTCATCCTTCTCTAATTGAACAAGCTGATTACGAATTAAAGGACCATTCATTAAATCAAATGGTTCTTGCGCTTCTCTCGCAATTAAACTATCTACCTCTTTTTCTTTTACTTCTAGAGGAAGTTGAGAGTAATCCCTTACAGGTAATGCTCTAGGAAGGAATTCGACAATTTGTTGCACAGGCTGTTCTCCTATTTCTTTAAAAACAGTTCGTAATGATTCATGACGTTCAATGAGTCGATTGAATCCCTTCTCTAATGCTTCAGGTATCCAATTTCCTTTTAGATGCCATACTGTTGGAATATTATATAAAGAACTGTTTGGGTTAAATCTGTCCATAAACCACAAACGTTGTTGTGCATAAGACAACGGGAGTGCTTCTTTATTCTCCTTTTTTTGCATTTGCTTCTGAAGCCATGCTCTCTTCTCAGGAGAAAGTGAACTCAGCTTTGCAAGTAAATCACTTCTCATTTTTTTACCCCTTCCTCAATCAAATTACTCTCAAATATCCCTTGTGCTTCTTCCTCTGATAACTCTTCTAATTGCTTAAGCAGTTCCAGTAATTCTTCATCATTACTCACTTCTGCTTCTTTTTGAATATAATCTTGAAGGCTTACATTCTCCTTACTATCATTCTGCATTTCTTGATTTTTGTTATCGAGCAATTGATCAATCTGTTCTGCCAATTGCTGCACCGTATGAAACATAAATAAATCATGCAATGGTATCTCGATTCCAAAAGCCTCTTTAAGATTAGAAACGGCTTGCGTAGCAAGTAATGAATGTCCACCAATTTCAAAAAACGAATCTTGAATTCCGATGTTTTCCATGCCTAAAACTTCATGCCATATCGAAACAATTGTTTTTTCCGTAGACGTACGAGGAGCAATATAACAACTCGCTATCTCCTGCTTCTCTGGTGCTGGTAAAGCCTTCCTATCAATTTTTCCATTAGGAGTGAGTGGAAATGCATTTAATCCAACAAAATAGGATGGAATCATATAATTTGGTAGTTGGTCCTTGAGATAATCACGCCACTTTTGAGCATCCCCGTCTCCTACAACATAGGCAATCAAACGTGGATCGCCAGGATAATCTTCCCGCACCATCACAATAGCTTCGTTAACTAATGTATGCTTTTGTAATACCGCTTCGATTTCTCCTAGTTCAATCCGGAACCCACGAATTTTCACCTGATGATCAATTCGTCCAACATACTCCAAATTTCCATCCGGCAAATACCTTACTAGATCTCCAGTCCGGTATACTCGCTCGTCTTCTTTAAACGGATGCGGTATAAATCGATTTTTCGTTAAGTCAGGGCGTTTTAAATATCCACGTGCTAACCCTGATCCACCAATGTACAACTCACCAACTACACCAATTGGAACCATTTTTTGTTCAGCACTCAATACATATACTTCTGTATTGAAGATTGGTTTACCAATTGGTGGTACCCTATGCATGACACCCTTTTCTAATTCCATATACGTGGAATACGTAGTATCTTCAGACGGTCCATATAAGTTGAACACCTTCTCAATCGTACTTCTCTCGTATAAATCTTGAACAAGCGGATATGGTAACGGTTCTCCAGCCAAATTCATTACCTTTACTGAAGAAGGAATTGTTTTTGCTCGAACCAGTTCCTTTGCTGCCGATGGCACAGTATTAACCAAAGTCACACCTTTGGTAGACAACTTGTCTAGATGTAGAGCATTTTCAGCGACAATCACCTTACCACCCATCGTTAAGGGAACAAATACTTCAAAAACGGATAAATCAAAAGATAGTGAAGTTGAAGCTAATACTCCCGCTAATTCCTTTCGAGAATACGTATGATGCGCCCAATGAATCATTGTTACTGTATTCCTGTGCTCAATCATTACTCCCTTTGGATTTCCAGTGGAACCTGAAGTATAGATAATATAGGCTAAGTTATCGCCCGTCACTTCACTCGTGCATACCGTAGTAACTTCTTGTTCTATTTCTGCTCGATTACGATCAATACAAATGACGTTGACGAATGTAGGTATAACCATTTTTTGTTGTAACTTTTCCTGTGTCACCAGTACCTTTATTTGAGCATCTTCTAAAATGTACTGCAGTCGACTTTCCGGATACGCTGGATCAATTGGGACATATGCTCCTCCCGCCTTCATAATTCCTAAGAGACCGACAATCATCTCGGATGAACGTGTAACGCAAATCCCAACCAATGTTTCGCATGTTACACCATTTTTTTGTAAATAATGTGCCAACTGATTCGAGCGTTCGTCCAACTCTCGATATGTTAGTTCTTCATCTTCGCACACTACTGCAATTGCTTCTGGTGTTTTTTCCACTTGTTCTTCAAACATTGTATGAATCGTGCTATCTTCTATATCTATAACGGCTGATTCATTCCATTCCACTAGTAGTTGCTTATATTCCACTTTCGATAACATATTCAATTCTGATAATAAACATTTTGGATAAGAGGCAATTTGATTTAGCCAATGTTCAAAATGATTTACCATACGTTCAATGGTTGTATCATTAAACAAATCAGTATTATATTCAAAGGTTAGTGATAATCCTTCTTCCGTCTCAGAAGCAAATAAACTCAAATCAAATTTGGCAACAGAAACATGGCTTTCCATGAGTTCCATTTGTCTTTCAGATAGCTGAAGAAACTCTTGTTTCGTATTCTGTAAAGTAAACATAGTTTGGAATATTGGTGAATGACTTGTATTCCGTTCAGGTTTTACGGATTCTACCACTTTCTCAAATGGGATGTCCTGATACTCGTATGCTTTTAGTGCTTTTTTTCTTATCTGCGATAAAAGTTCTTGGAACGTCGGATTTTCACTGAAATCAGCTCGATAAACTAACGTGTTTGCAAAAAATCCTATTAATCCCTCAATCTCTTTCACATTTCGATTAGCGATTGGGCTTCCAACTATAATGTCGTCCTGTCCTGTATAACGAGAAAGGAAGCTTTGATACGCTGCCATCAATGTCATAAATAAAGTGCATCCTTCTTGCAAACTTAAATCTTTGAGCTTTTCCTGTAAGGAATTCGCCACTATTAAGGACTGACTTGCACCACGATGGGTTTGAACTGCAGGTCGAGGACGATCCATCGGTAGTTGTAAAACCGGTAGTTCCCCAGACAATTCTTCCTTCCAATATTGAAGGTGCTGATTCAAATTCTCTTCTTTTTGCCATTCCTTCTGCCACATAACAAAATCTGCATATTGGATAGATAACTCCTTCAATTCTGCCGGTTTGCCGCTTAATGCGCCTTCATAAAAAGCCATCCATTCTTCAAGTAAGATTCCCATTGACCATCCATCTGAAATAATATGATGCATCGTACAAATGAGAATCCATTCTTCCTTGTCCACTTTCAACATTCGTGTTCGAATTAGAGGACCTTGTCCAAAATGAAATGGTTCCTCAGCCTCGTTTTGAATGAGCCGTTTCATTTCTCTTTCCCTATCTTCCAAAGAAAGATCTGTTAGATTCGTTTGAGGAATATGTCTGAATACATGAGATTGAACTTGTTGAAAAGGTTCACCCTCTTGTTCTAGAATTATCGTCCTTAATGATTCATGACGCTCCAACAATTGATTCCATCCGGCCTCCAATGCTTCAATTGACCATTCACCTGTTAAGCGACACGCTGCATGGATATTGTACATAGCACTATTTGGCATTAATTGATCAATAAACCATAGACGTTTCTGCGCATAGGAAAGTGGGATAATTTCTTCTCGTGTCATAGGTACAAGGGGAGCAACCTCTCGTTTTTTATCTTCTTTTCGTAACTGATCCACCCGTTTCGCCAATGCTTCCACTGTATCGTGCTTGAAAAGTTCACGTAATGGAATTTTAATTTGGAACAGTTCTTGCAATCGAGAGACAATTTGAGTAGCAAGTAGTGAGTGCCCACCACGTTCAAAGAAGGAATCCTGAATGCCAATATTTTCTGTTCCTAACACTTGACTCCAAACCGAGGCGATAAGCTCTTCCGATGGCGTCCGAGGTAGCACATTTAAATCTTCAATAGCTTGCTCATCAGGTGCTGGCAAGGCCTTTCGGTCAATTTTCCCATTTGGAGTAAGCGGGAAGTGTTCTAACTCTATAAAGTGCGCTGGAATCATATGATTCGGTAATTGTTTTTGTAAATACTCTCTCCACTCCTCGGTATTTCCATCGCTTATTACATATGCAACCAATCGTTGATCACCTGGACGATCTTCTCTAACTAATACGACAGCCTCTTTAATAAACGAACATTTTTCTAAAGTCGCTTCAATTTCTCCTAATTCAATCCTAAAACCACGCATTTTGACTTGGTGGTCCATTCTACCTATAAATTCTAAATTCCCATCAGTTAAATATCTTACTGAATCTCCTGTTCGATATAGTCGTTCCCCAAATCGATATGGATGCGAAACGAATTTTTCAGCAGTAAGATTCGGACGATTTAAGTATCCACGTGCTAAACCAGCACCACCAATATATAACTCACCCTCAATTCCTATTGATTGCAAGCGTTGATTTTGGTCTAATACATATAATTGCGTGTTCTGTATTGGCTGCCCAATAGAAACAAATTCTTGATTAGGCTGAATATCAAATGCATTCACATAAATAGTGGCTTCAGTTGGCCCATAAAAGTTGGTTAATTTCACTTGTCCACTATAATTCCATTTCTGTTGAAATCGTCTAACCAACCCTGAACTTAGTTCTTCTCCACCAGAAAATACATGGCGTACGGACGAGCAATTCATGTTCAATTCAATATGATTGAAGTGGTCTAAGAAAACAGATAACATCGAAGGTACAAATTGAACTATAGTAACCTGATGTTGTTTAATCACTTCAGCTATAATAGAAGGATCTTTTTCTCCACCTGGAGGTAGGAAAGATACACTTGCACCAACGTGAATGCCCCAAAACAATTCCCAAACAGAGACATCAAATGAGAATGGCGTTTTCTGCAAGACCACATCCTTTTCAGAAAGCGGATATTTATGTTGCATCCATTCTAGATAATTAATTACTGAATGATGCTCAATCATTACTCCCTTTGGATTCCCTGTAGATCCTGAAGTATACATAACATACGCTAAATTTTCTCCTGTTACACCACTTATACATGGGGTTGATTCTTCTTTTTCAATTGCAGTGTAATCTTTATTCATACAAATTGTTTCTATATTTTCAGATACAAACAAATTTTTAGAATTCTCTTCCGTCACTAGTACTTCGATTCCAGCATCCTCTAATATATATCGAAGTCGACTCTCTGGATAAGTAGGGTCAAGTGGAACATACGCTGCTCCTGATTTTAGAATACCTAATAACGCTATCATCATTTGTAATGAACGTTCCATATATACCCCAACTAGAGACTCTGGGCCTACACCATGCTTTTGTAAATAATGAGCTAGCTGATTTGCACGCTTCTCCAACTCTTTATAGGTAATTTGTTCATTTTCGTAACTAGCCGCGATTGCTTCCGGTGTTTTTTTAACTTGCTCCTCAAACATCGTATGAATCATGCCTTCAGCCGAATAATTAAATTGAGTATGATTCCATTCCTCTAGTAACTGTATTTGTTCTTCTTCTGTTAAATGAGTAATTTCAAATAGTTTTGAATCTAGGCTCTTCGTCATCTGAATTAATATTTGCAATAAGTGATTCTGAATCCGATTTATTGCTTCTTCATTAAAATAGCTTCGATCATACATCAACTTTAAAGTAATTTTCTTACCGGGCATTACAATGAGTGTTAAAGGATAATTTGTTTGTTCCGTGCTTGTAACATCTAGTAATCTTAAATCATCATTTCTCTCACCTTGAATTGGATAATTTTCAAACACATACAAGGTATGAAATAAGGAGCAATTTCGCGGAACCTCACTCCAGCCTTGAATATCTATCAACGAATTATACTCATACTGTCTTCGTTCCATTTCTTTCATTTGTATTTTACGAAGCCAATCTACTACTGATGTATTATCCGTTAATCGAATTCTGGTAGGTAATGTGTTAATAAATAGCCCCACCATATTCTCTGCTCCTATTAAATCAGTAGGACGTCCAGCGCTAGTTACGCCAAATACGACGTCACTGTCACCGCTATACCTACTCATCAAATAAGCCCATGCACCTTGTACTAACGTATTCAACGTTAATCGACTATTTCGTACCCACTCTTGTAAACTCTCAGTAAGTTCCTCAGATACTTGATAAGCACATTCTCCATAACCCTTCTCTTGTCCTTGATCCTTTCTTTCCATTGCTAATGGAGTAGGTGCATAGAACCCTTTTAATTCTTCTTTCCAAAATTCCTCTGCTTGACTTTGATCTTGTTTATTTATCCATTGAATATATTTTTTATAAGGAAGAGATTTAGGGAAATTCAACAATTCTCCCTTTATCATCTTGAGATAAACTTCCATCACTTCACTAAAGACCAATGACACACTCCATCCATCTAGCAAAATATGATGATGTGTCCAAATAATTCTCGTTTTCTCTTTTGCTTCTTTAATCGCAGTGACTCTCATCAATGGTGCTTCATCCAATAAAAATCCTTTTCTACGATCTACATTCAAAAACTGTTTTAATTTCTTCGCCCTTTCCTCATGTGGATGGGTGCTCCAATCCTCTTGATGAATAGTAAAAGGAAGACGTTGGTAAACCGCTTGTAGTGGCTTTTCTACTTCCTCCCATACAAATACTGAACGTAAAACCTCATGTCGATTAATAACATATTCCCAAGCCTTTTCAAAAGTATCAACATCCAATTGCCCCCCGAGCAAGAAACCTACTTGTACAATATAGGAAAAAGAATGTTCATCATCTTGATCGTATAAAGTATGAAACAGTATTCCTTTTTGCAAAGGTGATAAACCATATATATCAATAACGTCTCCCATTTTTACACCCTCTTCTTTGTTAATTTAAGTAATACTTTGCTCAAGCTTTCTTCCGTAAGATCCTCTGCATCAGCAAAATCTGATACCGTAAAAGCAGACTCTGTTGTTGGTTTATTTATAAGTTGACGAAGATGCCTCAACATACCATCTGCTATCACTTGAATTTTTAATTTAGAAAACTGTTCCCTACTATACATCCAAATAAAATGTAACTTTTCATCTTTCACCATTCCGATAACATCAATTAGATGAGATGGTTTGGAATCTGGAGCATGATCTAAAAATGTAAATCCTGTCTCTTGCATAAACAAAGAGTCCCTTGAAAACACCTGATCAAATTGGCCCAAATAGTTAAAGCTTATTGAAGGCTTTTGCTGATAAAACGGAACTAATCCTTTATTCAAGTAACGTAAAATACCATAGTCAACTCCGCGATTTGGGATTCGACGCAATTGCTCTTTGACTGCCTTTAACCCTTCAATAGGTGTCTGAGTTCCTTGAAAATTGAGATGAACGGGATAAATACTCGTGAACCAGCCCACTGTCCTTGATAAATCAATACCTTCAATCATCTCTTCTCTTCCGTGTCCTTCTAGATGAATAGAAACGGTTTGCTGATTTGTACAATCGACGATAGCTTGTCCTAATGCCGTTAATAGTACCTCATCAATCCTTGTCTTATGAGTGACTAGAACTTCGTGAAACAATGCTTGTGTTTCTTCTATTCCTAAAGTCCCCGTCACTTGATCAATCGATTCTTCTGTCGTTTCTTGTATTGGATAGTCCATTGGAATTTTCATCGTTTCTTTTTCTACTTGTTCATTCCAATAATCCTTTACTTCTTTTGAAATACCCGAATCACTGTATGTCTGAAGTCGTTCAGACCATTCTTTAAAAGATGTACTTTTCGCAGGTAAGCGAATTTCTTGACCTTGTTTCATCTGGTTATATACCACCTGTAAATCTTCCAATAGAATCCTCCATGACACTCCATCTACTACTAAATGATGTATCACCCAGAATATTCGATCATTTTCAGTCAAGTTATCTTCAAAGTACACTACTTTCATTAACGGACCAGTAATTAAATTGAAACTAGCTTGATTAATGTTCATCTCTTCTTGTATTATTTTATTCCACTCTTTTTCATTAACTTGATTCCGTTTTACAACATGGAGTACTGACAGTTCATCAGTCCCTTCATTTCTCTGCCTCCACGTTCCGTTTGGTAACTGTTCGTACCGGAAACGTAAAGCATCATGATGTTTCAGTAAATTTAATATCGCTCCCTCTAGTAACTTCACATCCAATCTTTCTTTTACTCTTAAAAGCATTGATTGATTCCAATGCTCTGGATGTGCATGTTCTTGCTCGAAGAACCAGCACTGAATTGGAGTAAGAGGCACATCACCTATCACAATTCCCTGCTCCGCTTGTACTCCCTGCGTTTCTATAGCCACTTGTGCCAGCTCAGCGATAGTTGGGCATTCAAACATTTGCTTTGGAGTAAGTTTTAACCCCACTTGACTTGCTTGAGATATGATTTGAATACTGAGAATCGAGTCGCCACCAATTTCAAAGAAATTATCATAGATTCCCACCTTTTTAACACCTAATACTCTCTTCCAAATGGTAGTTAGTATCTGTTCGTTACTATTCCGAGGGCCAACACATTCACTATTAATCTGCTTTTCCTCCGGCATAGGTAAGGCCTCACGATCAACTTTACCGTTAGCTGTAAGTGGAATAGCTTCCATCGCCACAAATCCCGAAGGAACCATATAACTTGGTAGTTTCGCTTTAAGATACTCTCTCCACGCATCTACATTTCCATCTCCTACAACATATGCTACTAATCTTTTATCGCCTGGCTGATCTTCTCTTACAATTACAACTGCCTCTTTTACATATGCATATGTATGTAAAGTAGACTCAATTTCCCCAATCTCAATTCGGAAACCACGTATTTTAACCTGATGATCAATTCTTCCACGATAATCTAGATTCCCATCTGGCAAATACCTCGCTAAGTCTCCTGTCCGGTATAATCTTGCTTTCAGATCACTACTAAATGGATGAGATATAAAACGCTCTGCTGTTAATTCAGGTCTATTTAAATACCCACGTGCAAGCCCCGCCCCGCCAATATAAAGTTCACCATCAACACCTATAGGAACAGGTTGTTGATAAGCGTCTAGTATATACACTTCTAAATCGGGAATCCGCTTTCCAATATTACTTCTTGAAGCATGCTGCACATCATCTAAAGTAATTGGATAATATGTAACATGAACTGTGGTTTCTGTAATTCCATACATATTAATTAACTGTGGGTTTTTCTCCCCATACCTTTGAAACCACGGTAACAAGCTAGTAGGTTCTAACGCTTCTCCGCCAAATATGACATAACGCAGCTGTAAATTTTTATTCTTATCTTCTTGTTCACATACTTGTATTAATTGTCGAAATGCGGAAGGTGTCTGATTTAGAACTGTGACTTCTTCCTCCACCAATAATTGATAAAAATCCTTAGGTGATCGACTAATCCAGTACGGAACAACAACTAATTTTCCACCATATAATAACGCTCCCCAAATTTCCCATACTGAGAAATCAAATGCATACGAATGAAAAAGCGTCCAAGTATCTTTTTCATTAAACTGATACCAACAATCCGTCGATTTAAATAACCGAATGACATTGTGATGCTCTATCATAACGCCCTTTGGATTTCCCGTTGATCCCGAAGTATAGATTACATATGCCAGATTTTGGGGACCGACACTAGAAACCGGCAAAGTCTTACTTTCTTTCCAAATCTCATCTTGATCACGATCCAGACAAATCGCCTCGACATTTTCTGGTAACCATTTTAATTCTTTTAAACTTTCTTGCGTTACGAATAACTGAATGCTAGCATCTTCTAAAATATATTGAAGTCGTTGCTCTGGATATGTTGGATCAAGTGGGACATAAGCCCCACCAGCCTTCAAAATCCCTAAAATACCTACAATCATCTCGTGGGAACGTTCAACGCACAGTCCAACTAAATTATCAGGTCCTACTCCTTTTTTCTGCAGATAATGAGCTAACTGGTTTGCACGTTCATTAAGCTCCTTATAAGTAATTTTTTCTTTTTCATACGTAACTGCAATAGCATTTGGATAAATCATCGCTTGCCGTTCGAACATTTCATGAATAGTTACTTGAGATGGGAAATCCAGCTTAGGATTGTTGAACTCAACTAAACTTCTTCTTTTATCTTCATCAGAAATGATTTCGATTTCAGCTACCTTCTGCTTTGGTTTTTCAAAAGTGTTTTCCATTATCGCTAACATCACGTTAAAAAAACGTTTTATCTCTTCCTTAGAAAATAGCTCCTCACGATAATCAATATGTACATGTAAAGAGTCAATATCAATTAGATTTTCAATATGCACTGCAAAATCTTGCACCTCTTCATGGTTTGGAATCCATAGTGAGTCACCACTTTCATCACGATCCCTATAATCAATCGTAGTTCCGAAAAGTCTCACATTACTATTATTCTCTTTATTAATCTGCTTTAATAACAAATCAAATGGATATTTCTGGTGTCTCAATAATTTGCTTTGTTTTCTGGATACCCTACTAATAAATGAAAGTACTTCTTCTTCCGGATCAATATCCATTCTTAAAGGAACTGTACTCACCATCATTCCAATCAATTTTCGCTCCATTTTAGTCATACGATTGCCGTAAGCCATTCCTAAACCAATATCAAGCGATGAGGTCCACCGATACATGGACAACGAGAAAGCAGCAACAAAAAAAGTGTATAAACTAATTTTGTAATCTTCAGAAAATTTTTCTATCTTTCTCTTCAAATGCTCCGTTAATATAAACGTCTCACGTGATGCTTTGGTACTAACTTGGTACGTATTATAAGGCTTCAATCCAGTCGCAGATGGCAGTGTTTTAAATTCCTCTAACCAGAATTTTTGATCTTTTTGAAAACGACTACTATTCAAATATGTTTGTTCATTAGTCAGAAATTGAACATATGAATTTTTAATTTCGCCTTCCTCATTCTCGTTATGCATGTCATAATAATATTTTGCAATCTGCTCAGTAAATATTTGAATTGATAAACCATCCATAATAATATGATGAACATTTCCAAAGACTGCACATTCATTATCGTTTAATTTTATTAAAGCGAAATAGTATAAATTTGAATTAAATAATGTAAACGTTTCTTTTGTTTTCTGCTCAATCCATTCCTCAAGCAAATTTGTATTCTCCACATTACTGAAATCAAAAAACTCAAATTCTTGTTCTTCATGTTTAATAAAATATTGTTTCGGTTCCTGATGCTCATTTTCTTTTAACCTAATGCACAGACCGTCATTTTCACTGATAACGCGATTCACAACTTGGTTTAATTTTGAATAGTTCATTTTTCGATGAAGTTTAAATAAAAATCTTAAATTACATATTCCTTTATCAGAATGAATAACTTCTGTATACCATATTCTTCGCTGCGGATGGCTTAATGGATAACATTCCTCATTGGTCATAAAAATCTTCCCTTCAAAAATTATTTGCTCTTATAGGTTCGTGTTTATGTTTAGCCCATAAATATTTCTGCAGTGAAACTCCAATTACTCCAATAATAACAAGCCCAATCCCTCCATAAACATAGAGTTGAGTTACTCCAAACAAATGCACTAATGGACCACTCATAGCAGGAGAAATAATTAGAACTGCGTTTGTTAAACTGCTTTGTATACCAAATACTCTTCCTACTTGATCTTGATCCGATTCTATTTGTAAAATGACTTGATTAGATACAAGCATCAGCCCACTTCCGATACCAGCGATAAAACTAATTAAATAGGCTAAAACGAAGACCGTACCGGGCGTTATCAAACCAATCCCCCCAAAACCAATTCCCATTAAAACCATACCTCCGCATACTACCCAGCCATATTGAAATTGTTTTAATTTCTGAGTTAGTAATGCACCAAGTATTCCGCCAAGACCAATAATAGAAATGATATATCCCATTTTACTTTTATCATGTGGGAATAAGCTCTTAAATAAAGTTGGGAATTGTGAGTCTACTAATTGTAATACCGCCATGGCTATTGTAACGAAAATCATGGTTGATAATATTATCCGATTAGATAACACATAACCCCACCCTTGTACCCAAGCGGTCCAAGTACTTTGTTTTTGCTTTTCAACAAATTCTTTCGATATAGTTTCTTTAAATTTTATTGTGGGTATCAAAACTAAAGTAGCTAATAAACAACTTATAGCTCTTATAATGAGGCAGAACTCTGGTTGAAACCAGCTCAACAACATGCCCCCTATAAGTGGGCCTACTATCTTTGTACCCTGCTCTACTATTCCGTTGATACTTACTGCTTTAGTAAGCAAGTCCGGGGATACAATCTGTCTTGTTAGTGTTTGCTGTGCAGGATAATAGAAAACAATAAAAATGGAACGAATCATTAATGCCACTAAGAGCCAGTGGATATCTTGTACAAATAAAAGAGCAATTGTTATTAGACCAACCATTAGATTACAGAACATCATAATTGGAATTTTTCTAAAACGATCTGCAATAACACCTGCCCATGAGCCAAAAATAATTCCAGGAAGTGCATATGCAACAGGAATCAATCCAATCATGGTAGGATCTACTTCCCATTCAAACCCAACTATAGTCATAATCGCTAACATATCAATAAAAACACCAAGCATAAGCAATGAATAGGCAGAGAAAACTTGTAAATAAACCCTATTTTCTAATAGGCCTTTTGAATCAGTAGTTTTCATAAAAGCAAGCTCCTTAGGTTACTAATATAAACGCTTTTGCGTATAAGGTACCTCTTTATTAAACCTAATTAATCATTATTGACATCTCACCTAGAATTTAATTTCGTCAAAACTCAAACCAGTCTTGTTTTTCATATATTTAAAATAGTCAGACAAACGAAAGCGTACCTATTTCTTCATTTTTATATCAACTGTTACAAAATATATCTTTACCTTACACTAATAACAGCTAAACGTTGCCTTAATATAACCCTTTACAGTCGTTTGCACATTCAATTCACATCCTTTTTAAAGTTGGCTTTTTTCTATCTCAAATACTATCACACAAATATTTCACCTACTATATTCATAAAGTTGAAATATTTGAATCAGAAAATTCGGATAAAAAGCTAAATCCACAAATCATACCAAACAATTATTTAGTTATATTGTCATTTTATAGATGGCTTTAGCCATAAGGATATCAAGAATTAAGTTTTTTAATTTTATTAATATAATAGTTTACAGAGACTATAAATCCTATTAAATAAAAAGGTATATATACATTAAAGTATATGCACCTTTCCCTATCCTACATATTTTCTATTCAAATTAATTCCAATAACTAAAGTTGATAATAAAAATATAATATTACCAATCACTAATGCACTCATAACAAGAATTGAATAATATAGTATTAATACTTCTGCACCTACTACCTATTTTATTTATTGGATATTTATACTTCAAAAAAAATTACACATCATTCACAATTAGGATACATACCCAAAATATGATTTGAACATGTTATTATATTTTAAGATAATATAAAATCAGTTTTTCTATAAGAGAACTTAATTTTTATGTAGTACGAAATTGTTAGTAATACAGTATATACTAATTTAGTTATAAAAACATTTAAAGACCACCTATTTCCATAAGTGATCTTTCTTTGTGATTCTGTATTTGTGCATTATTGTAGAAATATATCGTAGAAACGCTTTGTTTGCTAAATGTTTAGTTCTTTCCATTTACTAAAAAACATAGCTTCATACACTTAATATCATATTCGTTACATTGCAAACTATTATTTTGTCTTCTGTACAGGCAAACTACTAAAAATCAATTCCGCAACTTTTACATATCCTTTTGAGTTTGGATGAATTAAATCCTTAGACCAAAGCGTATTGTCATTAACTAAATGATGATTCCAAAAATCAACATGATGAAGCTTATACTCTCTGCTCAGTGAATGTATAACTTCATTTGCCTCTAATAATTGTTCTTTTATTACTTGTTTTTTTTCAGAAGCAAAAGGAAGCCTAACTGTAAAATCTGGAAGGTTTGCTATAATAATATCAGCCCCTGCTTTACTTAATGTATCTATCATAAATTCCATATCATTCTTATATGCATCATGATTCCAACGTCCTTTTAAAACATCGTTTGCCCCTGCAATGAGACTAACCAAATCTGGATTAAAAGTTAACGCCTTTTCCAATTGCTGCGAGCGAATTTCTTTAGTTACTAACCCACGCTTTGCAAAATTGGCATATTCTATATCGTTTTCACACAGTTGAACAAAATGATCTACCCAGCTTTTTAATGCAATTCCCTCAACTTCATCCCCTATCCCCTCTGTAAAACTATCACCAATTGCTACAAATCGCTTCCACATATGTATTCCCCCTTTATTTTTAAACATATCTATACTATACAATAGCTCACAGCGTAATTGTTATTTCTAAGTGTTTTTCGATTTCAATTATATTCGACTTTACTATATTTACATTTAGAATCCAAAATTGACCGATTCCCAAGTATACTAAGGAATCGGTCATATTCGTATATTTACTAAAGAAATAAAATCCCGCTAGGAATTATACTTTTTTTCAAAAAATTTGTTGTTCTTTGTTTTGCCCAGTTGATACATTTCTTTTCGATTAAATGATACGAAACTATAGAAAAAAGTATTGTCATTGCAATGCACAAAGTAAGAAGGAAAAAGATAGGTATCTTTGTATACAATAGTTTAAATAGTATCATCATGATTGGAAAATGACACAAATAGATACTGTATGAAATTTCTCCTAAGTATACAAATACACTCTTATTTAAAAATACTTTTACTTTTAGGTTACTCATAGCCATTATAATAAATATACTAACCCCCATTACGACACCCCAATCTTTTAATAAGAAAGTTGTATCATTACGGGAAAAACCATAAATTAAAATGGAATATAAATATAGAATAACCCCTAATGCAATAAGAAATCCTTTTTTAATTTTTTTCATATTCCTATATGAGTAGATAAGTTTTTCCTGATACTTAAAAAGTAACATTCCAACCATAAACATAGATGTAAAATGCAGTGTATCAGCATAACCATTATAAAATCCTTCAGCTTTCCCAATATGCAACATATTAAGAACAACACTAATTAAAGAAAAGCTCAAAGCAAATAGTATCGTTTTCTTCCAATTCAGTTTATAAAAAAGAAGGAATAACAAAGGAAACACAATAGATATACGCATTTCTTGAGCCAATGACCAAATAACTGGATTATAATTTTCCGTAAAAAAGTTATTAAGAAGCACAAAGTGGTTTAAAATATCTAATTTTGTTATAGACCCTTGCCACCTATCATAGAACCAATCCCGTAGTCCTACCACTTCATACGAC
Organism: Bacillus sp. 2D03; assembly: GCF_003946765.1. Classification (NCBI taxonomy): domain Bacteria; kingdom Bacillati; phylum Bacillota; class Bacilli; order Caryophanales; family Bacillaceae; genus Bacillus; species Bacillus sp. 2D03. Next base: position 5,757 of record NZ_RPSJ01000002.1, on the reverse strand, counting down.
GAAAATAAAATAAATAAAACAAAGGTAACGATTATCCAAAAATAATAAGGAATATAGATTCTTACAAATCTCTTAATTAAATATCCCCAATAATTTGTTTTTGAATGATAAAGTGCCATAGATAACACAAAACCACTTAGTACATAAAAAACGATAACAGCTTCCCCACCCGCCCATAAAAACCTAAGTGGGGAAAATTTAATAGAATTAGGCAACGATGGTAGCATTAAACAAAAATGTCCAAATACCACAGTAAGTGCCGCTAACCCTCGTATGGAATCTAATTCTTTTATTCTCTTACTCATAAAATGTTCTCCTTGTAAATTGTAAATTTTGCTGTTCATAAAGGCCACTATAAGAATGTAGTGGGAGAATTGTACATATTCTTTCTTTAAATTCCTAATATAAGCAGTACAAAGTTAATTTGACCTCCATTTTTTTATATACATAATTTAAAACAAAATATTTAATACAAAGAAAAGATTTTATTAAATTTTTATAAAGTGAAACATTTAGTTGTATCCTATAAAATTAGCTTTTTACTATATCAATCGCACTATCCCACATACCACTAAAAAAAGATCCTGTTTTACGTATAAAACGTGTAAGCCAATTTGCTTGTTCCACATCAGATTTTGTTACAAGGTCTATTTGTAATGAATTACCTGATAAGAACCCATGATCTGTATTATCTTTAGACGAGATAATCATTTTACTAATTGTTACACCTTTTTTAATAGGCGCTTCTTGTTCCGTATTCGATACTTTAAATTCTTTTTTATAAATGTCTTTGTTGCCCTTCGGCATTGGAAGCGAAACAACTTGTTTCATTTGAACTACTACATCTTTTTCTTTTGCATTTGCTACTCGAACTGTTTCATGCCCTTTTACTACTGAATCTTTTCCATAGACATTCTTCACTTCAAAATTCGCAAATCCATAATCGTATAATTTCTTTGTTTCATCAAAACGTGCCGTATGAGATTTTGCTTTTATCACTACAGAAATTAGGCGCATACCATTTCTTTCTACTGTACCAGTGAAACAATCTCCCGCTTCTGGAGTCGTTCCTGTTTTCAAACCATCTACACCTTCATATTGCTTAATTAAGCCTTTTAACATCCAATTAAAGTTCGCCATATCAATTGGATATTTACCACCCTCTTGGAATGTTTTTTTAGGAATTTTTGCTGTATTTAATATTTGGGGGAAATCTTGAATAAGACGTTGTGCTAAAATTGCACAATCCCTTGCAGACATTTTATTTTTCTCGTCTAGAGTTGTCCCTTCTAGGTGATATCCTTTTAAATCTTGATTTGTTAAGCCGGTAGAGTTTACAAACTTATAGTCTTTCATACCAAACTCTTTTGACTTATCGTTCATCATTTTTACAAAATTGACCTCTTTACCAGCAATCTGTTCAACTAAAGCAATTGTTGCACCATTTGCAGAGTAAATTGCCATTGCCTCATATAACTCTTTTACCGTATAAGAGCCACCATTTTCTAATGGAACATTTGATAGTGAACGATCTTGCGAAATCTTATGTGCATATTCAGAGATTTTAACTTTTTGATCCCATTTAAGTTTTCCTTTATCCACCGCTTCATGAACTAAGTATTCGCTCATCATTTTTGTCATACTAGCAATTGCCAATGATTCATCTGCATTTTTTTCATATAAAATTTTTCCGGAATTTGCTTCTATTAAAATTGCTGATCCTGCTTCAACGTCTATAGCAGGATCTGTTTCCGCTGCTGCTTTTCCAATTGTAACGACCATGCTACAAAATATTGTAAGCACTGTTACTATTGCAATAACTCTCTTGCAAAACATACCTTTCACTTCAGTTACCTCCAATTTCTTTGTACTAAAAAAAAGCGTTATTCTAACATAATCCCGCAAAAAAAATAGACAGTGTTCTCAAATTGTATATACATATAAAACGTTAGAATCGCTTTCATATAGACCATCTCATCCGACACTTTTAGGTGCGCTAATACTTTGTATTTCCACACATATCCTTATTTTTAATCCCCTTATATTTTTCAAAATGATTCACACTTTCATATTTTTTAGGATTACAATTAATAGACAATCTAAATAATACATTTGTTCCACATTTACAAAAAATAAAAAACTACACCCTATACTGGATGTAGTTTTTCTAACTGATTTATTTATTTTTCACTTCATTTTTATAAAAAGTAAATAATGGTTCGATGGATGGACTAGATAACAGCGGAATTGCCTTCTCAATCAATTTCCTATCCCAATCAAACCAACGCATTTCCATTAACATGTTTATTTCTGTATCAGTGAATCGTTTCTTTATTTCCTTAGCAGGATTTCCACCAACTATTGTATACGGCGGAACATCTTTACTTACTACAGATCCTGCAGCAACAATTGCACCTTCACCAATAGTAACGCCAGGCATTATTATAGCATTCATTCCAATCCAAGCATCACTTTTAATGACTGTATTGCCCTTAGGTTCATATGATTGTTTAATTTGCTCAGCGAATGGATATACTGTAATCCATTCTGAGTGATGATTATGGTTACCACCCATTAAAATGACTACTCCACTTGCAATGCAAACATAATTCCCAATAATGAGTTTATCAAGGTGCCATCCCATCTGTTCAATTGGATTGAAAAGTGCTTGGGACTTAGCATCTCCCCACAAATACCTTACACATCCATCTTCAAAATTTTGATGACTATAATAGCCTGAATAATAGGAGTACTCTCCTACTTCAATGAGTGGATTTGTTACTATATCTTTTATATACTTTGTTTCTGACCAATGATTAAATAATGGATACTTCATAGCTTTATTCCTCGCTTCTAAGTATTATATATATTGCTATTTACTTAGAAGCTTACTACGACTGCTACATTTTTTAGCTTTCTCAAACGACGAATCATTATCTTCAAGCCTTTCTTTTATACTAGAAAAAGCATAACGCAATACATTACACTAGTCAAATTGTGTAATTTTGAACACATCTTAAACAGTGTAATACTGCAATAAGAACATGAAAACACTTTAACTTTGATACAAATAATATATTGATTACATTTAGTTCATATTTTGTAAAAAAATTTTAATTGCCATGACAAAGCAAACAATAACCACTATTGGTCGTATTAATGCCGTCCCTTTTGTAAGCACCATCTTCGCCCCAATATATGACCCTATAATTTGACCAAGCATCATAATCAATCCAATTGTCCAATCGATTTGGCCAAAAATAATAAAATACAACAAAGCAGCGAAATTACTTGTAAAGTTCAAAATCTTAGCATTTGCAGTCGCCCGTGTAGCACTATATCCACATAAAAGAATGAACGCTAAAGCAATTAAACTACCTGTTCCTGGGCCGAAGAAACCATCATAAAATCCCAGTAACGGAGCCACTGTTAACGCAAACAACAACATACTTATTTTTCTCGGTCGATCTTCGTTTGCTATATTTGGAGATAATAGAAAATAAATCCCAATAAAAACAAGTAAAAAAGGTAATATCATAATTAGATATTCTGCTCGTATCTGTAAAACAAGCCATCCACCCAAAACTGATCCAAAAAAGGTCATTAAGATGGACAAACGCATTTCTTTAAGATTAATCTCTTTCTTCTTAATAAAAAACACTGTTGCCATGAGAGTTCCGCTACTCCCTTGCAGTTTATTAGTTGCTATCGCTACAGAAGGAGACATACCTACTAATAACATTATCGGGATAGTTATCATACCACCGCCTCCAGCAATCGTGTCTACCCATCCTGCTAATACAGCTACTAAAAATAGTAATATGAGTAATTCAATAGTAAAATCCATACAAAGAATATGGGAAGACTTGAGCTATTATACCCCAAACCTCCCCATCAGCCCTCCTCTCTTTAAACTAGTTAATTAAATCTTTAAAGTAACTTTCTTTCTGATCACGTAATCGGCTGGAAACGTATTGCCTGCAAACAATTCTTCTTCCGTATTTATTATTTCCAATCGGGATTTTATATTCTTCCTCAGATAACCTTTCCCTACCATGAGTTACATTTGTTTGTTTACCATAGTAAGAATTTGGTATAAGTAATAAATCTTCAGATGTAAGTGGAACCTTATAAGTAGGCGTTGTTCGTAAGAGTTCTAAAAACATGTCAAATTTCAATTTTTCTTCTTCACTTTCTCCCACATAAATCAATCTATTTTCTGCTCCATTTAAACAAGTTGCAATAATATCGCCATTATCATCCAAAAATATAATTTGGTTTATTTCCCCTACAAATCCAGATATTTCACCATCCGCCATTCCTGCTATATGAGCAATAGGCATTTTACTTATTGCCAATATGTCATCTTTACTGAAGTGATTTTCTTCAAGATGCTTTTGAAGTAATTTTGGCGTTCCAATATGAGTTTGAGTTTTTAAATTTAACACTCCTTTTAATAAAAGAGCATCAACTCTAGTAAATTTTCCACAAGTAATTTCAGACACTATTCGTTCCACAGATTTATTAAGTCTATTTGATACAATTTCTAAATTCGTATTGAATGTATTCAATCTTGCTTCAATATCTGATTTTTCTTTCATATCTGTATACACTGTGGCATCGTTATGTTGATAAAAGTTCCCGCCACCGGTGCTTGCACCGACATTTCGCAAAACTTCATCGTTATTTAAAGGAGAAATGAGATGAAATCTATTTTTCCCAGCATGTTCGGATGGGTGAATTAAAGCATCATAATTAAAAAGTGTGGCAAAAAGCCATGTGACCCATTCTGCATAAAAATATTTTTTCATTCTATCGTGTTCGTCTTCACCATAATTAAAACCTCTGCGATTTTCCCCAGGTAATAGTGTTTCCATAGGATCACATGGAGTATTTTTAATAAGGATAGGCGGTACGTTCCCACCACAATTCGCTATTTTTATCATGTGTAGTAGATTTTTCATGTCTGAATTCGGGGTTTTCTTTGAATAGTCAATCAAACAATTAAGCCACTCTTTTGAAAAATATGCTACTATTTCTTGATCACAAGTATAAGGATTATGAGTTTTTAATTCATTGTCTATCAGATTCTTCATTTTATCCTTCAATAGATTCGGAATAGTAATTTCTTCAATTTCTGTAATCTGCAGTATTCCTTTATTCATTATAAAACCTCCGTTGTTTTATTTTTTACACCTATCTTCTATTAAACAAACTATCCACTTCTTTTTTACTCCTTTACTTTTCGTCAGAGCTATTAGAATTACCGATTTACAAATAAAAAACATGGAGTATAAGAGATTTCTTCTTAGTTACATTTCCCCCACGAACCTCTATTGAATTGACAAATTTAATTTAAAAATCTGATTCATTTTCATACTTTACTTTCAAACTATGTTTATATGATTTTCAATTCAAGTAAGAGTATTTCATTTTCTAAAGTTTTCCTAATTTTAAAATCAGAATTTTCAATACAACTATGTTAACACTAAAAATATAACACGAAACCAAAAAATGTAAATGAATAGTTTTTTTATAAAAAATAGTCAGACTATTTACAAGGTAATTCGTATTCCATTGAACCAACTACGGCCCCTCAATTTTATTGATAACAATAAAAAAGCCCCCTAAATTTGAACTGAACCCAAAAAATTAGACAAATATATTAAGCAGCTACTAAGGATTGAACTCTGTATTGCACAGGGGACAATCCTTTTAGTTTTGTTTTAATTCTTTTGTGATTGTAGTAATGAATAT
>NZ_RPSJ01000019.1:0-48630 GCF_003946765.1 Bacillus sp. 2D03 | reverse complement strand
TTCGCTCGACTTGCATGTATTAGGCACGCCGCCAGCGTTCATCCTGAGCCAGGATCAAACTCTCCAATAAAGTTAGTTTGTCTAGCATCTAAAATAAAAATTGACGTTTCACGTTGTTTGTTTCGTTCAGTTTTCAAAGAACTACTTTGTCGCTCAGAAGCGACTTTATCAATATAACATTTCGTTATATTTTCGTCAACAACTTTTTTTCAATAAGTTGTTTTTCGTTTGTTTTGTTTGTTACCTTTCGTGGCAACGAATATAAATATACCAGTTTGATTATTAAAATGCAATAGTTTTTCTAATAAAATTTTTAACTTAGTAAAAAAGTATAAAAACAGCACATTTCTTCTATATAAATATAATTTCTCGCACTATCAAGATTTACTATACCCACGCAACTCATGCTCAAATAAAAAAAGCTTTGGAGAAATCTCCAAAGCTTAGTCTTGTTTATGGCGCATAGCAGGGAATAATAATACATCACGAATAGATGGTGCATTTGTTAATAACATAACTAGACGATCAATACCGATTCCTAATCCACCCGTAGGAGGCATACCGTACTCAAGAGCTTCAATATAATCATCATCCATCATGTGAGCTTCGTCATTACCTTGTTCGCGCTCTTTTAATTGCGCTTCAAAACGTTCTTTTTGATCGATTGGATCATTTAACTCAGTGAATGCATTTGCATGTTCACGCGCAACGATAAATAATTCGAAACGATCTGTAAATCTTGGATCTTCATCATTCTTTTTCGCAAGCGGCGAGATTTCTACCGGATGACCGTAAATAAATGTTGGTTGGATTAATTTATCTTCTACTTTTTGTTCGAAGAATTCATTTATAATATGACCGACTTCCATTGTATCTTTAATTTCTACATTATGTTCTTTTGCAAGTTCACGCGCTTCTTCTACACTCATCGGATTCCAGAAATCAGCTCCAGAGTATTGCTTAATCGCATCTACCATATGAAGACGTGTCCATTCTGGTTCTAGATTAATTTCATAATCACCATACTGGATTGTTGTTGTACCCAGTACCTTTTTCGCGATATGAGCAACCATATCTTCTGTTAACTTCATAATATCTTTATAATCAGCGTATGCTTCATATAATTCAATCATCGTAAACTCAGGGTTATGACGAGTTGATACACCCTCATTACGGAATACACGGCCAATCTCATATACTTTTTCTAAACCACCCACAATAAGACGCTTTAAATGTAGCTCAATTGCGATACGCATATATAATTCCATATCTAACGCATTATGGTGTGTAGTGAAAGGACGCGCAGAAGCTCCACCTGCAATTGCATGCATCATAGGTGTTTCCACTTCAAGATAACCGTTGTCATCTAGGTATCTTCTCATCTCACGAATGATTTTACTACGAGTAACGAACGTTTCACGACTTTCCATACTTGTAATTAAGTCTAAGTAACGTTGACGGTAGCGTTGTTCAACATCTTTTAATCCATGGTATTTATCTGGTAATGGACGAAGAGATTTCGTTAATAGCGTAAAGCCTGTTGCTTTTACTGAAAGTTCTCCAACGTTTGTTTTGAACACTTTACCTTCAATACCTACTAAATCACCTAAATCTGCTGTTTTAAATAATTCGTACTCGTCATCTCCAACAGCATCTTTACGAACATAAATTTGAACTTGTCCATGTAAATCTTGAACATGTGCAAATCCAGCTTTCCCTTTTCCGCGTTTTGTCATAATACGACCAGCGATAGAAACAGCGATTTCCTTCTCCTCTAATTCCTCTTTAGAGAACTCTCCATATAGACTCACTAAGTCAGTTGTTGAATTTGTACGTTCAAATCTTTTACCGAACGGGTCAATTCCTTGTTCACGTAAATTATGTAGCTTTTCACGACGAACAATCAATTGGTCGTTTAATTCTTCGTGGTTCATGTTATCCATGATATTGATATCACTCCAGCTCTATTTAATTTTACAATATATACAGTATAGCATTTTCTACTCAACTAGAAAAACTGCCAGCAACTAACTGGCAGCTCTTCTTTCTTTCACGTAATTATAGGAAGTGTATAGAAGAATGTCAATCTCCTATGTCCATTATTAACCAACGTAAATTGTTTGTTGTTTCGCTTCCACTTCTTCTACAAATGTACCTAACACATTCGCAAGGTCTTCCCGTGTGTTACAAGCATTAATACCATTACGTACACTCGCATTACCACGAACACCTTTTAAATACCAAGCTGCATGTTTTCTCATCTCTCTTACAGCGACACTTTCATTCTTTAAGTTGATAAGACGATCTAGATGCAACATACATACATCAATTTTCTCGCGCACTGTTGGTTCCGGCATTAATTCACCTGTCTCCAAATACTTTACCGTACGATAAATCATCCACGGATCTCCAAGAGCAGCACGACCAATCATAACACCATCTACACCAATTTCATCAAGCATACGCTTTGCATCTTGCGGCGTTGCGACATCACCATTTCCGATAACCGGGATATTTACAGCTTGTTTTACTTGTTTAATAATATCCCAATCCGCTTTTCCTTCATACATTTGCACTCGTGTACGTCCGTGAACCGCCACAGCTTGGCCACCAGCACGCTCAACAGCCCTAGCATTTTCTATTGCGAAAATATGTTCTTCATCCCAACCGATACGCATTTTAACTGTAACCGGCTTTTCAACAGCATCTACAACCGCTGCTACCATTTCATATATTTTATTCGGGTCTAAAAGCCACCTTGCCCCAGCATCACATTTAACGATTTTCGGCACTGGACAACCCATATTAATATCAATTATGTCTGCTGTCGTATATTTATCTACATATTTCGCAGCATCTACAAGAGTTTCTTTCTCTCCACCAAAAATTTGTAAACTTAATGGCTTTTCTCTCTCGTCGATATATAACATATCTAATGTTCTTTTATTATTAAGTAATATTGCCTTATCACTTACCATTTCAGCACAAACTAAGCCGGCACCAAATTCTTTTACTGTTAAACGGAATGCAGAGTTACACACTCCCGCCATCGGTGCTAGTACAACCGGATTTTTCATCTCGATATTTGCAATCTTTAACAATCAATCTACTCCTTCCTGTACAATCACTTTGGCATTAATTCCTCTATCGAAACATTTAATGCCTTAGCAACTTCTACTACAAAATCTTGAGAAGGCGATCTATTCCCTCTCTCAACCTCACCTAAAACAGATACAGATACCCCTAGTGCTTTAGCAAAACCTTCTTGTGTGTAACCTTTTAGCTTTCGAAAAGCACGAATGCGTCTTCCCCATTTTTCTGCTTCCATACCGTTACTCCCTCTCGCCTTTTCATTTCTTCTACTTGTGAACATGAAATGTTTTGTTTTATGTCTTGATTAATTTCTAACAACGGAACGATAACAAAAGCTCTTTCAAACATCCGCGGATGCGGAACAATAAGATTCTCTGCTTCAATATTCTCTTGATTATAAAGTAAAATGTCAAGGTCGATAGTCCTCGGCCCCCACCTAATTTCCCTTTTTCTTCCTAGGTCATTTTCTACTTTTTGTGTTACTTTCAATAATTCTTGTGGTGATAAATTGGTAGAAATTTTTATAACTAAATTTAAAAAGCAACTTTGGTCAGTATAGCCAACTGGCTCAGTTTCATATACAGATGAAATATCATCAACCTGAATATAAGGATTTTTATTTAAAAACTGAATCGCTTCGGTTAGATACGTATAACGCTCTCCAATATTTGACCCTAATGCAATGTAAGCTATATTGTTCATGGACGTTCTCTCGTAATTTCTACTGCTACAGCACGATAATGACCCGGTATCGGTGGATCCGGCTTAATTACCTTAATTGTACAGCGCGAAATACTTTCATATTGTTTTAATATATCTGCAGCAATATTTTCAGCGATACTCTCCACAAGCTTATACTTTCTATCCTCAACAACTTTTCTACATAATTCGAAAAGCTCTCCATAATTGACCGAATGCTCTAAGTCATCACTTTCCCCTGCACGCTTTAAATCCAACTCCACCGTTAAGTCAACTTTAAATCTCTGACCTAATTTATTCTCCTCTGGGAACACGCCATGATAACCATAAAACTCCATATCATGGATATAAATTTTATCCAATTACCTTACCTCCTTACCAATCATCGCATCCATCATTTTAGCCATACGCGCCATTTCTTTCACATCATGGACACGAACAAACTCACAGCCCTTTTCAATACCAAGACAAACAGTAGCTCCCGTTCCCTCAAGGCGTTCCTCTACTGGCAAATCTAATACGTGCCCAATAAAGGACTTTCTCGAAGTACCTAAGAGAACCGGATAACCTAGCACATTTAACTGTTCTAAATTACGCATCGCCTCTAAGTTCTGCTCAGGTGTTTTAGCAAAACCGATACCTGGATCTAAAATAATATTCTCATCTCGCACACCAGCATTTTTAGCAATTTTAATACTGTCATACAAATCAGCAATCATATCCGCCATTAAATTACGATAATTCATGTTATCGCGGTTATGCATTAAAATGATAGGTACATCGTAATGAGCTGCGACTTCAGCAATTTTCGGCTCCGCCTTCGCTCCCCAAATATCATTAATAATATGAGCACCAGCCTCAATTGCTTGCTTTGCAACTTCAGCTTTATATGTATCGATAGATATAGGCAACTTTACTTCTTTTGAAACTGCTTGAATCATCGGGACAACTCGCTTTATTTCTTCTTCTACTGATACTTTAGCAAAACCTGGGCGAGTAGATTCGCCACCAATATCAATAATATGAGCACCTTCACCTTGCATTTTTTTTGCGTGACGTACCGCAGCATCTACCTCGTTGTAACTCCCACCATCAGAAAACGAATCTGGTGTTACATTTAAAATCCCCATAATTAATGTCTTTTCATTTAAATTCAATGTATATTCGCCGCAGCGTAAATCATAATCCCACTTCAAACTACACATCTCCTCTTCGTAATTCATTTCTGCTCCATAATTTCTCTCTTTGCATTCCATAAAGGTACATTAAACTTTTTGTAACCACTCCTACTTTACCCGGGAAATCCTGCGCTTCTATACGATAAAGCGGAACAATTTCTTGAATGGAGTTTGTTACGAAGACTTCATCCGCTGAAAGTAGCTCATCTTTTGTAAAGAAACCTTCCTTTACTTCTATATTTAATTCTTCAGCACTCTTTATAATAAACGCACGAGTGATACCATTTAAAATCCCTGTCTCTAACGAAGGTGTATATAAAACATCACCTTTCACAAAAAATAGATTGGAAACAATACCCTCTGCAACATAACCTGCTTCAGTAAGAAAAATACCTTCCTTACTCACAACATTTCCAATTTCACGCTTCCCTAAAATATTATTTAAATAATGATGAGACTTCAGGCGAAATGTTCCTTCCGGTGTATTTCGCACTTGTTTTAGAATAACACCTTCTTTTTCCACTACATCTCCTGGAGCTGTTAAAGGTTTTATAAAAACAATAACCGAAGGCTCTTCATACATTTCCGTTTGTAATCCTATTTCATCTATACCCGCTGATACATTAAAACGTACATATGCATGCTCCAATTCATTCTTAGCGAGTAAATTTTTTAAAATAAGCATCACGTCATTTTTTGTCATTGTCCATTTAATTTGCAATGTATCCAGCGCTTCTATTAAACGGTCATAATGATCATCCAATAAGAAAGGATGACCATTATAAATACGAAACGTTTCAAAAACTCCAAGACCATATAAATAACCATGATCATAAGGAGAAATTTTCGCTTCACTTGCTTCTACATACTGACCATTTACGTAAATTAACATAATGTTGCACTTGGACTGTATTTACGAATGAAATTCTGTAACAACTCTTTCCCATGAGAAGTCATAATAGATTCCGGATGGAATTGCACACCCTCTATCGGCAATGTCTTATGACGAAGTGCCATAATTTCTCCTTCCTCTGTCCAAGATGTTACCTCTAAGCAATCGGGTAACGTCTCTTTCTTAACAATAAGGGAATGATAGCGCGTCGCAGTAAACGGATTAGGAATATCCGAAAAAATCGTCTTTCCATCATGATGCATAAGCGACGTTTTCCCATGCATTAATCGTTCTGCACGGACAACCTCTCCACCAAACACTTGTGCAATGGATTGATGCCCAAGACAAACTCCAAAAATCGGAATCTTTCCAGCAAAGTATTTAATAACTTCCATACTAATCCCCGCTTCATTAGGACTACATGGACCTGGAGAAATCATTAGAAAATCTGGTTTCATATTCTCAATATCTGAAATGGTCACTTCATCGTTACGTTTAACAACGAGCTCTTGTCCAAGTTCTCCAAGAAACTGCACTAAATTAAATGTAAAAGAATCATAATTATCAATCATTAATATCATTTCTCTCACCTAACCGTTTCTTCGCTACGTTCTTTTGCACGCCATAAAGCAATCGCCTTTTTTAACGACTCTTTATATTCATTTTCTGGATTTGAATCAATTACAATTCCCGCCCCTGCTTGCACATGAGCTTTTCCATCTTTAGCAAGAAGTGTTCTAATTACAATATTCAATTCTGTATCTCCAGAATAACCAATCCAACCGATTGAACCTGTATAAATCCCTCTCCGAACAGGTTCTAATTCCTCAACAATTTCCATCGTACGTATTTTCGGGGCACCAGTAATTGTTCCCCCAGGGAATACAGCCTTCACTAAATCAAAAGCATCTTTATCTTCTTCCACCTCACCACGTACATTAGAAACAATATGCATAACATGTGAGTATTTCTCAATCACCATAAATTCATCTACTTCTACAGTGCCATATTTACAAACACGTCCTAAATCATTTCTTTCTAAATCCACAAGCATTACATGCTCTGCTCTTTCTTTTTCGTTCTCAATTAATTCTCTTGCTAATTCTTCATCCTCTTGCTCATCCGCGCCTCTAGATCTCGTTCCAGCAATTGGTCTTGTACTTACTTCAGTTCCTTGTTTCTTAATTAACAACTCTGGCGATCCACTAACAATTTGAAAATCCCCAAGCTCCAGGTAACCCATATATGGAGATGGATTAATTTCACGAAGACTTGTATAAATTTCTAGTGGGTGTGTCTGTAACGTTCTTTCTTGTCTCGTCGACAAGTTTACTTGGAACACATCACCCGCCCCAATATATTCTTGAATACATTCAACTGCCTTCATAAAGCTGGCTTCAGTAAAAGCAACTGCTTCACTTTTCTTTTCAGGACTTTCAAAGGGCACGGTCACTTCAGGCGCTTCTGTCATCCAAAGACTCTTCCACTCATTTAGCCGTTCTTTTGCCTCTTCATATTTATCTACATAATGCGTAATAACCCATAACACTTTTTCTTTTTGATCATAGACAAATACATCATCAAATAATAAAAAGAAGATGTCAGGTATATTAATATCATCTTCCGCAAGAGAAGGTAGCTTTTCAATATAACGGATACAGTCATAACTGAAATAGCCAATTGCACCACCTTGAAAAGGCGGATACTCTGGGTTATAGTCCGTCTTCCATTGTTCCATATATTCTTGCATTAAATCTAACGGATTCCCCCATTTTATTGTTTCCTTACCACTTTCACTTATATGTAACGTTTCATCCTTCCCTCGGATTACCGCTACTGGGTTCAGCCCTACAATGTTATAACGACCGCCACGGCCGCTTTCTAACAAAATATGTTGCGATTTACCCTGAGAAAGAAATTTATATTGCTTAAAGAAATCTAACTGATATGGAATAGAAAGCGCTAAAGATTTTCTTCGTTGCATATCAACACCCCGTCTTCTTTTATCCCACCCTCTTAGATTAACCAGCTCAAACTACATAAGTTATTTATATAGAGATTGATTATACTCGAAGGCTAGTGAAAATAATTTAATTATACTACCTCTTATTTTACATGAAGTTTTCTAGTCATTCACTCTTTTCCTATTTCCAATCCCAAAAGAAAAAGCACCCTTTTTCAAGGATGCTTTTTCAATCGCGTTTAATTATGATTCAAATTGATAAAGTGGTGTACTTAAATAACGTTCACCGTTACTCGGGATAATAACAAGTACCTTTTTCCCTTTACCTAACTTTTTCGCAACTTCTGTTGCTGCATAAATAACTGCACCTGAAGAGATACCAACTAAAATACCTTCCTCTTTAGCCACTCTTCTCGCATATTCAAATGCTTGCTCTGTTTTCACTTGAATAATTTCATCATATACTTCTACATCCAACGTCTCCGGAATAAATCCCGCCCCAATTCCTTGGATTTTATGTGGACCTGGTTTCCCACCAGATAATACTGGTGAATCTGCAGGTTCTACTGCATAAATTTTAATATCTTTATACGCTTCCTTCAGTACTTCACCCGCACCAGTAATCGTTCCACCTGTACCAATACCTGCAATAAACGCATCTAATTGGTCGCCCATTTGTTCAATAATTTCTGGACCTGTTGTTAAACGGTGAATTTCTGGATTCGATTGGTTTTTGAACTGTTGTGGTATAAAGTAGCCATGCTCTTTTGCTAATTCAGTCGCTTTACGAATTGCTCCACCCATTCCTTCAGGCCCTGGAGTCAATACTAATTCCGCACCGTAAGCACGTAATAAATTACGACGCTCAATACTCATTGTTTCTGGCATTACTAAGATTGCATTATATCCTTTAGCAGCCGCTACCATCGCTAAACCAATTCCTGTGTTACCACTTGTCGGCTCAATGATTGTATCGCCTTCTTTTAATAATCCATTTTTTTCAGCATCTTCAATCATAGCTAATGCGATACGATCTTTAACGCTACTCCCCGGATTCATAAATTCTAATTTTAAGTATATATCTGCGCTGTCTGATTCTACGATGCGGTTCAACTTGACGATCGGCGTTTTCCCGATTAATTCTGAAACTGATTGTGCCACTCGCATTCCTGTCACTCCTAACACCGAGTATTTTTATTGGTTTTATCTATATTTAGATTTTGTCAGAAAATTCCCTGTTTGTCAATTCATTTGGAGGATTGCTCCTCTTAATTCCCTTATTACAAATTCTCGATTAAATTTGTAATATCTTCTTTAGAGAACTTGTATCGTTCATTACAGAAATGACAGTGCACTTCTGTCTCTTCCTCTTCTTCACGAACTTGCTCTAACTCTGTTTTACCTAAACTAATTAATACACTCTCAATACGCTCGCGTGAGCATGTGCAATTAAATTGAACATCCATCGTTTCTAATACTTTTACTTTATCTTCTCCAAGAACTGCATATAGTAGCTCTTCCGGAGAAAGGCCTTGTTCAATCAACGTTGATACAGGGGGAATTTTTTGTAAACGGTCTTCAATAAATGAAATCGTTTCATCTTGCGCACCCGGCATAATTTGAAGGATAAATCCACCTGCCGCTAATATGCTATCATCTCCATTTACAAGAACACCAACACCTACAGAAGAAGGCGTTTGTTCAGAAACTGCAAAATAATACGTAAAGTCTTCTCCTAATTCTCCTGAAACGATTGGAGATTGACCAATAAACGGCTCACGCATTCCAATATCTTTAATTACAGTTACAAACCCCTCTGTACCTACCGCTTGATATACACGTAACTTCCCTTGTTCTGTTCCTTCAAAATCAACATGCGGATTCGTTACATAACCACGTACATCTCCATTTGCATGAGCATCTACTAAGATAGGACCAATCGGACCGTTACCTTCTACCTTAATCGTTAACTTTTGCTCACCTTTTAACATTGCGCCCATCATTGTACCCGCAGTTAAAGAACGCCCTAGTGCCGCTGAAGCTGTTCTCCATGTATCATGACGTCTTTGCGCCTCACTTACTGTATTTGTTGTACGTACACTATACGCACGCACTTCTCCATCAAACGCTAACGCTTTTACTAAATAATCTTTCATACGTATTTATTCACCTTTCTCATGCTGTAAATTTGCATTACGTTCATATAACATGTACAAACCTTTTAACGTTAAAAATGGATCTACAATATCAATTACATTCGATTCTTCGGAAATTAATTTTGCTAATCCACCTGTTGCAATAACTTTAGGTTCTTGTCTAGCTTCTTCTTTCATACGCTTAACAATACCTTCCACTTGTCCAACATAACCATAAAGAATACCCGATTGCATCGCACTTACTGTATTTTTCCCAACTACACTGCTTGGTTTTGTAATTTCGATACGAGGAAGTTTTGCTGCTCTGCTATATAAAGCCTCTGCTGAAATCATAATTCCTGGCGTAATAACTCCACCCATATAATGCTTTTCTTCGTTAATATAACAATATGTAGTAGCCGTACCAAAATCAACAATAATAAGCGGACTTCCATATAAGTGGATTCCTGCTACTGCATTTACAATTCGGTCTGCGCCTACTTCACGCGGATTTTCATATTTAATATTTAGCCCTGTTTTTATCCCAGGCCCTACTACAAGCGGTTTAATTTTAAAATATTTTTCACACATGCGCTCTAAAGCAAACATAATTGGTGGTACGACTGAAGACACAATAATACCTTTCACATCTTCAAACGAAAGACCTTCATGCTCAAGCAATTGCTTTACAAGCATTCCATATTCATCTTCTGTCTTATGACGATCTGTTTCCATGCGCCAATGCTGACGAAGTTCCCCCTCTTCAAACACACCTAGTACAGCATTTGTGTTCCCTACATCCAATACAAAAATCATATTCTCACCACTTATCTTATTTAATCTATATTTGTGCAGTATGTATAAAACTTATAAAAACATCATATCACACATACTTATATAATCAGCTTTCCTATCCTCATCATTTTACAAAAAGATCGCTCTCTATTTCAATTTTTAATACTAGTTTTACTTAAATTACTTTATCCACTAAGTTCTCAATAGTAATTAATAAAGGTTTTAACAAACAAAAAAGGAGTGACGATAGTCACTCCTTCGTTTCTTACTTATCTTCTTTATCTTCATCGTCTTTCTTCATGTTGATGTTTACTTTCACATCATCTGAAGATGTTGGACGTTCTGGCAATCTGCCGTAATCACATAAATGATTGATTTGCTCAGCATCTAACGTTTCTACTTCAAGTAACGTTTTTGCAATAAGATCTAGCTTATCACGATTTTCAGTAAGAATGTCTTTTGCACGAGCATAACATTCTTTCATAATCGTTTGCATTTCTACATCGATATCGTGTGCAATTGCATCACTGTAGTTTTGCTCTGAATGGAAGTCTCTTCCTAAGAACACTTGACCACCTTGCGAACTACCAAATTGCATTGGTCCAAGCTTATCACTCATACCGAATTCTGTAACCATACGTCTCGCAATGCCCGTCGCACGTTGGAAGTCGTTGTGAGCACCTGTACTCACTTCACCAAATACAATCTCCTCAGCTACTCGACCACCAAGTAAACCAGTGATTTTATCAAGTAACTCTGGCTTTGTCATGAAGTAACGATCTTCTTTCGGAAGCATTACTGCATATCCACCAGCTTGACCACGAGGGACAATTGTTACTTTATGAACGACATCAGCTTCATCAAGAACAACACCAATTACAGTATGACCCGCTTCATGGAAAGCAACGATATTACGTTCTTTTTCAGAGATAACACGACTTTTCTTAGCCGGACCTGCAATAACGCGATCCGTTGCTTCATCAATGTCACTCATATCAATTTTCTTCTTATCTTGACGCGCAGCTACTAAAGCAGCTTCGTTTAATAAGTTTTCAAGATCAGCACCAGAGAATCCTGGCGTACGAGTTGCAATTGCTCTTAAGTTGATATTCTCATCAAGCGGTTTATTACGAGCATGCACCTTCAGTACAGCTTCACGGCCATTTACATCTGGACGATCTACTGTAATTTGACGGTCAAAACGACCTGGACGTAATAATGCTGGATCAAGAATATCAGGACGGTTTGTCGCAGCGATGATAATAATACCTTCGTTTGCACCGAATCCATCCATTTCAACAAGTAATTGGTTCAACGTTTGCTCACGCTCATCATGGCCACCACCAAGACCTGCGCCACGTTGACGCCCTACTGCATCAATTTCATCAATGAAAATGATACAAGGAGCATTTTTCTTTGCATTTTCAAATAAATCACGTACACGTGATGCACCGACACCGACAAACATCTCTACGAAGTCAGAACCACTGATAGAGAAGAATGGAACGCCAGCCTCACCTGCAACAGCACGTGCTAATAAAGTTTTACCTGTACCTGGAGGTCCAACTAATAGGACACCCTTTGGAATACGAGCACCAACTTCAGAGAACTTACGAGGGTCTTTCAAGAATTCAACTACCTCAACAAGTTCTTGTTTCTCTTCATCCGCACCAGCAACATCTCTGAAACGAACTTTTTTCTTTTCATCATTATATAACTTCGCCTTACTTTTCCCGAAGTTCATAACACGGCTACCGCCGCCTTGAGCTTGGTTTAATAAGAAGAAGAATAAAATGAAGATGATGACAAATGGAATGATTGAAGTAAAGAATGTTACCCAAGCACTTGTTTCTTCTGCTGGTTGATACTTAACTTCGGCACCTTTCGCTTTATCATTAATTTTCTTTTGTAATTCCTCAGTATTTGGTGCATAAGTAACAAATTGTTCTCCTTGGCTAGAGTTATTAAATTGTCCTTTTACCTCAAATACACCATTTTTCGGTTGAAGTTGCACATTACGCACTTCACCGCTTTCTAGTTTAGTAATGAATTTGTCGTAGCTAACTGATGTCGTTTTTTGTGTCGAACCATTAAAATAGCTCACGATTCCAATTACTACTAAGAATATCAGTAAATAAAAGATGGTATTACGGAAGATACGATTCATTCCTAACCTCCTCTCACGGCATAAACACTATAGTAAATCGTAACATAGAAAAACTTTCCTATACAATTGTGAAGCCTATATTTAATTAATTTGAGTAAACGCTTGGTTTTAATACGCCTACATAAGGAAGATTACGGTACTGCTCTTTATAATCTAATCCATATCCTACTACAAATTCATGTGGAACAGTAAATCCAACATAATCCGCTTTCAGATCAACCTTACGGCCTGTTGGCTTATCTAATAATGTAACAATTTTTACAGACTTCGCTTTACGATATTTGAATAAGTCTACTAAGTAGCTTAGTGTAAGACCACTATCAATAATATCTTCGACGATTAAAATATCGCGACCTTCTACAGAAGTATCAAGATCTTTTAAAATTTTCACTTCGCCTGTTGAAACTGTAGAGTGACCGTAACTAGATACAGCCATAAAATCCATTTCAAGATATGTATCTGTTCTCTTTAATAAATCTGCCATGAATGGCATTGCGCCTTTTAATACACCAATTGCAAGAGGTACTGTGTTTTTATAATCCTCTGCAACAATTGCACCTAGTTCGCGCACCTTTTCTTGTATTTGCTCTTCAGAAATTAATACTTTTTCGATATCTTGATTCATCATTTCATTATCCTCCCGGAAGACTCCTTGCTTTTGTAGTGAATAATCATATATTTATCCTTCTTTGCCATCTCTTTCGAAATTGCAAATGCAGATCGCTTCAACAAGGGTACCCAAATAATGGTCCCACTTGCATCACAAACGACCGGCCATTCTTCTCTTTTTTCTTTCGGTACTTTTGCTTCGATAAAAATAGCTTTTATCTTTTTCGTGCCATTCATACCTTGTATTGACATGCGATCTCCATTTTCCCTAGAACGAATACGAAGTGGATATGATATATCATTATACTTAGCAACAAATACTGTTTCATTCATGTTACTTGGTATATCTTCGCTCACCTCTGTTACAAATTCATCCCCGTTCAATAGCGTAATGGTCCCGGGTACTGATAAATCTTGTAAAAAAGGAGAAACAATTTCTTGTTTAAATCTAAAGCTACACTCCTCGTATGTACGAACAATTTTCAAATCACCTGGAAAATCAAGTGAACCTGAAGGTTGTGTCCGCTTAAAAAACTCAATCACCTTGTCAATATGTATGGAAGAAAGAGAAGATGGAATCTTATATTCATAAAGATAGTTTAATATTAGTTGAATCCCTCTTCTTTGTAAAGGCATAGACATGGATTCAAAGGCAGGAATTGATAAGCTAATTTGTTTATCACTTTTTTTTGTAATTACTTTATTCATTTTTTCAAAAGCTAATTCCTGCAAATAAGCCTCATCCTCTTGCATCTGCACGCTAAATTTTTGGAATTTCTCATGCACTTGTGGATTTTCTTCTTTCAAATGAGGAAGGACATATTTACGTAATCGATTCCTTGTATATACTTCCTTTTTATTACTCGGATCTATACGTGGCATTAAATTTAGCTTATTACAGTAATCAACAATTTCTTCCTTCGTTACCCCAAGTAACGGCCTAATTAAATACCCATTATGAAAAGGACGCTTCACTGCAATTCCTGCATATCCTTTCGGAGTACTCCCTCTTACAAGACGCATTAAAATTGTCTCGACTTGATCATCTCCATGATGTCCAAGAGCAACATATCTTGCATCATATTTCTTCATTATTCTTTCCAAAAATGCATATCTGCATTCTCTAGCAGCAACCTGTGCATTCATTCCGTATTGCTGTTGATATTGTGATACATTAATCCTTATCGTTTCACAAATAATTCCCAGTTCTTCACAAAGGCCCTGCACAAACCGTAAATCCTCATGAGATTCATCACCTCTAAACATATGATCCACATGAGCTACTACAATTTCCAACTGTTTTTCCGCTCTTTTTTCTAATAAATAATATAAAAGCGCTAACGAGTCAGGACCACCAGAAACTCCCACAACAATTGTTGAATCATTCTTTAATACATCATGCTGCTTTACAAAGTCATCTACTTTTTCAACAAATGTATCTTTCAACTTCGTAATCACCTTTCATTAAACAAGAACAGCAACGTTAGTTGCCTTGTCTACAATGGTACAACTTTTACAAACATTGTGCAAAAAAAAGATATACAAAAATTACATTTTTATCTTACATCCTCCGTGTATATTCACAAAATTAATAACATTACCTTTTTCCACAAAAAAACCTAGGTATTCACCTAGGTTTTTAAAATCAAATTATAGATAAACATTCCACTTACATTTTACTGCGCCTGCATTCCTACAATCGGAATCGTAGCCCACTTCGGCATATTTTTCTTCACTTTTGCCACTACAATAGTCATATCATCATTTATATAACCATCACAAGAGCGAATCACTTCTTCCATAATGATATCAGCAATTTCTTGCGGGTCTTCGGTTTGCAATTCTTTAATTTTTCGTTTCATCCACAATTCATGATTCTCCACATGCTGTGCTCCTTCAAAAATCCCATCGCTCATCATAATAAGAATATCGCCCGTTTTTAATTGTTCACCCACCACATCAACTTCAACATCTTCAATGATTCCCATCGGCAAATTACTTGCTTCAATTTTCAAAATATTATTTGCGCGTTTAACAAAACTCGGCGTCGATCCAATCTTTAAAAACCTTGCACTCGCATCCCGCAAATCTACCATAGCTAAATCTAACGTCGTAAACATCTCTTCTGTCGTTCTCAAAGAAAGAATTGAATTGATAGACTTAATTGCTATTTCTTCATCAATGCCCGATTGGAGTATTTTTTGTAATAATTTCACCGTTTCCTTACTTTCCATATGAGCCCTTTGCCCATTCCCCATACCATCACTAATTGCAAGTGCATATTTACCAACACTTAAATCCATCATCGCATAAGAGTCACCCGAAACAAATCCACCGCCTTTTGCAGCTGTAGCCAATCCTGTATCAAGAGAATACGTCTTCGCCGAACCAAATGATATTAAACTATGGCCATTTGGATAAGAAGACTTTTCTTCATGTTTAACGACAATATTTTCTTTAAGGATATCCGAAAGCATCGGTGCAACTAACTTTTCACATTCACCATGTTCATTAGATGCAACTGGAATTAACATTTCAATATCAATACTTCCTCTATCTAAACAATAAATATCAACATGCTCTACTTCGACACCAAAATCACGGAATGCTTGCATAATCTGTTCTTCCTGCACTTGATGATTTTCACGCTCTCGTTGTATCTCCTTAGCAAAATCCTCCATAACCTTTGATACACCTAATAATTGCTCCGCTACTATTCTACGATTTTCCTTCATTTGTTTTCGTAATTTTTGTCCCTCATAGAAGTGATCTAATTCACCCGCTACTAAATCCGTCACTTTTTTCCCTCTCACACAATGCTTGTCCCACTCACGAACTAATTTACGATTATGTTGCAGGGTTCCTTCTTCCGTTTCATTCATTATTTGTTTCATATAATCGTACGTTTTATCAAAATTCACTACCCAGCATTGATCCTTTTTAAAGCATGTTTGACATGTTTTCGCAGTAATTGTACTCAAAAACAAATCTGCTTCTGTCTCTTTATCTTCTTCCTCTACATACCCATATACAGAAAAGCTATTAGATAAAGCAGCAAATACATTTGCAAATTGGTTGATTTTATTTGCTGTAACATCACGCATCCTTCTTAAATACTGTTGTTGATCTTGCGAATGCTCTTGTGTACCTGGCATAAATTTAGCAATACGATCCAAAACAAGCTTCGGTGTTAATAAGAAGATAACAATCGCTACACCTGACTCAATTAAAGTTGTTACAATATTTGTCTGTTTGTCCACATATAATGTAATTAAGCTTGTCCCAATTAATAAACCTAAACTAACACCTAAACGCTTCCCTTCTTTTAACAATCCACCAAGCAATCCAGAGAAAGCAAGAAGGCTAAGCTGAGACAAGCTAGACACATTTGCTAAACTTAATATTAGTCCTGTTACAACCCCTACTGTGGATCCTGTGGCAGCACCCGCAATAAATGCAAATACTAGCACTAAATACCTTGTAAAAATATGTTGAATAGAAGCATCATATACAAACCAATCTGTTGTACCCGTTAAAACAGATGCTAGTAATATAATCAAACAAACAATTTCTTCCGTCTCTAATGCCTGTTGTTTTCCTTTCCTTTCCACTAAAAGCGGGACGCTTTGTAAAAATATCATAGTTAATACGAAACTAAGCCCAGCCTCAATGGTACTAACGAGTAAATCGTACATGGTGACAGTTTGTTGCGCAAAATATACAACAACTAAGTGTGCGGTTAATGCGGAGATAAATACTTGAAATGGAACAAGTCCAACAGTTTTACGTGTAAATCGACTAAAGAAGATATTATAAATGAAGAAGGTAAAGATAGATGCAAAGGTAAAAAACAAATTATCTATCGATACCGAAAGAGCTCCTCCCATTAGAGCTAAAAATGCTAGCGGCATCTTATCCCGCTTCATAACATAAACAGCAGCAAAAAATGGGAGTGCAAACGGTAAAATATTTGTTAATATATATGCTCGTCCCAAAAGAAAACCAATAACAACAATAATAAATCCCCATCTAAAGAAAACTTGCTCAAATTTCATTCGCAACTTACTCGTCCACTTTATTCCTCCAAGCTGACTCTCATTCATTGCCAATGCACTTGTATTCATAGTATTCCTTCCTGCTTTAGGCATATTTTTAACACCACCTGCATAGTTTAATTACTGTCATTATAAAAGATGATTGTTGGTTTTTTTGTCAAAACAACAGTTTTCACTTTTATAATCGTTCGACTTTTTATTCGAAATAACTCTACAGATATACACGGTATGTAAGTTATTTTTGAGATTTTAATTAAATATTCAGAAAATATAGGGTGATTTTGTAGAAGTGTTGTATATCTTAATTTATTTAACAAAAAAAGATCATGCAAATTTGCATGATCTTTTTAGATGACCCGTACGGGATTCGAACCCGTGTTACCGCCGTGAAAGGGCGGTGTCTTAACCACTTGACCAACGGGCCGTTAAATTAAATATAGCGGCGGAGGGGATCGAACCCCCGACCTCACGGGTATGAACCGTACGCTCTAGCCAGCTGAGCTACACCGCCATGTCGTCTTATTTAACGGACAATTAGTATCTTACATCAGATACTAATTAAAGTCAACACATCTCAAAAACTTTTTTAAAAATATTTTTAACATATAAAAAAGCACCCTGAGCCATCACTCTGGGTACCTCTCTATATGTTAAAAACTAAACGTCCTTATTATCCGCGACGCGCGCCACGGCCACCACGTTTAGACTCTGTGTTACGCTTTAAAGAAGTTAAACGATCTTCGCTATCTTTTAAGAAGCGTGCCATCTTTTGCTCAAATGTTTCTTTCGGAGCTCGGTCGTTACCGCCACCGCGATTATCTCTGTTGAAAGAGCGATTATTACGTTGTGGACGTCCAGAACGTTGTTGATCACCACCGCGTTGGTATTCACCGCGTGGACGATCTCCTTCTGTTTTTTCACGTTCTTTCGCTTTTTTGATAGATAAACCAATCTTTCCATCTTTTTCAACATTAATAACTTTTACTTCTACTTGGTCGCCCACTTTTAAGTGATCGTTAATATCTTTTACATAGTTATCAGCAACTTCACTAATATGAACAAGACCCGTTAAGCCCTCTGGCAGCTCCACAAAAGCCCCAAAATTTGTAATACCTGTTACTTTACCCTGTAACTTGCTGCCTACCTCGATTGACATAAAAAAAATGCTCCTCCTTAGTGGTTAAAAAGTCAAATTTTACTTTATTATATATAATCCTAAAATATAGTGTCAATAAGACATACTCTACTTAGAAACAGGAAAAATTATCTCCCCTTTACCAGAGAAGAAATAATCCCTTCTAGCAATCTTTAATACGTACTCTTCATCATTTAACTTTTGAACTTCGTCTTTTAGACTTTTTTCTTTATTCGTTAATGAATCCAGTTCTTTTTTCATGTCCTTAACTTTTGCTTCTTTTGCTTTAATGGAACTGTTTTGTTGATAAAACGTTACACTAATACTCGCAATAATTGTAAAAGTAAAGACAAGAAAAACCGCTAAACGGCGATAAAGTCGCTTCCTGTTCTCATCCGTTTGTATTATATGCTCTTTAACAGGATTTGGACTCTGTTTTTCGATTGTTCTTTGTCTCAGTTCCCTCATTTCCGAGGTCCCCCTAACTTCTTTTTTATATGCTCCCATAGTTGGAAGATATGTCCCTTCAATTTTGCTATATATTGCAGGAACCCTATATGTTTCACTATAAAAAGTTTAACACGATTAGGGAGAAGTTTCCATATGAGCGAAGCAATAAATCGAACAGGCCAGAAAAAAACTTTCCATATGAAAAGTAATATCCAAATCACCATTTTCCATAACACATGTCCAATTGAAAGCAGTATACGAAATAAGAATAATATAAATGCAATAAATAGCTGCGCTATAATAATAACAGGTTTTATCATGAGTAGCTGTATAATTCGAACAAAAAAATATGTTGTTTGCATAAAAATATAGATGAGAAAATTTAACAGCTTCATGTATAGTGCCTTCAGTAAGCTTTGATATGCCGCAAAACCACATAATAATGCCAAAAACACATATATACGTAGCTCAGCTTCATTTACGAGAAGCAATACATAAAAGACGGATAATGCTTGGACAATCCAAAATAATATATCATGTATAAATACAAGCCAACGTTTACGTTCTTGGCGCTTTAAAAAACGTTGATATGTATCTAAAGACGCTCCAATCCAAGCACCCATTCCAATCATTGAAAGCATTGTATACAACTGAATTGTTAAGCTCATTTAAACAACTTACTAAAGAAACCTTTAGTTTTTTCCCCTTGATTTTCATCAATATACAGCATCTCATTAACTTTCCCTTTAATCGACACAATACCTTTTTCCACATCTAAATTTTTCATTTGTAAATTTTGACCACGAATTGTTAAAAAACCCATTACGGTCTCTAGTAAAAACTCTTCGCTATCAAAACTCTCTACCTGCTTCACACCGGTAATATCAATTATACGCCTGCCACGCATAATAATGTCATGCTCTACAGAAACATTTTGTTGATTAGAAGACGTAGGTGAGTAACCATTATTCACGTAAATCCCCCCATAGGTTTTTACTAGCTAATAGTAATGTATGAGGGGATAAATGATTTTAGAACAAGCCTTCTTCCGCTTTTACTTTTTCTTCACGAACTAAGCTATACATATTTGCTGCATCTTCTTTTTTAGTTGTTTCTTTTAATTCATTTATTTTCACAGTCACTATTTTTTGACCAAAACGAATTGTTAATTCATCAGCTACTTTCACATCAGAACTCGCTTTTGCCACTTGACCATTAATAGATATTCTTCCTTGATCAGCTACTTCTTTCGCTAATGTTCTTCTTTTAATTAAACGTGATACTTTTAAAAACTTATCTAGACGCATATCAAATCCCCCTATTAACGCTCTGTTTGTTTCGCTTCTTCCCATAAAACATCTAACTGTTCTAATGATAAATCTTTCATCTCTTTATTCATTTCAGCTACTTTTGCCTCCATGTATAAAAAACGACCAGTAAATTTCTCATTAGTTGAACGTAACGCCTCTTCTGGATCTATTTTGTAATGACGAGCTATATTAACAAATGCAAATAGTAAATCACCAAACTCACCTAGCATCTTTTTCTCATCCATATTTGTAACCTCTTGTTGGAACTCTTGCCATTCTTCCAAAGCTTTTTCTATCATCGGTTGCACATCAACCCAATCAAATCCAACCTTACCAGCTTTCTTCTGGATTTCATAGGCGCGTAGTAACTGCGGCAAACTTTTGGGAACGCCATTTAAAACAGATTCTTTCACGAATCCTTTTTCTTGTTTTTTAATTTCTTCCCAATTTGCAATCACTTCATCAGCGTTGTTTACATCCGTATTTCCAAACACATGCGGATGGCGACGAACCATTTTCTCAGATAGAGTTCGAATGATATCATCTATAGAGAACCAACCTTCATCTTCTCCGATTTGAGCATGAAGCATAACTTGTAATAATATATCACCTAATTCTTCTACTAAGTGATCATCATCCTCTTCATCGATTGCTTCCAACACTTCATAAGCTTCCTCAATTAAATATTTCTTTAATGATTGATGTGTTTGCTTTTTATCCCACGGACAACCATTTGGACCACGAAGTTCCGCAATAATTTCTCTAAGAACATCAAACTGTTGATACAAGGACGCACGCTCCTGAACTGGCGGCACGTACACACTCGTTAAATTATTCAATTCCGTTTCATGATCTAACATGTACAACGGTACCTTCTTTACTTGTTCAAATGAAGTTCCTGCAGCTGTTACGATATACACTTCATAATCATCTGGTAACATCTCCATTAATGTTAATTTCACATCAGATGCAACGAATGCATCATATACTTGGCAAAAGATTAAATGTTGACGCAGTTCTAATTGCCCTCTTTCAAATGATGTAGCATCAAGTAATTGGAATCCTTCAATCGGATCAATCTTTAGACTTGCAAACATAGGATCAAGGAAACTTTGTCCACCCTCAATTCGCACTTCAACATTTGAAACCTCTCCTTTTTCCAACAGTAGCTGAACTGTTCTTTCTGCTACAAGTGGATGCCCGGGAACAGCATAGATAATTTCTGTACCTTCAGCTTGTTCTAGCAATTTATTCGCAATTGTTTCATATACAATTTCAAACGTATCATGTGCTTCATATACAGCATCAAAAGACGTATATTGTACGCCTTCTTTCTCCAATTCTTCTATAACTGGATGTTCTTTCGTTCTAACAAACAGATGGTCTGCTTCTTTTATTTTTCGATATACACCCATCGTTAGCTGATCTAATTCACCAGCTCCTAAACCTAAAACAGTAATGATTCCACTCACAACCAGTCACCTCTATCCACTCTTCTTCAATGAACCTTCTTTTTTCTCTTGTTTCATAACGGTTCCTAATTCTTTTTTTGTAAATACACGTAATTTCAAAATAAAAAACATATATGTCAATCCGCCAATGGCTACACCTAACAACGCTTCAAGTGTCGCGCTTCCTCTATGTTCCGTATCAATTACTAATCCAGACATCTGTAACACACGTGTGAACATCATTAATACAAATCCCATACAGATACCACTAATTACTATCCCTAACATATTTCGCTTATTGATAAGTGACCCTGATACAGCTCTCGTAAGCAACAAAGTATTTAGTCCAGAGATTATAATTAACGCACATAAAGTCGCAAAGGCTGCACCTTTCACACCAAAATAAGGCATGAATATATAATTTAACGCTAACTTTAAGCAACCTCCAAATACAACAAATAATGCTGGCTTAAACGTTTGCCCCAATCCTTGTAAAATAGAAGCTGTCGTAATTGACAATGAACTAAATAAAATAGATAACGATAAAATAGATAAAACATCTGATCCATCACTGTTTTCAAACAACATAATATTCGTAGGTTGAATAATACAAGTTAGTCCAATAGCTGCTGCAAGTCCAATAACACATGTTATTTTCACTGCTAACTTTACCTTTTCTTGAATAAAGGAAAGATCTCCTCTTTCCTTCGCCGCTGTAATAATCGGAATAAGTGACAACGAGAAAGAAGTCGTCACAACAGTACCTAATTGCATTAGCGGAATACTTCTATCATAAACACCCTTTAATACCTTTGCATTTTCAGCCTGTTCTCCCGCACCAATAAGTAAGCTGTAAAAGGACACTGAATCAGCCATCTGTATAAAAATAAGCACTAAATTACTAACACAAATCGCTAACCCCTGCCAAAAAAGGATTTTAACTATCTTCCTTTTACCCTTAATTCTCGCTGCACTTTTGAAGAATATAGAACGAAAATCTTGACGCATATACAATATAAGTACAATAATCCCAATAAGTCCACCCGCAATTGAGCCTAACATAGCCCCTGCACCAACTGTATATAAATCAAATCCGTGAGCAATTAGGAATAGCGATAAAAATACAATAATAGAAACTCGAATTGTTTGTTCTATTACTTGCGAAACAGCCGTTGGCATCATATTGTTGAATCCTTGAAAATACCCTCTTGCTACAGACAAAAATGGCATCAATAAGAATGAAAATGAAATAACACGTAGTAATTTATCTAAGTGTATATCGCCCATAGCTACCGCAATTGTTTCGGCCCCAAAAAACAATGTAAAGAAGCCTATAAAACCAATTCCTAATAAGAACCAAAAAGATACACAAATAATTTCTTCTGCTTCTTTTTGTTTTCCCCGCTCTAGTCGTTCTGCAACCATTTTCGAAATGATAACAGGAAATCCATAAGTAGCTAAAATTAAACAAAATCCATAAAACGGGTAAATTTGTTGGTAAATATAAAACCCAATATCCCCCGCTATATTTTGATATGGAATACGGTAAAAAGCGCTTAATACTTTTGTAACGAAACTTGCAATCGTTAATATAATAGCCCCACGCCAAAAGGCTTGATACTTCTTCGCTTCCATACAAGAAAACTCCTTTTTCTATTCTCACCTCTCGTATTATATCATAAAGAAAAGAACAAACTCCCTTCCCAACACGGGTAATAATGAGTTCCTACACGTTAAAAATATTCAACGAAAAAAGGTAGCAAAGTGCTACCTTCATTCAATATACATATATCTCCAAATAATTGATTTCTCAAAAAGAAAGATCATAATTAGGAAAGATTGCTACTTCTAAAATCAATATACCCTTACTGTTCCATTTGTTTCGCTAAGAAACTGGCAGCAGTATTAACCGCTTTATGCTCGATCTCGCTTATAATAGCTTCTTTTGAAAAAATAATGACGGCTCCAATCGGATCTCCGTTTGCAACAATCGGTCCAACTGTATAAGAATGAACCTTTTCTGTTACACCATCAATAATGGAAATATCACTTTCATCCGTCATAATAACAGACTTTCGTTCTTCCATCGTTTTTTCAATTAAATCGCCAACACTTTTATTTAAGTATTCTTTTTTCGATACGCCTGATACTGCGATGATAGAATCTCGATCACACACAAGCACATTATGTCCTAAGCTGTCATATAAAGCATCAGCATATTCTTTTGCAAAATCACCTAGCTCACTAATTGGAGAATACTTCTTTAAAATTACCTCTCCATCGCGATCAACAAATATTTCTAGTGGGTCTCCTTCTCGAATACGTAAAGTTCTACGAATTTCCTTCGGGATTACGACCCTGCCTAAATCATCAATTCGACGTACGATTCCAGTTGCTTTCATTCTAATGCTGCCTCACTTTCTACTGATGATCAAAGTGGTGAATTTACCTGTTCATGTAAAAATCACCAACTGTTAGATATAGTATTTTACACATTAGTTCTTCTATGCACGTCGAATTGTATTTTTTTATCTTATTTTAGGCATTTATTACTTCTTTTTTTACATCTGGCAAGCCTTTTAATAAATTTTCAGCAATCGTTAACCACTTCGATGTCTCTAAGCCATTTGTTTTCATAACAATTTTCAATTGTGATCCTTCCATTCCTAAACCGATCATACGTCCAAAACTATTTCCGAGCATGAATAATTTTCCACCATCAATATTTTGACTTGCTTGTTCAGAAAACAGGAATGTTACTTCAAATTTATTCTGCTTAATTAATTCAATTTTTTCTTTCATTGCCAACACTTTAATATTTGCAATTTGTAATAAATAACCAACTTCTTGTGGATAATCGCCAAATCTATCGATCATTTCTTCCTGCAATTCTTCAATATCCTCAATTGCAGAAACACCTCTAAATTGTTTATACATCATAATTTTTTGCTTACTATCTGAAATATAAGCATCTGGTAAGTATGCATCTACCTCTAAGTCAATTTCAACATTAACTATATTTTCAGCCCCATCTGTTCCTCTACGCTGTTCAATTGCATCTTTTAACATTTGAGAATATAGATCAAATCCGACAGAATCAATAAATCCATGCTGTTCTGCCCCTAACAAATTACCTGCTCCACGAATAGATAAATCTCTCATCGCAATTTTGAAACCAGATCCAAGTTCCGTGAACTCTTTAATTGCTTGTAGACGCTTCTCTGCAACCTCTGACAGCACTTTGTCACGTTTATATGCAAAGTATGCATATGCAACACGATTAGAACGTCCAACACGCCCACGAAGCTGATACAACTGTGATAATCCCATACGATCTGCATCAAATACAATTAACGTATTTACATTCGGGATATCTACACCCGTCTCAATAATTGTTGTACTTACAAGAACATCATGCTGTCCTTCTAAAAATGATAGCATAACAGACTCTAATTCGCTTTCGTTCATTTTCCCATGTGCGTACGTTACGCGGGCATCTGGAACTAACATCGAAATTTCATCTGCTTTTCTTTCAATATCCTCTACACGATTATATAGGAAGTAAACTTGACCACCTCTTGCAAGCTCTCGCTCTATCGCCTCTCGCATTAACGCTGGATTATACTCGACTACATACGTTTGGACTGGGAAACGATTTTCTGGTGGTGTCTCAATAACAGATAAGTCGCGCACACCAAGCATAGACATATGAAGCGTCCGCGGAATCGGAGTTGCCGTTAATGTTAATACGTCAACATTCGCCTTCAATTGTTTAATTTTTTCTTTATGTGTCACACCAAATCTTTGTTCTTCATCAATAATAAGAAGCCCTAAATCTTTATACGTAACATCTTTAGATAAAATACGATGTGTTCCGATTACAATATCTACTGTTCCATCCTTTAAGCCCTTAATTGTTTCATTTTGTTGTTTTCTCGTACGGAATCTACTTAATAAGCCTATATTGATCGGATAATCTTGAAAACGCTCTCGAATTGTTTCATAGTGTTGCTGCGCAAGAATCGTTGTCGGTACTAAAATTGCAACTTGTTTTTCATCCATAATTGCTTTAAATGCCGCACGAATAGCCACTTCAGTCTTTCCATACCCTACGTCACCACAAAGGAGCCTATCCATCGGGCGTCCGCGTTCCATATCTTTTTTAATCTCGTCAATAGAACGTAACTGATCCTCTGTCTCTTGATACGGGAAAGAAGATTCGAACTCTTGTTGTTCTGCCGTATCTGGCGTATATGCATAGCCTTTTGAAGCTTCGCGCTCAGCATATAGTTTAATTAGGTCATCCGCAATGTCTTGTACAGATTTTTCAACTTTCGTTTTAACCTTTTTCCAATCATTACCACCTAATTTGTAAACTTTCGGATCCTTACCTTCAGATCCTACATATTTTTGAACTTGATCAATTTGTTCAATTGGAACGTATAGCTTATCATTACCTTGATATTTAATATTTAAATAATCTTTATGAACACCATTAATCTCTAATGTCTCAATACCTAAAAATTTACCTATACCATGATTTACATGAACTACATAATCTCCAACTTTTAATTCCGAATAACTTTTAATACGTTCAGCATTCGATAACTTTTGTTTACGTTGTGATTTTTTAACTTTCTTATGAAAAAGCTCCTTTTCAGTAATGACAACAAGCTTTTGCATCGGCATTTCAAATCCTGCATGTAAATCACCTACAGCAATTTGTAATCTTCCAGGCAATAAAATATCTGTACCTTCTACAATATCTGCCTCAATATCATAATCACTTAAAATATGTTGTAATTTTTTCACACGTTCATCATCTGTTCCGAGTACAACAGTCGTAAAATGCCCTTCATTCCATCTATCAATTTCTGTTTTTAACAAATTCATCTGTCCATGGAAATCTTGCATTGTTTTACATGTTACATTAACAATATTTTGCGGATGTGTGTGTGCGATATGACGCAAGAATAACGTTAAATATACAAAACTTCTTTTTTTATGATGAAGAAACCCCTCGAATGGGTGAGAGAAAGATAAATCTTGAATAATTGTTCCTTCACCAAGAAGTGATATATACCATTCCGCCTCTTCTGTTTCAAGATGTGATGCTGTTTCTTGAATACGGGAAATCTCATCTAAAATTACAACACCATCTTCTGGTAAATAATCTATCAGACTAGCAGGTTCTTTATAGAAAATAGATAAGTATTTAAACATCTGTTCTATACTTTGCCCGTTTTTCAACATCTCAATTTCATGACTTACCGTCTCAAGCACTTTAGTCTTTAGTTTATCATCAGAAAGTTTTTGCATCGTCTTAGTCAAGCCTTCTTCAAGATGCTGAATTCCTGATTTTAATTCTTCCTGTGAAAATAAAAACTCTGTTGCCGGACCAAACCTAACGCTTTCTTTTTTACCTTGAGAACGCTGTTCATCCACATCAAATAATCGAATAGAATCGACTTCTGTATCAAAGAATTCAATACGAAATGGTAGTTCTTCAGTTAAAGGATATATATCTAATATTCCCCCACGCAAACTGAACTCCCCTGGAGCTTCTACCATCGACTTACGTTCATAGCCAATATGATGTAAAGTATGCAAGAGCGCATCTAAATCAATCTCTTGCCCTAGATTGATTTCAACTTGCTTTTGCTTCCACAATTCTTTTATTGGTAAAAATCTACGCAATCCTGCCACTGGCGCTACAATGATTCCATTCTCTCCCGCAGCCAAGCGATTTAACACTTCTATACGTTGCGCCTTCAATTCTGGACTTGCAACTCCAATTTCCGATGCTATCAGTTCATTCACTGGATATAACCACACATCTTTTTCACCAAGTAACGCCACTAAATCTTCATGTACTTTTTGTGCTTGGTATAAGTTATGTGTCACGATTAATTGTGATTTTTTTGTTTTTTTATATAAAGCCGCCATTAATAATGAACGAGAAGACGTTGCCATCCCTGATATAAGTTGTTCTTTTAACCCATCTTCTAACCCATTAATAACCGATTGTATCTCTTCATTTTTATAAAATTGCTCTAATAAACCTATCATTTTTAAAACTCCTCTCAACATAAAGAGCAAGTCATTCTATTTTATGCAAATATTTTGGAAAAGGAAAACAGAAAAATGCTTTGG
This sequence comes from Bacillus sp. 2D03, assembly GCF_003946765.1. Classification (NCBI taxonomy): domain Bacteria; kingdom Bacillati; phylum Bacillota; class Bacilli; order Caryophanales; family Bacillaceae; genus Bacillus; species Bacillus sp. 2D03. Next base: position 20,545 of record NZ_RPSJ01000019.1, on the reverse strand, counting down.
ACATGCCAAAGCGACAACATTTTATTGCAGAAATTTTTCATACTCATAATACTCAGGATAAGATGCGAGCGTTTCTTGACACGATTCACAAATCGTTTTTATATATATATTTCCATTCTCATGAAAATGAATCATTTCTACTACTTCTTGCTCCGTTAGTTGAAATAAAACGTCGCTATATACTTTTTCTGCGTTAATGGAGCCTACATTACCTCCGCAGTGTCTGCAATAATAATACCCTTCCATACTAGCCTCCTAAAAATTCAATTACTACTAGTATGGGTAAAACAAAAGAGAAATATTCCCAATCTTATTTTTAACTATTGAAAGTATTCATGATTTGAAGAAAAGGCTTATTTAGCCACTCTTCACATGCATCCGCTGCTTTTTCAATAGAATGGTTAACATCCGGAATCTCTTCAGATGTAAAGCGTCCTAATACATAATCGACTACCTTCATTCCATTTTTCGGGCGATCAATTCCCATACGGATACGTTGAAATTCTTGTGTTCCTAGGTGCGAAATCGTTGACTTTACACCATTATGTCCACCAGCACTACCTTTCATGCGAAGACGCAATTTACCTACAGGAATGTCTAAATCGTCGTACATAACAACGAAGTCCTCAACATCAATTTTATAATAATCCATGAGTGGACGAATACTTTCCCCAGATAAATTCATGTATGTTAGCGGCTTTAATAAGATTACCTTTTCTCCATTAACAAACCCTGCACCAAATACACCTTTAAATTTTTGTTCATTCAAAGAAATGTTCCAACGCTTCGCAAGTTCATCAATGGCCATAAATCCAATATTATGCCTTGTTAATTCATATTCTCTACCTGGGTTCCCAAGTCCTACTATCAATTTCATTCTTGTACCACTACTTTCTTTTTTCGATACGAAAAGACGTAACCAATTTTGGTTACGTCTCATTCTATCCAATTAATTGAATAATACACTCACAGATTCTTCTTCGTATACACGAATGATTGCTTCTCCGATTAATGGAGCAACTGAAAGTTCATGTACTTTGTCGATTTTCTTCTCTTCCGGTAATACGATAGAGTTCGTTACAACTAACTCTTTAATATTTGAATTTTGAATACGCTCAATTGCTGGACCAGATAATACTGGGTGTGTACAGCAAGCATATACTTCAGAAGCACCGTTCTCAACAAGAGCGTTTGCTGCTAATGTAATTGTACCAGCTGTATCAATGATGTCATCAATTAAAATCGCTGTTTTGCCTTCAATATTACCGATAATGTTCATTACCTCTGAAACGTTCGGGCGAGGACGACGCTTATCAATAATAGCGATTGGCGCTTTTAGACGATCTGCCATTTTTCTCGCACGAGTTACACCACCATGATCAGGAGACACGATTACGATATCTTTAAGACCTTTTGTTTCAAAGTAATCAGAAAGAATCGGTACACCCATTAAGTGGTCGATTGGGATATCAAAGAACCCTTGAATTTGTGGAGCATGTAAATCTAGAGTGATTACACGAGTTGCACCTGCTGTTTCAAGCAAGTTTGCTACAAGTTTCGATGTAATTGGTTCACGAGAACGCGCTTTACGGTCTTGACGCGCATAACCATAGTAAGGAATAACAATATTAATTGTTTTCGCAGATGCACGTTTTAATGCATCGATCATAATAAGTAATTCCATGATATGTTCGTTTACTGGGAAGCTTGTAGATTGAATAATGAATACATCGCAACCACGGATACTTTCTTCAATGTTAATTTGAACTTCTCCATCACTAAAACGATCAACAGAACATTTTCCTAGTCCTACTCCAATATGCTTTGCAATCTGCTCAGCAAGTTCCTTATTAGAGTTTAAAGAGAATACTTTCAAATTAGAATTTAGATATTGAGTCGACATCTAGATTAACCCTCCACATTATTATGATTTTTTCTTATTCAGCAATTGATCAACATAGTCTTCTTTGTTAACTTGACGTGCACGTGCTACCGATAATGCTTTTGATGGAACATTCTCTGTAATTGTAGAGCCTGCCGCCACATAAGCACCATCTTCAACTGTTACTGGAGCAACAAGGTTTGAATTACATCCAATAAATACCCCATTACCAATCACAGTTTTGAATTTATTCTTACCGTCATAGTTCACCGTAATTGAACCACAACCAAGATTCACGTCTTCTCCAACTTGTGCATCCCCGATATAACTCAAGTGTGAAGCTTTACTTCTATTACCAAAGACAGTTTTTTTGATTTCCACGAAGTTTCCAACGCGTACTTCGTCTCCAATAACTGAATCTGGGCGAATATGTGCAAATGGACCAACCGATACTTCTGTACCAAGCTTACTATCATGTACAGTAGATTGTCGAATTGTCGTACGATCTCCAATTTCACTATCGCGAATTACTGTATGCGGTCCAATTTCACAATCAGAACCAATTACAGTGTTCCCCTCAATAATTGTTCCTGGATGAAGAACTGTATCGCTACCGATAATTGCATCAGCAGAAATATAAGTGTTACTTGGATCAATAATTGTAACACCATTTACCATGTTCTTTCGATTGATACGGTTTTTCATAATAATTTCCGCTTGCGATAGAGCGACTCTGTCGTTAACACCTAACGTTTCATCGAACTGCTCTGTTTGATAAGCTGATACGATATGACCTTCATTTTTTAAAATCTCAATAACATCTGGAAGGTAATATTCACCTTGCACGTTATCATTTGAAACTTTAGAAAGTGAAGCAAATAAAGCCTTATTATCAAAACAATACGTACCTGTATTGATTTCTTTAATAGCTAATTCTTTCTCATTTGCATCTTTATGCTCAACAATCTTTTCAACATGACCATTCTCATTACGAACAATACGGCCATATCCAGCAGGCTCTTCTATGTATGCTGTTAGCACCGTCGCCATTGCTCCTGCTTCTTTATGTTGCTGAAGTAATGCTTCCATTGTTTCAGCAGTTATTAGAGGCGTATCACCACAAATAACTAAAGTTGTTCCTTCTTCATTTGCAAGTACATTTGCAGCTTGATCTACAGCATGTGCTGTACCAAGTTGTTCTGCTTGTAATGCAAACTCACTTACGTTCCCTAGCTGTTCTTGTACCATTTCAGCACCATGTCCAACAACCGTTACAAGTTTCTGCAATCCTAATTGAGATACTTGATCGACTACGTGTTGTACCATAGGTTTTCCACATACAGGATGCAGCACTTTGTATAGCTTTGACTTCATACGTGTGCCTTTACCTGCAGCTAGAATCACTGCAAATCTGTTTGACATATAGACCCTCCATCGCAACCTATTTATCCATTAAAGATATTATCCTAAATCATCATATATTTCAAGAAACACATTTTAACTATTAAATTTTACCATAATTCTTATAAGATGTTTTACTCTTTAGTATCTTTTTTAAGAAATAAGCTATACTATTTAAAATGATTTTGAAAAAATTAGTAGTTTCTTCTTTTTATGTTAATAAATTATGAAGTTTCCAAATATAAAGCAAAAAAACAAACCCCTGTAAATGCTTACAGGAGTTTGCTACAAAATTATAAGGCTTTTTGTCAAAAGCCCTTTTCATTCGAATTTTACGAAGCACCTGCTTCTTCAAACTCAACCTCTTCTAACTCGCCTAAACGATGATACTCTGTTAAAACCGCATCTTGAATTTTAGAGCGTGTACCAGAATTAATTGGATGTGCAATGTCACGGAACTCTCCATCTGGAGTACGTTTACTTGGCATTGCTACAAATAATCCATTATTACCATCAATTACACGAATATCATGAACAACAAATTCATGGTCTAGAGTAATAGAGGCAATTGCTCTCATGCGGCCTTCTGTGTTTACGCGGCGTAATCTTACGTCAGTCACTTCCATCTTGTGTTCACCACCCTTTTCTAAATAAGCGATATATTTGTATAAATTCCACAAATTTTCTATTTTCCCTTTAATTTTTTAAAAATTTTTAAGATAAAAATTTTTAAAGTAGTTGAATATAGAGATTAGTGGAGGTTATCGCTTACAAAAGGTTACTTAACTAGGGCGATTACTTCAATTTCAACGGAAACATCTTTCGGTAATTTTGCTACTTGCACACAAGATCGAGCTGGTTTATGAGTAGTGAAATAAGAGCTATACACTTCATTCACAGCATTAAAATCATCCATGTCCTTTAAAAATACTGTTGTTTTTACGACTGTATCAAATGAAGCACCTGCTTCCTCTAATACCGCTTGTAAATTTTGAAATACTTGTTCTGTTTGTACTGTTACATCTCCTGTTACAAGCTCCCCATTTGCCATCAATGGAATTTGTCCTGAGCTATAGAACATGTTATTTACAATAATCCCCTGTGAATAAGGTCCAATTGCTTGTGGTGCCTTGCTTGTTTGAACAACTTTCATACTTTTCACCCTTTTATTATTTATTTTACTCTTTAAAAATAGTGTACGAAAGGCAGTTTGTCCATCTATTTTATAATCTATAAATAAAATAAAAAAAGATAGAGCTATCTGCTCTATCTTTTATTCCGCCTCTACAAGCCCTTCATCAAATGGCGCAAGAGAATAATTCCCTTTTTCCACTTGAATCGTTTTTTCTTTCACATCAACTTCCGATAGACGAATTAATGATACAAAATTATTAATTAGTCGTTCTTCAATATCTGTGGATTCTACTAATACACCAATACCAACAACATTAGCCTTGAACTCTTCTAACATACTCATCATACCTTGAATTGTTCCGCCAGCTTTCATGAAGTCATCAATGATTAAAACATTCGACCCTTCTGGAAGACTGCGTTTCGCTAACGTCATTGTTTGAATTCGTTTAGAAGAACCCGACACATAGTTAATACTAACAGTCGGACCTTCTGTTACCTTATTATCTTTCCTTGCAATTACAACTGGTACATCTAAGTAATTTGCCACTGCATAAGCAAGTGGAATCCCCTTCGTTGCCACCGTCATAACTGCATCAATTGGTTGCCTAGCAAAAACAGAAGCAAACAAACGACCTGCGCCATTAATATGGCGAGGATTACTCAATAAATCTGTCATGTATAAGTAACCGCCAGGCAAAATACGATCTCGGTTTTCAAATAAGCCACAAAGCTCATCAATAATTAGATCTGCCTCTTCTTCACTTATATACGGTATATATTTCACTCCTCCTGCTGCTCCTGGTATCGTTTGCAATGTGCCGACCCCTTGTTGTTCAAACGTTTGCTTAATAATAACTAAATCTTCACTAATGGAAGACTTAGCCGATTGATACCTTTCAGCAAAAAAAGTGAGAGATACTAGCTGACGAGGGTTTTGTAGCAAGTAATAAGTCATATCGACTAATCTTGTACTTCTTCTAATTTTCATACTCTCACCTCAAATCACGAATATTCTAAACAAATCATAACGTATTATACGTCTTTATTCAAGCGTTTCTCGCTCTCCTAATAAACGTACCGCATAGACTTGTTCACAAAATCCTTTTAATCCGTTATAAATGCGATGCATTCGTGAATCATGGTGTACAAGTCCAAATACAGTTGGACCACTTCCACTCATTAATACAGCATCCGCTCCAAATCGCTTCATCTGTGATTTAATACGGGCAACTTCAGGATGCATTCCAAATGTTACATCTTCTAAAACGTTACCAACAGTATCACAAATTCCTTTATAATCACCAGAATTTATGACATCAACCATTTTATCTACATTTGGATGTGTAACTCGATTTAACTTTAAATTCCCATACACATCAGCAGTAGATACACCTATATGTGGTTTCGCTAAAATAACCCAACAAGAAGGCGGAGTCTTTATATGCTCAATTTTCTCTCCTCTTCCAGTGGCAATTGCTGTGCCTCCGTATACACAGAACGATACATCTGATCCAATTTCTGCGCCAAGCTCTGCTAACTCATCAATTGTAAGCCCTAAATTCCATAATTTATTAAGACCACGTAATGTCGCTGCTGCATCACTACTTCCACCTGCTAATCCAGCTGCTACTGGAATCGTTTTTTCAATAGTAATAGATACACCTTTTTTTACATTAAACTTCTCTTTTAATAATTTCGCTGCCTGATAAGCTAAATTTCGTTGGTCGTCTGGGACATACCGATTATGGGATAAAATTTCAATACGGTCTTCTGCTAATTCCGTTAGTTCTAGACGATCTGCTAAATCAATGGTTGTCATAATCATTTTCACTTCATGATATCCGTCTTGTCTTTTTCCCAGTACATCTAACGACAGATTAATCTTTGCTGGTGCTTTCACTAGTAGCTTCAATCTATTCACCCACTCTATGTACTCAATCTTTTATCGTTTATTTTACCATAAATTTATAGTAAGACGATGACACTTCCCTAATTATAACGAAAAGCATTCAGAATGAAACTACTTATGTAAAATGATGGCACCTTTTAGAGTACAAAAAGCCGAGGAATGTCTCCTCGGCTACCGTAGCATAGAAAGTATCTTACAACTACTGGTTTCGTTTCATTAATTGCTGTTCTGCAATTTCTATAGCACGTTTCACCATGTTACCAGCATCTTTCGCACGAATTCCGCCCCATCCTTCTTTCTGAACAACATCATAAAAGCCAAGCTCTTTTGCTAGCTCTTCTTTAAATTGGTTTGACATGACACCTCTTCGTCTACTCAATGCAGAGTCCCTCCTTATTTTGCTACGGTATAGTTAGTATGCAAAATAATATAGCTTTTCATTTATGGGAATATATGTAATGATATACAGATTATAAAATGACCTCATTATGAGGGTCTCCATAAAATGTTAACTCTACTGTCTCTGTTAAAACATCTGCATAACTATAAGATACACGTTGCAACGCATCTTCTTGTTGATCCAATTGTACAACAAAAACGGAGCGGTATGTTTCTGCTAGTACACCTGATTGCTCCACAGTTTTTCTTCTTCCACTATTTGCTTTTAACATAAGTCGCTGTCCAAGATGGTGATCTAATTCGCTTTTAATTTCATCTAAACGTTTTGACATATACTTCGCTACACCTCGCTGTAATTTAGATTGAACACTTAAAGCACGATATATCTATCCTAATTATTAACCGCGATTCACAGCTAATATCATCCTGCGTTTGAATAGATAGAAGAAATACTATATTGTAAAAGTATCATTACGTAGTCTTTACGTTCTTACCTCTTTTTATCCAAATTCATTTAAATCCTTCCATACAAAAAGCAAGATACATATGTATCCTGCTTACTCTTCGTAATGTTGAAAAGGTAATCCCGTTCGTAAAATCCCTCTCGTTTCAATTCCACCTAGTCCCTTTTCACCAGTAATTGTATTACGTACGACATCCCATACATTGACTCTCTCCATAAATGAAGTAAAACTAATTTTACCAACTACATATACAGGATCTAGTGCATGAATATTAATTCTAGATGGTGAACTAGCGAAATTGGCCCCTGCACGAATTAGTGCCTCAAAATGTGATTGACATGCCCCAGCAAAAATAACAAGTTGATCCAATGATGGATATTTTTTTCGCACTTCACGAACAGCCTGTACAAAATGCCTTGAATGCCTATATGCCGCTAAATCTCCCTTCACTCCTTTTGATTTTGTATATGCATCATGCCCTGTAATAACGAGAATGTCTGGGCGAAAGTGATCTATTAAGTCTACTACTTTTTCATGCATCTCCGTTTCTTTACAATGAATACCTTGAACAGGAACGCCAATTTTATTATATAAATCTAAGCACTTGCGCAAATATAAAGGGTCTCCATCTATATGCAATACACGTCCCGGCATTTGAAAATAATTTACCTCACTTGTGTATCCACCAGTTGAAGTATGTTCATGCCTTTGTTTCATCAGTACATAATCTTGTTGAAACAAACGATACGTGCGCTCCATTGTTTCTTTCTCACGCTTCACCCTTTTTTTATGTTCTCTTTGATCTATACTAATTAAATCTTCCAGTGGCGCATCCGCCACCAGTCTAATTTCCTCTCCAAACAATATAGCTATCTCGCCTTTTATTTCTATAATACGAAAAAGAATATCCCTCTTATGAGAATATCGTTCCACTAACTCTCCAACATGTAAAACCATTCTCCTACCTCCAAACTCATTAGGCCATCTTACCTGTTTTTAAAGTATGAATTTAGAGAGAGAAAGGTGACAAAAGGGACAGTTCAACTTGAACTGTCCCTTTCATATTCTTATGATAATTTATGAAGAACTAATGCATTACTTAATGTTGCAAACTCTTCAATAGATAGCGTTTCGCCTCTTCGCTTTGGATCAATTCCTACTTCTGTTAAAATTCGATCCAATAACTCCTTATCTTTCGGGAAACCATTTAAATTATTTGATAAATTATTCATTAAAGTTTTACGGCGCTGTGCGAAACTTGCTCGTACTACTTCAAAGAAGAACGTTTCATCTGTCACCTCTACAACCGGTTTAGGACGCTTTAGAAGGCGGATAATTGCAGAATCAACGTTTGGCTGTGGTACAAACACTGTACGTGGTACAGTCATAACTGTTTCAACCTCTGTATAGTACTGAATGGCAATCGATAAAGAACCATACTCTTTCGTTCCAGGTTTAGCAGCTAAACGATCTCCAACTTCTTTTTGCATCATAACAACAAATCCACGAACTGGTAACTTTTCTTCAAGCAATTTAAATAAAATTGGCGTTGTAATATAGTATGGTAAGTTAGCTACTACCATTACATCTTGCCCTTCTTCAAATTGCTCATTAAATACTTCATGTACATCTGCTTTTAGTACGTCTTTATTAATAACTGTAACATTACCATATGGCGCTAACGTCTCATCTAAAATTGGTAATAGTCTTTGATCAATTTCAAAAGCCACTACTTTTTTAGCACGCTTCGCTAATTGCTCTGTTAATGCACCAATACCTGGTCCAATTTCAATTGCACCACTTTCTGAACCAATTTCTGCATGATCGACAATACGATTTAATACATTTGTATCAATTAAAAAGTTTTGTCCTAAACTTTTTTTGAATGAAAATCCATATTTTTCAACAATGTCTTTTGTACGATTTGGCGTTGCGATATCCTTCATTTTTTTTCCTCCTGTATTACTTGCTTATAAGCTTCTGCAAATGATTCCTTTGAAACTTGAAACATCTGTAATCGTTTATGTAACTGTTTTGCATTTGTATAACCAATCTTTAATAGCTTACCCATTCTTTCTCTGCGGCTCTTTGCCATTTCTCCGCCCACTAAGCCTGCATCGACTAAATCACTCCAACTAATTTCACTTGTGTAAGCTTCCATTTCTTCATGTATATTCTCTAGAGCACGGCGAATCGACTCATTAGAAGCATGTTCAATCCCAACACCCTTTTTCCTTTTAGCAAGCGCTTCTTCCTTCGGTAAAAAAGCATGCTTACAGCCAGGAACCTTGTCAGAAATAATTTTTCGAATACGCTCTCCAGGATAATCCGGATCTGTGAAAATAATAACGCCCCTTTTTTGCTGCGCTAATTTAACTTGCTCAATAACATGATCACCGATTGCTGAACCGTTCGTTTCAATTGTATCCGCATCAACAGCACGCTTAATCGCAACTGTATCATCTTTACCTTCTACAACGATAATCTCTTTTATTTTCATGCTTGCCTCCACACTCATTTCGTCTCTACTTAGTAAAACAAAAAAATGACGACTTTTCCATTATTATTTTCCCCATTCTTATATTTTAAAAAATAGAATAGAAAAATCTTTGTTCCCTGTTCTTATTGTAACACTTCATCATTCACATTTATTTTCTTGATTACTTCTACTAGTTTTTCTCAAAATAAAAAAGAACAGGTTTCCCCCGTTCTTTTTATTCAACACCAAATAAAACTTTTGCATTTTTAGTTGTCATTTCTGCTACTTCCTCATAAGAAATTCCTTTTAAATTCGCAATTTCTTCTGCTACGAGTTTTACATAACTCGGTTCATTTCGTTTCCCGCGAAATGGATGCGGCGTTAAATAGGGACAATCCGTCTCTATTAACAATTTCTCTAACGGAATCTCCGTAGCAACTTCTTTCGGTTTCTTAGCGTTTTTAAATGTAACTGGTCCACCTAACGAAATTAAAAAGTTCATATCAACACATCGCTCTGCTACTTCTACGCTACCGCTAAAGCAATGCATAATGCCCCCTACTTCAGCTGCATTCTCTTCTTCTAGAATATCAACAATATCTTGAGTTGCATCGCGGTTATGTATAATAATCGGCAAATTTACTTTTTTCGCTAATGCAATTTGTTTACGAAATACTTCTTTCTGTATTTCTTTTGGAGACTTATCCCAGTGATAATCTAAGCCCATTTCTCCAAGTGCAACGACTTTAGGATGAGAAGCAAGTTCTTCTAACCAAGCTAAATGTTCTTCTGTCATGTCGATTGCATCAACTGGATGCCAGCCAACCGCAGCGTAAATAAAATCATAGGCTTCAGCTAATTCCATCGCCTTTTTTATCGTTACTTCATCAAAACCAACAACAACTGTATAAGTAACTCCCGCTTCTTTCATTCGGGAAATAACCTCTTGCAAATCTTCTTCGAATTGCTCTGCATTCAAATGTGAATGTGTATCAAACAACATAATACATAACTCCTTTTATATTGAAATCAAGTTTATTCTACAAAAATAAGTTCTTTAATAACTTAACGATAACAATACTACAATCTTAATGCAAAAATAGAGAGTGTAAAAAGAAAAAAGACGCTTCACACATGTTACACGTGAAACATCTCTTTTCTTGTCTTAATTACTTGATTTTCGTACCATTTGGTAGATTTTGGTCGATTGATGCTAATGACAATACGCCATTCTCTTCGCCCGCTAAAATCATACCTTGCGATAATTCACCGCGTAATTTTACAGGTTTTAAGTTTGTTACACAAATAACCTTTTTACCTTTTAAGTCTTCCGGCGAATAGAATTTTGCAATTCCAGAAACAACTTGACGCTTTTCTGTGCCTAAGTCTAGTTGAATTTTTAACAACTTGTCTGCTTTTTTCACGGGTTCAGCAGATAGTACTTCAGCTACGCGTAATTCTACTTTAAAGAAATCATCAATTGTAATTTCTTCTGCCTTCGGTTCTTCTTCTTTTTTCTCTTCTACTTTAGGAGCAGAGCTTTTCATTTGTTCTTTAATGTACTCTACTTCCACTTCCATTTCTAAACGAGGGAAAATTGGGTTTCCTTTTTCTACTTTTGTTCCAGCTGGAATGCAGCCAATTGTAGATAGACTTTCCCAAGATTTATGAGCTTCATCAGTAAGGCCAAGCTGAGCAAACATCTTGCTTGGTGCTACTGTTAAGAATGGCATAAGCATAATACCTGTTTGACGAAGTACTTCTGCTAAATGAGCCATTACAGAGGCTAACTTTTCACGATCATTCTCATCTTTTGCTAATACCCATGGTTGTGTTTCATCAATATATTTATTCGTACGACTAACTAGTTGCCAAATAGATCCTAACGCTACAGAGAACTCCATATTCTCCATTGCTTCTTCTACTTTTTTCAAAGTATCTTGTGCAAACGCTACTAACGTTTCATCAAATTCCGTCACATTTTCTTTAAATGCAGGGATTTCTCCGTTAAAATACTTATCAATCATAGCTACTGTACGATTTAATAAATTACCTAAGTCATTTGCTAAGTCGAAATTAATACGCTCCACAAATCCTTCTGGTGTGAATACGCCATCAGATCCAAATGGAACTTCACGAAGTAGGTAATAACGTAATGCATCTAATCCGTAACGATCGATTAATGTAACTGGATCTACTACGTTTCCTTTTGACTTACTCATCTTTCCATCCTTCATTAAAATCCAGCCATGAGCAAAGACTTTCTTCGGAAGAGGTAAATCTAATGCCATTAAAATTATCGGCCAATAAATTGTATGGAAACGAACAATTTCTTTCCCAACTAAATGCACATCTGCAGGCCAGAATTTTTTATATTTCTCTTCATTTGCTGTTCCATAACCTAACGCCGTAATATAGTTAGATAATGCGTCAACCCATACGTAAATAACGTGTTTTGGGTTACCAGGAACACGAACTCCCCAGTCAAATGAAGTACGAGAAACCGCTAAATCTTCTAATCCTGGTTTAATAAAATTATTAATCATTTCATTTTTACGAGACTCCGGCTGAATGAAATGTGGATTATCTTCATAGAACTTTAATAGTCTGTCGACATATTTACCCATTCTAAAGAAATAAGATTCTTCACGAACAAGTTCTACATCATGACCACTATCTGGGCTTTTTCCTCCAACTACTTTGTCGCCTTCCATAATTGGATCTACTAATTGATGCTCTGTATAGAACGTCTCATCTTGTACAGAATACCAACCTTCATATTCATCAAGATAAATGTCACCTTGATCTACTAATTGCTTAAAGATTTTTTCGACAACATCTTTATGACGATCTTCAGTTGTACGAATAAAATCATCATAAGAAATATCCATCTTCTCCCAAAGCTCTTTGATTCCTGCAACAATGTTATCAACATATGCCTGTGGCGTAATATTTAACTCTTCTGCTTTCTTTTGGATCTTCTGTCCATGCTCATCAGTTCCTGTTAAATAATGCACATTATAACCTTGCATACGCTTATATCGTGCCATCGCATCTCCTGCTACTGTCGTATAAGCATGTCCAATGTGTAATTTTCCACTTGGATAATAAATTGGGGTAGTAATATAAAAGGACTTATTTTCCTCTGTCATTGTTTTGGACCTCCCGAATAACCTCATATGTATTTATAAACAGTATATCAAAAACTCATATATAAAGTGAAACTTTAATCAGTAGGGTTTTGTTCCTCCCCACTAATTATTAGCCCACGTTAATTGGGCTTTTACGAGCAGCCCAAATCTAACTTATCTTCTTTACGCCAACCTAATTTTAAATTTAGGTCTTAATGCTCGATATCTTTATCATCTATTGCTCATATTTCAAAAAAATATACAATATCTACTTTAAATTTATTATTTTTTCAGAAAATAATGTAAATAATTGTGGAATTTCCTCTCAATCTATTATATATAAGAAATAAGAAATCTATAAATCTTTTTAAAAAATATAGAATTTAAGAATTGACGGAAATGTAAATGATTGGTATCATATGTCCATAGGGTATTTTGTCGAAAAATGACGAATCTAAAAATAGACTCGAAACTTATAAACTATTTATTTAGGAGGAAAAAAATTATGAAATCTACTGGTATTGTTCGTAAAGTTGATGAATTAGGTCGTGTAGTAATTCCAATCGAATTACGCCGTACTTTAGGTATTGCAGAAAAGGACGCTCTTGAAATCTATGTTGATGACGAAAAAATCATCTTAAAGAAATATAAACCAAACATGACTTGCCAAGTAACTGGTGAAGTATCTGACGGTAACCTTTCTTTAGCTGAAGGTAAAATCATCTTAAGCAAAGAAGGCGCTGAGCAAATCTTAAACGAACTTCAAGATTATATCGAAACAGCAAAATAAGCTTCTCAATTATGAGAAGCTTATTTTTTATCGACATGATAGATTTGATATACATCTCTTTTCGACAAATCTCGATCTTTAGCGACTGTTTTAATCGCTTCTTTTGAATTCATACTTTTTTCATTTATATAATATTCAATATGATCATATACCGAAAGAGATTCCCACCATTGTTCTTCTGGAGCAGGTTCTTCTGTTGAACCAGCTACTAAAATACAAAACTCACCACGTACTTCATTTTGCTTCGTCCACTCAATTGCTTCTTCGATTGTTCCTCGAATAAATTCCTCAAATTTTTTCGTTAACTCTCGACATAATACAATCTCTCTATTTCCCAACACTTCCTGCATCGAAATTAAAGTATCATCTAAACGATGAGGTGCTTCATAAAACATCATTGTAGTTTGTACATAACGAAGCTTTTCTAACTCCATCTTCCGTTCCTTTTTGTTTCTCTGCAAGAAACCATAGAAATAAAACTGCTTTGTTTCAAGACCAGATGCAATTAATGCTGTAAGGGCTGCATTTGCTCCAGGAAGCGGAATTACATGATATTGCTCAGCTACTGCCTCAACGACAATATCGTAACCTGGATCAGAAATACATGGCATACCAGCGTCACTAACAAGTGCTACATTCTTTCCATCCTCTAATTTCTCTAATAGTTTCTTCCCACTTACTTCTTTATTGTGCTCATGATAACTCGTGACAGGTGTTTCAATTTCAAAATAATTACAAAGTTTTTTCGTTTGTCTCGTATCTTCAGCAGCAATTAAATCAACTTCTTTTAAAATTCGAATTGCACGAAATGTCATATCTTCTAGATTTCCAATAGGAGTTGGTACTAAATATAAAACTCCCTTTTCATTTTGTTGAAAGCTTTTTTGTTGCCACATAGCGTTCTCCTTTTTGCATATATGCCTCTTTTTGTTTTCTCGTTAATTTCTTAAAGTAATACTCCGCTTGCATAGCTGTACGCTTATCATCATGGGCCTCTACATATTTTAAAACGACAGGAAGCCTGACGCGTGTATACTTAGCCCCTTTGCCGCTATTATGAGTCTGAATTCTCTTTTCTATATGGTTTGTATATCCAGCATAATAACTTCCATCAGAGCACTCTACCACATAAAAAAAGTGCTTATTCTTCTCCATATAAAATTGAACGTAGCTCCTTTGTATATTCGTTATTGTTCTCATATACAACGAGAGGCGGTAAGATTTTCAAATCTGCATTTCCATCCTTAATTCCTTCAATTAACAATGTATTTGCTTCTTTTCCAACCTTAGGATAAACAAATTGCACACGCTTTGGTTCAATTTTATATTTACGCATTAATGTGACAATGTCTAGTAATCGCCCTGGACGATGTACAAACGCTACTTTCCCACCTTGTTTTACTAACTGACTACTTGCAGATACAACATCTTCTAATGTACACATAATTTCATGACGAGCTATCGCTAAATGTTCATTCATATTTTTCTCTGAAGTTTGAGGTGTTTGAAAATATGGTGGATTACATGTAACAACATCATATTGATGACGCCCAAGTTTCTCTGGCATATCTTTCAAATCTCCATGTATGAGGTGAATTCTTTCTTCCAACCCATTGTATTGAACACTTCTTACTCCCATATCATATAAGCGTTCTTGAATTTCCACTCCAGTAATATTTCCTTTTGTTCTTGTACTTAATAGAAGGGGAACAACCGCGTTACCTGTACACAAATCAAGTAAATTCCCCTTTTGAATTGGTACCCATGCAAAATCTGCAAGTAAAACGGCATCTAAAGAAAAATTAAATACTGATGGGCTTTGTATAATCTTCATGTCTTGTGCTAATAAGTAATCTAAACGTTCATCTTCATATAAATTCATATACTGCTCCTTTTCTTACCCTTAACCTACCCTATTTCATGTATAAAAAATTACCTTTCCAATTATAATTGGAAAGGTAATTTCACTTTTTATTTAAGAATGACAGACAGAACAAACAATCTCCCTCTTTACGTACACTTCCATAATGTAGATTGCAAATATGAAAACCTTCTTGATACAGTCTCGCTAAATTGTCATAGCCTTCACCAATATCTGTTTTCGGCTTCACTTCTTTACGTTTTTGAGTTTTTTGTTTTTCTTTATTCTGCACTTCTTCAAAACGGTGTCGCAAATTGTTATTTTCCATTTTTATATGCTGGTTTTCTTCCAACAACTCTGCAAGATGCTGTTTTAACTCTCCCAACTGTTTATATAAATGTCCAATTTGCTCTTCCATACTAGAAACCGATTCAAAAATATCTTTTTTCTCCACAAGCACCCACCTCATTAATCTGTGGTTTGACTCGAAACGACCCCTTTATTCACTAACTCATCTAACGTATATTCTACTATCCGTTCCTTGTCTACTAGTTCCACTTGAATTAATCTTTCTAAAATATTTAATCCGATAACACGGCCAGTACCATGCGGGGTTTGTATACGTTGATCTAAATCAGGAAGTTGTTCCTTTGCTGCCTCATATTCATCATTCTCATATTTTAAGCAACACATTAAGCGACCACATAAACCAGAGATTTTTGCAGGATTTAATGATAAATTTTGATCCTTTGCCATTTTAATGGATACAGGTTCAAAATCCCCTAAAAAAGTAGAACAACAAAGCATACGACCACATGGACCAATACCACCTAGCATCTTCGCTTCATCACGAACACCAATTTGTCTTAGTTCAATTCTTGTTCTAAAAATTGCGGCTAAGTCCTTCACTAGTTCGCGGAAATCGATCCGACCATCCGCAGTAAAATAGAAAATAATCTTATTACGATCGAATGTATACTCTACATCTACAAGTTTCATATCAAGATTATGCTCTACTACCTTTTGTTGACAGACTTGATATGCTTCTTTTGCAGCATGTTTGTTCTCTTCAACAATGGTACGATCATTTTCATTTGCAATACGAATAACCTTTTTTAGCGGTAATACAACGTCGTTTTCATCAACTTGTTTTTTGGTAATAACTACTTTTCCGTATTCAATACCTCTTACCGTTTCTACAATGACAAACTCATTTTCAGAGATATCGAACTGATTTGGATCAAAGTAATATACCTTTCCGGCCTTCTTAAAGCGAACACCTACTACATCATACAAAACGGTCATCCCTCCTGCAACCGCAACACTAACTGTTCGAACACAAGCTGCGCATTTACATTAGCGTTGATTCTATTTTTTGCCTCTAATATATTAAAGAGAGCTGATACAATGCGCTTCTGAGCATAGGAAAACGATTCAAACATCTCTTTCTGATCATGAAAAACAAGACGATCTTCTTCTCCAAGTTGAACATATAATAAATCCTTATAAATAAGGAGTAACATATCTAAACCTTGCTGTAATTGTTCTTTCTCTCCAAAGTGTTTTCCCCATTTTTCTTGTACAAAAAAAATAGAGGTTTTATCTTTTTCGAGCGCTTCACATAATTTTATCACTAAAGCTCGTGCTTGTGCAAACCATTCATCACTACATAAAGCTAAAGCTTCATCAAAACTATTTGTAAGTTGAGCAGCAAGTGTCGATAAAGATGCTGTAATCCCTTCATCCTGTAATCTTCTAATTAAAGATTCCGTAGGTAACGGTCTAAACGTAACAACTTGGCAACGAGATAAAATCGTATTTAAAATTTGATGACTTTGTTCAGTAAGTAAAATAGCAGTTGTATCACTACTTGGTTCTTCTAAAAATTTCAAAAGTGTATTTGCCGCATTTGCTGTCATACGATCTGCGTGCTCAATAATATATAATTTTTTATTTGCCTCTAATCCTGTTTTTGAAAACTCTTCTTGTAAATCATGAATTTGCTGCTTTTTAATAGATAATCCGTCTGGTTTTACAATATGTAAGTTAGGGTGGTTACCTGAATCAATTCGCTTACAGTTTGTACATACATGGCAGGGCTCTACCCCATTCCGCTCAGAACAGAGGAAACTCTTTGCCATTTGAATTGCTGTCGCAAACTTTCCTGTCCCTTTCCCTCCCTCTAACAAGTAAGCGTGGGATATACGCTCTTTTGCAATGCTATTCATCAACATTTTTACACCGATGGGTTGTATAGCAGAAAGCTGCTCCCACGTCTTCGTCATAATGCATACCTCACTTATTTCATTCTTTCCTTCTATTATAACAATTTATCTTCTATAATCTGAACAACTTCTTCTATAAGTTTTTCCATCGGCTGATCAGCATTTACCAATACAATACGATCCGAGAAACGTTCTACAACTTGTAAATACCCTTCGCGCACACGTTTATGGAAAGAGATATCTTCCATATCTAGTCGATTTACTTCACGTCCTGCATCTTTTTCAATCCGAGCCAAACCAACCTCAGGCTCAATGTCTAGATAAATTGTTAAACTAGGCATACAGTCCTCTGTTGCGAAACGATTTATTTCAAATACCTTATCCATACCCAATCCTCTTGCATAGCCTTGGTATGCTAAAGAGCTATCTATAAAACGATCACATAACACGAGGTAGTTCTCATTAAGTGCTGGCATAACTTTTTCTACTAAATGTTGTCTGCGCGCAGCAGCATAAAGAAGCGCTTCTGTACGTGCTTCCATCATCGTATATTCTTGTTTATGTAAAATCGTCCTAATGTCCTCAGAAATTGCAATACCGCCTGGTTCCCTTGTCGCCATTACCTTTTGTGCTTTTTTTTCAAAATATGGCAATAAGCTTTTAATTAACGTTGTTTTACCTGAACCTTCTGGGCCCTCAATTGTTACAAATAATCCCTTCATCCTAAAACCTACTTTCTATATCATACACTTTCATATATTTCGTATTCCCTTGAAAACGAGCTCCTGCTCTCTCTAAATACATAATTTGCTCTTTATGCCCTGAAGTAATTCTCTCTCCATACATAATCAATGGAATTCCAGGTGGATACGGAATCACCATTTCCGCCGCTATCATTCCAACAGCCTCTTCTATAGATACTATCTTTGTTTTATATCCTTCTAGTTGTTTATACGTATACGGTAAAAGAGAGAACTCACCTTTATAAGTATAACGAATAGATTCTCTCTTGTCTTTCACCTCATAATGTTGCAATGCTACTCGGATCATCTCTATAACCTTCATATACCCCTCATTTGCTTGTAGTGGTAAAATAAATAGGACATTGTACGGATCAGCCATCTCTGTATATATACCGACCTTTTCAAATACAGACTGTAATTCGTACCCTGATAACTGACAACGAGTTTGTACGGTGACCTTTAACTCATCTTGCAACGGATATTCTAAAATGGCGATTTGAGGAATAGAACGTAGTTGTTCCTTAAATCTTCGTAAAAACTCAACAATTTCACTGTGACCTTCTTCTTTTATACGTGCCATTGTAAAGCGTGCTATATCCAAGGAAGCCATAATTGGATACGATGGACTACTAGATTGTAGCATACTTAAATAAGTAGTAACCTTCTCTTCATCTACTAAGTGACTATTTATATGTAAATAGGAACCCATTGTCATTGCGGGTAATGTTTTATGTGCAGAATGAACTACAATATCTGCACCATATGTTAATGCTGACTTCGGGAATGGTTCTCCCAAACACAGATGTGCCCCATGTGCCTCATCTACCAAAACAGGTATTTTATGTGCATGTGCAAAAGCGATGCTTGCCTCTAGATCCATCCCCATACCATAATAATTAGGATGCGTTAAAATGAGTGCTTTCGCATTTGGATACTTTCCAATTGCTTTCTTAATAATTTCGTTACGAACTCCCACTGGTACATTATAAGCTTCGTCAATCCATGGATCTAAAAAAATGGGATTTGCTCCCGCAAGTTTTAAAGCATTAATAATTGATTTATGACAATTTCTTTGTACAAGAACAATATCATGTTCCCCGCAACAAGACAAAATCATTGCTAAGTTCCCGACTGTTGAACCATTAATTAAAAAATAGCTCCTCTTTGTATTATAAACTTCAGCCAATAATTGTTGTGCCTCATCTATACATTCAAACGGACTATGCAAATCATCTAGTCCTGCTAACTCAGTTACATCAATAGATAGAATATCTTTAAACTCTCTTATTGCCTCCTGAGGGAAGTTTAAACCATTCTTATGACCTGGAACATGAAAGGATAACGGCCCTCTTTCTTTAAACTCTATTAACGCCTCATATAAAGGCATACCATTTTGATTCATCTACATCTCTTCCTTATTATTCATTCTCTATCTATTATACAGAACAAAAAAAATAATAGGCATATGCCTATTTAAAAATATGATACTTCTAGTTTTCGAAGCTGCTTTAAATAATGTATATATTTCGGATCATCTGTCTCTGTATTCACCATATCCTTTTCACATTCATAGCATATTAAATTATTATAAACATATATACCTTCTTTTCTTTTCGTCTCACAAACAATACAAACTTCACTTTGTAATTTCATAACCTTCCCTCCCTATTTAAGTGAACCTATTTTATACTTCTAATCCTTAACAATTTACAGAAAAATATACACCCATCTTTTATATAATATGATTAACTCTTGGGCAACGTGTTTGTATTACCCTTACTTCTTTCCTATTCTTTTTAACAATACAAAAAAACACAAGTCAAATGACTTGTGTTTTTAGTTGCTTGGCGACGTCCTACTCTCACAGGGACAAGGTCCCAACTACCATCGGCGCTAGAGAGCTTAACTTCCGTGTTCGGTATGGGAACGGGTGTGACCTCTCTGCCATCATCACCAAACTATTGAAGGCATATTCCTTCAAAACTAGATAACATTTGCTACATATTATATGGTTAAGTCCTCGATCTATTAGTATTCGTCAGCTCCACATGTCACCATGCTTCCACCTCGAACCTATCAACCTGATCATCTTTCAGGGATCTTACTAGCTTACGCTATGGGAAATCT